>NZ_JBQFVT010000007.1:0-194695 GCF_056539905.1 Ruegeria sp. AP7 | reverse complement strand
CCAATGGCGAAGAAGGCAATGCCGCAGTCGAAGCAAAAGTCAAAGCCGAAGTCGCTGAGCTTTGCGCCAAGTTTCCGATCTATCCGAACCTCTGAAAAGTCCGGACTTTGATCATTAAAAGCGGCGTCCTGAGGGCGCCGCTTTGCTATATAGATTGACGTACACGTGAGAAATCAGTGGTGCCTGATGCATCCAGCGTCGTTGGTAAAATCTGCTGGCGCACATCAGATAAACAGATGCGGCAATACAAGCCTCAAACGCTTCAAAAATATTGTTCTCGGAGGTGTGAAGTCTGATCTGGGTTTTAGCCGACCGGAGGCTCTCTGCATGAGCCTCGCATTTGCGCGATCGCGCCTGAATTGCGAATCAGATCAAGCCGCGCGACCTGAGGATAAAGATCGACACGGCGGTCAAAACCAGCAAGCCCAAAGCAAGCGACCCCAGAAAGCTTAGAAACCACCCCCAGCGCCGGTCAGCAAGGTTGATAGCATTCAGATGGCTTTGCACATCCTCCGAGGCCTGCTCAAGTTTGGGTGTATCCAGCAACAGCCGTAGCTTTGGATGAACTGCCATCTTCTCGGCCTGCGCAAGCACCAGTGCCTGCTTATAGACCTTACGCGGCAATCTACGTCTCGCGCGGCGAACCGATGCTGTCAGGGTTTTGTCCCGCACACCAAGCTTTTTACGCAGCAGTAAGATGGTCTGCGCGATTTGGCTCTGTATATCGAATTCCTGCGACATTCACGTCTCCTGACGGGGCAATCTAACCGCGCTCAATGCTGACGACAATGGGGCTGGTTGTTCCATGTGGTGGAAGGTATCACATAGCCATGTTGAACACGATCATCCATGGCGACCCGACCGACCAACCTCCTTTGTTGATTGCGCATGGCCTATATGGCTCGGCGCGAAACTGGGGTGTGATTGCGCGGCGCTTGTCAGACGAGCGGCAGGTGATCGCAGCCGATATGCGCAATCATGCCTACAGCTTTTGGAATGATCAGCATGGATACTCCGAATTGGCGCAGGATTTGGCCGAAGTGATCGATAGCATAGGCGGTGCCGCAGATGTAGTCGGGCATTCTATGGGCGGAAAGGCCGCGATGGTCCTGGCCCTAAAGCACGGAAACAAGGTTCGCAAACTGGTGGTCGCCGACATTGCTCCGGTTTCCTACGGACATAGCCAGATCAAATATATTGAAGCGATGCGCGCTGTTGATATGTTACATGTTGAACGACGATCTGATGCTGAATCGCAGCTGGCGGATCAGGGAGTTGAAAAAGCACTTCAGAGTTTCTTCACGCAATCGCTGGATGTCGAGAACAAGAAATGGCGTTTGAATCTTGATGTTCTGGCTCATGAAATGCCCAAAATAATGGGTTTCCCAGAGGGGTCTGGCAATTGGGATGGTCCGTCTCTTTTTCTTTCTGGTGCCGCATCGGATTATGTCTTACCCGAATATCGCGACCAAATCCGTCAGATGTTTCCCGCTTCACGCTTTGCCAAAATTCCCGGCGCAGGCCATTGGCTGCACGCCGAGAAACCTCGTGAATTCGAAGCGGCCGTCAGAACCTTTCTGAACGCCTGATCATGCACCTTGATAGATACGCTTGGCCACGAGCCATGACGCGGGTGCGGCAACAACAGCACCTGCAGCGGCCGCCGAAATGATCGCCACCGAACTGACCATCCCGGCGGCCAGAACGGCGATTACAGCACTACCTGCAATTGCGGTAGCGATCAGAGAATATAGCATGGCTGCAAGGCGTATCATGGCCAGTCGTCCTGTCGTTTGGTTTCTGGCCAAGACATTACACCCCTAGTATATTCATGGCATTGATTTGGGTCAGAAATCGTCGCTACATTCCGCGATCCATCGGACCGATGGTTTCTCCGCCACCCTCAACCCAATCTGAGTACCCACCCAGATTATAGACATGAGAAAATCCCATATCCTTAAGCAGTTTTCCTGCCAGCGCTGCCCGGCCTCCTGACGCGCAATGCAGGATGATCACCCTGTCCTTGCGCAATTCAGGATCATGAGATGGCAAATCTGGATCAGCCCGAAATTCCAACATTCCGCGTGGGATATGGTGCGAACCAACGGCGCGACCGGTACGTTCCAGTTCTGGTGCGTCGCGAATATCCAAAAGCAATGCCCCCTGTCCCAGCAATTCCTGCGCCTTGCTGGCACCAATACGCTCAACCGCGGCGTTCGCTGCTTGCATCATGTCCTTGACCGTCTGTGCCATCTTCGTCTCTCCTGCTCGTTGATCCGCCAAAGGCTAACATGCAGAAAATTGAAGGTGTAGAGGTTCAGGCAATCAATGTTCCCTGAAGGCACGTGACATACTGTCGACAACCGGTTTGGCGATATAAGCGGCAAATGTGCGCTCTTCGGTTTGGATCATGATCTCGGCAGGCATTCCGGGCGTGGGAACAAACCCTCGTACGCGGCTCATCTCATCGGTGGTCAACGAGATGCGCGCCAGATACACCTCTTGCGGCATGCCAGCAGAATCTTCGACAAGCGAGTCGGCCGAAACGTAGAACACCTGACCTTCCAGAACAGGCGTCGTACGCTGGTTGAGGGCCACGAGCCGAACCGTCGCAGTCTGGCCAGTTATGACGCTGTCGATCTCGGTTCTCGGGATTTGCGCTTCGATAATCAACGGCGCGTCAGCGGGTAAGATCTCGGCGATCTGTTCGCCTGTTTCAATAACGCCACCGGGCGTGTGATGGTGTAACCTTACGACGGTTCCTGTGACCGGCGCCCGCACCACAGCGCGGTCAAGAACACTGCGGGCCTGGCGCGCCTTTTCGCGCACACTTTCCAGATCGGCTTCGATAACGCCCAATTCGTCCAGAGCGGCCTCACGATAAGCTGATCGTGTCCGCAGAATCTGTTCTTCGTATTTCATCAACATCTGATTAACCTCGGCAGTCTCTGCCCGGAGGCGTGCCAATTGACCCTCGGCCTCGGCCTGTACTCGGCGGATCGTGTTCAGATCGCCTTTGCGCACAAGCCCTTTCTCAAACAGTGAAAGCTTGGTGTCATATTCTTCCTTCAATATGTCCGAGCGGCGCTCCATGCTGGTCAACTGCGCCTCAAACCCCGAGGCACGGATTTTCAATGCCTCCATGTTACGCTGAAGCAGGGCGATGTCGTTCAGTAAAGTCTTGCGCGAAACATCAAAGCTGAGTTTCTGATTATCGAGGATCGTCATGACCTCAACGTCGTCTGACGCTTCGATCAGCGGTGGCGAAAACACCAGGTTTTCCTGTTCGCTGTGCTCGGCCAGAAGCCGCTCAGTCATCGCTTGAAGGCGGATCTTGCGGATGAACAACTCGCGCTCATTGGCCTCGGCCGAGGTCTGGTCCAATGTCATCATGATCTGTCCGGCCTGAACGGATTCTCCTTCCGCGACCAGAATGTTCTCGATGATCCCACCTTCCAGGTGCTGCACGATTTTATTACGACCGGTGGCGACAAAGCTGCCTTGCGCGATGACCGCAGCCGCCAGAGGTGCGCGGAATGACCAGACGCCGAAGCCACCAAAACAGATGATCAGCATGGCTAACCCAATCACTATGAACTTGGTGATCGAGCGCGGAACCTCGGCATACCAAAGCCCGGATTCGTCGGTGCGTGCCACTTCGTTCATCGCTTAATCCCCCTTGCCCTGAATTTCGGGTGGTTGCTGGCGCGGCCCGTTGAGTTTTTCCAGCACCTGTTCGCGTTGCCCGAACAGCGCCACACGTCCGTCAGTCAGCAGCATGATCTTGTCGACCACATTCAGTAGCGTTGGTTTTTGTGTGATGACGACCACGGTGATCTTGCTTTCCTTGGCCTGTTCAATCGCCCGTGCCAGCGCCTTGTCGCCCGCCACATCGAGGTTCGAGTTCGGTTCATCCAGAACAACCAGTCGCGGGTTTCCGAAGAAAGCCCGTGCCAAAGCGATACGTTGCTTTTGCCCGCCAGAAAGGGGCGAACCGTCTGCGGCCACCACGGTTTCATAACCTTGTGGCAGCGTCGCGATCATGTTGTGTACGTCTGCCAGAACGGCGGCATCGTGGATCTGCTCATCTGTGGCGTCCGCACGCATCCGGCCGATGTTGTCCTTGATGGTACCTGGGAACAGCTGCACGTCCTGCGGAAGATAGCCTATATTCTCGCCAAACTGGCGTGGATCCCAATTGCGGATATCCATCAGATCCAACCGGACGCTTCCCGAGGTCGGAAGAATCGAACCCACCAGCGTTTTGCCCAGCGTCGTTTTCCCCGCGCCTGAATTCCCGATGACTGCCAAAGTTTCCCCGGGGTTCAGTGCAAAGGTAATCCCGTTTAGAACGACACTCTTGGTTCCACCCGGGACATAGAGCAGACGCTCTACATCCAGCCGTCCCTCGGGCCGCGGCAGGCGTAATTTTTCGTATTGCAGAGCCGAACTCGACAGCAGAGCCTTGATCCGGCCAAAAGCACCTCGCGTCAGCAGGAATGTATTCCAGCCCTCAATCGATCCCTCAATCGGAGCGAAGGCCCGGCCCGCGATGATCGAAGCGGCGATTACCATTCCTCCGGTGATCTCTCCCTGCAGGGCCAAAAAGGCTCCCCACCCCAAAATGCTGATTTGTGTCAGCAAGCGAACGGCACGGGAAATAGCAGCGAAGATGACGTTGCGGTCCTGCGCTTTGACCTGCCAGGTCAGCGATTGTGCTGTGTCACGACCCCAGATGCGCACCGCCTCGGGGATCATCGCTAACGCGTTGATGATCTGACTGTTGCGCGACATCGAATCCAAATGCTGGTTGGCCAAAGATTGCGCCTGATTGGCCTTGGCAAAGGGCTTGGCCGTCATCTTCTGGTTGATCAGCGCGATCACCATCAGGATAAGAGCCGTCGTCACGACAATCATCCCCAATTGCGGGTGGACCAGAAAGATCATCAGGATGAAGAGCGGCGCAAACGGAACATCGAGAAACGAAATCAATGTGCCAGAAACCAGAAAGCCCCGCACCTGCTGCAGATCACCCAAGGTCTGATATTCACGTCCATTACCATGCAGAGAAGCGTGTGCAGCGGCACTCAAAACCGGAGCACCAAGACGCGCGGCCACTTCCACCGCTGTGCGCATCAACATGAAACGCCTAACCGCATCAAAGGCTGATTGAAAAATGACCGCCCCGGCGACGATAGCGGTCAGCATGATAAGCGTATCCAGCGACCGGCTGGTCAGAACTCGGTCACTGATTTGAAACAGGTAAATTGGGATCGCAAGGATCAGAACGTTAGTTGCGCAAGTCAGAACCAGCACGAAAGCCAGATTACGCCAAATTGCCCGCAGCGATGTGCGCAGCGTCTTCTGGAAATCTTCGGGCGGGGTGCGTTTGTGAAAAGTTTGGGGTGGCCCGTTCCCGTCGCCGCCTCCCGTTTCCAGGCGCATCAACGGTTCATTTGCCTTAGCCTCGATCGTGGTGCCCATGCGATTTTTGCCGTCCGACGGCACAGAGGGGGTCATGCGCGCAGTCGATTGATCGGCGGCGTCACGATCAGGGGCTTCCGCATCGGCCACCCCAGCGTCGCCACCCACAGGATCCTTGTCTTTTTTGGGCCGCGACCGCGTGCGCCGAAGGGGAGAGCCAGCGCACGATTTTGAATTTGCATTCTGCTGCTCTGCCTCTGCTTCTGCCTGCGTCGGTCTGTATGTTTGTTGCGCCGCACGCGGCAATTCTTCTGGATCATTGGGGTGCGTCGCAGGTTCTGCAGCTGCCGTTCCAACGCAAGGCTCAGGCATCCGCATTTCAGGGGTCAACCGCAATCGTGCCTCTGTTTTCGACAAAGAATTCCCGTTTGACTTGGCCACGCGATCACGGGTTTTGAGGGTCAGCGGACCCCCTCCTCCGTGCCGGTCCAATGGGCTAGCAAAACGGGTGCGGCGCGACGAAAAAACGATCGACATAAACTAACCTTCCGGTCACTCGTTAATCAGGGAAAATCAGGCCAGCATGGTTTGCAGGCCATCAGAGGAATTCGCCAATTCGCTGGGCGTGAGGTCGTTGCCCTGAGGGCCAATACCGCCTTCATAACCGGGCATACCTGCCTCTTCCATAATGGCGGCGATCGCCTCATTAGTCATCTCGGCGATGTCCTCGTTCGTCGGCATATCAATCAGGCTTGCTTGATGTAGCAATAGATCAGAAAAGGCCCCGTCCTGAGCCATGACGACTGAATCCACACCCGCCTTGGTGACATGGGCGGCATTGAGCATCGCATTACTGCCCGCAAGCACTTCGGTCTCATCGGCGTTTGGGCCATGCAGATGTACGTCATCCTGATCAGCAAGCATGGTCGATTGCTCGGCGACATTGACCTGCACCAGCGATCCGTCGACCTTGAGCACACGCATCTGCTCCATCCCGGCGAACATTGGATCGTTCATCAGCGCCTCTTCCAAGGACGCCATGTCGTCTTCGCCAAAGGCCATCGCTTCGGCCATTGAGCTATGCATCTCTTGATGCGTGTCTTCGCCTTCTTTCGTCAGCGCGACTTCGTTCATGACGAGGTTCTCATCCGATCCATCAATCGGGCCCGGTAAGCCGCCCGTGATCACATCATCATCTATCAAGACGTGGGTCTGAATAAAGGCATCGACCGTAATCATGTCGCCTTCGATCATGATCAGATCGTAGTAGCTGCCAAGCTGGAGGATATTGGTGACATCCACCAACTCATTGTCGCCCAGTGCATAGAGCGTCGTCGTCGCGTTGATCTCGGTATCAATGTGATCGATATCTGTCGCATCAATGTTCTGCTTCACAAAATTAGCGACGATCAGGTCAGTGGTGATCCAATCAACATGTATGAATGCCGGAGCGTCGTCGTTTGCCCCCTGCATCAACCAAGGTGCGGAATTACCTTCGACCTCGATTGTCGAAGAGTGCACCACGTTGGTGCCCGAGTCACCATTCGTGCCTTTGTCCGTGTCCGATACAACAGCAACTTGGCTGATCATGGCCAACTCGATCGATTTACCACCCACGGCGATGTAGGGCGCGTCGACCCACGCTACAGTTGCGTTCACTTCGTTGATCGCAAGATTGCCGCCTGCAATCACCGTGTGGCCATCGGCAAATTCGGAATCCTCATCCTGATCCCATTCCGCGGGCATCGCATCAGGCGTTTCATCCTCTTCCTCTTCGTCGGGCCTGTGATGTTCGGGCAAAAGGTCATCCCAAACCGGGGCTTCGTTCACATACTCACCATTGACGATTACACCGATCGCGTCTTCGCCGTGGAACTGATAAACAACCGCGCCTTCAACTTCGACAGTGATCGGTGCGAGCATCTCTGCGGCCAATGCCTCCACATACTCGATAGACAGATAGTCGGAGATCGAGAATGATGGTACGGCAAACCCATGCATCGAGGCCGCAACCTGCGCTGCTGCTTCTGCCTGGGCGATAAGTTGGTCGACGTCGCGAAAATCCCCTTCGCCCACGACATCATTGTCGCGTAGGAAAATGTTCTGGAATGTATAGGTTACTGCCGAACCGATAAGTTCGGTGACAATTTCAAGCTTCTGTTCGATTATTAACGTTGCGCCGATGCCGGTGGTCGCCTCAGGCAACGGTGGACCGTCAGTGAGTGGTGGCTCTAGTGTGATGGCCGTTTGAATATCCGGTCCGTCAACCAGTGGTGAAAGTTCAGGAGTGGCCGGGGGGGTGTTGAACCCATAGGGTAGCGGACCAAATTTGCCCGGGTCTAATTCAAGATCTGCTTTGACCCGGATTTTTGCGGGCTCTTCCAGTTCGTCGAGTTCCGCCTTGCGTCTGACGGCGGTGAACTCTTCGTACTGATCCCTCAGCCGGGCTTTTTCAATCGTGAGATCAAAAGTTCCAATAAAGTGTGCAATCTTTTCGGTAACACTATCGAATGACATTTCGATGATCCCTTACGCCCTTACCGGCCTAAAAATTTCCGGTTCGGGATATGTTGGGCCGAGGCCGCTCGACGCGGCCTCAGCGGTTTCAATGAACGGGGACCGATAATGCGGTCCCCGCGAATAGGGTCTTAGACCTCGGTGTCGTCGCTCGAATAAGTCGAGGTCATCGAACCGCCAACCATGGTTGTATCGACCGAGTTACCAAGCACGTTGGCACCCATGACGATCGATTGGTTGAAGGCAGATGTGTCAACTACCGCAGCTGCGGATGCATAAGACTCACCGTTGACGATACCGTCGCCACCGTTGTCCGAGCCCCACATACCGCCGTCACCGCCAGCACCGCCAGCGCCAGAGTAGGCACCAGACGCTTCGCCACCGGTATTCGTTGCACCCGTGGTTGCACCACCAGTCGACGAGCCCATGACATCACCACTGGTTCCTCCGGTCGATGCCGCAGCACCGCCTGCACCACCGGCGCCAGACGTCGCGGTACCGGTTGCATCACCTGAAGCCATCGAGTCTGCGTCATTATCTGACGACGCCTCGCCACCGTATCCGGCAATCGCTTCGGCAAGGCTCTCGGCATAGCCATCATTGGCGGCATCGGCCCATGCTTCAGAGTCGCCACCGCTTCCGGCTTCGTTGGTTGCGTCAGCAGAACCAGCACCGCTTCCGGCCGAGCTGGCCTCGGGGTTGGCTGTACCACCTGCCCCGCCAGTACCTTCAGCCGATGCCATACCATCACCGCTGGCGTCTGCCGATCCGTTGCTTGTGTTGGTGCCACCATTGCCACCAGAACCATCAACATCCTGATCGTTGTCCGCCGAGCCGTCGATATCACCTGGTGATTGCGTGATTACAGGGCCAGCAGCATCTTGGTCACCAACACCTTGCGCATCCGCATCCGTGTCAACGTAGCCGCCGCCTGCGCCACCGGTTCCTGTACCGCCAGCACCCGGGCCGCCAGTACCCGTACCACCAGTACCTGTACCGCCAGTACCCGTACCGCCAGTACCCGTACCGCCAGTACCTGCGCCACCGGTACCACCGTCTCCGCCGGTACCGTTCGAGTTACCAGCTGCTGCAGCTTCTTCGTCTCCGTCCGGATCTTCCTCTTCCACTAGGAGTACCGGGAATGGGAAGGCTTCTTCTACCGAACCGGAATCTCCGCCGGTGCCTGCGCCACCGTTGGCATTGCCACCAGAGCCTTCGCCACCGGTGCCTTCGCCACCGGAACCTTCACCGCCCGAGCCTTCGCCGCCTGAGCCTTCACCACCGGAGCCTTCGCCGCCGGAACCGCTACCGCCATCGGCATCGTTCCAACCCATCGCGCCAGCGCCAGCCAGACCCAAACCAATATTGCCTCCAGAAGAAGATTCGTTGGCTTCGTTGGTTCCGTCGCTGGAGTTGTCTGCCGAACCATCGTTATCGGCATCACCAGCGCCACCATCGGCACCGTCGTTGGATGCATCGGTTCCCGCTAGACCAAGACCAGCAGCTAATGCACCCGAAGTGTTGTCGCCACCGTCTGCATCGCCGTCGGCGTTCGCGCCGGACAAGCCAAGACCCAGACCAAGACCAATTGATCCGGCATTACCACCGTTACCACCGGTCGAGTCACTATCTGCGCTCGATTCACCCTGGTTGTCGGCATTGGACTCGCTGTCTGCTGCGCCGCCTTCGCCGCCGGTGCTGTCACCGTCTGCGCTCGCACTCGAATGGCCAAGACCGAGGCTCGCGTTATAGGCATTACCTGAAGATGCACCATCTCCACCTGTCGCAGCACTATCGGCGTTTCCTGAATGACCGCCAAAGGCCAACGCATGGCTGCCATTGGTATCGCCATAAGCTTCACCACCGTAGCTCATTCCGCCATCACCAGAAGAGCCACCGTCGTTATTTACGTCGATTCCGTCTTCGGCATTGGCTGTGCCACCATTGGCGTCCCCATTTTGCTGGAAGTCACCATAGTTTCCAACCGTAGCGTTTGAGAGGGTGTCATTGTCCTCCAGGCTGGCGAACTGTTGGTTGATTGATGAGAAGTCGTTTCCGGGCCCATCCAGCGCGATATCGATATTGACGTCATCGCCGGGGTCGTAATTTACATCATCGCCAGCGGTAATAACGTCACCGACATCACCATCGATGTCCCGAACATCCACATCAACCTTGTCATCATCGCGCGGGATCCACTCACCACCACCGAAGTCGATATTTACTTCGTTGTGGTTCGAGTTGTCGTTGTCGTTGTTGTCTTCTCCACCGTTGGTGTTTTGCTGGTTCTGATTTTGGTTTTGGCGCTGATCCTGATCGTTGTCATTATCATTTCTTGAGCGTTGTGATTGATCTTGGTCCTGTGAGTCAGAATTGTTCGCAGAATTATCAACATCTTGCTCTTGTTGCTGTTGTTGAGCGTTGATGTCCGCTTCGATATTTGCTTCGTCTACCGCGATATCAGTATCAAAATCGGCGTCCAGATCGTCGATTTGGACTTCATCAACTGTTGTTACGGTTGTCGTTTGATTAGGCTGGCGTCTCATAATAAATTCCACTTTTACGGAAGCGCCCGACCGCCATTCATCTACAAAGCGGTTACTGGCGCGGTTAAAACAAACGTCGCGCACAGAGTGTCAAACTGGACACTCGCGCGGCAGTGATCGTCTTCTGTTTGGTTAGCCCCCCTTTCTCGGCTTAGCCGATTCCGTGACCATGGGGGTCTCGCCAAAATACGCGAATCCATGGGCACGTCAGGTTCAAGTGCGCTTTACAAATCAAAGCATCATCATGGTTGCAGTCATAAGCGGACATGCATAGCTGGTCGAAAGTATTAGTTTCTTTAACTATTTATTATTAATGTGCTTTATTGGAAAAATTGCCCCTTCCAACGCCAATTCGAAGGGGAAACAATCTCGGCAGATCGAACGTTATTATTAACGAAGCCATTTCATCAGGTTAGGCAATCTGGAATGGAATTGAACCTGATCAAAGGTTCTAGAAATGCGGCTCCTAAATACTGCCTCTGGTTGCTGAAACCCGTACTTTCAGGTATGATGAAACGTAATTTGAATAAAAAAGTTTTCTCGCGTCGCTTAACCCTGTGCCCGCATTTTTTGGCTTCAGAGGGTGACGTTTTTACTAGTGAGGGAAGATCAGTGAGTTATTCCTTACAAGACGATGCCCGTAGTCAAATCGAATATCCCGAAGAGCTTTCGATAATATTTATCGGCAAAGAACTGTTCTATTCGGACCAAACCCTAAGAAGTGTTCAGACTGAATTCGGTGTTCGTGCAGAGCGTTTTGATCACCTGGAGGACGTGCTGGCCAAAAGTAGTGTCCCGAGTTCCGCCGAACGAATAATCGTGGTGGATCAGATGATGCTGGATGAGCTGCTGGCGCGACCCGCCGATTATGCAAAAGTTGCCGAAAACGGCTGCCTTGCCTTCGCATATCGCAAGAAAAGCCCCGCTCGGATATTGTTCGAACACTGGGACCGCACGAGTTTTGGCAACATCGGATATCTGCCGATGAACGTCGCTCCGGATGTGTGGCGGGCGATATTGCGGCTTCTCATGCATGAGGAACTGCACCTGCCTTGTTTTCTGGCCGACACTATGGCGGCATCGCCAGGCGCAGCGGACGTACCAATCGAAAAACAGCCTGCGACTAGGACTCGGTCACCCGACAAACTACTGCAATACGCAAAGCTTACACGCCGGGAAAAACAAGTTTTGAGGCTTGTTTCCAAGGGCCAAAGCAACAAAACGATTGCGGCCAGGCTTGGCATTACTGAACATACAGTCAAACTGCACATGCACAATGTTTCGGGCAAAATCGATGTGAGCAACCGGACCGAGGCCGCTCATTTCTATTTCGAGGTCGCGCCGAACGAAGCGCGTAGCGTAGCCGTTGGATGAGGCTTTCGAAACCCGATTTGACCGGCTCATCCTTCTGGTGGGTCGCCTCAATTACATGTGGACAAATACCGAAAGCCTTCTGATCCACCTTATTGCTGGGCTAACCGAGGCCAACAAAGATGTAGCAGTGATCATTTTCTTGACTTTGAACACGACGCGAGCCCGCATCGATCTGGTCGAGCGTCTTGCGAAGATGGAGGGTCGCGCGCCTGAAATCCGTGATCCGATCCTTGAACACACCCAGCGATTGTCTCGCTTGTCCTCAATCCGGAATAAGTACAATCACTGCATTTACTCCTTTGATCAGGAAAGCGGAAATCCCAAGACCATCCTGATGAGAATCGCGGATCGCAAAACTGATATTAAATTAGGGCGGGAAGATACGGTGGATGACAAAGCGATGAAAGAAATCGAGGATGTCGTCTCTCAGCTTTCGGACGCGAACAAAGACATCTGGAAACTGATATCCCGGCTGGGTTTCCCGGTCTGAAGCTCAACTGGTGCGGGCGGTGGGACTCGAACCCACACGGCACTAAGGCCTTCGGATTTTAAGTCCGATATGTCTACCATTCCATCACGCCCGCATATCACCTGAGCGACAATTTCAAACCACTCTGATGACCTAGGCAATCTCTTACAAGCAACCAAAACGATTGAAAAGATACTCAATGGATTGATCCATAAATTCGAATGTCGGTGCGATCAAAATTCAGGATCGGACGTTTCAAGGAAACGCTTTACTTGACAGGGTTCGGGCAATTCGTTCACGTCTGCGCATAAACCGGTCAGGGAGCGAAGAATGAAGATAATCAGCAACCCGTTTCGAAACGGATCCAAGCTTGCGGATCAGGCCCCCTACCCGTCAGTCGAAACCGTTCAACTGGGGCGGCACCGTTCGTTCTGCCCGGATTTTGAGCCAACGCCCTTGGTTGATGCATCAGCGATTGCACCGGTCGCAAGCCTCTGGGTCAAAGATGAACGGCCCCGCATGGGTCTGGGATCGTTCAAGGCTCTGGGCGCTGCTTATGTTATTGCCTGCCAGGCGAACGAGGCTTCGGACAAACCAGGCAGCGACACCCTCAAAGGGCGTACATATGTCACGGCAAGCGCGGGCAATCACGGGATGAGTATGGCCGCCGGTGCTCGTGTCTTCGGGGCCGATGCGGTGGTTTACATCGCGGAAACCGTTCCCGAGAGCTTTGCCGAGCGTCTGCGCGCGCAAAACGCACAGGTGGTTCGGGCCGGTGCGGACTACGCAGCAAGCATGGTGGCCGCCAACCTTGCCGCGCAAGAAAATGGATGGACCCTGCTCTCGGATAGTTCTTGGGACGGGTACACCGAACTCCCACATCTTTTGATGGAAGGGTATCTACAAATGGCTGTCGAAGCAGCCGAGCAATGCCCCGAAGCGCCCACCCATATTCTGCTGCAGGCCGGAGTCGGAGGCATGGCTGGCGCTATTGCCGCCTATGCACGCGTGGTTTGGGGTGACGAACCACAGATCATTGTTGTGGAGCCGACGTCCGCCCCCGCGCTTCAGGCCAGCATCGAGGCCGGGCACTGCGTTTTTGCAGATGGGCCAGACAGCATCATGGGTCGGTTGGATTGCAAAGAACCGTCGCTTATTGCTTTGAATGGGCTTGCGCGGGATGCTGATGCATTTCTTACCATCAGCGACACTGACGTAGCAGCCCAATTACCTGTCATGGCAGAGGCAGGGTTGGAAACCAGTGCCTCGGGAGGCGCTGGAATTGCCGCTGTCTTGAACGACGCCAGCCGCACCGGTTTGGAAATTGGCCCCGATGCAAAGGTGCTGTGCATGTTGACCGAGCAGCCGGCATGATTGGGTTCGCTCCGGTAGAGTTCGAGGCTCGGGTTGCGCGCGCTCAAACGCGGATGCAGCAGTCAGGTCTTGCAGCCCTTTTGCTGACAACGGAGCCCGAACTACGATACTTCACCGGCTATCTCACTCGGTTCTGGGAAAGCCCGACCCGACCCTGGTTTCTGATTGTACCTGCCACCGGTAAACCGGTTGCAGTAATTCCCTCCATTGGTGCCGCGCTTATGGCGCAGACCTGGATTGATGACATTCGCACCTGGAGCGCACCCGACCTAATAGATGACGGGGTATCCTTGTTGGCGGATACGCTGAGCGAATTGACGGCCGAGGGGGATGAAATCGGCTGCCCCGATGGGCATGAAACCCATCTGCGCATGCCTCTGGCCGATTTAAGACGCCTTCAATCAGCTATAGGTGCGCGCAAAATTGTCGGGGACCATGGCATCCTAAGGGGGCTGCGCATGGTGAAATCTGATGCCGAAGTCGCCAAGATCCGAGCAGCCTGTCAAATCAGCGCGCGCGCGTTTGCACGGGTGCCGGAAATTGCCTCGGCCGGTACACCGCTCGATCAGGTTTTTCGATATTTTCAGATGCTTTGCCTTGAGGAAGGCGCGGACTGGGTTCCCTATCTGGCCGGCGGTGCCGAGCAAGGCGGGTACACAGACGTGATCTCCCCTGCCAGTCAAACGCCACTTAGGTCGGGTGATGTTCTGATGCTGGATACAGGCCTCGTACGCGATGGATATTTCTGTGATTATGATCGCAACTGGTCGGTCGGTCCGGCAAGCGCGCCCGTTCGTGCGGCGCATTCGCGGCTGATCGAAGCATCGGACGCCGCCTTTGAACAAGCTCGTCCCGGTACCACCGCGTCGCAATTGTTTCATGCCATGAATGCAATCTTGACTGACGGAGGTGTTGGTACGGATGCTGGTCGGCTGGGCCACGGGTTGGGGATGTCACTGACTGAATGGCCCTCGCTTATCCCTGATGACCATACAGAATTGGAGGCCGGGATGGTGTTAACTCTGGAGCCAGGCATCGCAGTGAACAACAAGATCCTCGTTCATGAAGAAAACATTCTAATCACCGAGGGCGCGCCTGAATTCCTAAGCCCGCGCATCGGACCGGAGATCCCTGAGCTATGAGCACCTTGCCCTATATCCTAGATGCGGATGATCCCTCAGCGGTGCCAATGGGCCTGATCGTGCTACAGACGGATGAGACAATCGAGCCTGAGTTTCGTACAATTTTCGCCAATGACAAAAGCCCACTCTATGTCAGCCGCATACCCAGTGGGAATGAGGTTAACACTGATACTCTAGCGCAGATGGAAACCGACCTGCCAGCAGCGGCCGATTTGCTGCCCAAGGCACGGCGTTATCGGGTTGTGGGATATGGCTGTACGTCCGCCAGCTCAGTCATCGGGTCGGATCAGGTTGAGAAAATGGTCAAGCAGACCTGTGATGTTCAAACGGTAACGAATCCTTTGCGCGCCGCGACAGCTTGCGCCGAGGATCGAGGGGTATCGAAGTTTGCGCTGCTCTCCCCGTACATCGAAGAAGTGAACACCCCGCTGCGTCGCGCATTTGCGGATCAGGGAATCACGATGGATGTATTCGGCACTTTTGGCGAGGCAGAAGAAGCCAAGGTGGTGCGTATATCAACCGAATCTGTGGTTGAAGCCGCAATCCGTCTGGGCTCTGATTCAGCCGTCGATGCGGTGTTCTTGAGCTGTACGAACCTGCGAACCCTTGCTGCGATTCCCCGGATCGAAAAGGTGATCCGCAAACCGGTTCTTTCAAGCAATCAAAGCTTAGCCTGGCATATGAAGAAGCTGAACATGTCGCAAAACTAGGCAAAAGCGGCGTTATCAGTAATCCATTTGCTTTACGGGCTTGCGACCATTTGTTAGCCTCGGGTTTAATACACGAGAAGATCAATGAAATCCGGACCAACCGGATAGTCAATTGACGCAACAGGGGGTCTTGTGACCGACACAAATAGCGACGCTGCGTTTGTCGAATTTCAACGCGTGCAAAAGTCTTATGACGGCGAGAATCTCGTCGTTAAAGATCTCAACCTGGCACTGCCAAAGGGCGAATTCCTGACTATGCTCGGGCCGTCCGGTTCAGGCAAAACAACCTGCTTGATGATGCTTGCCGGATTCGAAACCGCCACACATGGCGAAATTCTTCTGGATGGGAAACCTATCAACAACATTCCGCCGCACAAACGCGGTATCGGGATGGTGTTCCAGAACTATGCTTTGTTTCCGCACATGACCGTAGCCGAGAACCTCTCGTTCCCACTTGAGGTTCGCAAGCTTGGCAAGTCTGAACGGGAAGAGAAAGTCAAACGGGCTCTGGATATGGTCCAAATGGGCGCCTTTGGCGGCCGCCGTCCAGCCCAGCTTTCTGGTGGTCAGCAACAGCGGATCGCCCTGGCCCGAGCACTGGTGTTCGAGCCCGAATTGGTTCTGATGGATGAACCGCTGGGTGCGCTCGACAAGCAACTGCGTGAGCATATGCAGTTCGAAATTACCCGTCTGGCGCATGAGTTGGGTATCACAACCGTTTACGTGACCCATGACCAGACCGAGGCCCTGACCATGTCCGACCGCGTGGCGGTGTTTGACGATGGCCGCATTCAACAGCTGGCGCCACCAGATCAACTATACGAAGAGCCCGAAAACAGCTTCGTTGCGCAATTTATCGGTGAAAACAATACGCTAGAAGGCGTTGTTAAATCGATAGACGGTGACACTTGTCTTGTGCAGTTGGATGACGGTTCGGAAATCGATGCAGTTCCGATCAACGTGCACAATCCGGGTGAACGGACCAAGGTCTCGATTCGGCCCGAACGTGTGGAATTCAACAAAGACCGACTGCATGCAGACGCACATACGCTAAAGGCCACAGTCAAAGAGTTCATCTATATGGGTGACGTGTTCCGCTTCCGCATGTCGGTGGCCGGGAATGACGAGTTCATCGTCAAGACGCGCAACGCCCCCGATGCCGTTCGCCTTCAGCCCGGTCAAGAGATCGATATCGGCTGGTTGGCCAAGGATTGTCGTGCGCTCGACGCATAGACCAAACCGCGCGGCACAAGCGCGGTTTCACCGAGGGACCGGCTGGCGAAAACCCGTGCGTCAGCTGACACTATGATAAACGGGAAGTACTGGGAGTAACACATGAAACCAACCAAAACACTGCTGACCGCAGCAGCGCTGGCGACAGCGGCTGGCGGGGTGTCTGCCGAAGAGATGACAATCGTTTCTTGGGGCGGAGCCTATTCCAAATCGCAGCTGAAGGCTTATCACGAGCCCTATTCGGAAAAAACCGGCGTCACTATCCTGAACGATGACAGTTCAGCCGAAGCGGTTGCCAAACTGCGCGCGATGAACGAAGCGGGTAACATCACCTGGGACGTGGTTGACGTGGTTGCAGCGGACGCCATCCGTCTATGCGACGAAGGTCTGGCGATGGAAATCGACCCTGACACCATGCTGGCCCCGGCACCCGATGGCACCTCGGCTGCGGACGACTTCGGCGACCTGCTTGTCAGCGACTGCTTTATTCCTCAGATCGTTTATTCGACCACATTCGGCTATCGTACCGATCTGGTAGGGGACAACCCGCCCAGCGATATCTGCGCTGTGTTCGATCTTGAAAACTACCCGGGCAAGCGTTCGCTAGAAAAGCGTCCGATCAACAACATGGAATGGGCCCTGCTCTGCGATGGCGTCGCCAAGGATGACGTCTATGACGTGCTCGCAACTCCGGAAGGTCAGGAGCAAGCGCTGGCCAAGCTGGGCACTATCAAGGACAACGTAGTCTGGTGGTCTGCCGGTGCGGATACACCGCAGTTGCTGGCTGATGGTGAAGTCGTCATGGGTTCGACCTATAACGGCCGCCTGTTCAGCGTGATCGAAGAGCAGAAGCAGCCCGTAGCGATGCTGTGGGACGCACAAGTATTCGATCTGGACGGCTGGATCATTCCTGCTGGCCTAAGCGATGAGCGTAAGCAGCGCGCGCTGGACTACATCATGTTCGCGACCGACACTCAGCGTCTGGCTGATCAGGCCAAGTACATCTCGTACGGTCCGGCCCGTGCTTCGTCGGCACCGCTGGTGGGTCAGCACGCCGAACTGGGCATCGACATGGCACCGCACATGCCAACCGATCCGGAAAACGCGAAGAACACGTTCCTGTATAACTACGAGTTCTGGGCGGACTACCGCGACGACATCGACGCCAAATTCCAGGCGTGGTTGGCGCAATAAGCGGCTAATTTCCTGACACAGTCGGGGGCGGTGCGCCGCCCCCGGACCAAAGAAAACCCAAGGGGCACCGATGACTGACGCTAGCCAAAACGCCGGACCTATGCTGGCAGCGGACGGAACACCGCTCAAGCAATCGCTTGCACGTTCTTTGCGGCGGCAAAAGCTGCGCGCATTGATGCTGGTGGCCCCTTTGCTGCTGTTTGTTTTGTTCTCGTTCATCGTGCCGATTGCTTCGATGCTATTCCGTTCGGTTGAAAATAGCATCGTGCAGGAAACGCTGCCTCTTACGGTTGAGGCACTGAAGAACTGGGATGAGACCAGCGGCGAACTGCCGGACGAGGCAGTATATGATGCGTTCGTCCGAGACATGGTCGTGGCCGTAGACAACAAGACACATACCCGATTGGGCTCGCGTTTGAACTACGAAGAGACAGGCATGTCTTCGATGTTCCGCCGCTCAGGCCGGAAGCTAGGCAAGATGGACCCCGAAACCGATGGCCCATTCAAGGACCAGGTGATTGAGGTTCATGACGGTTGGGGCGAACCGCAGACCTGGGCGGTGATCAAGACGCACTCTCCTGCTGTCACCAACGGTTATTTCCTCAACGCGGTCGACATGCGCCGCACGCCTGAAGGGGCGCAGTCTCAACCCGAAGACAAGCAAATCCTGATCAAGCTGTTCGGCAGAACACTTTTCATGTCGCTGGTGATTACCGGAGCCTGTATCCTGCTGGCATACCCAGTTAGCTATTTGCTGGCGACACTCCCGATGCGGGTTTCGAACCTGCTGATGATCCTTGTCCTGCTCCCCTTTTGGACTTCGCTGCTGGTACGGACCTCAGCCTGGAAGGTGATGCTGCAGCAACAAGGCGTGATCAACGAAACGTTGGTCTGGCTTGGGCTGGTGGCTGATGACGCGCGACTAGTGATAATCAACAACCAATTCGGCACGATAATTGCGATGACGCATATCCTGCTGCCTTTCATGATCCTGCCGATGTATTCGGTGATGCAGACCATTCCGCCCTATTATACCCGTGCTGCAAAATCCATGGGCGCAACCAACTGGACGACCTTCTGGCGCATCTATTTCCCGCAATCCATTCCGGGCATCGGCGCGGGCTCGATCCTCGTGTTCATTCTGGCGATTGGCTACTATATCACGCCCGAAATCGTCGGCGGCACCAAGGGTGTCTTCATCTCGAACCGGATCGCTTACCACATCTCGTCCTCGCTGAACTGGGGATTGGCAGCGGCACTGGGGACGATCCTTCTGGCGGTCGTTATGCTGCTCTACTGGTGCTACGACAAGATCGTCGGCATTGATAACGTGAAACTGGGATAATCGACATGGCCGCACTTACTCCGATATCCCGCAAACCACTTTCAATGGTCCTACCCAGCGTCGCGCTGGCTGGAGCCTTCGCCGGTATCTTTGTCGGCGCGGGCAATGGGTCGATACTGCTCGGCATAATAGGTGGGGCTGCTCTGATCGCAGCCGTGGCCTGGATCTACATCACGGTCCTCAAGAATGAGAAATTGGCCCGCTGGATTAACATTCTGGGCTTTGGCATTATCGGTTTTCTGTTCTCTGGCGCGATGGGTGGCGTTCTTGGCCTGCTGGGCGGATGGTTCTTCGTCTGGTTTATCTATTGGCTGTACGAAGGCCGTTATCGTCAGAAATTGTTGCCGTACCTGACTCCGAAACAAGTGTTCTATCACTACCTGTTCCGGGTGATCTGCGGTGCGATTTTTGTCTTCCTGATCACCCCGATTCTCGTGGTGCTGCCGCTGTCGTTCAACGCGCAGGACTTCTTTACCTTCACGCCGGAAATGTTGCGTCTGGACCCCGAAGGGTATTCGCTGAAGCATTATCGCGACTTCTTTACCAACAATGAATGGCAGCGCAGCTTCAAGAACTCGCTGATCATCGCCCCGATTGCGACAATCATCTCGGTCTCGCTAGGTACGCTGGCAGCCATTGGCCTCAGCCAGAGCCATGTTCCCGGCCGCCGCGCCATCATGGGCATTCTGATCTCACCCATGATCGTGCCACTGATCATCTCGGCCACCGGCATGTTCTTCTTTTACAGTGATATCGGTCGCTTCATGGAGGGCACGCTGGGCATGAACAAGAACTTCGTTGGCTATGTGAAAGTTATCCTTGCCCACGCCGTTCTGGGAATTCCATTCGTGATTATCACCGTGACCGCGACGCTGGTCGGTTTCGACCGTTCACTGACGCGGGCGGCGGCGAATATGGGCGCGGGTCCGGTGCGGACGTTCTTCAAGATCCAAATGCCCTTGATCCTGCCGGGCGTGATCTCGGGCGGTTTGTTTGCCTTCATTACCTCGTTTGACGAGGTGGTTGTGGTGCTGTTTGTCGGCTCGGCCAGCCAGAAGACCCTGCCCTGGCAGATGTTCACCGGCCTGCGTGAACAGATCAGTCCGACCATTCTGGCTGTGGCGACAATCCTTGTTGTGATCTCGATCGCGCTGTTGACCACAGTTGAATTGCTGCGCCGCCGGTCCGAGCGTCTGCGGGGGCTTTCCCCGTCTTGACGCAGGCCCGCGCGTGATCTAACGATTCACCCGTTCATCCCAGCCGCGATGGCGTCGCGGACACACTGGGATGATCGGCTCTCGGAACCCGAGACCGCCTGTCCTGAACGCCGGGACAAGTGGCCGGGTTTGCCGCCCGGCAAAGATGAGAGACCTTGTGATGACAGACACAACAAAACGCCCCGAATTCTTCACTTGCCACAATGGCGACAAAGCCCCCCTTCCATTCAGCAAGGGCGAATACGACCGCCGCCTTGGCAAACTGCGCACCATCATGGCCAAGCATGACATCCCTGCAGTCCTGCTGACATCGATGCAGAACATCGCCTATTATTCTGGCTTTCTGTACTGTTCCTTTGGTCGCCCTTACGGCTGCGTGGTGACACAAGATGCCTGCACCACCGTTTCGGCCAATATTGACGCGGGCCAGCCGTGGCGGCGCTCGGTCGAAGACAATGTCATTTATACCGACTGGAAGCGCGACAATTACTGGCGTGCAGTGGCCAACCTGATCGGCGGGGCCAAGCGAATTGGTATCGAAGGCGACCACATGACTTTGGCGGCGCGCAACACGGCGCTGGACATGCTGGGTCAGCCGGAACTGATCGACATCGCGCCTGACACGATGTTTGCCCGCATGGTGAAATCCGCAGAAGAGATCGAGTTGATCAAAGGCGGCGCGCGTACCGCTGACGTCGGCGGGGCTGCCATCCATGCGGCCATCCGCGAAGGCGCGACCGAGATCGAGATCGCCATGGCCGGTCGCGACGCGATGGAAGAGGAAATCGCCCGCGCCTACCCGGACGCCGAGTATCGCGATACTTGGGTTTGGTTCCAGTCCGGCCTCAACACCGACGGTGCCCACAACCCAGTGACCAAACGCGCGCTGCAAAAGGGCGATATACTGTCGCTGAACACCTTCCCGATGATCTCGGGCTACTACACCGCGCTGGAGCGCACCTTGTTCCTCGGTGAACCCGATGCAGACAGCCTGCGCCTGTGGAAAGCCAATGTAGCCGCGCATGAGCTGGGCCTAAGCCTGATCAAACCCGGCGCGACATGCTCGGGCATCACCGCTGAGATCAACCGTTTCTTCGCAGATGAGGGCCTGCTGCAGTACCGCTCGTTCGGTTACGGCCATTCCTTCGGCATCCTCAGCCATTACTACGGGCGCGAGGCCGGTCTGGAACTGCGCGAGGATATCGACACGGTGCTGGAGCCCGGCATGGTTGTTTCAATCGAGCCGATGCTTTGGATTCCCGAAGGTCAGCCCGGCGCAGGCGGATATCGTGAACACGATATCCTCGTGGTCGGTGAGGACGGGGCCGAAAACATCACCGGTTTCCCCTACGGCCCCGGCCACAACATCATCGGCGCGTAAATAAACAGGTGGGGTGCAATAGCAGCCCATTACCTAAAATAGCGCAGACAAACGACAAAAAGGCTCGAAGCGCATTGTTCGCTCCGAGCCGAACTTAAACAATGCTGCAATTTTCACGAACGCAGGTTCGATTTGACATGCAACAATTTTGTTGCATTATGCGGCATGAGCGTTCAATTCGACCCGCAGCTAAGCATTCTTTTCAGCGCCCTCGGTGACACAACGCGCTTGTTGATCCTTGATGAGTTGAGAAAACGAGAGCACCAGACGCTTTTCGAGCTCTGCGCAAGACTGTTCGAAGAGCATTCAGTCACAATATCCAGACAAGGCATCACAAGACATCTGAACACTTTGGAGCAGGCTGGTCTCATCGCCACGACCTGGCGAGGGCGCACCAAGATTCACACGCTTGTATCAGCGCCAATTTCGGATGCAATCAACCCCTGGGTGGAACTATATTCTCAAGGAGACACTAGATGAAAATGTATATGAAAAGCATCGCTGTTGATGATCAGTCCAAGGCTCTCGATTTCTACACCAACAAACTTGGGTTTGTTGTGAAGCATGATATTCCCCTCGGAGAATATCGTTGGCTGACATTGGTCTCCGACGACGATTCAGATGGGGTGGAGTTGGGCCTTGAACCGAATGCACATCCTGCTACGCGCGCCTATCAGGAAGCACTTATGGCTGACGGCATTCCCGTTTCAGCGTTCAGCGTTGAAGATATCGATGCAGAAGTTGCCAAACTGGAATCTAAAGGTGTCGAGTTCACACAACCTCCTGTGAAGGCTGGCGGTGCGACCATGGCTGTATTTGATGACACCTGCGGAAACCTTATCCAATTGGTTGAACTACATGTTTGAACGGCAAGCATAAGATATCCATCAATCCATGAACTGGGCATTTGTTGAGCCCGTATCATCGGTGGCAAAGCACAGCGCTGCGGACATTCAACATAGTTAGCTCCCGAAGAAGCCTTCGGGAGCTTCTGTTCGAAGCGGCTTTATTAAGAGCAAGGCGTTTCGCCCGAACATGCACCACGAAATGCAAAGGACGAAGTGACAAGCCGTATCTTCTATCGCTGTGCGCGTTCGTGAAAGATGAAACCAAGAAAATTCAGCAACAACTGCGCCGCCAGAATCTGGGTGCTTTCGGTGGGATCATAGGCAGGTGCGACTTCGACCAAATCGATGCCAACAACATTTCCGCGCTTGGCCAGTCCCTGCAGAATCTCCAGCACGTCATAATATAGAAATCCGCCGTGGCTGGGCGTGCCGGTGCCTGAGGCTATCGAAGGGCAAAACGCATCGATATCGATCGTCACATAATACCGCGCCCCTTCTGGAATGCGTGCTAACACGGCCTCGGTTCCCAGCTTACGTACCTGCCTTACCGACAAGATGTCCGAACCACGTGCACGTGCGTCCTCGTACCCTTCCTTAGCGGTTGAGGATACATTGCGAATACCAAGCTGCGTCATGCCCGAAACATAATCTTTCTCAATCGCGCGCCGCATCGGGTTACCGTGTCCGGCGATAACGCCGTGGCGTTCATCCACGAAATCCAAGTGGGCATCGATCTGAACCACATGTATTGGCCCATTCTGTGCACAATCCTGGGCAAAGGCGTTGATGCATGGGATGTTGATCGAATGATCGCCGCCAATGGTCACGGGCATAGCCTTCGCCTGCAGGATTTTACCTACGCCATAAGCGATATTTGCATGGCTCTCTTCGGTCTTGGTGTGGATAATATCTGCGTCCCCAAGATCAACCATCCGCACCGAGCTATCCAAATAGGTCGCATCATCCTCGTGGTCATAAGCACCGGCATGACCAAAACTGAACAGGGTCGAGGCCTCGCGCACGGCTCGCGGACCAAACCGCGCGCCCGGCCGCCACTGGGTCCCGAAGTCGAACGGCGCCCCCAATATCGCAACATCTGCATCGATAGCATTCCAATCCGCGACGTAAGGAGATTTTGCGAAGGTAGAAATACCAACAAACGGTAGATTCAATCTGCCAGATTCATAGCCATGATCCTGCATGGGGTGTTTTCCTTTTTGTATTTCCCGGCAACAGTTATCGAAAAAAATCCGATCCCCAGAGCTTTGTCGAGCATCATGTGCAGAGAAACGCACGATGTCGAGCCAACGAAACCTGCCAACATCCAAATTACGTTTCGGGGGTTCATAATAATAAGTCGCTACGAATGTCAGGTCGCGGCACGTAAGAAATAATTGGCTTCATAGTACCAACAACCGACCTCTTTAACTCGGGATGTTACGAACGCCTCACGCGGGTGTTTCGTGTATGTGAAGAGGTTTGCAGGCAGAATGGGCGCGAACGAAACCGGAGGATGCCATGTCGATCTCTCGCCGAGGCTTTGCGGGACTTCTTAGCGCTGGGATGGTCTTGCCCACAACGCTGTGGGCACAGGAAGACCCTGTATATGAGGCCGTGCGTTCAACCGTGTTTGGAGATAATGCGGAATTCGAAGCCGGTATGGAGTTTCTGACCGAGAGAGATAACCCCGATGTTGTCCCAGCGCTTTTGACTTCGATGCGGTTCAGCGGACGTCGCGTACGCGACATCGCCAAAGTCATGGAAGCTTTGACCGGAGAAAACCACGGCACGGATTGGTTCGAATGGATGCTATGGCAGGAACGGAACGCACAGATTGTTCCCCATCCGTCACTCGCGCCCTTCAAACGCGAAGTTCTATTGGGGATTGATCAGAATTTTGACCTGTTTCTGCGACCTGAGTATCTGAAACGCGACAAAATGAAGATCCGACTGGAAGAGATATCCTGGGGCGGCGTGGTCAAGGATGGCATCCCGTCACTGGATAATCCCAAACTGATTTCAGCAACGCAGGCAGATTATCTGAAAGACGATGATTTGGTCTTTGGCGTTTCGATCAACGAAGACGAGCGCGCTTATCCTCTGCGGATCATGGGCTGGCATGAGATGTTCAATGATGTAATCGGCGGCGTTCCGGTTGCGCTGGCTTACTGCACACTTTGCGGTTCCGGAATCTTGTTTGAAACGCAGGTCGCAGGGCGACGGAAACCCTTTATCTTTGGTTCATCCGGTTTCCTTTATCGTTCAAACAAGTTGATGTTCGATCGTGAAACGCATTCGCTCTGGAACCAGTATACCGGCAAACCTGTTGTAGGCCCGCTGACAGAAAGTGGGATCGAGCTTAGGCAGCGCCCGGTGGTGATTACACGTTGGGATAGCTGGAAAGCCTCACATCCCAATACCCGGGTTCTGTCGCTGAACACTGGTTATCGACGCAACTATGGATCCGGTGTCGTGTATCGTGACTATTTTGCCTCGCCTGATCTGATGTTCCCTGCGCTGGTCGATCAATCCAAGCATCGACAAAAAGACTATGTGTTTGCCGTTCGCCAATTTGGCGCAGCACGGGCCTGGCCTCTGGATGCGTTTAAGGGCAAACCGGTCATCAATGATGCAATCGGCGGGCGGAACCTGATGCTGATGGGCGATCCAGACAAACGCAGCGTGCGCGCGTACGAACGTGGTCCGCATCAGTTTCGTGCAACACCAAACGGCGGGTTGCTCGACGAAGCAGGGACCAAATGGACCGTCACCGAAGAGGCGCTGGTCTCCCCGAATGGTACGCAATTGCCGCGGGTAGCCGGGCATATTTCCTACTGGTTTGCCTGGGATAACTATCTGGGTGATGCAGCCAGCGTTTATGACGGCTGATCAAGAGTGTTCTTCGGCCGCTGTCGCGGCCAGTGCGCGGTTATACGCCTTGAGTGCGTCGACGTGATAGAGCGCTCCGACGGGATCCTCACACCCCTCTTCGTCGACTATGACAACCGGGATACAGGGGATGTCGTCGCGATCAAAATAGGGCATGGCAGCCTCGAGCGTGGCGCTGGCCTTGACGCAAAGCCCTTGTTCGATCAGCGCCTGCGCTTCTTCTTTCGTTATTGAGCGGGTGCCACCAAGCGGTCGCATCACGGTGCCCGCCCGCAGCATGGCCAGCAAATAGGCCTGAGGCCCGGCGGCCAGATGCACATTGCGACGTTCCAGCTGTGTCAGGAAGAACGACCGGTCCACCAGACGCGAGGCCAGCGCTGTGGACATCGAGACCGAAACCATCACAGCGAGGCCGATCTGCCAATCTCCGGTCAATTCAAAAACGATAAGCGTTGTCGAGATCGGAGCACCCAAAACCGCCGCAGCAACGGCACCCATCCCGGCAAAGGCATAAAGCGTATGAGTTCCCGACACGTCGGGTAGTAGGCCGGTGGCGATCAGACCAAAAGCCAACCCGGTCAGCGCCCCAATCATCAGTGAAGGGGAAAAGACTCCGCCCCCCATGCGCCCACCCATGGTGATGGCAACTGCAACTGTTTTCACAACGGCCAACACAATTGCCGCAGTTAGCACTATGTCACCTGTCAGGGCGCGTATTGTCGTTTCATAACCCACGCCGATGATATGGGGGAACCAGATCGCCAATAGACCCAGCATCGCACCAGACACTGCCGGGCGCAGCCAGCCTGGTAGCGATAATCGATTTTGGATGTGTGTGCCGATATCTTCAGCAAAAAAAATCGAGCGCATCAGCAGCAACGATACCAAGCCACAGATCAGTCCGAGGATCAGAAAGGCAGGCAGTTCGACATAAAACTGCAGCGAACCGGGTGTGTCCAATGTAAACTCGGTCACGTCGCCATAAGCCAGACGGTTGATCACGGTACCCGCAACAGATGCGATAACGATTGGGGCAAAGGCATGCACGGCAAAATGGCGCAGCACAACTTCAAGCGCGAACAGCGCTCCTGCAATTGGGGCATTAAAGCTGGCTGAGACAGCGGCAGCCACTGCACAGCCTAAAAGATCACGCCCAGTGATCCCATCTGCGCGAATACGGTCGCTGACCCAGGTCGAAATAACCCCTGCCATATGCACGACCGGCCCCTCTCGGCCCGTCGAGCCACCCGAGCTTAGCGTGATCAACGAGGCAATGAATGATGCGACACCGGCCTTTTTCTCGACGCGCCCATCAGTTATGGCCGATCCCTCAATCACATCCGCGACTGAACGTACCCGTCCATCATCTGTAAATCGGTTTAATAGAACCCCGACAACCAATCCGCCTATGACGGGTGTGATGAATATCCAGAACCAGTGCAGTTTCTCAGCATGGCTATGAAGGAAAAGAATGTTGTCAGTGCTATAGAGATAGGCTTGCAGCGACGCGATGGACATCCGGAACCCCAGCGCCATGAAACCAGCAGCGATCCCGATGATCAGCGCGATAAACCAGAATTGTATCTGGCTGGGACCACGATGGAGCATCACGCGCCAAGCATCCTTCAGGGCCGACAGCGCCTGATTGAATTGATTACGCAGCACAGTGCGGGTGGACTGGGTCATTGGCCCTCATGGGGATCGCGTAAGAATGGTCGCTGACCTTTAGTAAGCGACGTGGAGCGCAGAGAAAAGTCGGTTCACGGTGGTTTGTTTACAGGCGTTGCGCGTTAAGCCTCAAGCAGGGCACGGGCTGCAGCGCGCGCCTCATCCGTAATTGTGTCACCCGCGACCATGCGCGCAATCTCATCAATGCGATCAGGATCGGACAATGGGGTCACGGTTGACAGGGTCTGATCCCCTGCCACCTGCTTCTGCACCCGCCAATGATGTGCTGCGCGGGCAGCGACCTGCGGCGAATGCGTCACCACCAACACCTGCCCACCCCGTCCCAGCGACGACAGACGCCGCCCGACCGCATCAGCGGTGGCTCCGCCAACGCCCCGGTCGATCTCATCAAAGATCATTGTGCGGGCGCTATCCTCGCCGGTCAGGCAAACCTTGAGTGCCAGCAGAAAGCGGCTGAGTTCCCCGCCCGAAGCGATCTTGTTAAGTGGCCCTGAGGGCGCCCCGGGATTCGTGGCGACGGTAAAGGCTACTGCATCGATGCCCTCGGGACCGGGATCGCCAGGCGCAATCCCGGTCTGGAAAACCGCGCGTTCCATTTTCAACGGCGCAAGTTCCCCCATGACCGCTTTGTCGAGCGCTTTGGCTGCAGATTGCCTTAAAGAACTAAGAGCTTCAGCTGCCTTGTCATAAGTCGCCTGTGCAGCGGCAACGGCAGCGCGCTTATCGCTAATATCTGCATCGCCGGCGTCTAATCGGTTTAGACGGTCGCGCAGCGTATCAGCGAAGGAACCCAATTCGTCTGGTGCCACATCGTGTTTTCGGGCCAGTGCGCGGATCGCAAAGAGACGCTCTTCGATCTGCTCCAGCTCCGAGGGGTTAAACTCAAGCGCTTGCAGGCAGGAATTCACACCATCCTGCGCCTCACCCAATTCGATTAGGGCACGGCCAAGCGCAGCGATGGGTTCTTCTAACTGCCCCTCCGCATGGTCCGAGACACCTTCCAGCCAGCGCACTGCGTCGGCTAAGGCGCCTTCGGCCCCATCTCCGCCCATCAACGCAAAAGCGCGGGCTACGTCATCGCGGATGCGCTCGGCCCCCTGCATCATACGGCGGCGAGCGTCGAGGTCGGCATCTTCACCCGGCTGCGGATCTAGCTTGTCCAACTCAGCCACGGAATGACGCAAGAACTCTTCCTCCGCGCGCATGGAGGTCAGCGCAGCTTCGGTCTGAGCCAACACTTTTCGAGCGGTGGACATTTGACCCCAGGCGGAGCGAACAGCAGCAAGTTTGTCCTCTGCCTCTGCATACGCATCCAGCATTGCGCGATGGCCACGCGGATTCAGCAAGCCCCGGTCATCATGTTGGCCATGCAACTCGATCAGGGTTTCTGACAAAGCCCGCAACACCTCACCCGTGCAACGACGATCGTTGACCCAAGCAGTCTTACGTCCCTCAGCCGTATTGACCCGACGCAGGATCAATTCCTCGCCCCCAGGCAAACCGGCGTCTGCCAACACGGCATGGGCAGGATGGCCTTCAGGTAACTCGAACTCAGCGACAACCTCGCCTTGTTCAGCGCCTTGACGGACCAGTTCAGCCCGCCCGCGCCAACCCAACACAAAACCCAAAGAGTCCAGTAGGATCGACTTGCCTGCCCCGGTTTCACCGGTCAAAGCGTTCAAGCCCGGCTGGAACGTCAGCTCCAACCGGTCGATGATCAGCATGTCGCGGATATCAAGGGCGCGCAGCATCGGGTCTTAGCGTCCCACGCCTTTAGCCATCGCGTTTACAACCACTCACCTTTGATGGTCTGGCGATAGATCGTGCTGAGCCAGTTATTGCCTCGGCTCTTCAGATCCAGCCCGCGTGAGGTCAACAGTGTGTAACCTGCATCGTACCATTCAGAGGATTGATAGTTGTAACCCAGAATTGCTCCGGCGGATTGCGCCTCATCTACTAGACCCAGTGCCAAATAAGCCTCGATCAGACGATACAGCGCCTCAGCCGTGTGCGAGGTGGTTTGGAAATCTTCAACCACAACACGGAATCGGTTGATGGCCGCAGTAAAGTGGTCCTGACGCAGGTAATAGCGCCCGATCTCCATTTCTTTTCCGGCCAAATGGTCAAAGGCCAGATCAAATTTGAGAACCGCTGAGGTGGCATATTCGCTATCAGGGTAGACTTCGATCACCGTACGTAGGGCCTGCAGCGCTTGAAAGGTCAGGCCCTGATCGCGACCAACTTCGTCGATCTGATCATAGTAGCTGAGCGCCAGAAGATATTGCGCATACGCCGCATCTTCGTCGGTTGGATAGAAATCGATGTATCTCTGCGCAGCGGCGCGGCTTTCTTCGTAGTTTTGATCCGAATGAAAGGAAAACGCCTGCATGATCAGCGCTCGCTTGGCCCAGTCGGAATAGGGATAAAGCCGCTCGACCTCAGAGAAATACCACGCCGCGTCGTCAGAACGGTTCTGAGACAGCTCATATTCACCACGGGTATAAATCTGTTCTGGTGTGAAACTTTCGAGGTTCTGGTTGCGGTCAGCGCCCTTTTTTCTGAAAAGGCCTCCGTCCCCGCACGCCGTCAAAGATGCTGCCAGAAGAATCGCCGCTGCGAATCTGACTGCCGCTTTGGTGCCAACCATTCCGCCCATCCTTGTCGTTAACTTAGCGGGATTTATCCCTGATCGGACCTCGGTCTAGCACATAAAATTCCAGTGCAAAACGCCTTATCCACCCTATAGACGCAAATGTCGCCAGAGTTGACCAGGTCACGCGACTTGTGGAATTTCACTCCGCACCAGACCCTGACCCGGCAAGCGTGCGGCTTGTTCAGGCGTACATAGGATCGGGCGCACCGCACCAGGTGTCTCGAACAGCTTGCGCAGCAGCGTGTTGGTCATAGCATGACCCGACTTTTCACCGGTAAAGCGACCCAGGATCGGACCGCCTGCCAGATAAAGATCACCCAAGACATCTAGCATCTTGTGACGCACGGCCTCATCAGCGTGGCGGAAACCACCCGGTGTCAGAACTTCGTCACCTTGCACAACGACCGCGTTTTCCAGCGTTCCACCCAACGCCAGACCATTCTCGCGCATCGCCTCAACATCCGTACGGCGGCAGAAGGTGCGGCTGTCGCACAATTCTCTCGCAAAGGATCCGTTGCGCATATCCAGAACTTTGGTCTGACTGCCAATAGCGTGATCTTCAAAATCAATGTGGAATTCGATCTCAAGCCCTTCGGCAGGAACGATCGACGCGCTTGCGCCCTCGCGCGAAACGGTGATCGGTTTGAGAACTTCGTAGGCCAGCACAGGGCTCGCCTGACGACGCACACCTTTAGCCATGATACCGCGAACGAACTCGACCGACGAGCCATCCATGATCGGAACCTCGGGGCCGTCAATCTCGATCAGAGCGTTATGTATGCCGCACCCGGCGAGTGCCGCCATGATATGCTCAACCGTCGAAACCGAAACATCCGCTTCGTTTACGAGACGGGTGCAAAGCGGCGTGCGTTCGACAACATCGTAGATTGCGGGAATCATCGCATTGCCCAGCTCGATATCAATCCGTTTGAACCAGATTCCATGACCTGCTGCCGCAGGCTTCAGAACCATCGTCGCAGGCTTGCCGCTATGCAGCCCAGTGCCCGTAAACGTGACTGAAGATTTGAGCGTATGTTGCAATGTGAGCCTCGATGAATTGTGTCCAGCCTGCCGGGGGCTGTGTTGCACCCTCAACTAAGGAAGGGGGCGTCAAGGCTCAACTCACTCTTTGCAACCGAATGAAACATGATTGTGACACATCGGCAAATCCCTGCTTACATGGGTTTAATGCCTTGTGTTTCAATGGGAAAGGGCCGCACGTTTGCGACCCTTTCAAACGATTTTGTTACCGCGATCAGTTCGCTTGACGTCGCAGGAAGGCCGGAATTTCGATGCGCTCCTGGTCTGGATCAACCTCATCCTGCGCAGGTGCCGTAGCGTCAACCGACCGCATTGCAGGCTGTTGGCGCACCGGTTGCGCAGGCGTATCGGCCGCATGACCAGTCATACGATCGATCAGTCGGTTAAATCCAAAACGCGGACGATCCTCGGCTGCCTGCTGCGGCTGTGGGGCAGGTTCACGAGGGGCCTCAGCCGTTGGACGTAGCCGGTTATGCGGTACCTTTTGTACGGCTGCCTGCAATCGCTGCATCGCTTCTGGCGACGGAGTGCCGGGGGTCGGAGCACGCTGATCGACGTAAGCCTCGGGGGTTTCTTCCACTTCTGGTTGCGGCTCGAATTGTGCCACTTGTGGCTGATAGGCAGGCGGAGGCAGCCCGTCATCATCCTGTTCAGCCGCGGGTTGTTCGTCTTGCCAGCCCTCGTTGAACTCAACATCTTCGATGGATTCAAACAGCGTCGGAGCAATGTTGTCCTCTTCTGCTGCCGAGGCGCCGGCAACCGGCTCCTGCGGCTGCTCTTCTGCTGAAACCGTGCGGGTCAGCGGAGCCGACATTGAGCGGCGTGCAACTGGCACGTCGTCGGTTTTTTCGCTGGCATCGATACCCGTCGCAACAACAGACACGCGCATGCCACCTTCCATCTCGGTATCGAGGGTCGAACCGACGATGATGTTGGCCTCGGGATCCACTTCCTCGCGGATGCGGTTGGCGGCCTCGTCCAATTCGAACAGGGTCAGGTCGTGCGAACCAGTGATGTTGATCAGCACGCCCTTCGCGCCCTTGAGGCTAATTTCGTCCAGCAGCGGGTTGGCAATCGCCTTCTCAGCAGCCTGAATGGCGCGGTCTTCACCAGTGGCTTCACCCGTACCCATCATCGCCTTGCCCATCTCATCCATCACAGCGCGGACGTCGGCAAAGTCGAGGTTGATCAGTCCCGGACGCACCATCAGGTCGGTCACGCCCTTGACGCCCTGATACAGAACGTCATCCGCCATCGAGAACGCTTCAGTGAACGTGGTCTTTTCATTTGCCAGACGGAACAGGTTCTGGTTCGGGATGATGATCAGTGTGTCGACAACTTGCTGCAATGCGTCAACGCCGTCTTCGGCCTGACGCATCCGCTTGGCCCCTTCGAACTGGAAGGGTTTGGTCACAACACCAACGGTCAGAACACCCAATTCTCGCGCAGCCTGTGCTATGATCGGGGCCGCACCTGTGCCGGTGCCGCCGCCCATACCGGCAGTGATAAAGCACATATGTGCCCCTGCCAGGTGGTCAACGATCTGTTCGATGCTTTCTTCGGCAGCCGCGGCTCCCACGGTCGGGCGTGCCCCCGCACCCAGCCCTTCTGTGACTTTGACACCCAGTTGCACCCGCGCTGATGAGCGGCTTTGCTGCAACGCCTGCGCGTCTGTATTGGCGACGACAAATTCAACGCCGTCCAACTGCTTTTCAATCATATTGTCGACAGCATTGCCCCCAGCGCCGCCAACGCCAAATACGGTAATCCGAGGCTTGAGTTCGTCGTGCCCGGGCATCGAAAGATTTAATGTCATGCTCTGTCCGCCTGTTTTATATGTTGCCGCAAAATGCGGTTTATTCTGACCTATCCACAATTGATTTTACTGTGTCATTTCGGAAACGTCACCAGAAAAATCGCCAGATTCCACAAAATATGGAGGAAATAAGGCAACAAACTGCCGCATTTCGCTGCAACCGCGATATGTTGCGGCGAATGGCTCATGTACCACTACGTACGGAAAACCACACCCGCCCTACGGGGGTGCGAAACTCGTTGATCATTCAATATGGTCGCGGAAAACTGCTCAACGTCCTGCCGCTAGACCTCTTTCGGGCCTTGTGGATATCTTGCGGGATTCTGGCGCGGGCTGCAACCGATTTCTTTAGCCTACAGGAGTACTTGGGCAGTTTAGACTGTCATCTGTAACACTTCGGACCTCTTGCGTTTCGCTCCCGATGAAACGCGCGAGACGCACCATCAGCCGGTCATCGTGCAAGAAGGGCCACCAGCAGACTGGTACGCCATCGGGTGTGTCATCATAGAGAAAGCATATCTGGCCGTTTGGCGTGGTGATCTGGCCGTAAACGCATCCCCGCCCCTCCATCCGCCAGACAGAGAGAGTCGGGCTCAGAAACTCTTCGGTTCCGACCAGCATGCCGCTGCGGATTTCGTGAAAGGTGATCGTTTTACCAACAACAGCGTTCAGAAACGCCTCAGGCGTGATCAGTGTCTGGGCCTTTACGACGGTGGGTAAGAACGCCGCGCAGAGTGCCACCCGGCGCAGTTGTTTACCAATTGTCACGGAACCAACGCACAGCACGTTTGAACGGGCGCGCAGTGTAGGTGTCGACCGGTATTTCAAAGTCCCACCATTCGTCCTGTGGATGCGCAGCAAACAGGCTAAGCCCCACCGCCGAGGAAAAGCCCGGCCCCGTCGCCGATTGCGGCAAACCATGGACGCGCAGCGGGCGACCCAAGCGAACACGCTGGCCCAGAATACGACTGGCCAGCCCGTCGAGTCCCATGATCTGGCTGCCACCGCCAGTCAAAACGATTTGCTGGCTGGGCAGGTGATCAAATCCCGCTGCATCCAGTCGGGTGCGGACTTCTTCGAGGATTTCTTCGACGCGTGGTCGCATAATGCCGATTAATTCGGCACGGCTGACGGTGCGACGGTCATGCTCCCAATCACCGGTGTCGCCGCCGATATCGATCAGGTCGCGGTCGTCAGCACCCGTTGCATGAACGCCGCCATTGAAAGTCTTAATCCGTTCGGCCACCGCTGCGGGTACACCAAGACCCATGGAGATATCGCTGGTCACATGATCGCCGCCCATACGCACGCTGTCGGCATAGATCATGTGCTTCTTCATGAAGATTGAGATGCTGGTGGTGCCGCCGCCCATGTCGATACAGGCTGCACCCAGCTCTTGTTCGTCCTCGACCAATGCGGAAATGCCCGAAACGTAGGCTGAGTTAGCGATCCCCGCCAGCTCCAGATCGCAGCGCTTGATACAGCGGACGATGTTCTGGATCGCAACCGCATCGACGGTCAGCATGTGCATATCCACTGCAAGGCTTTGACCTAACTGTCCACGCGGGTCGATCAGACCCGAACGGTTGTCCAGTGCGAAATTCACCGGCTGGGCATGCAATACTTCGCGTCCTTCGCCATAATCCGGCACATCACAGGCGTTCAGCACGCGCCCGACTTCGGCCTCGGTGACCAGCTGTCCTTCCAGATCGACTTGTGCGTCCAGACCGTAAGAGCGCGGATTGGCCCCTGAGAAGGACGCGATGACGTGATCAACACGGATATCGGCCATCTTTTGCGCCGCCTGCAATGCTGTGCGAATGGCACGCTCGGTCTCCTGCATCGCGGTAACTTCACCGAACTGCACCCCCCGCGAGCGAGTGGTCGCAGCACCAATCACCCGAAACCCGGTCTGCCCCGCCATGGAGCCAATCGAATTGTCCTCGGACAACCGCCCCGTCCCGTCGAAGCGCAGGACTAGGCATGCGATTTTGGAGCTGCCCACATCCAAAATGGCGACTACGCCGCGTTGCATTGCCTGCCGGCGCATCTGCCGCATGGCCCGTTGGGACTGATAAAGATCGGTCATCATGGTCGTTACTGCCCGCTACTCACATCTACTTTTGTGTTCCACCAGTCTTCGCTGGCTGTTTTGTTCATTCGGATGGTTGGTCGCTGGCCAAGGCGCATATCAACCGCAGCCACGTCGCGTTCCAAAAGGTCCTGTACCTCGTTTACGGCCAGTACGCGTTCCAGTGCACGCGCGGGTCGCTCGGTTGGCAACATGATGCGCTGGTTGCGATCCAACACCAGATCCCAGCGGCGTTCACCAACACGCACGAGCCCCCGGACCCGCTCGCCCAAACTACGGGCGGTTGTCAGAATCTGCAGCGCTTCGGGCACATGCTTGTCCGCGCCTTTCCCGGCAATCAAAGGCAAGTTTGCGTGATCAGCACGTGCCGCAATCATATCCACGTGGGCACCAGTTTCATCCAATAGCTCGATCCCGTCACGCGTACGCCAGACGATGACCGGCTGACGTTCAACTACATCCACCTGTAAGATTCCGCCGGGGCGAATGCGTACGGTTGCCGATTTCACCGGATCAAGCCCAGTGATGGTGTCGCGTATCATCTCGACATCCAGGTCCCAAGAGCTGAGCGGGAAATCGAGTGGCACAACCTCGCGGATATCTTCCGATAGCGCGGTCCCCGCGCCGTCGATGGCCATCAGGTTGACCATGAATTCCGGACGTTCCTGAATCGAGGTCTTGATGCCGGCGACATAGGCGCTGACGGCCTCGCGGCGTTCTTCAGCGGCAAAGAAGCCTCCGACCAATCCGACGACCGCCAGAACCGGTAGACCAATCTTCACCCCGCGCCGGATGCCGGGGGTGAGCATCCAGCGCTGAAAACGGTAGCTGAGGCGCGAAGGCGCAGGATCAGACAAGCGTCCGCGACCAAAGAATCTGGTGCCTCGCAAGCGCAGTTTAGGTTCAACTTCGGATTCCGACTTTGGAGCAGCACCAAAATCCGCATCTGGCCCCGCCAGCGGTTTGGTCCGGTGGATCACTGGCGTGCGGGTGGCGGTCAGCGGTCGCATGAGGCGTCCTCCACCATCCAGGAGCAAAGCTCGCCGAATGTCATTCCCAGATGCGCGGCTTGTTCGGGCACCAGCGAGGTTGGCGTCATGCCGGGCTGCGTGTTGGTTTCCAGCAGGAACAGACCATCCGTACCCATGCTGTCATCCCAGCGGTAATCGGTACGGGATACGCCGCGACAACCCAGTGCATTATGGGCTTTCAGCGCGTAGTCCATGCAGCGGTCAAAGATATCCTGCGGGATGTCGGCGGGCAGCACGTGCCACGAGCCGCCGGGTTTGTACTTGGCGTCATAGTCGTACCAGCCACCATCGGTCATGATTTCGGTTACCGTAAGGGCGCGGTCGCCCATCACCGTCACGGTCAGTTCACGACCTGCAACGTATTTCTCAACCATCACCTGATCGGGCATCGCCGCGTCCAGTTGCGGCGGGCCGTTGGCATTTTCGTGCACGATATAAATGCCGACGCTAGAACCTTCGTTGTTGGGCTTGGCCACATAGGGTGGTTCCATCACGTGGACTTCGACCACTTCGACCTTGGGCACGATCACGCTGGGCACGACAGGCAGACCCTCGGCCTGATAAACCTCTTTACTGCGCTGTTTGTCCATCGCCAAAGCCGAGGCCAGCACGCCGGAATGCGTGTAGGGAATGCGCATCCATTCCAGTAGACCCTGCACACAGCCATCCTCGCCCCAGCGGCCATGCAGGGCGTTGAAAACCACATCTGGCTTGATCTCCAGAAGGCGCGCGTAGAGGTCGGGACCCGCGTCCAGTTCGACCACTTCAAAGCCTTCTCCCACAAGGGCGGCTGCGCATTCGCGCCCAGAGCTGAGAGACACCTCGCGTTCCGCAGAGGGGCCGCCCATCAATACCGCCACTTTGGGGTTTGTCCTGCTCGACATACCCAATGTGCGCCTCAATGTCCCCGGACCTTATGTAGTGGTCCGTATTGCGTTTATGCCTTTGATCCGTCGCCTGAATTTGCCTGTTTTGGTCTGACGGTTGGGGCTATATTATTTCAGCGGATCACCGACCCGCTTGATTTCCCACTCTAGCGTGATGCCGCTTGTTTCGTAAACCTTTTTTCTGACCTCTTCGCCCAGTCCCTCAAGGTCAGCGGCAGTCGCGTCACCGGTATTGATCAGGAAATTCGAGTGCTTGGGGCTCATTTGCGCGCCGCCTTTGGTAGCGCCGCGCATGCCCGCGTTGTCGATCACCTTCCACGCCTTGAGGTCGTGCACATCATCTTCGCGCCCGGTCGAAGAAAACCCAGCCGGGTTGCGGAAGGTCGAACCAGCGCTTCTGTCCTTGGTGGGCTGCGTTTCGTCGCGCTTCTTAAGCTGCGCTTCCATGCGGGCGTGCAGCTCGGCCGGATCGCCCGAGGGGGCTTGGAAGGTGGCTGAAACCAGCACCGCACCTTCGGGCAGATCAGATTGACGGTAGCGGAATTTGAGGTCATCGGGGCTGAGTTCGACAAGTTCGCCCTGCCGTGTGACGATGGTGGCTTTTTGCAGCACATCCGCCGTGTAGCTGCCATAGCAACCCGCGTTCATGCGCACCGCCCCGCCGATAGAGCCGGGGATCGTGCGCAGAAATGTCAGGTCAACGCCTGCATCCGCTGCCTTGCGCGCCACATGCGCATCCAGTGCCGCCGCGCCCGCTGTAACGGTATTTCCGTCGACTGAGATACCGTTGAACCCGCGCCCCAAACGGATCACCACGGCCCGCAGGCCGCCATCCCGTACAATTATGTTTGATCCGACACCCATGGGAAAAACCGGAACGTCCGCGGGCAGGTCGCGCAAAAAGGCCTGCAGGTCTTCGATATCAGCGGGCTGAAACAAATAATCAGCAGGTCCACCAACGCGAAGCCAAGTCAATTCATTGAGCGCACGCGCCTCGGTCAGGCGACCTCGGACCACGGGTAGATGGGTCATGCATTTGTCCTAGCTGACAGGCTGCGTCCGCCGACGCCCCCCATGATGACGGCAAACAGGAAAGGTAGGACACCACCTGTGAGCCAAACAAATGGGCCAAATGCATTTTCCTCTTCGCCTGCTTCAACACCAGCCAATATCAAAATCAGCACCAATGCCACAGCCGAAGTAAAACCGATCAGCCAAAGCAGCGCTTTGATACCGATCCAGCGTCCGGCAACAAAACCAGATACGGCGCCGAAGATGAGAGAGATCAATGGCAGATAAGCAAAGGTGGCAATGTCGACCATGGGGGCCTCCTGATATGGTCGGTTACTTGTTGACCGCCTTCATGCCCTGCAATTTCGCCTTTGTCCAACGGGTCAGGTATATCACCGGCCAGCGCAAGATCGACATACCCGCAGCCAGCACCACAAGCCCGATCCAGGGACCGCTTTCATAGGTGACATAACCAAGAATTGGAATTCCTACGGCGATCAAGAAATATGCCCGTTTCCAGTGATTGTCTTTGCTTGGAAGCATTGCCAATATATTGGCAACAACGCCCCAAAGACCGGCAAGCGCAAGCGACCAATTCACTCTGACACCTCTTTATCCGTCCATTTACGCCAGTAATAGCGGATCGGATTACGAAACATCGAAGCAAAGGCGGCGAAAGCCAATACCCCAATGAACCATCCATAATCATGTCCAAGCCAAAAAATCAGTAGGGGTGCGCTAACCAGTAGCAATATGCCCGGTGGAAATTGCAGACGCATCGGTAGCATTGCGACGATGGTTGAGGCAAACACCCAGGCGCAGGCGATGATGAGCGAAAGCGACACGAGCCTAACTCGCCTTCGCAATCAATTGGTCAGGCAACCCATTGGCCCAGGCGCTGATGGTCCCGGCGCCGAGGCATACAACCATATCCCCCGGTCGGGCCTGTTCGCGGACGAGCCGCACGAGGTCACTTTCATCCAGGATGGCCCGCGCATGGCGGTGGCCATGACGAATAAGCCCTTCGACCAGTGCGTTGCGGTTGGCTCCTTCGATCGGGTCTTCGCCTGCAGCAAAGACCTCGGCGATGGCGACCACATCGGCATCGTTAAAACATGTGCAGAAATCATCAAACAGATCAGACAATCGCGAATAGCGGTGCGGCTGATGGACGGCGATGACGCGCCCCTCGGTAGCTTGGCGCGCAGCCTTGAGGACAGCTGCGATTTCAACAGGGTGGTGGCCATAATCGTCGATGATGGTGACGCCGTTGATTTCTCCGACCTTGGTGAAGCGGCGGTTAACGCCACCGAAATTGGCCAGCGCGTTGCGAATATCCGAAGCTTTCATCCCCAGATGACGAGCAACAGCCACTGCGGACAGAGCATTTGATACGTTATGATCGCCGGGCATCGGCAGGGTGCAGCCTTCGATCACCTTGTCTTCGTAGCGCAAATGGATGTCGAAATGGGCAACGCCACCTTTATAGGTCAGGTTCTCGGCCCGTACATCGGCCTGTGCGTTGAAACCATAGGTGCGCACGCGACGGTCCGAGATGCGGCCGACCAGAGCTTGCACCTCGGCATGATCCGTGCAGCACACGGCCAGACCGTAGAACGGCAGGTTCGAGACGAATTCGTAAAACCCATCGCGCAGTTGGTCGAAATCGCCCCAGTGCTCCATATGCTCCGGGTCGATATTGGTGACGATGGCGATGGTTGCAGGCAGGCGATTGAATGAGCCGTCGCTCTCATCCGCTTCAACCACCATCCATTCACCCTGCCCCATCCGTGCATTCGAGCCATAGGCGTGGATGATGCCACCATTGATGACGGTGGGATCGAAATCGCCCGCGACCATCAGTTCAGCCATCATCGTGGTCGTGGTCGTTTTTCCGTGGGTTCCGGCGATGGCAATATTCGAGCGCAGCCGCATGAGTTCGGCCAGCATGTCGGCGCGGCGCACCACCGGTAGGCCTTGCGCGCGCGCCTCATCCAGTTCCGGGTTCCCCGGTTTGATCGCGGTCGAGACGACGACCACTGCGGCGTTCTGCAGGTTCTCGGCACGCTGGCCTTCGAAAATCTCAGCACCCAGCCCAGCCAGTCGGTCAGTAATCTTCGAGGTTTTCAGATCCGAACCTTGCACCCGGTAGCCAAGGTTCAAAAGCACCTCGGCGATGCCCGACATCCCGATCCCGCCGATGCCCACGAAATGGATCGGTCCAACGTCCTGCGGCAGTTTGGTTGCTGGATTCATGAGGTCTCCTTCTGCGCCAGTTGCTCGACAAGGGCGACCAGACGCTCGGTCGCGTCCGGAGCCCCGACCGATAGCGCGGCATGGGCCATTTGCTGTGCGGCTTCGGGGTTGGTGAGAACCGTGGTCATCTGCTCTGTCAGCGCGGGAACGTCAAGGGCGTTTTCCGGGATCATGATCGCCCCACCCGCCTGAACCAACCCGCGCGCATTGGCGGTTTGGTGGTCACCAGCGGCGGTAGCAAGCGGGATCAATATCGACGGACGGCCAATCACCGAGATGTCGGCGATGCTGGAGGCACCCGAGCGGCTGACAACCAGCTGCGCATCAGACATGCGACGCGGCACATCGTCAAAAAATGGCTGCACATCGGCGCGGATGCCGTGATCGGAGTAAAAGGCTTTGACCCGCTCGCTATCCTCGTCGCGGGCTTGATGCGAGACGCGGATATGGTCGCGTACGGCTTCGGGCAACGCCGCAATCGCACCGGGGACCACATCGCTGAGAATACGCGCGCCTTGCGAGCCGCCCATTACAAGCACCGACATCGGGTAATCTCCGGGCGGAATAAAGGGCGCTCCTTCGCGTTCCAGTACTGCGCCGCGCACCGGGTTGCCGGTGTGGATACCGTTGGCCCCGTCCGGCAGATCGGTGGGCCAGACACCGCAGGCCACCTGTGCGACCCGAGTTGCAAACACTTTATTCACGCGACCCAGAACGCCGTTCTGTTCATGGATCATACGCGGGATTTTCAACAGCGTTGCCGCGCCCAGCGCCGGGATCGACGGATAGCCTCCAAATCCCACCACAACGTCCGGCTTGTCGCGCATCATCTGCGCCGCCATACCGGTCACACCAGCAGCAATCTTGGGCCCGACCAGCACTTTGGCGGCCAGACCGCCGCGGGCGAAGGTTGCCGAGGATGCCTCGACAATTTCAACACCTTCGGGGAACGCACCGGTATAGCGCGCGCCTCGCGGATCGGTGGACAAGCGCACACGCCAGCCTTTGGCCAGCATCGCTTCTGCCAGTGCCTGCGCCGGGAACATGTGTCCTCCGGTGCCACCTGCTGCGATCAGAAGATACTGCATCATCCTCGCCCGCGCAAAATATCACCCAGTTCGCCTTGCGGGCGGGTTCGGGTGAAGGCCAGTAACATGCCGACCGCGATGCCGCCTGCGATCAGCGACGAGCCGCCATAGCTGACGAAAGGCAACGTCATGCCTTTGGCAGGCAACAGACGTACAGCAACGCCCATGTTGATCATCGCCTGTACACCGAACATGCAGGCCAGCCCGGTACCCGCCAGGCGAATGAACATGTCGCGTTCGCGCATCAGTCGCAGCAGCGAACGCACGACGATCAACGAATAGAGTGCGATGATGATCAGAACGAGGATCAGACCATACTCCTCTGCCGCCACTGCGATGATGAAATCAGTATGCGCGTCAGGCAGCGACCATTTCACCTGTCCCTCGCCCACGCCAACACCGAACAACCCACCCTCGCGGATTGCGTTCGTCGCGTAGCCAAGCTGAGTGGTCGGGTCGAGTTCCTGATTTAGAAAACCATCGATACGGCGCGCAAAGTGCTCTGAGTTGGAATAGGCAAACATTCCGCCCAAAACCACGGCCCCCGCCATGCCAACCAACAGCAACATCGGAGCGCCCGCCACGAAATACATTACCCCCCAACCAAAGAGGATCAGGCAGGCCTGTCCAAAATCGGGTTGCACCACCAGCATCGCAACAATGGCCATACACAGCGCGAAGGACCATAACCGCCCCGGAGGGCCATTGATTTCCTGCGAAGCAGCCAACAGCCACGCTGCCACTACGACAAAACCGGGTTTGAGAAATTCTGATGGTTGCAGCGAGGCAAAGCCCAGCGAATACCAGCGCACTGCGCCTTTGCCAAAATCCGTGCCAAAGATCGGCAGGAAGGCGAGCGCCACGAACGAGACCAGAAAGCCCAAGATCGCCAGACGCCGCACCAGCGTGGGTGACATCATCGAGGTCAGAAGCATCGCAACCAGCGCGAGCCCTCCGAACAGCGCCTGCCGCTCGACATAGTGGAAGGGATCAAATCCGTTGCGCCCCGCGAGCGGCGGCGAAGAAGCCAGCCCAAGCAGAAGCCCTATGACAAACAGGATCAAAACGCAGGACATCGTCCAGCGGTCAATCGTCCGCCACCACTTCGGTAGAATCGGTTCGCCGCGCTGGTCCTGGACCGCGCCATACACCATCTCAGTCATGAGATACCGCCACTATCTGCCTCGTCAACGTCCCGTTTTCGGGATCTGTTCGGGAGTCTACAGTGATTTTTGTTTTCAGACCAGAGGAATGACGGAATAGATTTTCAAAACACTTTTCCCGACATGACGACATCATTGTCAAAGCCAGCACCACACGCTGGGACCATCTGTCAGGACAACAACGGCTTGTCGTTTTTCACGTGACGCTGGATCAGAGATTGCATCTTCCGACCCTGTTGCGGCACGAGGCGCGCCACCTGAGGCTCGTAGTCTTTGGCGACAATTTCGGGAAACAACTCGGTGATTTCCGCCAGGGCGTCTTTCCCAACGCTTTTTAGTGCTTCGGGCCCGGTTAACAGGCTTTCCGATGGTGCGCCTTCTGCGAAGACCACCTCGTGCCTGTCAAAGAGGATGTGAACATATGTTACGCTCTGCGCCTCCTCATCCACCGAAACACCCGGCAGCCCCAAAAGTTTGATCGCTGGAACCAGGATCTCGTGACTGGAAAACATGCGTTCAGCAATGGATGAGCGCAGCAGCATCCGATGTTGCGGAGAAACGCGTAATGTGCGTTCGGGCAGACCTTCGCCCAAAGCACCCTTGGCAATTCTGACGGGGCGCAACTTGGGTTTAATATTCAGGTCAATACTGTCCAAGGTGCGCCTTCCGATCCAACGGATGGCCTGAGGTCCATTATCGAGTGTCAGAACAAAATCACCTGCTTCGAGGGTTTCAACCGGTCTCGGGCCAGACGGGGTATCGATCTTAGTCCCCAAAGTGAAACATGGTACAACGGTATCTACATCAATGCTGGGTCCATTATCGACGATCGCCGTGATCGTCAGCGTCGTATTTAACGGCGGAATAGACCCACCGATAAATGCCATGAAATACCCGTCTTCGCTGTCAACTCCGATCGAGTCACCATCGCCGTTGATATCATAGTCAAACAGGCCGATCTGGTAGGTGTTGGTGCCATCTGTCACCGTAACCGTAAAATCCCAGAATATGATCTCACCGTTGTAAGTCTGCGTCGGATCGTTCGAGACTTCGTTGGAAATGCTGTCACCGCTGTAAATCGTACCGTCGGCACCATCTTCGACGGTGATTTGATCATATGCAAAAATCTGGAAAGTTGAGCCCACGACGGTTGTTGAAGCGCCTGCGTCGGACAACGTGGTGTTGCTGCGAAACGCACCATAGATATTCGTCGGCATCGGGCGTAACTCCACAACATTTCAAAACACACGCACATATCCAGTATATGTGCCATTTTTTGCTAGAGCCTGGTTTACGATGGGTCAAGCTGAGCTCACGGGATATTTCACCCCTGTGGCGCGTGCGCACTGCTCCAATACTGGACCATGAGGCTTGTAGAACAAGTTCAATCCGCCTCACTTTAACGCGCGTGGTTCGGTGGCCCTTGCCATCTGGTGGATAACAGGCCAATGGCCATACATGAATTACGATACAATCATCCTTGGTGCTGGGGCGGCTGGCATGATGTGCGCGACCCATTGCGGCGGACGCGCGCTGGTGATCGATCACGCAAAAGCGCCCGGCGAAAAGATCCGTATATCCGGCGGCGGGCGGTGCAATTTCACCAATTTGCATGCGGGGCCAGGAAATTTCCTGTCGCAGAACCCCCATTTTAGCAAATCGGCTTTGGCGCGGTATACACAATGGGATTTCATCGATCTGGTAGAACGTCACCACATTGCCTGGCATGAGAAGACTCTGGGGCAGTTGTTTTGTGACGGTTCGTCAAAACAGATTATACAAATGTTGCTGGACGAAATGGCGCGTGTCGGGGCCGAGCTGTGGGTACAGACTACCTTCCACTCGCTGCGCAAGACCGAGAGCGGGTTCTCGCTGGAGGTCGAGCGAGAAGGCAATCGCATTTCCCTGACATGCCGCAATCTGGTTTTGGCCACGGGCGGCAAGTCGATCCCCAAGATGGGCGCAACAGGGTTGGCCTACGACATTGCGCGCCAATTCGGGCTAAAGGTGACCGAAACCCGGGCAGCGCTGGTGCCATTCACCTTTTCAGATGGACGGTTCAAAGACCTATCCGGTGTCTCGCTGCCCGTGCGGCTGTCAAATCAACACACCAGTTTCGATGAGGCCCTGCTCTTCACCCATCGCGGGCTGAGCGGCCCTTCTGTACTGCAACTATCTTCGTATTGGCGCGAGGGCGAGGTCATTCGGGTGAATCTGATCCCGGGTCTGGGGCTGTTCGAGCTGTTGCGGGATCAGCGGCAGGCGGGTGGACGCAAGGCGCTGACCACAGAGCTTGCACGCCATTTACCTTCGCGTCTGGTGGACTACCTCAAGCACCATTTCCAGATGCAAGGCAATCTGGCGGATCAATCCGATGCTGCGCTGACCGATCTGGTCACGGCTCTGTCGGACTGGCACCTCACCCCTGCTGGCACTGAAGGTTATCGCACGGCCGAGGTAACGCTGGGTGGAATCGATACTCAAGGGTTGTCGTCCAAAACGATGGAGGCCAGGGAAGTCCCCGGCCTCTATGTTATAGGTGAAGCGGTGGATGTCACCGGTTGGCTGGGTGGTTACAACTTCCAATGGGCGTGGTCTTCGGGCCATGCTGCTGGAAGTGCCATCGCAGGCTGTTAACCAACGACGTTATAGCCTCGTCCGCGCATGCAATTGCGCACCAGCACTTCCTTGTTCTGGTTCTTGTTGATCACGTCCGCGCCTGCCCCAACCAGAGCGCCGGCAACGGCTGCGCGACCCAGATTGTCGCTGCTGTCCTGAACGATACCCGTTACGGCAGCTGCGCCTACCGCGCCGATGGCCGCATTGCCAGCAGTGGACCCATCAACGCTGGCCTGTGAGGCCGCCAGTTGCTGGCATTGCTGCAGATCAACATTGTAGTTCGGGCCTACAGGGCCATCGATCACAGGCTGATAGTTGGCACCGGTATTGGTGCATGCCCCCGCCACAAGCATAGCGGGAACGATCAATAGAAACTTACGGTTTGGCATTTTCATAACCTCGTGTTGAATTTCCTGAAGGCAAAAACCAATGCAGATTGCGCGTCAAGCAGATAGGCGCTCAGCTTCGCCGAACCGGCAAACAATTGCAAACGCCTTGCTTTCAGAGGCGTTTTTTCACCTCGGCGGTGAAGTCATCACCGCGCTGTTCGAAATTGTCATATTGGTCGAAACTGGCCGCGGCAGGGGCCAACAAGACCACCTCGCCCGGCTGCGCGTCTGCCATGGCCTGTTCAACAGCGGCAGCCATGGTGGTGCAAACCTGAGCATCCGCAGTTAGCTGCATGGCAAAGCCCGCAGCCTCGCGTCCAATGACATAGGCTTTGATCACGTGACCTTCGGCCCCGTTCAGCGCCTCAAGCCCACCCTCTTTCTCAAGCCCGCCACAGATCCAGCGAACCTTTTTGAAGGCGCTCAGCGCTTTCAAGGCGCTGTCCACATTGGTGGCTTTAGAGTCGTTCACGAAGGTCACCCCATCCACTTCGGCAATAATTTGACTGCGATGCGGCAGACCAGGAAAACTATGCAGCGCGTCTTCGATCACGCGGGGGGCAAGGCCCAGAGAACGGCAGGCAGCATAGGCAGCGCAAGCGTTCTGGTGGTTATGTGCGCCAGGCAGGCCCTTAATGTCGCGCAGATCAATTGATCCCATCTGACGTCCCTTGCGGTATTCAGACAAGTATCCCTTGCGTGCAAAAACCTGCCAGCCCGGTCCAGTCAGTTTACGCGCAACCGAAATGCGGATCACCCGATCATCAGATGGCCCCTCGGCCAGCTGACCAGCCAAAAACGCGCCTTCAGCCTCATCGATCCCGATCACGGCGCGATCCGGCCCGCCTTCGGCAAAGAGGCGGCGTTTGGCTGCGAAATAGCCACCCTTACCTCCATGCCGGTCAAGATGATCAGGTGAGAGATTGGTGAAAACCGCCACATCTGGCGTCAGGGCGCGGGCCAGTTCAGTTTGATAACTGGACAGCTCTAACACCACCACCGAGCCATCACCGCCCGGATCGATATCCAGAACACCGCGCCCAATATTGCCCGCCAACTGCGAGTCGCGCCCGGCCTCGGTCAGGATATGGTGGATCAGGGCTGCAGTCGTTGATTTGCCGTTCGATCCCGTCACTGCGATGACACGCGGCGGGGTGTCATAGTTGTGCCATTCAGGCCCGGCGAAGGAGCGAAAGAACAAGCCAATATCATTGTCTACCGGGACGCTAGCATCCGTTGCAGCAGCCACGACCGGATTGGGCATGGGATAAAGATGCGGAATACCAGGTGAAACAATCAGAGTAGCAATATTTTCGAACGCTCCATGTCGGCGCAGATCAGAGCAGACCAGCCCCTCTCCTTCAGCCGCCTCACGCGCGGCCGGATTGTCATCCCAGCACACCGGTTGGGCGCCGCCCGCCTGCAATGCACGAGCCGTGGCCAAACCAGACCGCCCTAGCCCCAGAACCGCAACTTTTTTCCCTGAAAACCCTTTGACCGGGATCATCTGCTGTCCACCTTCATCGCATAGAAATTTGCGCCACACTGCACCGAAGGATTTCCCAAAGGCAAGGGGGCGCTCAGGCTCGCGCGGCAGCGCGAGCCGGGCCCAACGGGTGGCATGCGGGCCACAGGCCCTCCGAACCCGGCGGGAGTCCTACCGCACTTTCAACGTCGCCAGACCAATCATCGCCAGGATCAGCGAGATGATCCAGAAGCGGATCACAATCGTCGGCTCAGCCCAGCCCTTTTTCTCATAGTGATGATGGATTGGGGCCATCAGGAATACACGTTTACCAGTGCGCTTGTAGTAAAGCACTTGAATGATCACGCTCAGCGCTTCGACCACGAATAGGCCACCCACAATGGCCAACACCAGTTCGTGCTTGGTTGCAACAGCGATTGCGCCAAGTGCACCGCCCAGAGCCAACGATCCTGTATCCCCCATGAACACTGCTGCCGGAGGGGCGTTGTACCATAAGAAGCCAAGCCCCGCTCCAAAAAGCGCTGAGGTGAATATGAAGATTTCTCCGGTGCCGGGCACATAATGCACGTCAAGGTATTCGGTGAAGTCGACCCGCCCCACCGCATAGGCAATCACGCCCAGCGTCGAGGCGGCGATCATCGCGGGCATGATGGCCAACCCGTCCAACCCATCGGTCAGATTTACCGCATTGGCAGCCCCGACGATCACAATGACCGCGAATGGGATATAAAATAGGCCCAGATTGATCAGCGTATCCTTGAACACCGGCATAGCCAGTTGATTTTGCAAATCGGCAGGATGGTGCAATCCAGCCCAAAAAGACGCCAAAACCGCAATCAGAACTCCCAAAGCCAAACGCATCTTGCTCGAAACGCCTTTGGTATTCTGTTTTGATACTTTGGCGTAGTCGTCAGCGAATCCAATGGCCGCATAAGACAGTGTTACGAAAAGAACCATCCACACATAGGGATTGTCCCAACGCGCCCAGACCAGCGTTGAAGTTACCAGTGCGCCAACAATCAAAAGGCCACCCATAGTAGGGGTTCCGGCTTTGGACAGATGCGCTTCGGGGCCATCATCCCGGATCGGCTGGCCCTTGCCCTGCTTGCGACGCAGTACGTTAATCAGAGGTTTTCCGAAGATAAATCCAAAGATCAATGCCGTCAGAAAGGCTCCACCTGCCCGGAACGTAATGTAGCGGAAGAGGTTCCAGAAATCCCCTCCGTCCGACAGGGCGGTCAACCAATAGAGCATACCAAAACCTTTCTCACACGGGCATCACGGGCGCTTACGGCTCAAGCGCGCCCCCTTGCCCCATTTTCCGCAGACCGTCAACAATCTGCGCCAATGCCATGCTGAGCGAGCCCTTTGCCAGCACTGCGTCGCCGTTACGGATCAACTCGGGCAGTTGCCCGACCATCTCGGCGCTGGTCTCAGTCCAAAGCCCACGCTTGCCCTCCGGCAAGGCCTGATGCAGCGCCTGCATCAGTGGACCGATGCAGTGAACCTGATCGACCTGAGCCATCGCGGCCACATCGGCCATGGCCGCGTGCATCGCGTGTTCCTGCGCACCCAGCTCTTTCATGTCGCCCAGAAAGGCGATCTTGCGATTACCTTGCGATGCGGCCAGCACGTCCAATGCGGCCTCCATCGAGGTTGGATTGGCGTTGTAACTGTCATCCAGCAGCTCGATCTGATCGCCGCCAGGCAGCGCGATAACCTCACGCACCCCGCGCCCTTTGACCGGGGACCAGCGGCGCAAGCCAGCAACGGCCTGATCCAGATCGACGCCCAGCTCGACACAAGCCGCCAGAGCGCCCAGCGCGTTCATGGCAAAATGCGTACCTGCCGATTGGACGTTGAACGAGATAGTGTTTTCGCCAACCTTACCCTGCGCCTGAAGGCTGTTGGCGCCCTGCTCCACCTCGGTCAGAGCGTAATCTTGGGCTGTTCGACCAAAATCGACAATCTTCGCGCCCAGCTCCTGCGCACAGCTGCGCAGGATGTCGGCGTGTTCGATATCGGCGTTCACGATGGCGGCCCCGCCCTTGGTCAGACCGTCGAAAATCGCGGCCTTCTCATGGGCGATCCCCGCGACCGAGTCGAACGCTTCGAGATGCACCGCCGCCACCGTCGTCACCAGCCCCACATGCGGCTGCGCCTGACGCGCCAGAGGGGCGATTTCACCCGGGTGGTTCATGCCGATTTCAATCACGGCAAATTCGGTATCACGCGGCATCCGCGCCAGTGTCAGCGGTACACCCCAATGGTTGTTGTAGCTGGCGACGCTTGCATGGATTTTCCCTTGCGTTTCCAATATGCTGGCCAGCATTTCTTTGGTCGAGGTTTTGCCGACACTGCCGGTCACACCCACTATGCGCGCCGCTGTCCGGGCACGGGCCGCCTGACCCAAAGCTTCCAGCCCGGTCTGTACGTCATCAACGATCAAAAGCGGCGCATCCTCGGTTACGCCTTCGGGAATGCGGGATACCAGCGCGGCACCTGCACCATTTTCCAGCGCTTGCGCGACGAAATCATGGCCATCGCGGGCAGCTTTGAGCGCGACGAACAGGTCTCCGGGTTGCAAGGTGCGAGTGTCGATCGAGACTCCGGTCACCTGCCAATCGGTGGTGGCGCGCCCATCGGTGGCCTCGGCGGCCTCGGCTGCGGTCCAGAGTGTCATGCGACCCTCCCGTCCAACGCAGCGACCGAGATACTGGCCTGTTCAACGTCATCAAAGGGCAGAACCTGATCGCCAACGATCTGGCCGGTTTCGTGGCCTTTGCCCGCGATCAACAGGGCGTCACCCGGTTGCAGCGCGTCGATGCCACGCAGGATCGCTTCGGCCCGATCGCCGACTTCAGTCGCTTCAGGCGCACCCAACATGACAGCGGCACGAATGATCGCCGGGTCTTCGCTGCGGGGGTTATCGTCGGTAACGAAGACCAGATCTGCATTCTCTGTGGCCGCCTGCCCCATGAGAGGGCGTTTAGTGGCATCCCGATCCCCACCTGCGCCAACAATGGCGATCAGACGACCCATCACATGAGGGCGCATCGCTTTCAGCGCTGTAGCAACCGCATCCGGCGTATGCGCGTAATCGACAAACACCGCCGCGCCGTTGTTGCGGGTGGCGGCCAGTTGCATTCGGCCCCGGACCGTTGTCAGATGCGGCAGGGTTTCGAAAACGCGGTCGGGGTCCTCTCCTGCCGCGATAACCAGACCGCAGGCCAGCAGGACGTTTTCAGCCTGAAATCCTCCGATCAGGTTCAAACGGGATTGATAGGTCTTGCCTTTCCACGAAAAACGCAGGTCCTGTCCGGTCGCGTCAAAGCGTTGATTTAGCAGGCAAAGATCAGAATCTTCAGGTCCAACGGTGATAACATTTTGCCCCCGCGCCTCAGCGATCTTGCGCATCTCGACGCCCTTCGGATCGCCAAGGTTTATCACCGCGACCCCGTCCTCGGGCAGCACACGATCAAACAGACCGGCCTTAGCGGCGAAATAGGCCTCGAACGTATCGTGATAGTCCAGATGGTCCTGCGTGAAATTCGAGAACCCGGCGGCGGCCAAATGCACACCATCCAGACGACGTTGTTCAAGGCCGTGAGATGAGGCCTCCATCGCCGCGTGGGTCACACCATTGTCGGCTGCCTCGGCCAGACAGCGGTGCAGCGTGATCGGCTCGGGCGTGGTATGCGCTAAAGGCGCGGTCCAGGCACCTTCAACCCCGGTGGTGCCCAGGTTGACGGCGGCGAGGTCCAACTCGGACCAGATTTGACGGACGAAGCTCGCCACCGATGTTTTACCGTTGGTGCCAGTGACCGCCACGATAGTTTGCGGTTGCGCACCGAACCACAGCGCCGCCGCCCCGGCCAATGCCTGGCGTGGATCTTCGGTCACGATCAGCGCAGCGTCGGATGCGGCCAGTTCTTTGGCAGCGAGATCAGCCCCTTCTGCGTCTGTGAGAATGGCAGTTGCCCCCATACGCAGGGCGTATTGGATAAACTCTCCGCCATGAACGCGAGAGCCGGGAAGGGCAGCAAAAAGGAAGCCGTCTTTCACCTCACGGCTGTCGACAGCTAGTCCGGTGATGTCGGGATTCGCCCCGCCCCGCGCGGTCAGGGCCAGTTGGCTAAGTTTCTTTGACCGATTGCCCATGACCCACCTCTTGTCCGACGGCCTAATTTGAGGTCAGCGTTATAGCAGCGCGCGCCTCAGGCTCAAGCCGGGGTCTGAGCCCCAAGAGCGGTGCCACGCGCCCGATCAGTTCAGCGGCAACCGGAACAGCAGTCCAGCCTGCGGTGCGGCGCTTTTCGCCATAGGCGACAATCGAGGGCTCATCCAGCGTGACGATCAGCACATATTTCGGATCATAAGCCGGGAAGATAGTGGCGAAAGTGGCGATAACCTTGTCGTCATAATACCCACCGCGTGGCTTGGGCTTGTCGGCAGTGCCGGTTTTGCCGGCTACGTCATAGCCTTTGACATCCCCAAAGCTGGCGGTTCCATCCGTGACCACTTTGCGCAACATGTTCTGCGCTTGTTTGGCCGTGTTTTCGGACATCACGCGTGGGCCGTATTGCGGGCCATTGCGGCGCAGGATGGTCGGGCTGACATAGTGCCCGCCATTGGCAATCGCCGCGTATCCTGCGGCCAGATGCATCGGGCTGGTCGACAAGCCGTGGCCATAGGAGATGGTGACAGTGCTCAACTCGCCCCATTTCTTGGGCTTGAGAGGCTGCCCGCCTTTGGCTTCAACGATTTCAAATGGGGTTGGGTCGAACATTCCCAATGCGTTCAGGAAGTCCTGCTGCCGCTTGGCCCCAATTTGCAAGGCCAGGCGACCGGTGCCCCGGTTTGAGCTATGGACGATCACATCGGCCACGCTGATCTCGCCATAGTTCTTGCCGTTGAATTCGCCGATCGGGAAACGCCCGATTTTCATCGGGCCGGAAGTGTCGATGATCGTGTTGGAATTGACCAGACCCAACTGAACGGCCTGCGCGGCGGTGAAGATTTTGAAGACTGAGCCCAACTCATACACACCCTGCACATAGCGGTTAAACAACGGGCTGTCCGAGGGGTCAAAGCCCGACGTCGGCGGGCGTGGACGATCATTGGGGTCGAATGACGGCAGTGAAGCGGCCGAGACAACCTCACCCGTATGGGCGTTCATCAGTACCGCCGATGCCCCCTTGGCATTCATGATCTTCATGCCACCATAGAGCACTTGTTCAACGGCTGCCTGAACGGTCAGGTCCAGCGACAGTTGCAGGGGTTTGTTGCCATTGGCCGGATCGCGCAGATAATCGTCGAATTGTTTTTCGACGCCCGCAACGCCGATCACTTCAGCTGCGCTGACACCTTCACGACCAAATCCCGAGCCACCCAGAATGTGCGCCGCCAGCCGACCATTGGGATATAGCCGCATTTCACGTGGTCCGAACAGGATACCTGGATCGCCAATGTCATGCACGGCCTGCTTCTGCTCGGGCGAGATGCGTTTCTTGATCCACAGGAATTTGCGTTTGCCGGTGAAGTCCTTGACCAGCCTCTCTTTTTCGAGATCGGGAAAAATCGCCACCAATTGATCCGCGGCGGCAATCGGGTCAATCATCAGCGGCGGCTGGGCGTAGACGGAATAGGTGTCGAGATTGGTCGCGAGAATGCGTCCCTCGCGATCAACGATGTTCGCGCGTTGCATCGCGATGGTAGCACCCGGCGCACTGGCCAGTGGTTCCTGTGCTTCAGACGTGGCCAAAACGCCCATGCGGAAACCCACCACCGAGAAAGCGCAGAAGAAGAACAGACCCAATACCAGCAGGCGGCCTTCGGCGCGCGCACGGGCGCGGTCTTTCATGTCTTCGTGACGTTTGCGGATATTCTCCCGCTCGATCGTCTTCGGGTTCTCGCCCTTGGCGCGGGCATCGAGAATGCGGGCCAGAGGGCGGAGCGGTGTTCGGGTCATGGGAACTGCACCTCACCAAGTGCCTGCGTCTCGGCAATCGCCTGCAGTTCAAGCGGGTCGACTATGGGCAGGTCCGGATCTTCACCATAAGAAATCTGGTCCGCGCGGCCAAACTGTTCAGCGCGCAGAGGCAGCAGCCCGAGACGTTCGAAATTCAAGTCTGCTAATTCACGCAGACGATCCGGCCGGTTCAGATAGGCCCATTCAGCGTTCAGCACCGCCAGTCGTGCCTGCGCCATACCGATTTGGCCCTGCAATGACTGAGTTTCCTTCACCACCTGTTGGGTGCGGTAGTTTTCCTGATAGGCCCAGAGCGCCAGCCCAAAGACAGAAAGGGCCGTCAACATATACAAAATACTCTTCATCTTGCCCTTCCCCCCAGTTCCGGCATCCCGATGGCCCGAGCCTCAATTTCACCCGCCGGAGCATCTGTACGAATGGCGACACGCAGCTTAGCCGAGCGAGCGCGTGGATTTTCCTGCAGCTCCTGCTCATCCGGCCCTACTGCTTTACGGGTTTTGAGGGTGAATTGCGGCTGTTCCTGCGCCAATTCGGGTGCATAGCGGTTCGCGCGGCCTGTCTTGCCCGCGCGCGATTGGAAGAACCGCTTGACCATTCGGTCCTCGATGGAATGGAAAGTGACCACAGCCAGTTGTCCGCCCGGCTTCAAGGCGCGTTCTGCTGCCATAAGGCCTTGAAACAGCTCTTCATATTCCGCATTCACAGCAATCCGCAGTCCTTGAAAGCTGCGCGTCGCCTGGTGTGACTGACCGGGTTTCGGGCGCGGCAGGCAGGATTCGATAATCTCGACCAACCGCAAAGTCGTTGTGATCGGCTCTTCGGCCCGCGCCTTCACGATGGCTTTGGCAATGCGACGGCTGGCGCGTTCTTCGCCGAAATGGAACAGGATGTCGGCCAGTTGCGTCTCGGTTGCCGTATTGACCAAATCAGCAGCGCTTTCACCCTCCTGGCTCATCCGCATGTCGAGCGGACCGTCTTTCATGAAGGAGAAGCCACGTTCTGCCTGATCCAATTGCATTGAAGAAACACCGAGGTCCAGCACGACGCCGTCCAGATTTTGCGCATAATCATCCATGCGCGAAAACACACCCTGCTGCATCACCAACCGATCACCGTATTCACTGGCCCAATCCGCGGCCATCTCAAAGGCCAGTGGATCGCGATCCACACCAATGACCTTCTCGGCCCCGGCCTCGAGCAGACCACGCGTGTATCCACCTGCACCAAAGGTTCCGTCCAGCCAAATGCCGGATACAGGCGCCACTGCAGCCAGCAACGGGCGTAGTAAAACAGGGATGTGAGGTTTGTCCGATGAGCTTTGAGCGCCGGCCATGCCGTCACCCGTCCCCAATGCCGTCGAGATACTGCATCGGATCGAAATCCTCTGGCAGATCGTCCAGCCATTCCTCGGTCGTGGCCAGTTCCTCGGCCTCGTATGTCTCGGGCTTCCAGATCTGAAAGGTATCACCAGCGGCGATAAAGAATGCCTCGTTCTCAAGATCGATTTTGTTACGCAACTTGGCGGGCAGAACCAGACGGCCAGTTTCGTCTACATTGGTCGGAAAGGACTGACCGTGGAACATCCGCTGCAGCATCCGACGCTGCATCGAGCCACGCGGCAGCGCGTCGATCTTGGCATCTACCTCGTCGATCGCTTCCATCGTATAGCATTCAAGGTATTTGCGGCGGTGGTCGCCATAAACGATCACAAGCTCAGGATTGTCACCGGGCTGCCAGTTGGGATCGGACGCTTCAAGCACACGGCGAAACGAGGCCGGGATCGAGACCCTGCCCTTCGCATCCACCTTATGGTGGCTTTCACCTCTAAACCTGCGCGCCAAGACGACTGTCCCTTTCGCTTGCGCCCCACCTCAAAATTCACGTTCCCCCGGATGGAAAACGGCGAGTTGATCTGCTGCCACTGATCAACCCGCCGCATTGACCCGCTGAGCGGGATGTCCAGCTGCGCGCGCCACCTGGGGGGGATGTCTGCTCGCCCGCGCGCCGGATCTGTTGATTGATGAAAGCGAGATGCCTGTATGAAACCTGTTTTTGTATTTTTGGTTCGGGGTCGTTTGGTGCCCCTTAACTGTCCTCGCCCTCATCGGGTAAACAAGGGATGCCATGGGAAACCATGGAAATCAACAGGAATTTTGCAAGAAGAGAACTGAATCTGGCTTCAGAATAACGTTAAAGCAATCGAAATCAGGGTTAAATGCACCATAAATTGTGATTTTTGTATCCGTCAACACCACATATGCGCAACCCAGCGTTGAAAAATTTTTTCCCACGAATTCCCAACAAACCTCCCAAATGGCGATAAATCCGGCGCAAGCCCCCATGAAATCCAACCAAACAGGACGAATCGCGATCGCTTAGGAGGCCATTCCCATAGGCGACCCATGCTTTCCCATGGCACCGTCACACCACGAGCTGGATCAGAGGCGAACAGCTCTACCCCCTCTTGATCTGACACAACATGCCCAAACAAATGCCAATCCCGCTTAAGGGATAAGCACCTTTAATCACGGCACCTGAACTGGCAAAAAGCCAACCGCATGCGAAAACCTATATTTTAAAGGCAATTATTGGGGTAGCCCGGTTTATCCCGACAATCCATGCATTTGCTGCATAGCAGCATTGACGGCGCGAGCTATTGTGCAATCGCAGCATTTGCCTATCTTCAGTCTCAAGCAAGCGCCGGACGATGTCGGCAGCAACAAGAATGAACGGATGATGAAGATGGCAGTCGCAAGCACACAAACAGGTCTAAAGAGCGCTCCGGTATTTGGAGTCGCAACACTGGTTGAAACCGTAAAGACCCGCGTTGCGCGCTACCGCCTGTACCGCCAGACGGTAAACGAACTGTCGGCACTGTCGGATCGCGAGCTGGCCGATCTGGGCCTGCACCGTTCGATGATCCGTCGGCTGGCCCAGCAGGCCACCGAAGAGCAAACCGCGCAGTAAGCGCGACACAGATACTGAGATCAGGCCCATCCTCCTCCCTTTTGGGTCTGTAATCAGCGGCAACGTCTCTCCTCCTCCCTGACGTTGCCGCACCTAATACCGGCCCTGACTGCCGGAAGCCGATACATCGGGGCTCTCCTCCTCCCTGCCCTGATGTTGAAAGCGCGCGGCGACGCCTTCCTCCTCCCTGACGTCGCCGCGTCTTCCTCATACCGGGATCAAACCCGGGCTCGGATACATCGGGGCTTCCTCCTCCCTGCCCTGATGTAGAAAAGAACGGCGGTTCCCCTCCTCCCTGGGAACCGCCGTTTTTCGTTTTTTGGCGCACAAGATGTAAGCTGGGGCCGTGAACGATTTTCAGGAGTGTCCCATGGCCGCCTATTTCATCGCCCAGATTTCCATTCATGACCCGGATGGATACCAGAAATACCTTGAAGGCTTCATGCCGATCTTTGACCGGCATGGCGGGCGCCTGCTGACCATATCCTCAAAGCCCGTTGAAGTGATCGAAGGCAGTTGGCAAGAAGACGGGATCGTGCTGATGGAGTTTCCGGACATGGCTGCCGCAAACGCGTGGAAGGACGATCCGGACTATGTTGAGCTGGCCAAGATCAGGCAACAAACAGCGACAGCGAATCTGGTGCTGGTCGAAGGGCTGTAAGCGTCAGAACGGCACGTCATCCTTCGCGGTCAGAAAGCGCGAGACGACCTTTTTCGTTCCGGCCTTGTCAAAATCGACCTCAACCTTGTCGCCCTCGATGCCGATTACTGCCCCATAACCGAACTTCTGGTGAAACACCCGCTCACCCAGAGTAAAGCTGGCGACCGCTGTGGCGTCGATCACCGTGTTCCGGCTTTCTTTCGGTTGAGACATTCCATACTGTCCCTGCCGCGCCTGCATCCGTTTCCATCCCGGCGAGTTATAGACATTCGCCTCGGCCGCGCGGGTTTCGATCCCGGTAGTGGTCTGACCACCACCATACAGACCTGGCGGCGTCAGCACTTCCACATGATCTTCGGGTAACTCATCAATGAACCGGGACGGCATCGAGTTCTGCCATTGTCCGAACACCCGTCGGTTGGCTGCAAAGGAAATCGTACAGACCTCTTCTGCCCGGGTGATGCCGACGTAAGCCAGCCGCCGTTCCTCTTCGAGACCCTTGAGCCCGGTTTCATCCATTGACCGCTGCGAGGGAAACAAACCGTCCTCCCACCCCGGCAGGAACACGGCAGGAAACTCCAGCCCCTTGGCCGCGTGCAGGGTCATGATAGAGACCTTGGCCCCATCGCTGTCCTGTTCGTTGTCCATCACCAAACTGACATGCTCCAGAAACCCTTGCAGGTTCTCGAAATTGTCCAACTGATTGACCAGTTCTTTAAGGTTTTCCAACCGCCCCGGCGCCTCAGGCGTCTTTTCATTCTGCCAATGGGCGGTATAGCCGGATTCGTCCAAGACGATTTGAGCCAGTTCGATATGTGTATGCTCAGGTTCACCATAACGGATCGGCGACACACCGTCATCGATCACCGAGTCATCGTCCATCTCGATCCGGGGCCCGCGTGTCATGGCGTTCCATCGCGCCAGACCGTCGATCAATTCACGCAGCGCCTTGCCGCCCTTGCCCTTGATCAGGCCGTTATCGGCCGCGATCCGCGCGCCTTCGACCAGAGACACTCCGTTCTCACGCGCCACTACCTGAATCGTCTGCTGCGCCTTGTCGCCGAGGCCGCGTTTGGGCGTGTTCACGATCCGCTCGAAGGCCAGATCATCCTCGGGGCTGACCACCAGCCGGAAATAGGCCATGGCATCGCGAATCTCCATCCGCTCATAAAACCGAGGGCCGCCGATCACTTTGTAGGGCAAACCAATCGTCAGGAATCGATCTTCAAACGCCCGCATCTGGTGCGAGGCGCGCACGAGAATCGCGATCTCGTCGAGGTTCATCGGCCGCACACCGCGCGTGCCGCCCTGCATCGCATCGATTTCCTCACCGACCCATCGCGCTTCTTCCTCGCCATCCCAATGGCCTATCAAACGGACCTTTTCGCCCTCTTCGCGGTCGGTCCAAAGCTCTTTGCCCAAGCGGCTTTCATTGCCGCGAATGACGTTGGACGCGGCAGCCAGAATATGCGGGGTTGAGCGGTAGTTCTGCTCCAGCCGCACAACGAAGGCACCGGGGAAATCCTTCTCAAACCTCAGAATGTTTCCCACCTCTGCCCCGCGCCAGCCATAGATCGACTGATCGTCGTCGCCGACGCAGCAGATATTTTTGTGGCCACCGGCCAGTAAACGAAGCCAGAGATATTGGGCGACGTTGGTATCTTGATACTCGTCCACCAGAATGTAGCGGAACCAGCGTTGGTATTGCTCCAGCACGTCCGGATGGGTCTGAAAAATCGTGACCATGTGCAGCAGAAGATCACCGAAATCCACTGCGTTCAGCACGCGCAGGCGGGCCTGGTACAACTTATAAAAGTCGATGCTAGACATCACGCCTTTGCGCTTTTTAGGAGTGTCGAGTTCCTCGAACTCTGCACCCGTTTCAAGGTCGATCCATAGTTCTTTGCTGGCGGGTACTTGGTCAGGTAACCACGAGTTGTTCTTGTAAGTATCGATTATCGAAGCGAGCCAACGGGCAGTTGAAGTACGCACTTCAACATCAACTGATGAAGCCAATTGTTTAATAAGCCGTTTTTGATCATCCGTATCAATAATCGTAAAGTTCGATTTTAGATCGACCAGCTCCGCATGTCGGCGCAACAGCTTTACGCAGATCGCGTGGAACGTGCCCAGCCACGGCATACCCTCGGCGGGTCGGCCCAACATACGACCCACGCGCTGTTTCATCTCGCGCGCGGCCTTGTTGGTGAAGGTCACCGCGAGAATCTCGTTCTCGCGCACGCGGTGGGTTCTGAGCAAATGGGTGATCCGCGCGGTCAGCGCCTTGGTCTTTCCGGTCCCTGCCCCGGCCAGCATCAGCACCGGGCCATCCAACCGCTCGACCGCTTCGCGCTGCGCCGGGTTGAGGTCGTTCAGATACTCGGCAGACGCCGCAGGCATAGCCCGCGCCGATAGCGAGGCGCCCTCGAAGGCGTCCATTTCGTCAAAACTGCTCATGGATTCAAACTACGCTGGATGCGCGCCAAGGGAAAGGGTTTGTTCACGCCTTGTTCACAAGGATTTTGCAGCCACATCCACTAAATTCTAAACAATCACCCACCGTCGTTAACCCCCTGTCAAACCTAGGCAATGATGCTTGGTTCAATGCAGTGGGAGTGCGGAATATGAAATTGAACGATCGGCGACCGCTTGGCCATCGCCTGAAATGGGCGGGAATCACCATTCTGCTTATAGCGCTGGCTGCGACCGCGGGATGGAGCATTTATGCGCTGCCCGCTCCGGTCGTAGACCGTATGCTCAGAACCGATATTCTTAAACAGGCCGAGCTTTGGAAGCGCCGGGTCGTGCTGCATCTGGAGGATCCAGAAACCGCCCTGCGCACAGGGCAAATCGATCATCATGATGCCGAGTTTCTTTCTACAATGCCCGATGCTTCGGATGTTTATCGCTTCAAACTGTTCGACACGTCCGGACGGGTGGTCTGGTCGACCCGTCCCGAGGAAATCGGCACCTCGGAACCGCGAAACTTCTTTCGCAGTGACGAGGCGCGGGGCATGACCCACTACATTCAGGAAACTGTTCCTTTGTCCGAAATTGACGGGCTTGATCTGCACACGGAAAACACCAGCAAAACCACCCAGCATCACGTGGCTGAGGTGTTCATGCCGGTCACCAAGAACGGCCGCTTAATAGGCGCGATCGAGTTCTTTACGGATTTCACCGACCTGCGCAGTACATTCATTTACCGGTTACGGGTTTCTCTGGCGATTCTAAGCGGGATTGCCCTGTTTGCGTTGAGTGCGGTGAGTCTGGTGACCTATCGCACCAACCGGTATCAGCTCCAGTCGCTTAAGACCAGGTCAGACAAGGAACGCGAGCTCATGGATGATCAACTGCGCCTCGCGCGTGAGGTGCGTCTGCTGGGTGAGCTGAATGAATGGCTGCAATCCAGCCGGTCATTGGATGAGCTTTTCGAGATGGTATCGCGTTTCATGACCCATATTCTGCCTGAGGCAGAGGGCAGCGTGTATGTCTACTCAAACTCGCGCGATGTGCTGGATGGCTGTGCCAGCTGGAATGGTGGCTCGCATAAAGCGCACATTCATCCCGAGGGGTGCTGGGGTCTGCGACGTGGACGGACTTATGAATTCGGTGCCTCCGAGGTCGATTTTGTCTGCGAACACGCTGAACCTCATGACGGACGGCCCTATTTCTGCTTTCCCATTCTTGCCCATGGCGAGACAGTGGGTTTGCTGCATCTGCGCGCTCATGAAGGCAGCGGAGAGGCGTTCCATGACAGTAAGAAACTGGCACAACTGTGTGCAGAGCAAATCAGCATGGCCATCGCGAATGTCAGAATGCGGGATCAGTTGCATGACCAGTCCGTCCGCGATCCTCTGACCGGATTGTTCAATCGCCGCCACATGACTGAGACATTGCGAAAAGCCATCAGCCGCAGTCAGCAAACCCGCTCTCCGCTGAGCCTGATCGCGGTGGACGTGGATCATTTTAAAGAGTTTAACGATACGCATGGACATGACGCAGGTGACATGGTGCTGCGCGCGGTTGGATCGGCCCTTGAAACTGGGTGTGATCGGGATGAAGTGGCCTGCCGGATCGGCGGCGAGGAATTCATGCTGATCCTACCGGACAATACGCCGGATGATGCGATGACCCGTGCGGAACAGATCCGGCAGGCGGTCGAAGCGATCACGGTTCGGTATGGCGAGAAATCACTGCCGCGCATCACCATCTCAGTTGGGGTTGCACATTATCCGACCCACGGTGTGATGCCGCAGGATCTGATGCGTGTTGCTGATGATGCGCTGTATGCGGCAAAGAACAAAGGTCGCAATCAGGTGCAGGTTGGAAAATCCAATCAGACCGTCACGGACATTGCCGACCGAAAAAGGCCGGTGGCTTCAGGTTCCTCGACCTCTCTTGCTAAGCCTTGAGCACATGCCAGTCGTTGCCTGCTTGCAACCGGCATGGCGTCTAGGACTGCGCTGATCTGGAAATCTTGGCCCTGTGCGCTTCCGAATCACTCGGATTGAGACGGATTTCAGAAGTGAAATCCACAGCCCTAAGCACTTAGGGTACAGAAAATCTGACATCATAGATACAGTATTTGATGCTGCGGCGCAGCGCGTGTAAAGAAAAGCGGTAATAGGCGGCGATTGCGAGCGTTAACATGCCGGTTCTACCCAGAACTACATATGTACGTGGCTGTATTGTCCGCCTATTCACAAGGCCACACCTAGTAAAGACCGGGACCTGCAATGACAGACTTCAAGAAAATCCTGATCGCCAACCGCGGCGAGATTGCCATTCGCGTGATGCGCGCTGCCAACGAGATGGGCAAACGGACCGTCGCGGTTTTTGCCGAGGAAGACAAGTTGGGGCTGCATCGTTTCAAGGCGGATGAGGCATATCGTATTGGTGCGGATCTGGGACCGGTCGCGGCCTATCTGTCGATCGACGAGATTATCCGAGTTGCCAAGGAATGTGGCGCGGATGCAATCCATCCCGGTTACGGCTTGCTGTCCGAGAACCCGGATTTCGTAGATGCCTGTGTTCAGAATGGCATTACCTTTATTGGTCCCAAGGCCGAAACCATGCGCGCATTGGGCGATAAGGCCAGCGCCCGGAAAGTGGCGATCGCAGCTGACGTTCCAGTTATCCCGGCAACTGAAGTATTGGGCGACGACATGGCCGCCATCAAAACTGAAGCGGCCGAGATTGGGTACCCATTGATGCTGAAAGCCAGCTGGGGCGGCGGCGGGCGCGGAATGCGTCCGATCCTGTCCGAAGATGAGCTGGAAGAGAAGGTTCTGGAAGGTCGTCGCGAGGCCGAAGCGGCGTTTGGCAATGGCGAGGGTTATCTGGAGAAGATGATCACCCGCGCCCGCCATGTCGAGGTTCAGATTCTCGGCGACAAGCATGGTGAGATCTATCACCTCTATGAACGTGACTGCTCGGTCCAACGACGCAACCAGAAAGTCGTTGAACGCGCCCCTGCCCCTTATCTGACCGACGAACAGCGCGCCGAAATATGCGAGCTGGGCCGCCGCATCTGCGCCCATGTGAACTATGAATGCGCGGGCACGGTTGAATTCCTGATGGATATGAACACCGGTAAGTTCTACTTCATCGAGGTCAATCCGCGCGTGCAAGTCGAGCACACTGTCACCGAAGAGGTAACGGGCATCGACATCGTGCAGGCGCAAATCCTGATTGCCGAGGGCAAGACGCTGGCTGAGGCTACCGGCAAAACCAGCCAGGACGAGATCCGCCTGAACGGTCACGCCCTGCAAACCCGTGTGACCACCGAAGACCCGCTGAACAACTTCATCCCCGACTATGGCCGCATCACCGCCTATCGCTCGGCTACCGGCATGGGCATCCGTCTGGACGGCGGCACCGCTTATGCGGGCGGGGTGATCACGCGGTTTTACGATTCATTGCTGACCAAGGTCACCGCCTGGGCGCCTACCCCCGAGAAAGCGATCGCCCGGATGGACCGCGCCCTGCGCGAATTCCGGGTGCGTGGCGTATCCACCAACATCGCTTTTGTCGAGAACCTGCTGAAGCACCCGACCTTCCTGTCGAATGAATACACGACCAAGTTCATCGATGAGACACCGGATCTGTTTCAGTTCAAGAAGCGTCGCGACCGCGGCACCAAGGTTCTGAACTATATCGCGGACATCACCGTGAACGGGCATCCCGAAACCAAGGATCGCCCCGAACCACGCGCCGACCTGAAAGAGGCCAAGCCCCCCGCGCCCAAGGCCGAGCCCCAAATGGGCACACGCAACCTGCTGGAGCAAAAAGGCCCGCAGGCGGTTGCCGACTGGATGAAGGCGCAGCGGCAACTGCTGATCACTGACACCACCATGCGTGACGGGCACCAGTCCCTGCTGGCCACCCGGATGCGCTCGATCGACATGATCAAGGTGGCGCCAAGTTATGCGGCGAATCTCCCCCAGTTGTTCAGCGTTGAATGTTGGGGGGGCGCGACGTTTGATGTGGCCTATCGCTTCCTACAGGAATGCCCGTGGCAGCGTCTGCGCGACCTGCGCGAGGCAATGCCGAACCTGATGACCCAGATGTTGCTGCGTGGTGCAAACGGGGTTGGCTATACAAACTACCCCGACAATGTGGTGCAGGAGTTCGTGCGGCAAGCCTCGCAGAATATCGATGTGTTCCGCGTTTTCGACTCGCTGAACTGGGTCGAGAACATGCGCGTCGCCATGGATGCAGTGATCGAGAACGGTAAGATCTGTGAAGGTACAGTCTGTTATACCGGAGATATCCTCGACCCGGATCGCGCCAAGTATGACCTGAAATATTATGTCGGTATGGCAAAAGAGCTGCGCGATGCAGGCGCACATGTTCTTGGCCTGAAAGACATGGCGGGCTTGTTGAAACCAGCCTCGGCACGCATTCTGATCCGCGCGCTTAAGGAAGAGGTCGGCCTGCCGATCCACTTCCACACCCACGACACTGCCGGTATCGCCAGCGCCACCATTCTTGCAGCCTCTGAGGCGGGCGTGGACGCGGTGGATTGCGCGATGGACAGCTTCTCCGGCAACACCAGCCAAGCAACGTTGGGCACCGTGGTCGAAGCGCTGCGCCATACCGAGCGTGACACCGGGCTGGACATCAAAGCCATCCGCGAGATCAGCGACTATTTCGAGGCCGTTCGGGGCCAATACGCGGCCTTCGAATCCAGCCTGCAAGCCCCGGCCTCCGAGGTCTATCTGCACGAGATGCCCGGCGGTCAGTTTACCAACCTAAAGGCACAGGCGCGTTCGCTGGGTCTAGAGGAGCGTTGGCACGAGGTCGCCCAGATGTACGCCGATGTGAACCAGATGTTCGGTGATATCGTCAAGGTGACACCGTCGTCCAAAGTGGTCGGTGACATGGCACTGATGATGGTAAGTCAGAACATGACACGCGAACAAGTCGAAGACCCTGACACCGACGTCGCCTTCCCCGACTCGGTCGTGGACATGATGCGCGGCAATCTGGGTCAACCTCCGGGCGGGTTCCCTAACACGATCATCACCAAGGTACTAAAAGACGAAGCACCGAATACGGAACGCCCCGGCAAAAATGTCGAGGCCGTCGATCTGGAAGCCACCCGCGCCGATCTGTCCAAACAGCTTGAGGGCAAAGAGGTCGATGACGAGGACCTGAACGGCTATCTGATGTATCCCAAGGTGTTCCTGGATTACATGGGCCGCCACCGGACCTATGGCCCGGTCCGTACCCTGCCCACGCGCACCTTCTTCTACGGCATGGAACCCGGCGAAGAAATTACTGCCGAGATTGACCCCGGCAAAACGCTTGAAATTCGCTGTCAGGCCATCGGCGAGACTGACGAAAACGGCGAAGTACGCGTGTTTTTTGAACTCAATGGCCAGCCACGTGTGATCCGCGTGCCGAACCGGATGGTCAAAGCCACTACCGCGCAGCGGCCCAAAGCCGAATTTGGGAATCCCGACCATATTGGCGCGCCGATGCCGGGCGTTGTGGCCACCGTTGCCGTCTCGGCAGGTCAAGAAGTACACGAAGGCGATCTGCTGCTGACCATCGAAGCGATGAAGATGGAAACCGGCATCCACGCCGAGCGAGACGCAACGGTCAAGGCCGTCCACGTCCAACCTGGCGGCCAGATTGACGCCAAGGACCTGCTGGTTGAACTGGAATAAGCCAGTTATCACATTGGGGCATACAGGGCCGCGCAGTTCTCTGCGCGGCCTTTTCAATATCAGGAGCTGTCATGCTGTCCATCACCCCGATCTACGCTGCACTGATTGCATTTCTGTTCATTGCGCTCAGCGTGAACGTCATCCTGCAGCGTCGCAAAGGTAAAATCTCGGTCGGAGACCACGGCGACAAGGCCATGATCAAAGCCATGCGGACGCAGGCCAACTGTGCCGAATATGCTCCTTTCGCATTGCTGCTGATCGCCATGGTTGAGTTGCAGGGCGCTGAAGCTTGGCTTGTTAATCTGCTGGGTCTGATGTTGTTGGCCGGACGGCTGTCGCACGCCTACGGTTTCGGAAAGACGCCACAAACAATCATCTTGCGACAGATCGGAATGTTACTGACATTCTTGGCGATTCTAGTCGCCGCTGTTGCGGGTCTGGTTCAGGCGCTTTGAGGTAGCTGAAACCACATTCCGGCTGGGTCATGCCAAATGGATTGGGTCTCGCTGAATCGGTGCGAAACCTCAGATTCCATCCGGTCACCATCAATTTTCGAAACCATAATCACCAGAATGATCATAGCCCCCAATACTATGGCCTTGAAATCTGAGACATCGATCATTGTGTCACCTTCCCGCACAGCTTGTTTTGCTTTCCATTTGCTCTTGAACGCGTGAGGGGCAGGCATTCCGTCGAAATAATTTTCGAACGGCCCCATTTTCCTCTTGCAGCCACGTGTGGGAATTAATACATCCCTCCTCACTCAACGGCGCGGGCGTAGCTCAGGGGTAGAGCATAACCTTGCCAAGGTTAGGGTCGGGCGTTCGAATCGCCTCGCCCGCTCCATTGAGAGGTCTTCGGACCGACATAAGTATCTGATGCGGGCGTAGCTCAGGGGTAGAGCATAACCTTGCCAAGGTTAGGGTCGGGCGTTCGAATCGCCTCGCCCGCTCCAGATACACAGATTTCAAGCACCAGAGTTTGCCAAAGCTTTGCCAGCAATGCAGCCATAGCAACGCAATGGTCAAAAGCATCACGCGCAACATAGCTTTTGGGCGGCCACTGTCGGACCCGCTTTCCGCGCAGGCCGAGCAACGAAAACGTCAAATCAAACCGAAAAACGGATGTAGTAGCGGCATAATACCACTCCGCCCCTGATCGCTGCTATGCGTCAGGAAAAGGAGACACCATGACCAAACTTGCACACAGCATGATCAGGGTTCTGAATGAATCGGTTTCAGTGCCCTTCTATCGCGAAGTTTTTGGATTGGAGATTGTTGATCGTCTGGATTTTGAAAGTTTCACCCTGATTTATATGGCCGTTCCTGGGTCGGCGTTCGAACTTGAGCTTACGGTGAACAAAAGCCGAGACACGCCCTACGAACTGGGGGATGGGTATGGTCATCTGGCGGTTGTCGTGGATGACCTCGAAGCTGCGCATGGCACAGCAGCCAAAGCCTGCGCAAACCCGGGTGACATTGTGGATTTCCGCCCCGGTGGAGAGCGCGTCGCGAGGTTCTTTTTCATCAAGGACCCCGACGGATATCAAATCGAAGTCATCGAAAAAGGCGGGCGCTTTGCCTGACCAACTGATCCAAGCACTAGGGAGGAACTATGCTATACAAACTCGATTTCACTGTTGAGTACGACGAAACCATGGCGCAGCAGGGTTTGCTGGGCATCTGGGCCGAAGAGGCAAATGCGGCCTTGGGTGCGAAATCAGCGGGTGTGGTCGTCGATCTTTGGAAAGTCGTCGGCGAACGCAAAGTGCTGGTGATTGCCGATGTAGAGACCCCGGATGATCTGGACCGCATTTTGTTCGATTTGCCAATTATGCAAAAAATGGGACATCTGGTTCAGGTGGATGTAAAATCCCTGCGTCGTTACGAAGATTTCGCCGACGATGTGAAAGAGCGGTTAGGCCGCTGAACAAACAAAGGAGACGTCCACATGTGTCAACTTTTCATCGAGGCCGACCCGGCACTCTGGACGTCTCATACACGATCATTCCGGATGGACGGGATGGTCACAAGCGTTCGGTTGGAAGAGATGTTCTGGCGTACTCTCGAAACAATCGGCCATCGGGACGATCTGACAGTTCCGCAATTACTGCACAGGCTTTACAATGAAAGCTTGGATGCAGGCCACGATGTCGGCAATTTCACGTCCTTCTTACGTGTCTGTTGCCTGAGATTTCTAGATCTCCAATTGCGCGGTCTGATCCCGGCAGAATCGCATGTAAAACTGTCTCAGCTTCCTGCCAGCGACATCCTTTCACTTGAAACAATTGAACGGTCGAAAGCCAACCCGAGACTAACATAGACGCAGGGCTCCAAGGAAGGCACGCCATCAATGTAGGGCACAGGCCCCGCCTAGTGACACCCAGCACGTCCGGCGCGGTCTTTTCAAACTGACTGGCACTTGCGCCTGGGTTGGGCCATTCTGAATTTGAATTCATTCAGAACGGAACCGCAACCATGCCGGACTATATCATCTGCCCCCTGACTGCCGAAGAGGTACAGCACGCCGTCGATTGGGCGGGTCGAGAGGGTTGGAACCCTGGGGTTCACGACGCCACTTGTTTCCGCGACACCGACCCCGATGGCTTTCTGGGCGGCTTCCTAGATGGCGAAATGATCGCCTCGGTCTCGGCCGTGAACTATGATGACAGTTTCGCATTTTTGGGCTTTTACATCGTCAAACCCGAATTCCGGCATCACGGTCACGGGCTTGAAATCGCACAGCATGCGCTGAGCCATTGTACGGGCTGAAACATGGGCCTGGTTGGCGTGGTCAAACAGCAGGATAACTATTTTAAGTCTGGCTTTTCCTTTGCTTATAACAACTATCGTTTCGCAGGGACAAAACACCAGATTCTGGCAAAGCTAGAGGCTGAGCCGAACAGCCATATATCGGATCTGAAACAAGCGTCTGATCAATTGAAGGTATATGATCGCGCTCTGTTCCCCGCACCACGCGATCTGTTTCTGGAAAGCTGGCTTGGTGCTTTCAGCCACGTTTCAAAGCTTTACACCGAGAACGGCAGGACCAGGGACTATGCAACACTGCGCCCTTGTCTAACGGGTTATTAGATCGGTCCCCTATTTGCGGACACTGCAGAAATCGCGAGGGCGTTGCTGGCCGCTGTTCTCCCGTCGATTCCCGAGGTTCATAACGCACACGAAGTGTTCATCGATATGCCACAGCCAAAGGTATCGGCGTTCGCGTTGGCCGAAGAGCTTGGGCTGGAGAAGGTCTTTGAGACCGCGCGGATGTATTCCGACCACGAACCCGAGATTGACCTGAACCGAATCTTCGGCGTGACGACGTTTGAACTGGGCTAGAAAGCCTTGAACGTCATCGTGGTCAGCGAGCGTTCGATATTGGGAATCACCAGCAGGTTTTCGTTGATGTAATGGCCCACATCATCGGTTTCGGGGATGTAGAGTTTCAGCAGCAGGTCATATTCGCCGCTGGTGGAATACAGTTCCGAGTGGATTTCGCGGAGGGCAATCTCTTCGGCTACCTTGTAGGTGGTGCCGGGTTTACAGCGGATCTGGATGAAAACGCAGGTGGACATGGGCCGGGCCTTGTTGGTTCGTGTTGACCGCAGGCTGGCATGGGCCGCGCTCGGGTGCAATCCCCTGCAACAGTTTGCACCGAAGGCTCAAAGCGGTCTGGATAGGCTGCTCTTCCGGGTCTATAAGCGCCCCAGAAGCAAAAGGAATTCGCCCATGCGCAGCGCTAAGATCAGCCGTCAGACCGCTGAAACCGAGATCTCGGTCGAGGTCAATCTGGACGGCACCGGCCAGTATGACAACCAGACTGGTGTTGGGTTCTTTGACCACATGCTGGACCAACTGGCGCGGCATTCGCTGATCGACATGACGATCCGCGCCAAGGGTGACTACCACATCGACGACCACCACACAGTGGAGGATACCGGGATTGCTCTGGGTCAGGCGCTGACGCAGGCATTAGGGGACAAGAAGGGTATTCGCCGCTATGGCGAATGTCACCTGCCCATGGATGATGCACAGGTGCGTTGTGCGCTGGACCTGTCCGCCCGCCCTTTCCTGATCTGGAATGTGGACCTGCCGACATCCAAAATCGGTACGTTCGATACAGAGTTGGTGCGCGAGTTCTTTCAAGCGCTCAGTACCCATGGCGGCATAACCCTGCATGTCGACCAATTACACGGCTTTAACAGCCACCACATTGCCGAGGCCGCCTTCAAGGCAGTCGCCCGCGCTCTGCGTTTGGCGGTCGAGACCGATCCGCGCAAGGCGGATGCGATTCCCTCGACCAAGGGCGCATTGTAGATGCTGACAGCCATCATCGACTACGAGAGCGGTAATCTGCACTCGGCAGAGAAGGCGTTTCAACGCATGGCTCGCGAGCTGGATGCTGGCGAAGTCGTCGTGACCTCGGACGCTGACGTTGTTGCGCGGGCGGATCGATTGGTCCTACCGGGAGACGGAGCCTTTCCGGCTTGCGCCACCGAGTTGCGCGGCCACAAGGGCATCTATGACGCGATGGTCGATGCGGTGGAACAGAAGGGCCGCCCGTTTCTGGGCATCTGCGTTGGTATGCAATTGATGGCGACCCAGGGGCACGAATACTCCGAGACCGACGGTCTGGGTTGGGTTGCTGGTGATGTCGTGAAGATCGAACCCTCGGACAGTACCCTGAAGGTTCCGCATATGGGCTGGAACGATCTGGTTTTGGAAAGCGACCACCCGGTTTTTGACGGGGTGAAATCAGGTGATCACACCTATTTTGTCCACTCCTACCACTTTCGGGTGACCAATCCGGTCCAACGATTGGCATATGTGGATTATGGGCAAGAGGTCACGGCCGTGATTGGCCGCGACACCATGGTCGGGATGCAGTTTCACCCTGAGAAAAGCCAGGACGTAGGCCTGCGCATGATCGGGAATTTCCTGACCTGGACTCCGTGATCGGTTATTGAACTCGGGTCCAATCCTGTCCACGGCAGATCAAACCACCCGCGACACAGCCTTTCACCGTCAGTTTGTTCTGCCCGTTCAGCGACATTTTTGAGTTGTAGGTCTTATCGCGATCCGGTGCCCAGATTTTGCCGCCGCTATAGGTACCGGCACCATCTGGCACCATGTCCCAGATGATCTGCTTCCCAAGGTTCTCGTACTCCAGTTGCTGATTGCCTTCAGCGTCAAACGCACTGTCGATGGTACCGCAAATAGCACTGCCGCATTCGGATATCGTCACATGCAGATAACCGCCCGTATCTCCTGGGGCAGTCTTCCACAAACCGTCCACCGGATCGGCGGCAAAGGCGGTTGTGGCCATCGCAGCGAATATAGCTGCAAGAGTATATGTCTTCATTGTTGTCTCCCTGTTTTGCAGACAGTCTGACCTGCCGGTCTGTACCCCGCAAGATTGACTTTGCGTCGCGTTGCGCCCCTGCCCCGCCTGTGCGATATCCCGCGCGTGTAACAAAGATATAGGACCGCCTGACATGATCCTCTACCCCGCTATCGACCTCAAAGACGGCAATGCTGTGCGCTTGCTGCGCGGTGAAATGGACCAGGCGACGGTCTTTAATGAAGACCCCGCCGCGCAAGCCCGCGCCTTTGTAGAAGCTGGCTGTGAATGGCTGCACCTGGTTGACTTGAACGGTGCTTTTGCCGGTGAGCCGGTAAACGCAGCCCCGGTTGAAGCTATTCTGAGGGAGTGCAATGTTCCAGCTCAGTTGGGTGGCGGCATTCGTGACATGGCAACAATCGAGGCCTGGATCGAGAAAGGCCTGGCGCGAGTGATTCTGGGCACTGTCGCGGTCGAGAACCCCGACCTGGTGCGCGACGCAGCCAAAGCCTTTCCGGGTAAGGTCGCAGTCGGTATCGATGCGCGTAACGGCATGGTTGCCACCAAAGGATGGGCTGAAGAGACCAATGTTCAGGTCACCGATCTGGCGCGCAGTTTCGAGGATGCTGGCGTCGCTGCAATCATCTACACCGACATCAACCGGGATGGTGCGATGCAGGGACCAAATATCGAAGCCACTGCTGACCTAGCCAAAGCTGTCGACATCCCGGTCATTGCCTCGGGTGGTGTGTCTTCTATTTCCGACTTGATTGCCCTGCGCGATTGTGGCGCAGATTTGAATGGTGCGATCTCAGGGCGCGCGCTTTACGATGGCGCCATCGATCTGAAAGAGGCTCTGACAACACTCAGAGAATAGTCCGATGCTCAAATCACGCGTAAAGCGATCCGAACTGCCAACCAAGAGTCTGCTGCATAGCCGACTGGAAGATGGCGATTTTCTGGATTGTTTCAGCGTGGTTTCTGATCTTTCGCCGCGTCAGGCGGCAGAGGTTATCACCAATTTCCCTTCGTGGGCCAAGGCGCTGGTTCGACTGCGCGGCATCCTGGTCGCCCCGTTTGGGCTTGATAACACAGGGCCAGAAGCAACTGATAAAGTGGGTATTTTTCCGGTTGAGCACGATGACGCGAGCGAGGTGATCGCTGGCTTCGATGACCGTCACCTCGATTTCCGCGTGTCTGTCTTTTCCGAAGACGGTCGTATTTCCCTCGCGACCTGGGTTCATCGACACAATCTGGGTGGGCGACTATATCTGGCGATTATTTTGCCTTTCCACATCCTGATTGCGCGCAACGCGCTTGCACGGGTGAGCCGCGCAAGCGCCTGACACGAAGCCATATTAGCCCGCTGCGGCTGTGGTCAGCTTTTTCAATGCACCACGCATCTTTTCGATAACCGGTGACTTTTCGACATCATCGAGTTCATCCATCGTCTCTTTTGGGTCTTCATAAGCCAGCCATACCTGACCATTCGCATCCTCATAAGCCTGCACCTTCAGAGGCAGAAATAACCCGGCGCGCGGATCGATCAGCATCGCAGGCGTGCCCAGTGCTGGGTTGCCGAAGATAAGCACCTGATTGGCTGCAATCGGAGTACCGACCTTTTCTGCACCAGCCGCGTGATCGATACGGGCAAATACAGTCGCGCCTGCATTGCCTACCGCAGCTTCGAGGGCGTCCAGCGCCTCGGCCACTGTTTTATTGGTTTGTACTTTGATGATGTCGTCAGCCATGGCGGACAGGGCGCCTCCGAATGTGATTATTGAAGCCAAAATAAGATGTCGCATCTGGATAATCCTTTTCATGAATTTCATCTCTAATTTCCATGGCTTCTCGGCAGATCACAATCACAAGTCTGGCATCGGCGAGGCTTTGCCGGTAGAGGTGCCCGCAACAGAGGATACCCAATGCTAAAAACCCGTATCATTCCCTGTCTGGATGTCGCTGATGGCCGCGTGGTCAAAGGTGTGAATTTCGTGGGCCTACGCGATGCGGGTGATCCGGTGGAGTCAGCCAAGGCCTATGATGCCGCTGGAGCCGACGAAATCTGCTTTCTCGACATCCATGCAACCCACGAAAATCGCGGCACCATGTTTGATGTCGTCCAACGCACGGCAGAGCAATGCTTTGTCCCCCTGACCGTGGGTGGCGGAGTTCGCACCAAGGATGATGTACGTGCCCTGCTGTTGGCAGGAGCGGATAAGGTCAGTTTTAATTCGGCCGCTGTGGCCAACCCGGATGTGATTGCTGAGGCGGCGGACCAGTTCGGCAGCCAGTGTATCGTCTGCGCCATCGACGCCAAAACCGTTAGCCCCGGCAAGTGGGAGATTTTCACCCATGGCGGTCGCAAGCCCACTGGTATCGACGCGGTTGAGTTTGCCAAGACCGTTGTAGCCAAGGGCGCGGGAGAGATCCTGCTAACCTCGATGGATCGCGATGGCACCAAGGCCGGATTCAACCTGCCCCTGACCCGCGCGATTTCAGGTGCCGTCGATGTGCCTGTGATCGCAAGTGGTGGCGTAGGCAATCTGGACCATCTGGTCGAAGGCGTCACAAAGGGCGGGGCCAGCGCCGTTCTGGCGGCCTCGATCTTCCATTTCGGCGAATACACCATCCAAGAGGCCAAAGAACATATGGCCGCCGCCGGCATTCCAATGAGGCTGACATGAGTATTCTACACGATTTGGCCGCAACCATTGAGGCCCGCAAAGGGGCGGATCCTGACAGCAGCTGGACCGCCAAGCTGTTGTCCAAAGGCCCTGAGAAATGTGCTGAGAAATTTGGTGAAGAGGCTATCGAAGCGATCATTGAGGCAGCCAAGGGCGACAACAAAAAGCTGACCTCTGAGGCGGCGGATGTGCTTTACCACTTGCTAGTCATGCTGGCCGCGCGCGATGTAGAACTGGACGATGTGTTGGCCGAACTGGCTCAACGCCAGGGCACCAGTGGCATCACTGAAAAGGCATCCCGGCCAAAAGGCTAAGCGGGTTTCGTGCGATAACCCGGCCCGCTATACTCCGGGTTCGGGTGCATTGAGGCAAAGGGCGCGCAGATGATCAGAGCTTTGGTGTTCGCAGCAGCACTTGCCACCCTCGCGGCCTGCGCCACCCCTCCCCCTTCCTCTGGAGATGAGGTGCAGCGGCTGGCCGCCGAAATCCAAAGCCTCGGCCCCGATATCGATCCGGAAGAGGCCACCCGCGCCGCCCGCATCGCCTATGCCTATACTGCGCAACTGGTGCAAGAATACGAAATCACCGATCCTCCACTTATCCATAACGCCAAGGTCAATAAGGGTCTGCGTCCGCGTGGCCTGTGCTGGCATTGGGCCGAGGATATCGAGCGTCGTCTGGATCAGGAACAATTCCATACGCTCGAGTTGCACCGCGCTATCGCCAATGCGGATAACCCGTTCCGCATCGACCACAGCACCGCCATCATCAGCCGCAAAGGCGAGAGCATGTATGACGGCGTCGTCCTGGACCCCTGGCGTTATGGTGGAGTGTTATTCTGGTCGCCCTTGGTTGAGGACACCCGTTACGAGTGGGTTCCACGCGAAGTGGTTCTGGAAAAGCGTCGTAAGGAACAGGCGGGGCATATAACGTCATTGCCTGCGAATTAAACCCTGCTGGATGCCTGCTGGCTGGGGTATTCCCCATTAAACCAACCGAGAACTGGTAAGGTCGCCCAGATGGCGACCTCAAAGTCAAGTCTAAGGCATCGGCCTGGAAAATTACGCATGAAACGGGTCGCTCTGAGAGGGACAAACCGCCTAAGCCTGAAATTCCATTCATCATGGAATTTCGGAATGTATCAGACCACACTAACGCTTATCTTGTTCTTGCTTCCGCTCGCTTACAGCCCCGGGCCCGGAAACATGTTTTTTGCGGCCAATGGTGTGCGATTCGGGTTCCGCGCTACCGTCCCCGCGAACGCCGGATACCACATCGCGACTTGGTTCGTGACAGCTGCAATCGGCTTTGGATTTCTGGCGACCATTGAGCGTTTTCCTCAACTATTTACGATCCTGAAAATCGCGGGTTCGCTCTATGTTCTTTGGATTGCATGGAAAATGCTGCGAGCGGGAACGCTTCAAGGTGCAGAGGACGCGAAGCCGGCCACGTTTATGGACGGTTCAATTCTGCTTCTGCTCAATCCAAAAGCATATGTCATCATAGCTTTGATGTTTACGCAGTTTCTGAGACCAGAAAGCCCGAGCAATTTCGCCCCTGTCATTCTGATCACGACCGTCTTTACACTTAACAACCTAATATCATTCGTGGTGTGGACATTGGTTGGAGACTGGATCGCAAGCTTCTTCCGGTGCCCAGAAAGCGCCCAAAAACTCAACCGACTTTTTGGGTCTGTTTTAGCAGCAGTGGCGATCTGGATGTTAGTATCGTAAGTTCGCTTGTTACGCGAAACTGTCCTGAGTGAAGAACCATACCAGGCGAGAAGTGTAGAACCTCACGCCAAGGTGTATATCACTTAATAGCAATGCCCCTAAGTATTCTGCCCTCTACAACTTAGATGAAATCACCCCGGTGGCGAACCCACCCATCCGCAGTTCACCAAACAAACGCTGATATTCGATTTTGGGGCAGCGGTTCATGACCACGTCAATATCGCGGGCCTGCGCTTTGGCAGCGGCCTCGGCATGTTCTACGCCGATCTGCATCCAGATCGTGCGTAGATTCGGCAACTCGGCCAAAGCCTCGTCAACGATAGGCGGAACGGCTTCAGAGCGTCGAAAAATATCAACCATGTCTACCGCTTCAGAGATCTCGGATAACGACGCCCTGACCGTCTGACCAAAGAGAGGTTTACCGGCATGCCCCGGGTTCACCGGAACACCGTATAGCCTTTGAGCGACAAGTAACGCGCAACGTAGTAGCTGGGCCTTACTGGATTCATAGATACTCCAACCACGGCAACAACCTTGGTACGTTTCAACACTGTGGTCAGGAACTGGTCAGAGTAATCAGTCATGATGGCACCCTAGACGCCATGCCAAAAAGAAAAAAGCGCTCAGGTCTTGCCTGAGCGCCAGTTGTTGGAACGAGGGACAGTGAAATGACCCGCGGCAGTTCCATTCCGCGGTCACTGTGACATTTAAGCCTAAGTTTGTGAAAAAAAAGAGGGCGCGCGCATTTTTGTGATGACAAGTCACAATTGGCGGAGATTTGCCGATCAGTTATACAGAACTTGAGGCCAATGCCCCTCGGCCTCGCGAATGTTCTGCGACACGTTCTGTTTCCAGATACGCTCAATCGCTTCCGAATGGGTCAAGTACAACTTTCCGTCAACGATCTGCCATGCTTGCGGGTCAGTGCTGCTGAGCATCCCCTGCACCATCGCATACGCACAATATCCACCAAACTGAGGAGCAAAAGCCCGTGGGTTGCGCTCGAATCTGTCACGATTTTCTTCCGATGTGAACTGCCACACGGCCCCCTTCCACATCAGGGAAAAATCAGATTTCCCCAGCGCAGGCGTTCCGATCCTGAAGTATGAGACCGCATCATAACCAGAAACAGCCAATCCGCCGTCCGAATAGAACATTGGCTTTTCCTGCGCTCTTACTGAAGGTGCTACGGCAAGACATGCGAGACTGGTTAATAAGGAACGTCGGGACAGCATCACTGATTCATCGATTGATTTTGAGAGGGCTTTAAGTTGCACAATTCATCTGGTCACGAAAACCCCCATGACGCCCTTGTGAACACGCGTGCGGTCTTCAATCGAAAACGTCTTCAATAGCATCCCAGGCTTCGTCCAATACGCGCGAAAACAGGCCCTTTTTCTTCTTTGCCTTTTTCTTATTGTAATGGGCCGACCTAGATTTTTGTACCGGACGATCAACAAGCTTGACCTTTGGAACCATCTTGAGGTTATGCAAAGGCGCGCCACAGCTTGAGCAACTTAGTTCATGTTGCTGTTTCCCCCTAAGAACCAGCGCGGCGCGGGTTCCACAATAACAGCAGGTGGCGATTTTGTGCGGCGTGGAAATGTGAACCTCCTGTCATCTGGGCTGTGACGCATATAGTGCAATTGCGGCAGCATTTGAGACATTGAGTGACCCAAATCCGCCCGCCGCGTCAATCTTGACCAACTGGTCCACAGTATCTTTGGTCTTTTGACGCAGGCCCGGTCCCTCGGCCCCCAATACTAATGCTACTGGCTGCGTTCGTTTGCCCTCCAATACGGTTTCGATGGTTTCGTCTGCCTCACCATCCAGACCCAGAACCAGAAAGCCCATATCCTGCAGCGCATTGATCGTGTCAGCCAGGTTACGGACACGCAGATACGGTTGCCGTTCCAACGCCCCGCTGGCAGTTTTCGCCAGTGCGCCCGTTTCAGGGGCCGAATGGTGCCGCGTGCCAATTACCGCACTTGCGCCCAATACTTCCGCTGAACGGAGAATCGCACCTACGTTATGCGGATCTGTGACCCGGTCCAAAAGCAACACACGCGGGATATCCTGCCCGATACAATTCTCGGCAAGCCCACCCCAGTCCAGTGGCTTGACCTCAAGCGCAGCCCCCTGATGAACAGAGCCCGGATCAATCGGAGCCGTGAATTTCCGTGGATCAACTACCTCGGCCTCAATCCCGGAATAATTAATGGATTCCGACAGCTTATCGCGGGCGTTTCGCGTCACGATCAAGCGTAACTTCTGCCGTTTCGGGTTCATCAAGGCATCACGAACAGCATGTAATCCAAACAGCCATACGGTTTCGGCAGCAGCAGCTTTTCGCGCCTGTTCTTTCTCAACGACCCACTTTGGTTTCTTCATTTTACGGGCCTCCGGGCCGGGAATTCGGTTTCCTGCGTCAAAGCGGTATTTTCCTGTTGACGCCCTTTAGACGCGCTAGTAATCACGCCTCCACGTCAGGTGCAACGCCTGACAGTGGGCGACAGGCCGCAAGGTGTGGCAGGGGACTGTAACTCCCTCGCGGAGACGCACGCCTGGTTCGATTCCAGGGTCGCCCACCATTCAGCTTCTCAGTCTTTGGGTCGGTAAATGCCATTTATGGTGTTCCAATAAGCTTTGCGTCCGCTTCGGTCGCTTGTTTGTTTGTTGCAAAGTGGGAATCTAGACTAATGCGAATGGCCCACATCCATTAACTGGAAATTTGTCTCTTGTATCAGATAGGGCAAACCACTCGTAGATTAGTGTTTTCGAGACATTGATCTCTTTATTGTTGCGGTAATTGCTCCAACAGCCAGCCCTGAAATTGCTTTGCAAATTCATTCTCTTCGTTGCTCGACAGGTAATATCCTTCGTTACTTTCGACGGTTGCCGGATGCGCCCTTTCAAGCACACCAGAATTGATCGCGTGTTTGATCAGAAGTTCGCTCACAAGCGCAATTCCATTGCCGTGGGCAGCAAAGTGTAAGGCCACACCGTACGAATCCGCAAAAATCTGAGGCTCCGGAACAGGCTCAACCTTTGCGGACCATTCTTTCCATCCGCTGGATGTGCCGACCGCTTCGATCAACGGCAAATCAATTACCCCACCTTCAAGTCCCGGTGATTTAAGGGCAATGAGCCGGTTAGGTGTGAGCAATCTGGCATTTCTTCCCACCTGTTTTTCCGATCCGAAGCGGATTTCCACATCTGCGCGTGCAGAACTGAACTCGTCCGGCCAGACCGCACTTAGAAGACGAACGCGGATATTCGGATGCCTCTTCCGAAATTCAGCAAGGTTTGGCGCGATAATCCACTGGGCAACACTGACTGACGACGCGATGGTCAAAAGGTTCTCTGACGGCCCAGTATCAAATGTATCTGTTGCTGCAGACAACACCCCCAGTGCCGCCCCGACCTGAGGCAGCAGTTTGCGCCCTTCGTCGGTCAGCGACAATCCACGCGCATGGCGCGTAAACAAAGCTGCACGTAGCCGTGTTTCAAGGGATTTTACCTGTTGGCTGACCGCAGATTGGGTCAGGCCGATCTCTTCACCGGCAGCGGTAAAACTCAGATGGCGCGCAGCGGCCTCGAATGCGCGAAACCAGGTCAGCGGGGGCAGCGATTTTTTCATGGGTCAAATAAGCCATTAGTCTTTTTAATACATAAGCCCTTAAATCAATCGTTTGTCAAAATCGGTGTAATCTCTGAATTTCTCGGGTAGCGAACAGGAGAAATTTATGCGCCCCGAGATACGGAAGATCGTGACCTATGATGAAGAGGTTCTCATCGAAGGTTTCAAAGAAACACAACAACCTTGGCGCATGTTCGCTGTTGCCGCTGTTGTCAAAAACCCGTGGGCGGGGAGGTTTGTTGAGGACCTGAAACCCGAAATACAGGCCTATGGCCCTGTTTTGGGAGAGATGATGACCAACCGGATGATCACCCTGGCCGGCGACGGAGATGCAATCGAAGCTTATGGCAAAGCCGCCGTGGTTGGTCTGAACGGCGAGGTCGAACATGCCTCGGGGCTAATTCATACGCTGCGCTTCGGCAATTTTTATCGTGAGGCGGTCGGCGCCAAATCTTATCTGGCGTTTACCAATACCCGCGGAACGGCCAATGCACCGATCATGGTTCCGCTGATGGACAAAAACGATGCTGGCAGACGCTCGCACTACCTTACCATCCAATTCTCGATCCCTGATGCGCCTCGGGATGACGAGATCGTGGTGGTGCTGGGCGCAGCTACCGGTGGACGCCCCCATCATAGGATTGGAGATCGCTATCAGGACTTGAAGGATTTGGGCCATGATCTGGACAACCCGGCCGCGGTCTGATTTCGGACGCCTCCGCGCGATCAGCCAAGGTGACGGTCCTGCGGTTCTGTTGATACATGGTGTCGGGCTTCGGGCCGAAGCGTGGAACGCGCAACTGGACACCTTGTCGTCAATGTTCCGTGTCACCGCAGTGGACATGCCGGGCCATGGCGTGAGCGCCTTGCCAGCCGGAGCACAAGACCTCCGGGGTTATACAGATACGATTGCATCCGGCCTGGATACCCCGGCAATCGTCATTGGTCATTCCATGGGGGCCATGATCGCACTGGATCTGGCTGCGCGACATAAGGGAAAGGTGCTGGGTGTGGCGGCACTGAATGCCATATACAATCGAAGTGATACAGCCGCCAAAGCCGTAAAAGCGCGCGCATCTCTTTTGGACACGGAAACAGGCGCTGACCCGACGCCTACCCTGGCCCGTTGGTTCGGTGATGCAGATGTCATCGAGAAAGAGGTTTGCAGAAATTGGCTCACAAACGTCGACCCGATGGCCTACCGCAGAGCCTACAGCATATTTGCGCATGAAAATGGCCCAGATATCGACACGCTCTCTGCGCTGACCTGCCCCGCACTTTTCCTGACGGGGAGCGCCGAACCCAATTCGACACCCGAGATGTCTGAAACCATGGCCTCGCTTACCCCGAAAGGAAAAGCCCAAATAATCACAGGCGCTGCGCACATGATGCCCATGACACATGCAGCCGAAGTCAATTCTGCGCTGCTGGAATTTGCTAGAAAGTCAACTCATGGCAGAGATTGATCCCCGCACCCTACGCAGCGCGTTTGGCCGTTTCATGACGGGCGTGACCGTGGTGACCTGCCGTGCAAATGACGGAACGCTTTGCGGTTTCACCGCCAATTCCTTTTCGTCGGTCTCGCTTGACCCGCCTCTGCTTCTGGTTTGTCCGGGTCGGTTTCTGTCGACCTTTGACCAGTTCTCGAACTGCAGTCACTTCGCCATTAGTATTCTGGCCGAGGGGCAGCAAGAAGTATCCAATACATTCGCCAGTTTCACCGGAGATCGTTTCGCCGCGGTCCCCCATACGCTCGATCTGAACGGCATTCCGTTGATCGATGGGGCTATTGCTCAGTTTTCTTGCAGCACATGGCAATCCTTGCCTGCAGGGGACCACCAAATCCTGATCGGAGAAGTGCAAGCGTTCACTGAATCCGACGCCCTTGGGCTTGGATATACCGGTGGGCAGTATTTCAGCCTTGGCCTCGAACGCGCCGCGATGGACCGGAATGGTGGCACAACAACTTGTGGCGCAATTATTAACTCAAACGACTGCGTTTTGCTGGAACTCACTGACGATGGATACCGACCGCCTCAGATCAGCCTAAGCGACATTGGCAATCTGCGGCAGGATCTGACCGACGCCCTCGCATTGCAGGGAAGCCCCGTCGAGCTCGGCCCGGTTTATTCTGTCTATGACGATGCGCAAAGCCAGACCCACCATGTTTACTTTCTGGCCCAAAGTGGCGTGCAAACCGGACAAACTTCGTTGCACCCCATCCCAACCGATGCCTTGCCGGCCCTCTCATACACGACCTCCGCGATTGCCGACATGATGCAGCGGTATGCGCTCGAATCCCGCACGAACAGCTTTGGGTTTTACCTTGGCAATGCGGATCGCGGCGATGTTCATAGCTTGATTGAAAGGAACTGATCCATGGATTTTTCGCTTTTTGCGCACATGGAACGCATGACCCCTGATCAAAGCCAGGAAAATCTTCACAGCGATTTCATCGAGCTGTGCAAAATGGCCGATGACGCCAGAATGCGCGCAGTGTGGACAGGTGAGCATCATGGAATGGATTTCACCATTTCCCCTAACCCTTTGTTGGAACTGGTCAACCTCGCCCATCACACCAACCATGTGAAACTTGGGACCGGTACAGTAATCGCCCCTTTCTGGCACCCTATAAAACTGGCAGGCGAAGCTGCATCGGCGGACCTGATTACAGGTGGCCGGATCGAGCTTGGCATCGCGCGCGGGGCTTACTCTTATGAATACGAACGTCTCATGCCGGGTATGGACGCGTGGGAGGCCGGGCAACGTATGCGCGAATTGGTGCCCCTGATCCCCAAACTATGGGCTGGCGATTGTGCACATGAAGGAGAGTTCTTTCAGTTTCCCGCAACGACCTCTGCGCCGAAACCTGTTCAGAAAGACGGGCCTCCGATCTGGATCGCCGCGCGTGATCCCAATAGCCATGAATTTGGCGTTCACAACGGATTTAACATCCAAGTCACCCCCCTCTGGCAAGGGATGGAAGAGATTGAGAGTCTGGTCGGCCGTTTCAATGACGCATGTGAAGGGTATGCTGGGCCACGCCCCAAAATCATGCTCTTGCACCACACATATGTCGGAAAAGATGCAGCCGATGTAGATTTAGCTGCACAAGAGTTGTCGCGATTTTATTGCTATTTTGGTGCATGGTTCCAGAACAAGCGGCCGGTGAAACAAGGTTTGATCCAACAACTGACCACAGAAGAAATCGCTGCCAACACGCTGATGGCCCCGGAAAACCTGCGTCGTGATCTGACGGTCGGAACCGCAACTGAGGTGATTGATCAGATCAAACGCTACGAAGATTTAGGGTATGATGAGTTCTCATTCTGGATCGACAGCGGCATGAGTTTTGAGCGTAAGCGCGCCTCGCTTGCCCGCTTTATCGACGACGTCATGCCAGCATTCCAGTGAGGGAAGAGATGGACCAGAAACCACATTACCAGCTTTTCATCGACGGGGAATTTACCGACGGTGCCCAAGGGCAAACCATGTCCTCGGAAAACCCCGCCACCGGAATACATTGGGCCACCTTTGCCTGTGCGGCACCCGACGATGTTGATCGCGCGATCAGTGCCGCTCGCCGGGCCCTCAACGACCCTGCATGGCGCGACATGACCCAGACTCAGCGTGGCAAGCTGTTGTATCGTCTGGCAGAATTGATCGAGGAGCATGCCGAACAGATCGGCCGCATCGAGACCACCGACAGCGGCAAGCTGCTGGCTGAGACTGCGGCGCAATCCGCCTATGTCGGGGATTACTATCGCTATTATGCAGGACTGGCAGACAAGATCGAAGGTGCAGTTCTGCCCATTGATAAACCCGACATGCATGCGTTTACCCAGCGCGAACCGATCGGCGTTGTGGTCGCGATCGTCCCCTGGAACGCACAGATGTTCCTGACCGCAACCAAGTTGGGGCCGGCCCTGGCTGCGGGCTGTGCTGTTGTACTAAAAGCCTCAGAAATCGCTCCTGCGCCCCTGCTTGAATTTGCCCGTCTCATTGAAGAAGCGGGGTTTCCGCCTGGCGTTGTATCGGTCCTCACTGGTGATGCCGAAAACTGCGCCATACCCTTGACGCGCCATCCGGATGTAGACCGTATCGCCTTTACCGGCGGGCCGGAAACTGCGCGTCATGTCGTTCGCAACTCGGCCGAAAATTTCGCGGTTACCTCGCTTGAGCTTGGGGGAAAATCCCCGATGGTCGTTTTTGATGACGCTGATCTCGATGGTGCCGCGAATGGATTGATTGCAGGAAATTTTGGCGCATCAGGGCAAAGCTGTGTGGCTGGTAGTCGTGGGCTTGTCCACCGCCCGGTATTTGAAAAGATCGTATCTCAGATTGAATCCAAAATGGAGGGCGTCACTGTCGGCGATCCTCTTGCGCCCGATACGCAAATCGGACCTCTTTGTACGTCAGCGCAGATACAGAAAATAGAGGCCGCGCTAAATGCCGCCCGTTCTGCGGGCGCGCGTATCCGTTTTGGTGGAAGCAGGTTGGAGCGCGCTGGCAACTATATGGCGCCGACGCTTGTGGAATGCCCCAATACCGACATCGAGACCCTGAAGGTTGAGATGTTTGGCCCGGTTATGTCCTTGATCCCGTTTGATACGGAAGAGGAAGCCATCGCAATCGCCAATGAAACGCCATATGGGCTCGGCGCGGGGGTATTCACCCAAAACGTCGCCCGTGCACATCGTGTGTCAGGACGGCTCAAAGCAGGGATTTGCTGGGTGAACACGTATCGCGCAGTCTCTCCCATTGCCCCATTTGGTGGGTTTAATCAGTCCGGATATGGGCGAGAGGCCGGGATTGACGTGGTTTATGACTACACGAGAACCAAAACCACCTGGATCAATACGTCAGATGCGGCAATGGCCAATCCATTCACCATGCGCTGACATTTATATGATCTGGAATTTTTTGAGCCAACTTCTGACGGACTGGTGACGGAATAGGCACCGCTTACAGCGATGATTTCGACCCAAATCCAGAAAAACCTACAGAAGCTTATCTGGGTCGATGCTGTTAGACACCGAGGTAACGTGTAAGGATCGTCTGATCTTCAGCGACATCTGCGGGTTGGACAGTCACACGATCTTGGCCGTTTTCAATAAAGGTGATCCGGTCAGCAATCGACAAAACCGCATCGATACGCTGTTCCACAAGGACGATAGCGTAGCCTTCTGCTTTCATTTTGACCACGACTTGCCGGATCTGTTCGATCATTGAAGGCTGCAAGCCTTCGGTCGGTTCGTCCAAAAGCAATACCTTGGGGCGCAGGCATAACGCTCGGGCTGTGGCCAACATCTGCTGTTCACCTCCTGAAAGTGTACCGGCGACTTGGCTCAGACGTTCCTTGAGCCGGGGAAAGAGTTCAAGCACCCAATCTCGTGTATCTGCACCTTCACCCCGCGCCAAAAGGCCCATTTCGATGTTCTCTGAAACCGTAAGCTCAGGAAAAAGCCGCCGTCCCTGCGGGATATAGCCGATTCCGCGTTGTGGCACGAGGTGTGCAGGCAGGGCGCTGAGGCGTTCACCATCTAAGATGACCTCACCTTGGCTCAGGGGTAGTTGCCCCATGATTGCTTTCAGCAATGTCGTTTTGCCCGCCCCGTTGCGGCCCATCAGGCAATGAATTTCCCCTGCACTGACGGTCAGCGATACGCCAAACAGTACTTTTACCTTGCCATAGCCGGTGTGGATATTCTGGACCTCAAACATCGGCGGGCGCCCCCAAATAGGCGGATTGCACGGCAGCGTTCGCGCGAATTTCGTCAAAGCTACCCGAGGCCAAAAGGCGACCCTGATCCAGCACTGCAACATGATCGGCGGTTTCAGCGACCACCCGCATATTGTGCTCGATCAGCAGGATCGTTGTTTCTTCGGCCATCGTCCGCATGAGCGCCACAAACGCTTCAACTTCACCTTCGGCCAGACCTTGGGTCGGTTCGTCAAGGATGAAAAGCTTGGGATCCTGCGCCAGACCCATGGCAATTTCCAACACCCTTTGGTGACCATAACTGAGGTCCGAGGCGACCTGGCCAGCGCGATCCTTCAATCCAATTCTATCCAGCACAGCAGCCGTCGTTTCAGCATGGGCTACTTTGTCATGCGCAAGCCTGCGGCCGGCAGCAAGGGCGACGTTGTCTTCAACCGTCAGTCCGGGAAAGATCGAAGTGATTTGGAACGTATAGGCCATGCCGAGTTGCATGCGTTTATGTGCGGGCAGTTGGCTGATGTCCCGGCCTTCGAATGAAACGCTGCCGCGGGTTGGTGGAGTCCGCCCGCTAACCATTCCAACAAATGTCGACTTGCCCGCGCCGTTTGGCCCTATCAACGCTGTAATTGCATTCCTTCGCAGAGAGAAATCTATGTCAGTATTGGCCTGGAGCCCGCCATAGATCTTAGTCAGGCCTTTGGTCTCAAGGATATTTACGGCAACCATGACACAGCTCTCTTGCGTATTGTGCCCGCAATACCTTGGGGGGCGAACAGGGTCAGCAGAACCAGAGCAACACCGGCAACAAACATATATGCGTTGGTGAAACTGCTAGAAATGTCGATCAGATAGAACATGAAGATGACACCGATGAGAGGACCGATCGTAGTTCCGGCCCCTCCCAGCAAAACCCATAGCAGCGGGAAGATGGAATAATGCACCGCAGCAAAGCTTGCACCGACATAGCCGAACAGCATCGCGTAGGCGGCGCCTGCGACACCTGAAAACAGGCCAGATACAACCAGCGCGGCAAGTTTAAGCCGCCCTACGTCATATCCCAACATCCGGGCACGCTCCTCGTTTTCCCGTATGGCGACCAGTCGCTTGCCGAATGGGCTTTGCACCAAACGCGCCATGGCGAGAAAGCAGATGGCGAAAAGGGTAAATGCAGCGAAGTAACGTGCCGTTTCCGTTGTCAGGTCAATCCCAGCGAGGTTGCGTTGGGCCTGTTGAATGATGAAGCCTTCGTCACCGCGCGTGTATTCTCCGAAATACAGGATCACGAGATAGAAGGTTTGAGCAAACATCAGCGTCACGATCATGAACGCGACACCGATGGTACGCAGCGCCAATAAGCCAACGCCCAGTGCCAACAACCCCGCGGCAAGGGCGCCAACTGCAAAAGCTGGCAGCACTGACAGTCCGCCGAAATTCATGCTCAGCCCAAACCCGTACATTCCGGCGGCAAAGAACATGGCGTGGCCGAGGCTCAGCAGGCCGGTATAGCCAAACAGCAGATTGAACCCGATGGCATAAATCGCAAGCACCATGATCCGCGAGAAGGCTCCGACGTGATAGGCGGGCAGCACGAAGAACAATGCGATAAGCACAAGTAAGGTGCCGAAATGCAAAGCGGTTGTTCTGGACATCGTCATCAGGCCGCCACCCGCCCAATCAAGCCTTGCGGCTTAAACACAAGCACCATTGCGACAAGGAAGGTCGCGATGATTTTGGCCAGAGTCGGCGAGAAAAAGACCGAGATAATGCCATCGCTCATTCCGATCAGCACCGCTGCAATCACAGTGCCGGGCAAACTTCCGAGACCGCCGATGATTACCACGATAAACGCCAGCAACAATGGATCTCCACCCATCAGATAATGGGCCTGCTGAATTGGAACCACTAACACAGCACCTAGTGCTGCCAGCCCTGCACCCAGGCCAAATACCCAGGAGTACACACGATTGACCGGCACCCCAAAGGCCTGAGCCATCTCGCGATCCTGCTGCGTTGCACGCATGATCAATCCGATCTTGGTGCGCGTCAGCACAAACCAAAGCACCCCCAACACGGAAATCGCCGCAACTATCACGAACAGCTTGTAGGTCGTCACGCTTAGCCCCCAGGGCCAGATCATTTGGAATCCATCTGCACCAAATTCGAACCAGGGCAGTGCCAAGCGAGTGTTGAATGGTGGCGCGACGGGCCGCGCCTCGGGTCCATACAGCATCAGCGTCGATTGCTGCACAATATAAAGTACGCCAATCGTGGCTACGATGGTCCGGTCCACGTCATAGTCGATCCGCTTTAGGATCAGCTGATCAACCCCCGCCGCAATGCAGCCGACCAAAACCGGCACTATAAGCAGGGCGGCCACAAATCCGAAACCTGCATGTCCGCCGATCATCGTGCTTACCGCCCAGGCAAATACCGCACCCAGCATGAAGAACTCGCCATGGGCGACATTCACAACGCGCATGACGCCGAACACAATGCTGAGCCCCATTGCCGTCAGCACAAGAATAGCCGAGATGACCGCCCCCTCGATGGAGGCGAGCATCAGGTGAGGCCCGAAGTCCATACCCAGTCTCGCTTTTGCCTAATGTCGGGATCAGAAGGATTGCGTGGTGTAATCCACCTCATCTTCATAAAGGCCATCCTCGATTGACGCGGTATGCACCACATCAAGACGGCCATCACCAACCTTTGAGATATACTGTTTGCCAAAGGCCTGATGGGTCTTGCCGTTAAAGACCTTTTCACCCTGCGGATGTTCGATGGATTCCGGCATGTCAGTCATCGCCTCGACCGCTTCGATCAGTTTTGAGCGATCTGCAGGCCCTTGGTAGTCCGCTGCTTCCATACCTGCCTTAATGATATGCATCGTTTCCCAACACCCGAACATATGAGCGTAAGTTGCAACATTGGCCGGGTCATCGATCGCAGCGCCACTGTCATTCACGCCGACTGCCGCACGATAGGCTGAGGCCGCCTCAGATTCGTTGGCCTGCTTATAGCGCGGCATGCCTTCCCAGAAATACGTGCCTTCGAGGAACTCAAGCCCGGGGCTTTGTATATCAACCGCTTCAAGGCTGTCGATAAAGCCAAAAATCTCGGGTCGGCTGGGCCCGAAGAACTCGCCCATTTCTTTGACGAATGTCAGCACTGCCGGGCCCACCATCACATGATAGATCACCTCGGTTTCGCGCGGGATGCTTGGGAAATAGCGGGTGAAGGTTGTCTCGGTGGGCGGGATCGCAATCTTCGCAACAACTTCGCCCCCATGCGCCTCAATCGCTTGCGAGAAAAAGTCGCGATGATCATGGCCGAAAGCAAAGTCAGGATAAATCATCGTGACCTTTTTACCCAGATTGTCGGCGACGAAAGGTGCCATTGAAATAACCTGACTTTTCACATCGGTGATACCTGGTTGCAGCGTATAGCGATTCAGCATGCCGCTGGCGACATGGTGACCTTCGGAAACAACAAAATAAGGCAGTTTCAACTCGCCCGCGCGGGGCGCAGAGCCAATTACCACGTGGCTGAACAAGGTACCGAAAGCGACGTCTACCTCGTGTTGGTTGGCAAATTTCTCAAGCACTTCGGCCCCACGCCCGGGATCGGTTGCGTCGTCTTCTGTGATGATCTCGACCGGACGGCCATTGATGCCGCCCATTTCGTTGATGCGCGCAGCAGCGGCGTTGGTCGCCACGTCATACCAGCGGCCATATGCAGCGCCAATGCCAGTCGCGTGCTTTTGGAATCCGATCTTGATCGGTGCCGAGCTTTGCGCTTGCGCAAAACCAAGAGAACCGGGCAACACCCCACCCGCGGCCAGAGCACTTGCACCGGCCCCGAGACCAAGCAGTGTACTACGGCGACTGATCTTTGAAGTCTTTGTCATGGCGTTCATCTCCTCTGTTGTTTTTAGGGCGATGTTTCGCCTCTCTTTTTTGATCAGTTTGTATGTATACTAACGAGTTGTCTACATTTTTTAGGCTCCGCGCGGGCTGGAAAGCAGCCACAGCCCGAAAATCGTATAGAAAATCATCAAGATAGACAGACCCAATTGCAACAGCAGAATGTCCCTTCGGGATGTGCAAAGAGCCTCAGCTGTCCTGTGGCACAAGATGACCGCTAAAACATGCGACAATACAACGACACCCGCCTGGGTGAGCCAGATGGTCTTCACAGTTTCTGGAACCGTCAGAAACCCGACCCTGACGGGGCGGCTGCCTAGCCCGAACAGATTCCAGCCAAGCGCGAAAGGATCGGCCAGTGTTGCGACTACAACCTGAATTTGAACCAGAAACGTCACGAAGTAGTGGGCAAAATGATAGCCGATCGCAATCGGCAGCAAGGTGATGGAAAAGCGGATGAATGCTATTTTGAAGGAAACGGTCTCGTGCACTAGTACCGTTCCCAAGTAAACGGCGAGCGCAAAAATACACGTCAGCAGTAGGATACTGGTGTAGAGGCCAAGCGTCGTCGGCCAGATCATCGCGGTTCGCCCCGGATACTCCAAGGGATTGACGCCTAACTGATCCAGCCACCAGAAGGTCTCGTAGAGGCCATCGAAACTGCCGGATGCGAGCATAATTATTACAAAGGCCGCATGGCTTAGATCAAACTTATTACCGTGAAAGACTTGCCATCCCGGCACGCCAAAGGCTGCCCCGCGCACCGATCTGATTGTGCCGATCAGTGCGAACAAGACCGAAAAGCACTCGACCTGACCAAGCCAGGATTTGCGCCCAAAAAGGGTCATACCCAGTACTGTAAAACCCCAGTATCCAAGCGCGAAACTCGCAAGCCTGCCCGGATCGTTTGGTGCTGCATCCGCAAGAACAAAGCCCTGAAACGCCGCCATAAGAACAACAGCCGGCCAAATCGAAAGTTTTTTTGCAAGTGTCAGAGGTGCTTTGTGATCTGGGGCCAACAGACGGTGCAAGCCCGGCCAGGGATTAACCCATTTCCAGACATCGAAGATCAGCGCTTGCACCATGAAAAGCAACATCCACCATATGGTCCACAGCACCAAAGGCATGAGGTTCGCTTGCGGGTCCGTTGGGCCCCTTAGACCAATCAGAATCAACAACATCAGACAAAGGGAGGCTGCGATCTGACCCCAGTTGCACCATCGGCCTCGACCGCGCTTGAGAGGCAATGTAATGGGCCGCAGTATAACCTCAATCTGCCCTGGTCTCAGGCAAACAAGCAGCAGGATTGTCGCAGCCACAGTCGCTGAACCACCAGTGATGTAGGCGGTGGTGGGCAGAAGAAGCACAAAACCCTGATCGGCGGCATGGGCAAAGGCTGGTCCAGCAACCATAGTGGCGCAAATTAACGCTAGAAATGACTTCACAATCATCTTCACTTCGTTAGCATACACACAAATTCTTGCAAGGAGGCAAGTCAGATGAGCAAACGCTGGTTCGCTGTGGCAGGTATCGCGGCCGCGTTGGGTTTCGCCTACATATTCGCAGGTACGCCGCAAACTGCTGTAAAGGTCAGCGACGGGCGCGCCGCGCCGATGGGGGCGTCGGGATCGCTGTTCATGGTCACTCTCAAGCTGCAAAATGACGGTGACCCTCGCATTCTTCAAAGCGTCACGTCGCCATCTGGAGCCCACACGTCATTAATGAACCCTGGCCATGACAAACCACTTGTAGTGCCTGGCGGCGATCCGGCGCAACTGGCAATGGACGGGGCCCATATCATGTTGCAAGTGCCCGACGGAAGCTTTCCCGAAGGCACTTATCATTCGCTGGCGCTCACGTTTGACGATGGCAGCGAGGTGGTGACTCGCATCCTGAATCCAGAGGCGACCGGCAGTATGACGTCAATGGACCACAGCAATGCCAACGGCATCGAAATCTCCCCTAGCCCGACGATCGCGCTGGTTCAGGATCCGCAGGTCCGCACTAACGGATTTGCCGTTCAAATCAGCGTCAAAAACTTCGAGTTTGTCCTTGTCGAGGACGGCACACCGCATATCGACGGTCAGGGTCACGCCCATATCTATCTGAACGGCCTGAAGCTTGGCCGACTTTACGAAAACAGCTTTCAGGTCGGAGCGCTGAAGCCCGGCGATTATGAATTAACTGTTGCGCTGAACTCTAACGACCACCGCCCTTATATGTCGAATGGCGCACCCATCTCGGTAACCTATAGATTTACACTATGATGCGGATTGCCTTTGGCAAGTGACAAGCCTTCAGTGAATCACAGAAAAGCAGAAAACAAGCAGTTGTTCTTAATCGACAAAAGCACGCTCAACAACAAACGTGTCTGGTTTACTGTTCGATCCCTCGACCAGACCGAACTCCTCGAGTAGAGCCTTGGTATCTTTGAGCATATCCATTGAGCCGCAGATCATGCCCCGGTCGGTATCTGGCGAAATAGGCGGAACCCCTAGGTTTTCAAACAGTTTGCCATTGGTCATTAGATCGGTAGTGCGACCCATGAATGGATAGTCTTCGCGTGTGGTGGTCGTATAAAGGCGCAGACCATGCGCAAACTCTCCGCACAACGGATCGTCTTTCACAGACGCAACCAGGTTCTTGCTATAGGTGAGTTCAGCAACTTCGCGGCAGGTGTGGGTGACGATGACTTCGTCAAACTTCTCATAGGTCTCGGGGTCTCGGATCAAACTGGCAAAGGGCGCAAATCCGGTACCTGTAGAAAACATCCAAAGCCGTTTGCCGGGCAACAACGCATCGTTCACCAAGGTGCCCGTTGGTTTTCTGCGCATTAAAATAGTGTCACCTTCCTTGATCTTTTGCAGATGCTCGGTAAGTGGGCCATCCGAAACTTTGATCGAATAAAACTCCAACTCCTCATCCCAACTGGGAGACGCCACGGAGTAGGCCCGGAACACAGGCTTCTCGGCATTTGGCAGGCCAATCATCACAAATTCACCGGACCGGAAGCGGAAAGATGCAGGCCGCGTCATACGGAACCGAAACAGCCGATCAGTATAGTGCTGCACTTCAGTTACGGTCTGGGCAAATACACCCGCCGGGATCGGGAACTTTGTCTCTTTGGAATCGAGCGCCATCAGATCACCTCCTCTTGCCACCAAGAAAGCGGCCAGATGCCCTAACCATGAGGCATTCTTTGTCAGCCACCTTTGTCAGGTCATTCATTTCATTAGTATACTAATGATTATGAGGCAATGGAGTATCCTGTCAATTGATTTGTGAAGAATGCCTCTCGTCCGAGAATTATCTTGACGCATGCCTGCTAATTATATTCGTATACTAATGAATAGTGGGAGGATCTTATGGAAAAACTTGTCATAAAGAACATCGGCATGATCCTGTCAGGAAAAATGGAAGAACCGATTTTTGATGGCGATTGTCTGATTGCTATAGATGGTAAGATAGACGCATGGGGCAATGAAAAGGACCTCGATACCGACGACGCAACCAGCATCGTAGACGCCCATGGTGTGACGCTTGCCCCCGGTCTGATCGACAGCCATGTGCACCCGGTGGTAGGTGACTACACGCCCCGTCAGCAACAACTCCACTGGATCGACTCCACTCTGAACGGAGGTGTGACCACAATGATCTCGGCCGGAGAGGTTCATATGCCGGGGCGACCCAAAGATGTGATCGGCCTCAAGGCGATGTCGATCGCGGCACAACGCTGGTATGAAAATTTTCGCCCCTCCGGTGTCAAGGTCCATGCCGGCGCCCCTGTCATCGAACATGGCATGGTCGAGGAGGATTTCGCCGAACTGGCCAACGCCGGAGTGAAATATCTGGGTGAAGTCGGCTTGGGTTCGGTCAAGGACGGCAAAACCGCAAACCAGATGGTCGAATGGGCCAGAAAACATGGGATTCAGTCCACGATCCACACGGGAGGCCCATCCATCCCCGGGTCCGGCCTCATCGACGCGGATATGGTGATCGAGACGGGTACCGACGTGATCGGGCACATTAACGGAGGTCATTCGGCACTGCCGGATGATCAGATCATCTGCCTTTGTGAAACCTGCACCAAGCAAGCCTTTGAAATCGTTCATAACGGCAATGAACGCGCCGCGGTGCTTACGGTGAATACCGCGCGCGAGTTAGGCAAGCTGGATCAAGTGATCTTGGGTACCGACGGGCCAGCAGGGTCAGGTGTGCAACCGCTTGGAATCTTGCGGATGATTGCCATGCTGTCGGCCTTCGGAAACGTCCCCGCCGAGATTGCCTTTTGCTTTGGCAATGGGAACACCGCACGGCAGCGTGATCTGGATGTGGGTCTTATTGAAAAGGGTCGTTGCGCCGATTTCGTCCTGCTGGACCAAGCGCAGCACGCGCCCGGAAAAAACATGCTTGAAAGCGTCGCGCAGGGGAACCTGCCGGGTGTTGGCATGACGATCATTGACGGCGTGATCTGCTCGGAACGTTCTCGCAACACACCGCCCGCACAACGCCTGCCGGAACGTATTTTGTAAGCCCGATTTTCGGTGACTTGGGTTGTTTGGCGCAATATGCGGGCAACGCGATCTTTGAAGGTCAGGTTATCTTTTTGAGCAATGCCAGAAGCGTCTTTTGCTCGGACTTCTTGAGAGGTGCGAGGGTTTCATGCGAAATCCCAAACCCGTCAGCGTAAAGCTGTTCCATTAACTCAGCGCCCGCCTCGGTCAATGAGATGATAGATCGGCGCTTGTCACCGGGATCGGCGGTCGCGCGCAAAAGCCCTTTAGCTTTCAGACGGTCAACCACCCCTTTGATCGTCGCAATATCCATTGCTGCAAGTCGGCCCAGCTGGTTTTGCGACACCTCTTTCTTCTCCGCCACGCGGATCAGCGTGGAGAACTGCGTCGGCGTCAGATCTTTGGAAATTCGGTTCTGAAAGATGATCGAATGGCGCTGACTGGCCAGCCGCAAAAGGTATCCGACCTGGTCTTCAAGATGGTAGGGATCAACGCTGTTTGACATAAGTGCTCCTAACGAAGCCCGTCTTTGCCTTCTGCTTCATCGTGGGTCAAGCCACCAACACGGGGTAATGGCCGCCCGCTGTCGGTCACGGCCACGGCCACCATGATTTCATTTGCGCGCGGCGCATCGTTCAGCCGTACTTCGATGCCGTCAAAGTGGCTGCGCACATAGGCTGCGTCCTTGTGCCCAAGCGGCACATCTAGCACCTGACCGGGCGAACCCATCTTTTTCGAAGACGGCACCAAGGCGGCCCCTTTTTCCACTTCTTTACGCAACGGCGCGCCCAACTTGGGATGGAGGATCGCAGCGGCATGTTCCAACTCGCCATTTTCGCCGACCATGGCCGACTTGCCATAGCTCTCTGCCTGCTCTGGTGTGATGCCAAGGGCTTCTACGCATTTGCGACCCAAGAGCGTTCCCAGCTCTGCACCGATCTCCATCAATGCGCTTAAGTCCTCGGTATAGGTGCCCGCAAACGGGTTTTCGATTACTGCAACGGCGACGGCCTTGCGGGTGGCCGGGTCGATCTTTCGTCCGATTTCAGAATGCGTTTCTTCGATGTTTACAGCGATCTTACGAATCTTAGCGCTCATCTCAGGCCGTCCTCTCCTTTGATATCCTTGGCTGCCAGGCCGCCAGCGCGGTCGTGGATGCGTGGTCCCGTGCTCATGACCAGAATGACGGCCATTTCATGAGCTTTGGGCGCGTCGTTCAGGCCGACTTCCATACTGTCAAAGTGGCTTCGAACGTATGAGGCATTTATATGGGTGATCGGCACATCGAGTCGCCCGCCAACGCCCGTGACTTTCTTGGTAGAGGGTACAATCGCGTTGGAATCATTGAGAAGTTCGCGCATCGCGTAACCTCCCGGAGCGTGCCACAGGGCGCCATGTTCCAGCTCACCCGCCTCACCTATCAATGCGCCTTTGCCATAGCCTTCAATCTTGTCCGCCCCGCCCAGCATCTCGACCAATCGCCTCGCCATCTGCAAACCAAGTGGCTTGAGGTCCTCCATGAACCATTGAATATCAGGCTCGTAACGCCCGGCAAATGGGTTCTCGATGATCGCAATCGCCGCCGCCCGGCGCAGGGGGCTCGCCGGGGCCGGACCACCTTCGTGGAAAATCTCTTCGACAGAATAGGCTGTTTTCCGGACATTAAGCTGGGACATGTTGTATCTCTTGTTGGAACGAAAATGCGTGTGCACCGGTTGTGACAGATCGGTCCTGGAGGAACAAACCCGCAGACGCGATCCGTCCCAGGGCCTGAAACGATGTCGCGCGGTTGAGACCTCGGGCCAAAGCGCGTTCACAATCCTCGGCTGACAAAGCACCACAGCTAACAGTGACCGGCAACTCCCCCAAATCACTGTTCTCGTCGATATCGCAAGCGGCGCGACGTGTGATCGATGGATGACCCGGCAGGTCCACCGCATTGGCGATGAGTGTTGCCGCGACGTCAGCCTCAGCGGCCGATGAGGCGAGCACCGTCACGCTGTCCGCGATGCCCAGAGACAGGCTGCGCCCGTGGCGACCAGAGGTCGCGATACCCCCGATACGATCCTTGTCCGTAACTTCAATCCGGCCCAATTCGCCGCCGTCATGGGCTTGGATCGAGGTATTGAAGCTCGTTCCTGGGGTCAGATATAGAGCAATATCTCCACCGTTGTTGACATAAGCGCGCGTGATATTCGCGCTTTGGGTCATTGCCGCAAGCACCTCATCCGCGATGCTTCCGGCCACGGCGGCCATCCGTGTGACGTACCACACATCAGTCAACGGCAGACACGCGTCATGCATTCGACGCGCAACTGTGCCGTTGGGACGTTTTGTTAGCGGAGACAGCATCCCCCGAAGGTCCGGCAGTTCCTGTACAATTTCGGCGATGATCGTTTCGAACCGCTTTGCTGCGGCCCGATACGCCTGATCCCGATCCCCTTCCACCCAAACAATCAGATCACTGGGACCATGCTGCAGATGCAGCCGTTGGCCATCGGGCAAAGGGCGCGCGCGCGGCCTCATTCTGCGTCCGCCTTCCAATTGTAGTTTCCAAGATCCATCGGATCCCCGGCATTAGGTTTTCGTCGTACGTGGCGAGCCTGATCCGAATTGATGTCACTGACGCGGCGCATGTGGTCCACATGTCCGCCCAGGGCAGCGTAATCTCTAACACGCAAGGTAAATTCGATGGGGGCGACAAGCGCGGGAGTTGGAACATAGCCAAAAGAATTCGTGGGCATATCCAACACATCTACCATTACAGTGATCCCGCCTCCGGGCCACACATAGGCATCTGCACCACCGCAAGACACGTGGGTCAGCGCGTCCTTGACCGATTTGGTCAGGCGTACGGGGTTCTCAGTAACGCCTGCGCGCAGCGATCCCCCTGCCCCACCCATGAACAGCACTGAACAAACCGAAGGTTCGCAGTTTTCCGCAATCAGCGCAGCTGAAGCCGCAAGTTTCGCGGGTACGTCCCGCAGTTGCGGGACAAGATCGGCGTCGAGTTCATAGTATGAAAACTGCTCACCCGTTGTGGACACCATAAATAGCCGCAGGCCTTCCCACGCTGTTTTGGGGTTGAAGGGGCCAAGGATCGCAAGGGGGTCCTCGATATCTGTCCCCCCCCAACCTGTACCGGGTTCAGCCACTTGAAAGTATCGCCCAGGCGTCGAGCGCCGTCCTTTGATCTTGATCCCCGTTGCCGGGACATCAAGCTGCTTGCCTGTCTCGTGCTCGCTGAGCACTCCGGTGATGTGGTCATCCACCACCACGACGTCGTCGACATGACCAATCCACTGTTTCGGGAACATGCCTATCGTGGCAGAACCGCAGCCTACGCGCATCAAGCTTTCAGTCACGCCATTGATGATAGGTGGTTTTCCCGCCTCAACCACAACATCGGTGGCGTGATCCTCTTCGCCAATGACCATCGTGACAGGTTCTCGGTTGCACAGCCGCAGCAGGGCGTCACAGGTTACGCGGCCTTCTTTCTTGCTACCACCTGTGAGGTGCTCGACACCACCCAAAGACAGCATCTTTGAGCCGTATTCAGAGGTCATGACATGGCCGATCGGTTCCCCGTCGACGCGCACCACGTCTCGCTCATGGCCGATGTGGCGATCAGTGTCGATCTTCACCTTCACACCGCAATAGCTAAAGATGCCCTCGGTCACGACGGTGACCATATCGACGCCTTCAACCTCTTGGCTGGCGATAAAAGGCGCGGGCTTGTAGTCGGGATAAGTGGTTCCCGCTCCTACAGCTGTCACAAACTGACGCTCACCTTTGAAGATATCGCCATCCCATTCCTCTGCCGCGCCCTCGCCCATGAACGGAACGAGGTCTTGGCCGCTTTGGATGATTGTCAACGGATCAAGGCGAACCAGTTCGCCGCCGTGGTTTGCATAGCGGTCGCAGGCACCGGAATTGCCTTCTGCGATATAGCACATCACCGGGCAGGCATCGCAGCGGATTTTTTCTGGCTTCGCTACATCCGTCATCAGGTTACACTCTTCTTGAGGGCTGCATGGACGACGCTGGGGATTGCCGGTCCCTTGAACAGTCGTACCCCTGTTGCATGTTTGATTGCGTTCAGGATCGCCGGTGCCGTTGGGATCAAAACATGCTCTCCCAGTCCCTTGGCGCCATACGGGCCATGCGCGTCAGTTTCTTCTATGATAATCGTCTCAATCGGTGGGATGTCCCCGATTGTCGGGATCAAATAGTCATGCAGGTTCTCGGTCCGTCCCGGGATGTATTCCTCCATTAGCGCCATCCCCAGACCCTGAGCAATGCCGCCATGGACCTGCCCTTCGACTAGCATCGGGTTGATGGCCTGACCGACATCATGAGCCGCAATGAATTTCACTGGCGTGACTGTGCCCAGCGCGGTATCCACTTCGACAACAGCCAGATGCGCGGCATAGCCAAATTGGGCGTAAGGATGCCCCTGCCCGTTTTTATCCAAGGGCTTTGTCGGCGGATCATAGCTTTCTTCGGCGCGAAGAACATACCCATCCGAGTCCGCTTCTAGAGCCGAAAGATCCAGAACACGAGCCCCCCCGGCATCAGTCGCTTGAATTTCCCCGGCGCTGAACTCCAAGGCAGCATCTTCGGCAACGTTCAGACGTTCCAGTATCATGGCCCGCAATGCCTCACCCGAGAGCCGCGCCGCATTGCCCGAGACAAAAGTCTGGCGCGAGGCCGAGGTTTTGCCCGCATCCGGTGTCACATCCGTATCCGCTCCGACAAGCGTAATCTGACCCACCTCGGCCCCAAGTGCGGTAGCAAAAATCTGGGTGATGACGGTATTGGCCCCCTGACCGATATCCATCGCGCCTTGATGTAGCACCACCGTTCCATCAGCGCGAATGCCGCATTTGATGGCCGATGGATTGGGCAAAGACGTGTTGCCACAACCATACCATCCGCTGGCGATACCCACACCGCGTTTTACAGTGTCATTTTGTGCATTGAATGCCTCAACACCTGCACGCTCTTCCGTCCAGGCAAACCGCAATGCCTCAAGGCAGGCCTTGATCCCGACACCCTGGTCAAATACCTGTCCGCACACGGTCGGCACACCATTATCCAATGCGTTGAGAATACGGAACTCCAGCGCATCCATTCCCAGCTTCTCGGCCAGATCGTCGAAAAGACATTCTTGTGCAATGGCTGCCTGAGGCACACCAAAGCCGCGAAACGCCCCCGATGGCGGGTTGTTGGTATGCACACCCTTGGCCTGCGCGATGTAGTCCGCCACGCGGTACGGTCCCGAAGCATGGACTGGCACCCTGTTCGCCACTGTCGGGCCCCAACTGGCATAAGCCCCCGTGTCAAAGCGGCCACGAAAGTCAAAGCCGCAGAGCTTGCCCGTCTTATCGGCACCGATCCTAAGCGTGATGTCTGAGGGGTGCCGTTTGGTCGAACATTGCATGGATTCAGTACGCGTGTAGCAAAGCCGCACAGGTTTGCCTGTCTTCAGTGCCGCGAGCGCCAGATAGGGCTGTACACTCATATCCAACTTGGAACCGAAACCGCCTCCGGTGGCCGTTGGCAAAACACGTATGTCCGAGCGGTCAAGCCCCAGAACACGCTCGAGCCCTTCGAGATCCATAACCGGGGCTTGCGTGCAGGCATGCACCTCAACGCGACCGTTTACAACTTCGGCGAAACCCGCTTCAGGTTCAATATAGGCATGCTCGACAAAGCCGCTTTCAAACCGGCCTTCCACGATTACATGCGCTCGTGCCAGGGCCGCATTTGGATCGCCACAGGTCACAAAACCAGCACACATCACATTGTTGTCCCGGCCATCATGTAGTTGATCGGCTCTTTCACCTTGGGCTGCGTCCATGTCTTGTAAGGCAGGCAGTTCGGCCCAAGTAATAGGTACCATTTCTGGATCGATCGCGCTAAGCACATCCCGAGCACCAATCAGGGCCGCGACAGCCTCTCCCCTGAAACGCGTTTCCCGCTCGGCAAAGACGGGTTGGTCTTCAAATCCGGGTATCACGCCAAAGTTGTTCTGGCCCTTCACGTCTTCCGCAGTCAGAACCGCGTCCAGTCCGGCCGCCTGCGCGAACCCTTCGAGGTCACCGATTTCAAAGACCGCCCGGGCATGGGGGGAGCGAATGACCAAAATCTCAAGGCACCCCACGGGTGCAATATCATCGCCGTACTTGATGGTAGCCGAAACTTTTTCGATCCCATCCAAATGCTGAACCGCTTCGCCCACCTTACCTGCTGTCGCGATAGCAACCGAGGGCGCACCCATCACCGCGTCGATGATTTTGCGGTAACCTGTACAGCGACATAGCACACCGCCTAGCGCATCCTGCACTTGCGCCTCGGTGGGCTCGGGCACGTCCCGCAGTAGCGCAACGGCAGATACCATCATGCCAGGCGTACAGATCCCGCATTGCGCTGCGCCATGATCCAGAAAGCTCTGCGCCAGCTTGGCTGCCACGGGGTCATTGGCATATAGTCCTTGCACAGTCTCGACTTCGCGCCCCGCAACCTGATGTGCTGGGGTCAGACAGGCGCAAACGGGCTCACCCTCAAGCAGTACAGTACACGCGCCGCAATCCCCCGCATCGCAGCCAATCTTCACATCGCGTTGCCCCAAACCCTCGCGCAGAACTTCGGACAGTCGTTGGCCAGGGAAAAGCATTGGGGCCGCTTCACGTCCATTCAAACGAAATGGGGTCGGGGTACCTGAAAGCGCTTTGTTCATCACGAAACCGCCTTGTGAATTGCACGCTGAATTTGATGACGCACTGCATCGAGACGATACGAACTTGTCCCTCGGACATCATCGATCGGCGCTAATGCTGCGACATCAATCGGAGAAATCCTGACATCAGCGGGATCCTGACCGATCAGGCTCGCCTCTACCGCCTTAAGCCGTTGCGCTACGGCGGAACAGGACCCTACTGCGATGCGAGCCTCGGCTATTCTTCCCTGTGTATCCAAAAGAACATTTGCCGCTGTCATGGCAATAGAAATGACCAAATAGCGACGGCTCCCTAATTTTTCAAAACCAGACGTCATGCCAGCATGGGGTTTCGGCACGATGATCGCTGTCACCAGCTCGTCATCCATCAACGCTGTTTGCCGCACACCCCTGATAAATGCCTCGAGGGGAAGAACACGCTTTCCCTTTGCTGCACTGGCCAGCTCAACCTCAGCATTCAATGCAAGCAGAGGTGGAACACCATCGGCGGCGGGAGAGGCGTTGCAAATGTTTCCGACAACCGTACCTGCATTTTGAATTTGCATGCTTCCGACCTCGCGCGCCGCCTGCTTCAAGGCATCAAAGGCCCGAGGAAGATCAGTTCTAACAACATCCGACCATGTGACGGCTGCACCAATTCTTGTGCCCCCTTCAGATTGCGTGATGTCCGAAAACCCATCTATTCTTGTTACATCTAACAGACTTTCGGGGTGCTGGCCTGCTTTCAAGGCCGGATAGAAATCTGTCCCACCCGCAACAACGCGGACCCCAGCCTGCTTAAGAATGCCCAGCGCATCAGGCAACAAGCTTGGTTGTGAGTAGGCCATGCACATATCCACTTTCATTAGCACACTAATGATAAGTGTGGACGTTTGCCAGAGTCAACAGAACTGTCCTGAGAACACATCCAATCCGACAGGGGCCGCAGTTTGAGCCAAGTGGGCCTACGTATACCCAAGTTGACAGATTATCGAATCCGGATAAGGTACAAGCATGAACATGTCTGAACAAGAATCAACAAGCACTGACCGGATCGGAGCACCAAAATCTGTCAGGATCGCACTCATGTTAGAGGAAGAGATCCGGTCAGGTGGGTTGGATACAGGCGCACCGCTGGCCAGTGAGAACGCGCTGGTCAAACGGTTCTCGGTCAGTCGAAACACGATACGCAAAAGCCTCGATATCCTCAGCCGCAAGGGTCTGATCACGACCCGGCGCGGCATCGGATCATTTGTAACCTTCGGGGGAAAAACGATCGACGACCGCAAGGGATGGAGCGTTGCATTGTCCTCGGGTGAAACCGAACTTGCGACGCGGATTCTTCGCCTGACACGCGGTAAAATGGATTTAGCAGACGCACCTGAAAGTGTCGGCACCGATGTCCTGATGGTCGATCGTTTACGTTTTCGTGTGAACACCGGTCAGGGAGTGTCGCTGGAACGCAGCCGTGTCCCATGGCGTTCGGAGTTTTCCGAGATAATTGAGACCGGTCTGGAAAACGGCTCTTTGACGGAAACGCTTCGCAGTCGCGGGTTGGCGGTCAATGGCGGTAGCGAATGGGCGCGTGTTTTGCCCGCGCTCAGCCCGGAAGACGCGGCTGTCATGGGGCGCGTGTCAGGAGAACCGATGTTGCGGCTGTGCCGGTTGACCCGTTCAGCCGACGGGGACTCCCTGGAATTTGTCGAGAGCATTCTGGACCCAGACCTGTTTGGTCTGCACATGGAGTTTTGACGGCTATGGCCACTGGAGAACTGGCTTTCAGTCGCGCTTGCGGCGCTCTTGCCGGAATGGCCATCGGGGATGCGTTGGGTATGCCCTCACAAACGCTGTCGCGCTCAGAAATAGCGCAACATTATGGCGAGATCACAGCTTATGTCGCCCCCTACCCCGACCATCCGGTCTCTCATGGCCTACAGGCGGCGCAGGTGACGGATGACACCGAGCAGGCATTGCTGTTGGCTCAACGTTTAGTGAAAGATGGCGAAGGGTTTGACGAGGCGCTTTGGGCGCAAGACCTGCTGGATTGGGAGGGTGACGTCCGAGCGCGTGGTTTGCGCGACCTGCTGGGTCCATCTTCCAAAGCGGCTCTTGCAGCGATGCTGAACGGAGAACCAGCCAGCGAAACGGGGCGCAACGGAACGACAAACGGCGCTGCGATGCGAATTGCACCGGTTGGGATCGCCACGCATTTCTCGCCAACGCAGAATTTCTTGGACCGCGTGGAACTGGCCTGCCGTATGACGCATAACACGGGCGAAGCCATCGCCGCTGCTGCTGCTGTTGCCACTGTCGTCAGCTGTGGTGTGGATGGTCTTGATTTCGACTCAGCACTCGACGCAGCGCTGGACGCCGCAGAGCAAGGGCAGAAACGCGGCCATCGGTTTGGCGAAGCAAACATGCGCCGTCGGATTTCAAACGCACTTGATCTCGCTGATCAGGGCCTGACCGATGTAGAATTCGCGCAAATCGTCGGAACTTCTGTCTCTTCGTATGAATCTGTCCCGGCGGCCTTTGGCATCGTAAGGATGGCGTCGGGGGATGTTTGGAAGGCCACGCGAATTGCCGCGAATATCGGGGACGACACAGATACAATCGGCGCTATTGCCGGTGCGATGGCCGGGGCATGCGCCGGAATTGAAGCCATCGCGCCCGCTGTACTCGACCCTGTTCGTGCTGCCAACAACCTACCCATCGAAGTAATAGCGGAACAGTTGCTTTCTCTTCGCCATACGTCTGACGCAAAGACGGAGGCCGAAAGATGACCAATCGTCTTCTTCAGATGTCAGGTGTTGTGGCCGATCTGCTCTATCAGGTCGAAGCTGTTCCAGCGGTTGGTGAAGAAGCTATCGTCAAGGGTTTCTCCATCGCACCTGGTGGCGGGTTCAACGCCATGGTGGCCGCGAAACGCGCAGGTATGATGGTATTCTATGGAGGCTCTATCGGATCTGGCCCATTTGCCAAGATTATTCGCGAAGGTCTTAACACCGAAGGTATCCCGTTCCTGCGGGCACAAGACCTAACGCGCGATCAGGGCTGCTGTACCGTGATGATCGACCCTCAGGGTGAGCGGACCTTTGTGGCAAGCGACGGTGCTGAGGGGCACGTGACTGCCGAGGACTTAACGCAGATCAGCTTTGCCGAATTCGACTGGACCCTTTTGTCTGGCTACGCTCTGCACTACACGGGCTCGCGTGATGCGTTGCACCAGAGGTTATCTTCGGATGCCCGCATCAATAACCTGGTGTTCGATCCTTCGCCCATCATCGCTTCTCTCCCACATGAAGTGCTGCAGACGGCGTTGAGACGGGCCACATGGATCAGTGCAAATGCGCGCGAAGCTGCGGTTATGACTGGTCACACGGACCCCGTTGCTGCTGCCAGAGCACTTGCTGAAACCCGCCCTGATGACGGTGGAACTGTTGTGCGACTGGGGGAAGACGGCTGCATTCTGGCCCGGCCCGATGCTCTTCACCATATCCCACCTTACCGCGTTCAAGCGGCGGACACCAACGGCGCTGGTGACACCCATGTTGGCAGTTTCATCGCGCGAATGGCGCGCGGTGATACCCCAAAGGAAGCAGCCATTTACGCAAATGTCGCTGCGGCGTTGTCAACCACACAACAAGGGCCCGCAACGGCGCCGACCCAAGCGGTCGTGGCGGACGCCCTAAACAAGAAAGAGGCGGGTTGATCGAGAACCAAAGCTAAAGACCATTCAACCGGGAGATCACAATGAACAAACGTATCCTATTAGCAACCACAGTTGCTTTGACAACAACGGGCGCGGCCGCTCTGGCCGATGAGATCCGAGTTCTCAATTGGCAAGGGTATGGAACCGACGAAGACTGGGCCATTTCTGCCTTTACCGAGGCAACGGGCCACACCGTCGTTCATGAATACTTCAATTCTGAACAAGAGATGTTGACCAAGCTTCGGACCAACCCCGGTGCCTATGACGTCGTGCTGATCAACGCGGCCTTTACGCCACAGGCGCAGGCCGAGGGGCTGATAGGGCCAGTGGACAGCTCGATGGTCGCGAATTTTAGCGACGTGCCCGAAAATCTGGCCGCCAATCCGGACCTCAACGCCGGAGGTGCGCTGCATGGAATGCCTTGGACCTGGGGCCTGACATCCTTTGCTGTGAACACCAATGAATTCAACGAGATACCAACGTCGATTGACGTATTTTGGGACACGGCGCACGAAGGCAAAGTCTCGATCCGCGATGACGCGTTGGAAGCCGTACAATTCGCAGCTATCGCAACGGGCCAGGATATCAACGACATCCAGGATCTCGATGCCATCGAGGCCAAACTTGCCGAGTTGATGCCTCAGATCAAAACCTATTGGGGTTCGGAGAACGACTGGAACCAGTTCATGGCTGCGGGCGATCTGGATGTGGCGACCTTCTGGTCAGGTTCTGCGAGCCGCTCGATGGCTTCCGGACTACCGGTTCAATTCATCGTGCCGGACGAGGGTGCAATCGGCTGGTTGGATGGTCTGTCGATCCCAACATCATCGACCAAGAAAGAGGCTGCACACGCCTTTATCAATTGGATGATCGACCCTGAGTTCTACGTCAAATGGGCCGAAAGCGGTGCCCCAGCTTCGGCCAATGCCAAGGCCGCCGCTGCGTTGCCTGATGACGCGTTCAACAAGCGCGTTCTTGGGGATCCCGCAGTCGTGGCACGCGTCCAGTTCCAGCGTCCGGTCTCGGATGAAAATCGCGAGAAATACCTTGAGCTCTGGCAAGGGTTGAAAGCCGCCCAATAAGCCCAGGCACGCTAAGGAGAAAGCAGACATGTCAACGGTTCTCGCCCGACAAAACAGGCTCAAGATCGTCAGCCTGCTTTCTCCGGCTTACATTTGGCTGACGGTGGCAATATTTTTGCCGCTGTCGGCGATGCTGTATTTCAGCTTTTTGTCCGATGTGCCTTTTGGCGATGCCGAATGGCACTACACGTCTGAAAACTATCAGGCCTTCTTCCAGACCTCGACTTACGCCACGCTGCTTTGGAAATCCATAAAGCTGGGCCTGACTGTGACGGTGATTTCCGTGCTGGTCGGCTTTCCCTGCGCCTATGTTCTGGCTAAGGCGATTAAGGGTAAGTCGCGCGAAGCACTATTCCTTCTGGTCATCCTGCCCTTCTGGTCGAATTCTCTGGTCCGGATATTTTCCTGGGCGATCGTTCTGCGCGGAAATGGAGTGCTAGAGCTCGGCCTCAACGCGATCCTGCCGTTCGAGGTCGATGTGAACCTGATGTTCTCGACCCCGGCGATCGTTATCGGCCTGGTCCACTCTTACCTGCCTTACGTGATCTTGACTTCGTATCTGGCCTTACAGGCCATCGACGACAATCTGATCGACGCCGCGCGGTCAATGGGGGCGAACAAACTGACCATCCTGTGGCGCGTCATCCTGCCTTTGTCCCTGCCCGGGCTGCTGGCCGGTGCGGTACTGATTTTTGTACCTGTCGTCGGCTCTTTCATGGAACCACGCATATTGGGTGGTCGTGTCGGAACTTATTTTGGCACCGTGATTGAGGATCAGTTCGTGGCCGTGTTCAATTGGCCCTTAGGGGCTGCCTTGTCCTTTATCCTGCTTGCGGTGGTTTTGGTGATCCTGGCAACCGCCAGCCCGGCATTACGGAGGGCACAGACATGAAGAACACCTATCTGGTCTGGGCAGGTAAGGTTTGGCTTGGCCTAATCCTATTCTTTCTTTACGCCCCGATCATCGTCATGGCGTTCATGTCCTTCAACGCGTCACAGTATTATCAACTGCCCTTTGAGTTTTCGCTAAAATGGTACAAAAAACTGGGCCAGAACACCGAAATTCTGAATGCCGCGACCCGCTCAATTCTGATCGCGCTGGCTACAACAGTGATTGCCACCATCTTGGGCACAGCCGCCTCGCTGGCCCTGTTCCGGTTCGAGTTCCGTGGCAAGCGCTTCCTGCAGGTGATGCTGTTCCCGCCGATCGCGATTCCATGGCTGATCACCGGCACGGCGATGCTGATCTTTTTCTATGGCGTCGGTCTTGGCCGCGGCACACCCTCGGTTCTGATTGGCCATGTCGCCCTGGCCTTGCCTTACGTGATCGTCGTCGTCAGCGCCCGCTTGGCGACATTTGATCCCACACTGGAAGAGGCCGCAAGGTCCATGGGCGCCGACAGCTGGACCGTGACCCGCCGCGTCACCCTGCCCTGGATCGCTTCGGGGATCATTGCTGGTGCTCTGTTCGCTTTTGCGGTCAGCTTTGACCAGTTCGTTGTGTCGTACTTCCTCTCCGAACCCGGAGACAGCACGCTGCCGGTTTTGATCTACACTTCGATCCGCAAAGGCTTCACGCCGGAAATCAATGCAATCTCGACAATCATTATCGTAATCTCGATGGCCGTGATGCTTTTTGCAGCCCGGTTCTCGAATTTCGGAGGAGAACGCTGATGGCCGATGTTTCTGTCCAAAACGTCACCAAAACATTCGGGTCACTCAAAGCTTTGAATGACGTCACCATGCACTTTCCGGATGGTGGTTTTTTTGCCCTTCTCGGCCCGTCAGGCAGTGGTAAGACGACGTTGCTGCGTGCTATTGCCGGATTTATCTTTGCGGACAGTGGTTCGATCCATATCGGTGATCAGTCGGTCGAGCACATTCCCGTCGAAAAGCGCGACATTGGAATGATGTTCCAGAACTATGCTCTGTTTCCCAATATGACCGTCGCCGACAATGTGGGTTTTGGATTGCGTGTACGCAAAGTAGGTGCAGCCGAGGAACGCCGCCGCGTGGGTGAAGCGCTGGAACTGGTACAGCTTGGGCGACTGGGCGACCGCAAACCTCATCTGTTGTCTGGTGGTCAACGACAGCGCGTGGCATTGGCACGGGCTATTGTCACTAATCCAAAGGTGCTTCTATTGGACGAGCCGCTGTCGGCCTTGGACAAATCCTTGCGCGTCGACATGCAGATAGAATTGAAGCGTATTCAGCGTGAGATTGGCATTACAACGATCTTTGTGACCCATGATCAGGAAGAAGCCCTTACTTTGTCAGACAAGATCGGCATCCTCAGACAGGGAACGATGATTCAGGCTGGCCCGCCACGCGAAGTCTACAACAATCCCGTCGACGTCTTTACCGCCGAATTTCTGGGCGAAGCCAATATTCTGACAGGTCAAAGCAGCTTGGCTCTGAATTCTGGCGACGCGGATATCAAATTGCCACACAGAGCGACACCGCAGTCGACCCTGGCCGTCAGACCCGAGAACATGAGCATATCTATCTCAGAGCCTGACGGCGACGAGATCTCAAAACTCCCCGCCACGCTGGTCCGTCGCATCTTCGCCGGAGCGATGGCGACCTGCGTCCTGAAACACAACGACAGCACCTTCAAAGTCATTGCGCGCGATCAGGACATCCCGGATTTGCCCGAAGGTGGCGAAATATGGCTGAGCTGGAAACCCGAGCACACGATTGTCGTTCCAGACGGATCAGTTGGGTTCGACTCCAATTGAGACGAGCCAGATCAAGATCGAAAACCCTCGTTCGTGGCGCTACGACAAACACGGCCTGACGTGCGTTGACCTCGTGATAAACGAAGTGACTGCACGCAACCGGATCAGCCTACTAATTGAATGACGCCTCACTGGGTGGCGAATGCGATTAATAGTCCGGCGATCTGGGTTCAAACATCAATCCAACATATGCGGCACTGGATCTGCGCTGCCACCGGGTTGGAAAACAATTCGAACCAGCTTCAATCAGATTAGTAGAACAACATAGCCTGTCACCTTGTAGGTGCCTGCACCGCCCACATGCCCGGGCCAGTGAGCTTGCTCAAACTAAGGGTTCAAACGAGACCGTGACATCTGCGAACAAATCTGCATCGCCCACCTCGAAATACTGTCGAGTGATCGTGCGCTTGACGTATTCGTCATTTTCTTCCAGCCACAATCCGATCCAGGATGAGCGCGCAGAACAGGATCGCCAATCCAGCCAAAATTCCTTGTCCTGCAGCGGCATATTGAAGTGCCTCCAGCACGTCCTCGCCCAAGCCTTTTGCACCGATCAGCGAGGCGACGACCACCATCGCAAGAGACATCAGGATAGTCTGATTCACACCCGCCATGATAGTCTTGTGCGCCAGGGGCAGATCTACCCTCCATAGCAGATACCGGGGCGTCGCTCCGAAGGCTAATGCGGCCTCCCGCACGGTTTCGGGGACTTGCTGCAGGCCAAGAACGGTAAAACGGATCACCGGGGGGCTGCCAAAGATCATTGTAGCGACCACGCCCGCTGGCTTGCCTGATCCGATAAAGGCCACGACCGGGATCAAGTAGACGAAGGACGGCATCGACTGCATGAAATCCAAAATCGGTCGCACGATTGCAAACGCCCGCGGGCGGCGCGCACAATAGATGCCAAGCGGGATACCTAGAGTGATCGAGATTAGCGCCGCCGCGCCCAGCAGGGCAATCGTGGTCATCGCTTTTTCCCAGAAATCCAATAGACCCAGATAGGCCAGCGCTGCACCGGTGAAGATTGCCACGCGCGGTCCGGCAGAGAGATAGGCCAGCATGATAATCACCAGTGCCACGACCGGCCACGGCGTATCGACCAGTACTACCTCAATCCAGTCCAACAGGGTGCGCATCCCATAGGTCAGCCCATCGAAGAAGCCGCGCCCGGCGGTTTTGGTCCATTCAAACACTGCTTGTACGCCATCGCCGACGTTCAAACGCCAGTCCCGGTTGGTTGGGAAAGTTTTGAGTACTGCTAGCGCATCGGGTTGCGCAAACTTGATCATCGACAAAATTACTACCACGGCAGTCAGCGCCGTCGCGACGACTACTCGAGGCAGCGACCAGCCATGCGCTACGCTCGGGTCCGAACGCCAGCGCGCGAACTGCCCTTCAAGCGTCCAGTTGGCCAACGAGGCGGCCAGGAACTTAAACGCCAGCAGAAGGACGATCCCGATAACCAGATAGGTGAATCCTGTCGAATCCGCTGAACGTGCGGCCTCCTGCGCGCCTGCCAATGCACCCTCAAGCGATTCCGCGGCGCGCTTCAATGACTCCAAAGTGGTTGAACCGGATTGCTCTGCCGCTGCAATTTGCTGGCGGCGCAGCTCCAATGTCTGCTCAATCTGTTCCGCGCGTTCCCGAAACTCACGGCCCAGATCACCGAACAAGCCCAGGCCGATTTGGATATAGGCAAGCGTTTCCAGCACCAAAAACCCAAGGAACCACGACCACAGCCCCCGCGCCCCGAACCATATCGGACCCAAAATTGCAGCGGCCTTGTTCAGCGTAAAGCGGTAGCCGGGCGCCTGCATCATGTAGGCAAAGGTCTTTTGGTAATAGGACTGCCCCTGCCCCACGAAATCTCCGATCAAGCCATTCAGGCGGTCGGCGGTTTCCGGTTGGATCTGTTGTATATCAACATGTTTCATAGCGGTCCCCTTAGGCTTGACTGTCCTGAATCGCGCGGATCAGACCCGCTCGGTTGATAACACCCACGGTCTTGCCATCCTGAGTGACGGCTACAACTCCATGACCATCAACGCAGAGGTTCATCAGATCGGACAAATCCATGTCCGGATGCGCCTCTTTGGCATCTTCGGGCACTTCGCCGTGATGCGCCTCGAACTCTTCAACCGGTTTCATCACCGCATGGGCGAAGATCATGTTGAGTTTGGAAATCCCTGCCACAAAGTCGGCCACATAGTCATCGGCGGGGTTGAGGATGATCTCTTCCGGCGTACCGATCTGCACAATGCGCCCATCCTTCATGATCGCAATACGATGGCCGATGCGGATCGCTTCATCTAGATCGTGGGTGATGAACATCGTGGTTTTGTTCAGCTTGTGGCTGAGGTCCATGAACTGGTCCTGCAACTGCTTTCGAATCAGCGGGTCGAGGGCCGAGAACGGCTCGTCCATCAGCAATATCTCGGGGTCGGCGGCGATGGCACGGGCCAGACCCACACGTTGCTGCATACCGCCCGACAGCTCATGCGCATATTTGTCTTCCCAACCGTTGAGCTCGACCAGTTCCAGCACCCGGTCCGCTTCTTCCCAGCGGCGCGCCTTGCCGGTGCCTCGGATTTCCAGCGGCATCGCTACGTTGTCACGGACAGTACGGTGGGGCATCAGGCCGAAGTTCTGGAACACCATAGCGACGCGCCGGTTGCGCAGGTCGCGCAGGCCCTCATCATTCAGGCCCATCACGTCCTCGCCATCCAGAAAGATATGGCCGTCCGTGGGCTCCAGCAGACGGTTCACATGCCGCACAAGGGTCGACTTGCCTGAGCCCGACAGGCCCATGACGCAGAACAATTCACCCCGCTCGATTTCGAAACTTGCATCGGCGACGCCGACAACGCAGTTGAAGCGCTCCAGCACTTCGGCCTTGCTCAGCCCCTCGCTGTGGATGGCCTGCAATGCTTCCTGCGACCGCGCACCAAAAACCTTCCAAACGCCTTTTGCGTCGATTGCGATATCCGCTGTCATACTGACCCCACCGCAGTTGAATGAATCGAGCAACGCCCCCGAAATCATTGGGCGCGCGCAGGTTTTAGTTGGTGGTCAGACCAAGCCAGCTGTCGACGGTGTCGCCATTGGCGGCGATCCACTCGGCCACGACCTCGTCTGTGTCACGCCCTTTGACCACGACCTCGTAAGTCAGGCCGCTCAGCTCACCGGCATCCATGTCGATATTGGCCAGAAAGGACGCCGCTGCAGGGTTGCGCTGCTCAAGCGATTTGGAATGGGCGACGGTCACGGTCTTGACCGGTTCACCGGTGCTGATATGGGACTTGTTGAACCAATCCGCGTCCTGATCGGGCTGCACCATCTTGTAGGTGGTCGCATCATGTTCGGGTTCTTCTAGAATTGTCACATCATACAAAGCATGCACGTAATGCGGCGCATAGCAGTAGAACGCCGCACCCTTCTGTTGGTCAACCTGGTCCTTCAAGCGCGAATAAAACACGGTTTCATCCTCGGTCGTTGGTGTCAGGAAGGTCTCGATCCCATAGTCCCGCACCCGCACTTTGAATGTGTTGGTTGAAGCCCAGCCCGAAGCACCAACCCAAACCTCACCCATGCCGTCACCATCCGAGTCGAAGAGCTCTTGCGCCATCGGGGTGGCCAGATCGTAGATTGAACGGATGTTGTGATCCTCAACCATATAGTTCGGCACGCAGATGCCGGCGCGCCCCTCGTAGCTGCCAGAAGACAGCGCGACGGTGCCCTTCTGATCGACATACTCGTCGGTGAATGACGACTGGTTAGGCAGCCAGACATCCGGGTGGACGTCGATATCGCCACGCCCGCCATCCATCGCTGCAAAGATCACCGCATTGGCGCCAGGCGCATAGCCAACCTCGCCGCCTAGACGTGTTTCGATAACCTGACCAATGACGCGGCTCATAATCTTGGCACCGGGCCAGCTGGGTTCACCGACCATCACTTTGTCCTGCGCTATCGCGGTTGTCGCGCCCAAAGTCAGGGTCAATGCAGCTGTTAGCATTCCTTTTTTCATATTAATTCTCCCGTTTCGTTGAGTTGCATGCGCCATCAGGCGCGCGCCCGCTTGCGTTGCGGGTCTATGAATGGAATGTCCGAGACCGTCGCGCGCAGGCGTTTCATCCGTCCGTCGAGCTGTCCGATCTCCAATTGAGTGCCGTTTTCCGCCTGCTCGACCGACAATCGGGCCATCGCAATCGCATGCTCCAGCATCGGTGAACGTATAGCCGAGGTCACCACACCCACCTGCCGTTCTCCCGCGTAGACCGGGGCACCGTGGGCTGGCACGTCATCGCAACCGATCAGCAGCCCTTTGAGCACCCGGCGCGGGTCGCGTGCGTTGCGTTGCAGAGCCGACTTGCCGGTGAAGTCAGACTTGGTCAGATCGACCGCAAAGCCCAATCCAGCCTCGAACGCATCGACGCCCGGTGCGAATTCGGCGTTTGCGGCGGCCAGACCTGCCTCAATCCGGATGATGTCTAGTGCGGCTGAACCCATTGGGGCGATCTCGAACTCTTCGCCGGCTGCCATTACCGCATCCCAGATCGCGACAGCATCGGATTTTGAGCAGAAAACTTCATACCCTAATTCGCCGGTATAGCCCGATCGCGACAGCATGAACGGCGCACCTTCGCGATCGTTCAGCCGTGCGACGGTGACACCGAACCATTTTAGATGATCCAGGCTGGGGACATGCGGTTGGGTAAAAGCGATCTTGCGTAGCAAGTCGCGCGATTTCGGCCCTTGAATAGCCAGGTTTGGCATCGTTCCGCGCAATGCGTGGACCCGCACTTGCAAGCCGCGCACGTCTGCCAGTTCTTGCAACACCCGCCCGCTTTCCTCGGACCCACAGCACCAACGGAAAATCTCGGGCGCCAGACGGAACAAGGTGCCATCGTCAATGACCGATCCACTTTCGTCGCACATCAGCGTGTAAGATCCACGCCAAACCGGCAGTTTTGCCACGTTTCGAGTGGTGGCCAGTTGCAGCAGCGCCTCGGCATCCGGGCCGACGATGTCGAATTTGCGCAGACCGCTCATGTCCTGCACTGTCACAGCCTCGCGGCAGGCCCAATATTCACCCAAAGTACCATGGGCCGGGTAACTGACCGGTGCCCATAGATCACGCGCTGGCGCGAAATGCTGGGTCAGCGGGGCCAGACGGTCATGAAAAGCGGACTCCTGGCTGATCGACATGAGGGCGTCTTCCTTTTCGCGATAGGCAACCGCACGGCGGATCGGTGTTTCAGGGCGGTAGATACGTACATGCACATCCGTCGGGTTCCAGCCGTTGATCGGATCAATGTCGTCTGGACAGGCGGTCGAGGTGCAGACCAGATCCTCCAACGCTCGCATGGCAACATAATCACCGGGGCGCGAACGGGATTCTTCAGTCAGGATATGATGCGAAGCCGGGTCAACCCACGTGCTCCAGAAGAAATTGATTGCGGGCCAAGCGGTCCGCTTTTTGACACCGTAGGGCACTAGAGCATTGGTCATGTTGTCGGAACAGTTTAGATGGCCGGGAAAGCCTCTCTCTTCGTAACCACGAGCGGTGCACGCCAGACCGAATGTATCGTGTTGACCACAAGTGTCCTGAACCAGATTCAGTAACGGGCGCATATCGCGATCAAAGAATTTATCCAGCAAACCGGGGCCGGGAAAAGCCCGTCTAACCATGGACCGAGTGGCAGTGGAGTCGATCATCCATTCCTCGCCACGATCCAGGCCATCAGCCCGCAACGCCATGAAATCGGAACATTGCTGGCCTTCAACATCGATGATTTGAACGAATTCGCCAGCTTTAAGCTCATACGCCATGGCGCTGCCGCGAGGGACGGTGAACTCGTCTCGTGTATCACCCAGCAAAGGGGGCATTTGCACATCACGTTTGGCTGCGGGTTTGTGCAGAACCGTCACAATTCCGGCGCCTGAGCCTTCGATTAGCCCGGCAACTCCGACGGGTCGGATCAACCAGACCGTCATCGTCTGACTGGCACGCATAATCACTGGCTCGGATGATTGATCAAATCTGCAACAGGGAACCCGCTGATCCCCATCCCGCGCTGCTATCCAACCCGAGAACCGGGCACTGTCAAAACCGTCCCATTCAACCAACCCGGTTTGGCTCAGCCCAAGCGCCGCAAGCATCGGCTGCCCACCCTCTGCCAAAGCAGCGAGATCCAATGGCTGCATTGAACCAGCCCCTTCTACTGACAGCAAATCTCCGGGTTTGATCGACAGCTTCACCGCCTCGCGCGGAGACAGGACATGCGTGTGTGCGTCAAGGGCATTTGGGAAGCCCGGGAACCGGCGACCGGGGCCGTCGTACCCCGTGTTAGTAAAAGCATGCAAAACCGTAGACCCGTGCATGGTGCAGCCAGATTCCCAAAATGTAACTAGTTACAGAGCTTGATGAAACCAGTTACATATGTCAACTCTTTACTTAGAAATCGGCAAGACGGGCCCTAAAATCAGTGACGCAGAAAACCCCCGAGCCTAAAAAACGCTCAAATCTCAGAGATGTAGCAAAAGCAGCGGGCGTGTCCGTCGCAACGGTGTCCAGGGTGCTGAATGAACCGACCGTGGTGAAGAAGGAAACGCTCGAAAAAGTTCAGACCGCGATTTCCGAGCTAAAATTCGTTCCTAGCGCGGCTGCCAGGGCAATCAATTCTGGTCGCACCCGCTTTGTTGGGGCTTTGGTCCCTACGCTGGACAATGCGATCTTTGCCCGATTCCTTGCTGCTCTGGAGCGTAAGCTATCAGACCATCAGTTGTCTCTGATCGTTGCGACAACCGAGGCGAGCCTAGAGATTGAAGCCGAGAAAGCCAAAAGCCTGCTAGATATCGGGGCAGAAGGACTGATCATCACTGGCATTACCCACAGCCTGGCGTTTCACGAACTGATCGAACGGGCGTCGTTGCCAACGATCGTCACGTCTTTCTTTAATCCGGAAAATCCGCTGCCGACCATCGGGTATGATAACGCGGCTGCGGCGCAACTTGCCCTAAAACACCTTGTTGAACTCGGACACCGAGACATTGCGGTCGTGCATGGCCCCGTTAACGATAATGACCGTACCCGAGCGCGCCTAACCGGCCTCAAAGCCTTTCCCTTCGACGGAAAGCTCTCAACCTTCGAGACCGAGATCAGCCATCAGGGCGGCGCAGACGCTGCAAAACACTTGGGCAATCTAAGCACCAGGCCAACGGCAATTCTATGTCTTTCCGATGTCGTCGCCCTGGGGGTTTTGCTTGGTCTTCAGGCGCAAAATATCATCGTCCCGGACCAAATTTCCATGGTCGGGGTTGACGATCTTCCAACTTCGTCTGTAACCGTTCCGCCACTGACAAGCGTACATTTACCGGTTTCTCAGATGGGTGAACGCGCGGCGGACGCACTTGCCAACTGGATCACGACTCATCAGGCGCCCAAATCCGAAGAGTTGTTTACACAACTCGTTGTTCGGAACTCTACAAAACGTTGTTGAGGCAAGTGGGCCAGACCAGACATTGGCCGACCCGTTCGATATCGGGCTTCAGTGTCCCGAAAGCAACCGTTGGAAGGATGTAATTACTGCCGGGACGTACGCAACTATATGCGCTCCTTGCTGTCTTTCGGATGTGCCATTTTACCCGCGTTTGTTGCCGCCCATTCATGCATGGCCTGCAACAAGGGGATCAGACTTTGCCCCAATGAGGTCAGACTGTATTCCACATGTGGAGGGATAGTCCGAAAGTCCTTGCGGGACACAAAGCCAGCGTCCTGTAGCTCGCCAAGTTGTCGGGTTAGAGTGCGGTGGGTGATGCTACCGAGGTTGCGCTGAAGCTGATTGAACCGTGAGGTTTCCTGCGCCAGCCAATAGATGATCAAGAGTTTCCACTTACCCGAGATCGCTTCTATCAGTGGCTCAATCAGACAGTTTTCATCTGGTTCGCGCGTTGCCATAGCGGTATCCTATATGACCGTACTTGTCGTTTTGATCTTGTATTTTTAACTACGCCTCAGACTTGCGGAACGCAACGAGGAAGAAGATGACCCAGAAGAAAGTCGTGATTGTCGGCGGTGGATATGTTGGCTTTGAGGTCGCCAAAGCACTGGATGGATACGCTGATGTCACGCTGATCGAGCAACGCGAAGCCTTTGTGCAGCCGCCAGCGACCATTCGTGCACTTTTGCAGCCCGAATTGTTGGATCAGATCATTCTGCCCTATGATCGTTTGCTGATGCGCGGACGCGTCATTCGCGGTCGGGCCTCAAGGGTTACACAATCCGAAATTACGTTAGAAGACGGAACCATCTATACCGCCGATTACATCGTCCTGGCGACAGGTTCGTCCTATGCTGCGCCTTTCAAACCTGAAGGTAACAGCATTAAGGATTTTCGCGAGGCGAGTGCTGAGGTTAGTTTGCAATTGTCGTCAGCAAAGTCGGTTGTCATCGTCGGAGCAGGTGCGGTCGGCGCCGAGTTGGCAGGGGAAATCGCCGCAGCTCAACCCGACAAGGACATCACATTGGTTTCTTCAGATAACACTTTGTTTCCAATGTACCCGGCAAAGTTGGGCGCGCAGTTGAAACGCAAGCTGGAACGCGCAGGCGTGAACATCGTTCTGGGCCAAAGAGCGGAAAACTTGCTACACTTGGACAGACCCTATGCCGGGTCGGTCAAATTGACCGATGGCCGGGTGTTTAGTGCTGACCTGGTGTTTCCTGTGATCGGATCCAGGCCAAATACGGCTTTGGCGCAAACGCTTTCCGGGGTCACCACGGCACCTTCTGGCCGGATTCAAACCGACAAATGGTTACGCCCTTCCAAGCACCCGAACGTCTTCATCGCAGGAGACATTGCCGATATCGGTGACGGTATGACCATTGTGGCAATATCCCGACAGAATCCGTGGCTAATCAAAACCTTGAAACAAACACTGAAAGGCCAGGCGATCGAGGATCTAAAGCCATATGTGCCATGGAAAAAAGCCCCGATCTTACTGCCCCTTGGTCCCAAAATCGGGAACAGCTGGCTATTTGCGACTGTTGGCGATTGGGTCACGCGCCAGATGAAGGGAAAAGACCTTTTTATTTCGAAGTATCGCAAGGCGTTCGGGCGATAGGATGGGCTGAAACCCCCACAATTCACCTCCCGACAAGAGACTACCAGGACATAAACTGATGACACTTGTCGACCTTCCGAAATTTCCAACGAGCCACGGGTATATGAGTGAGCGCGTTCAGCAGGCATATATCACAGCTGCGATCGAAAATGGACTGCTGCCCGCTGACGCCCACCGCATGGCAGAGGTTGTTTCGCTAACTGCACCGGGCGACACCTCAAAGCCGATTCAGTTCTGGCAGCTATTCTCTGTCTTGGGACAAGATGCAATTGTTGGCGTAGTCACCAGATTCTATGAACGCGTGTTTGCCGATGAGCCCTGGTTCACATCCGTCTTCGAAAGGGTTGGGGGATTGCACCACCATGTTGCGACCCAGGCCTCCATGTGGATCGATGTCATGGGGGGTGGTCCCTATTACCACGGCGCTGAGTTCCGGTTGAACTTTCATCACGCGCATAACGCTATGGCACTGATGAATGACAAGGGGGCAGAAAGATGGGCCACCCTGATGCGACAGACGTTGGATGCCTCTGCGGACCTGCTCACAGATGATCCACGCTTGCGGATCAGCCTCAACACGTTCCTGTCATACTTCATGACAAAATACGCCGAAGAATTCGCTTTCCAAGATCGGCACATTTTTGGTGAAACGAACGGACAGCTAAAGCGCCGGATAAACTTCCTGAGAATGACGACCGCAGCAATCGAAAATTTGAGCACGCAAGAGCTAAGCGACGCGCTGGCTGAGCACGGTGTGGACGTGTCCCAATATCCGGACAAACAGGCACTTGTTGAAAAAGCGTTGATGATGTGACGCCTGCAATCCAAGCCAGACACCTAATCACCCCGCCGAAACAACTGGCAGCATCACAAACACTTATATTGAAGCTGCCAGACCGGTTCCGATGATTGTCCCTTGTGCCGTGCAGAAACCGCGCCGCTTGGAAAGAGCCGCTATTTAGCTTGGCTTGAAATTTGATCCGGAAGAAAACATGCGCTCCGAACCAAACAGGCTGCAGGTCAGGTCATTTTCTTTAGTATCCACGCACAGGGTTCACGATATTGACCAATCTCTCGCCGCGTATCCAGCGATCCAGGTTCTGAATAAACAGATCAAAAGAAGCCTGTTCCCATTCGGCATAAACCGATGAGCAATGCGGTGAGATGACCACGTTCTCAAGAGCCCAGAGCGGGCTTGTTTCGGGAAGAGGCTCGGTTTCGAACACGTCCAATACCGCCGCCGCCACATGCCCTGCACTCAGTGCTTCGTGAAGGGCAGCTTGATCCACCACACCGCCGCGTGAAACATCCGCGAGGATGACGCCTTGCTTCATCGCCGCAATCTCTCGCGCACCGATCAAGCCGCGTGTCGCTGGAATTAGTGGGGTCGAGACCGCAATGAAATCCGCAAATGGCAGAAGGTCATGCAGTTCATCCGCTGCGTGCACCTCATCGACGTTTTTCATCGGCTTGGGACGCGCGCGGGTTCCCAGGACTTTCATTCCAAAGGCCTTGGCGCGCGCCGCCACCGCCTGACCGGTATGACCCAGCCCGATGATCAGGAGTGTTTTGCCCGCCAACGGCCTGACCGTACGCGCGTTCCAGTGCCGCGCAGCCTTGTCTTTCTGCAGACCAGGCACATCCAGGGTAAAATGCAAAAACCCGCCAAAGATATATTCCGCCATCATCCCAGCGGCCACACCCGCAGCATTGGTCACGATAGTCCTCTGAGGGTCCCACAGGCCGTAATGATCGGTACCCGCCCCACCATTGGCAATCCAACTTGGGCCTTGCGGGCCAAACAGCGCGTCGCGCGGATAGCCAGGCGTGCCCGCGAAACGAACCGAATAGACGACCTCGGGCTTATAGCTGTCGATCAGCGCAGGAAGGCCCTCATAGCTGTTGCATTCACGATAATCTGCCTTTGGGAATACGGCGCACAAGCTTTCGGCAAGCGGTGCCGTGTCGCTGTTGTGCAGAATGATACGCGGGGTGTCAGACATGGTTTTCCTCCACGGAAGCACGGACATGCTGTTCCATTTCACGAAATGTGGTCTCAGGCCGCATCAGCCGCCCTGGCATCTTTCGCGGTGCCGCGAGTGGCAAAGGCACAATCCACAGTGACTCGCCCTGCCATCACACCTGTTGCAGCGGCTACCATGCGAACCGTGTCGATCAGCAGCGTTACGCCCGAGTTGAGAGCACCTCGCAGCATGTCCTGGCATGCGAGCGAGAGCTCGGCGACCCGGTCAAAACTCATAGCCTCTCTCTTTCCAAAAGCTGACCGAACCCCGGCAAGGCTTCGCCGATTCCAGCAAGCTGCATCGCACGGAAAGCCATTGCTTGATTAGACGTGATTACTGGTTTGCCCACAGCTTGCTCTAAATGGGCGATGATTTCGACGCTGCGCATGTCAGTGCAAGACAGCACAATCGCATCGGCCTCGGGATGGTTGGCGGCAAGGCCCAAATCGAACACCGCCTGCGGGTCCAGTTCGCCCTGTCCGTAGTTGTCCAAATCACTGTCCACCTCTGAGCGGATCAAGGTTTCAACACCCATTTGTGCCAGAAATTCGACGGCCATGTCATTGATCGCGGGCACATAAGGCGAGGCAAAGCCGATACGCCCCACCCCCAGTGTGGTCAGCGCGTGTACCAAAGCGCCTGCCGCCGTCACAGTTTGGGCACCACTCGTGGCTTTGATCCGTTCAGAAAGCCCTCGGTCAAATACCGGGCCGTGCGTAAGCGTAGCCGAGGTACAGCCATAAAGGATCACATCCGGACGTACACCCTGCAACAGATGCAGCGACTCGTCCAAATCCGCTGCGCCCAGCCCGTGCATCTGGTCTGCATCGGGGACCTTGTCCTGATCATAGCCCCCCATACGGGCGAAATGCATCGACACGCCATCGGGGCGCAACAGTGTCATGTCGGGTTCGAGATTTGTATTGGTGAAAGGCACCAGAACACCAAATCGGGCACGCCCACGAGAATTCGTCATGATAATCCCTCCTTTACCAGGCGCTCCAGAAGGCTCGCAGCAATGTCGATTTGATCCGCGACACCGATAGTTACACGTAGGCAATCGGCAAGCCCAGCTCCGGCTTGCCGGCGCAAAAACACGCCCTCTGCCCGAAGGGCATGATCGGCGTGGTGCGCCGCTTCAGGGCTTTCCATATGGATCAGGACGAAATTGGTAAAACTTTCAGGCACGTTTAGCCCGGCCTGAAGCAGCCGTTGGCGCAATCCGTCGCGCAATCTCGCCGTTTCCCGACAGGTTTCGCGCATGTAGCCTTGATCCAAGAGCGCAGCTTTTGCAGCCGCCTGGCCGGCAATCGTGTTGTTGTTGGGGTTCATCACCTTGCGAAGCTCTCGGGCGATTTCAAGTGGAAACAAGCCCCAACCTACGCGCATCCCGGCCAGACCATACGCCTTAGAGAAGGTACGCAGAACCACCGTATCGCCGCGTTCGACCAGATCGAACACGGGCTCTCTTATATGATCTGTGAACTCGGCATATGCTTCGTCGACCACCAGTAGGGTATCGCGCGGCAAGCCTTCGCGCAGACGTACCAGTTCGGCGCGCGGGATGCGGGTGCCAGTAGGATTGCCGGGATTGGCAACGAAGACGATACGGGTGTCGTCCCGGATAGCTGCAAGCAACGCATCGACTGAAACGCGCTTGTCTTCTTCCGGAGCGTCGTCATAGCGCGCTCGTGCTATCTGCGCGGCAGTTCGGAAAAACGGGTAGGCATGCGCCGGGGCCAGCACCGAATTGTGCTCATCCGCAAACGCTTGTGTGATGCATGAGATCAGCTCCATCGAGCCACAGCCACACAGGATGCCATCGGCAGGGATACCATGGAGCCTCGACAACGCTGCGCGAAGCTCCCCCCAGTCTGGGTCGGGGTAGAGATTTCCGGCTTCCAGCGCTTTTGCGGCCGCGTCAATCGCGAGGGGACTGGGAGGGCGTAGGCTTTCATTTTGAGAGAGCGAAATCAGGGGCTTCCCCTTCGGTGCATCAAGCTGAGCCAGCGCATAAGGTGATATCGCGGATATATGCCCAACCGAACGGATCATGGTTTGTACCCATAGATATCGCGCGCAGCTTCTTGACTGATCAGCCCTTCGTCCAGATCGCGGCGAACGTCGTTCCGACTACGCTCATGCGGATCTCCAAAACCGCCACCACCCGGTGTTTCGAAAAGCAAGGTTTCTCCTGCCTTCACGCGAACCTCACCTTTTCCAGGCAGATCTGGTCCGTCATGGCCGATGCGGATGCGCCCCGGTGCGCCAGGACCCCCTCCCTGACGCCCGCGCGCAGGGTTTAAGACACGCTCGACCGAAAGAAACACCATGAATTCTTCGTCCTGCGACGAGCGTACTTCGATATGTTGACCTAAGCCGCCTCGTGTTCGCCCGGGTCCGCCGCTGTCCGGAATGAGCTCGCGCCGTGTGATCAGGACAGGCGCGACCGCTTCGGTCGTTTCCACCTGACTTCCCCAGACACCCGACGGAAAGGCGGTAGCCGAGAGCCCATCCAGATCAGGCCGCGCCCCGGTTCCACCGCTGAATACAAGCTCCAGCGCAAACTGCTCATCCCCGCGAGACACCGCCTCGGGTGTATGGCGCAGCGGCAGGTCATACATGCATGATGCCCCCTCGGCCGGGACAGAATCCGGCAGCGCCTGCGACAGGCAGCCATAGACCAAATCGGGTGTCATCTGCCCCAGTGTATGGCGCATGGCGACCGGTGCGGGTGCTTGGGCGTTCAGAATACAGTTCTTTGGCCCCGTAACGTGGAATGCCTCAAGCGAGCCCGCATTGTTGGGAATGTCCGGCCCGATAATACAGCGAAGGGCAAACACCGAATATGCGGTGGCGTAATTGAGCGGCACGTTGATACCCTTTTTTGACAGGCCGGAAGTGCCGCTGAAATCCAGATTAACGTAATCTTCACCGATGGTCAGGGTCGCATGAAGATCAATCTCCTGCTCATACCCGTCTACCTTCAGCATAGTGTGCCACGTCCCTTCGGGAAGTTCGGCAATGGCCTCAACGGTGCCACGATATGAAGTATCAATGATGTAGTCGGCTAGTTCGTCCAGATGGTCGATACCGAACTCATCCATCATGCTGGCAAGTCGCGCGGCACCAGTCTCGCAACACGCGATCAGCGCATAGATATCGCCTTCATTGGCGACGGGTTCGCGAGAGTTGGCTTTGACTATCTCCATCAGAAGTGTGTTTAGATTGCCCGTATCCACTAGCTTACAAGGAGGAATGAGCAGCCCCTCGTCAAAGATGTCAGCGCCCTCTGGCCCCATTCCCAGCCCGCCCAGATCGACTAAATGCGAGGTGCAGGAGGTAAACCCGACCACCTGATCCCGAAAAAACACCGGCATCATCAACAGGAAATCGTTCAGGTGCCCAGAGGCTATCCATGGATCATTCGTTAAGTAAATGTCGCCGGGCCTCATATCCTGAAGCTGAAAGCGGCCGCGCAGTGTTTTGACTGCTTCAGCCATAGTGTTGATATGGCCTGGCGTGCCGGTCACGGCCTGTGCCAGCATTCGGCCCTGTAGATCGAATATGCCAGCGGAAATGTCACCGCACTCGCGCACGATGGGGCTGAAAGCTGCGCGTATCAGCGCCTGACCTTGTTCCTCTACCACGGCCAATAGCCGATTCCACATGACCTGCAGGCGAGTATTCGACGTGCTCATCGGTTGCCCTCCCGTTTGCGTATGAGCCAAATGTTACTGCCGCCATCCAAATGGGCTGAGAAATCTGCGCTGACGAATGTCGTGGTCTGCGGCTCGATAATCAGGGCAGGCCCGCTCACTTGGTCGCCGGGCCTGAGCGCTGCGCGCTCGTGGATCTCCGCCTCGCGCCACTCACCGGTGACATCACACAGGATGCGCCGCTGCCCATCTGGCCGCGCAGGATTTTTCTCAAGCGTCTCGGGGTAATGCTCCAGCGCGGGTGGCTCTGACGTGACCTCCAGCGCCCAATTCAGAACCTCGATAGTCATGCCTGGCACTGCGCGGCTGAATTGGCGGCTGTATTCCTCCTCGAACGTCTTGCGAAGCGCAGGAATATCCGCCTCTTTCAAAGCCCGGTCAGGTAGCGTGATTTCAATCTCATGCCCTTGCCCATGATAGCGCATGAAAGCCTGCCTTTGCCGGGTTAGTCGCCCTTCTGGTGCGCCAGCCCTCACAACGGCCTCAGCCTCACTGATCATTGCGTCGAAGAAGGCATTAAGCCCCTCAAGGTCGAGCGCCTCAAGGGTGCTATAGCGCGAGCGGATGATTTCAAACGAGACCGGAGCAAATAGGAACCCCACCGCCGAACCTACCCCTGGATCACGCGGGACCAGAATGCGATCGACTTGTGCACGCCGCGCCACCCTTGTGGCGTGCAGGGGGCCATTGCCACCAAAAGCGATCATCAACCGAGCGCCCAGATCCTTGCCAGATTCCACCGCATGCATCCGCCCTGCGGCAGCCATGTTCTCATCCACGATCTCGCTGACCCCATGGGCGACCTGTGCGCTGTTTAGCTCCAGCGCCTGCCCGATCCCCGACGCAAGCGCAGTTTCAGCCGCGTCCGTATCGATCCCAAGCCGTCCCTCAGCAAAACGCCCGGGTTCAATCAGCCCCTGCACCACATCGGCATCTGTTACCGTCGGATTGGTTCCACCCTTGGCAAAGGCGGCGGGTCCGGGCTCGGATCCCGCACTTTCGGGCCCGACCTGCAAGCGGCCTAACCGATCCACATGCGCGATCGAACCGCCACCTGCTCCAATCTCGATCATTTCGATCACCGGAATGCGTACAGGCATACCTGAACCCTTGATGAAACGCGCCGCACGCGCGATTTCGAATTTTCGGGCTGTCTGCGGGCGATATTGGTCGATCAGGCACAGCTTGGCAGTCGTACCGCCCATGTCGAAACTCAGCACTTCGCGCTCGCCGGTCTCGGCGGCGATGCGCGCAGCCAGAATGGCGCCCCCTGCAGGACCGGATTCTACAAGTCGGATCGGCAGGCGCGCGGCGGTTTGCATCGTGGTCATGCCCCCACCCGCAGTCATCATCAGGATCGGGCATTGCAACCCCTCATCGCTAAACCGTGCTTGGAAATCAGCCAGGTAGCTTTCCATCTGAGGCTGGATATAAGCGTTGGCAATAGTGGTTGAGAGCCGGTCGAACTCGCGCGCCTCGGGGCTGACCTCGTGAGATAGCGAAATAGTTAGATCGGGTATCGCCGCCAGTAGAAGTTCACGCAGCCGCAACTCATGTGTCGGGTTGGCATAGGCATGCATAAGGCAAATGGCCACGGCCTCAGCGCCGCAAGCAGAAAGCTCTTCAGCCAGTTGGGAAACAGCCCCATCATCGAACGGCTGTAACTCCAGCCCGCGCGCGTCCATTCGGCCTTTAATCGTAAAAGCGCGCGCACGCGGCACGATCAGATCAGGTTTAACAAGATTGATCTCATATTGGTTGTAGCGGCGCTCATAGGCGATTTCGAGAATGTCTCGAAACCCTTCGCTCGTCACAGTCGCCACAACTGCTCCGCGGCGCTCGATCAACGCATTGGTGGCCAGTGTCGTGCCATGGATAAAGCCGCTGATCTGAGGCCAGTCCGCCCCGGTTTTGCCCAACACGTACTTAGCACCCGCAAGCGCCCCAAGTGTCGGGTTTTTCGAGGTGGTCGGTGTTTTGGCAGTGGCAAGGATATGACCTTGCTCATCGACCAAAACCGTATCGGTAAATGTACCGCCAATATCAACGGCAAGGCGCAACCCGTTCTTGTTGTGCATCTAGAAAAACCAGAATATCAGGAGAGGCAGAAGAGTTGAGGATGCCCGGTCCAGCAAAAGCCAAATCGGTTCATTACCAGCGTCAGTTTAGACGACCAGATCACAGCCGGTTTCCCGACGTCCCAGTTTTGCAATCATGATTTGCGCCATGTTTGGCCGCTCTTACTCTTTTCCATGCCCAAAACGCTGCCCGAGTACCGGACTGGCTGTCAACAAAAATGTGGACATGTCCCGCAAGCATGCGGGTGCGTCAGCCAAATTCGAACCAGCCTCAGCTAGACCAATAGGGCCGTCCTTTAAAAAACGCGAAGATCGCGCGATCTGGATGAGCGGCCGTGCGCTTTAATTTGAATACACCCCCGTTGGCTAGCGATCTTTCCTAATTGATGTGGTTCTAAACAAAGGAATGAACGACAGCGAACTTCTGCCGATTTCGCATGCGCTTGAAACGCCGCATCGCGCGTTCGCATCGTAGGAAAGGAAGATGTGAATTCTCGACGCGGTTTTTGAGCCACCTGCCCGTCTGTTGTTTTTCGAGTGCACCCAGCTCTCTGAGCGCGGCTCTGTATGAGGCGAAGTGATCCGTGACGACGTTTTCCGCATTACCGTGCCGCTTCATCAATTTCCTGAGGAATTTCAATGCCGCCTGCTTGTTTCGACGTTTGGTGACAACTGCTTCCAGTATCTCGCCTTCGTGATCTACGGCCCGCCAAAGATAATGCCGCTTACCATTCACCTTCACAAAAACCTCATCCACTTACCACTTCCGTTTGGAGAATACGCGCAGCTGCTGAACACGCTTTCTTCGGATCTCAGCAGCAAACATTGGGCCAAACCTGTTCCACCGATACCGGACAGTTTCGTGGCTCACGTCGATGCCTCGCTCGTGTAACAAGTCTTCGACATTTCGAGGCGAGAGCGGGAAGCGGATGTACAGCATCACCGCAAGGCGGATAATCTCGGGGCTGGTTTTGAAGTACTTGAAGGAGGCAGGCCTGGTGATGGACAAAAGCTACGCAACACCCCTGCCCGCCTCAAGCCAAGTTCTTCTGACAATACCTTGCCGTCAATTGATGTTCTGCAGGGACACAGCCTTTTTTACCTCTGGGCGAGAACTCAAGCCGGTTGAGATTCTTTTGGAATAATCGCCCCCGAATGCATCACGATCTGCGACGCGAGAGAATGCCCGTACTTCATGGCTACGCTAGTATCTCCGGTCTGCAGAAAACGGCCCAGAAAACCACCATTAAAACCATCTCCCGCCGCAGTTGTGTCGACCACTTTGTCCACCGCTTGGAACTGCTTATCTGGTTGCGGGCCTTTCAAGCATAGCGGACCTCGATGACCACGTTTCAGAGCCCCATTTTCGATACCATATGTCTGGAAGCGTTTGACAACCTGATGTTCTGAAATCTCGTCGAACAGGGTCAACTCATCATCCAACGAGGGCAAAGCAATGTCACATTGTCGCCAAGCAGCTTCGACCGCGGTCAAAGCAACGCTCTTTGATGGCCACAATGACGGGCGATAGTTGCTGTCGAAAACAAACTTTCCACCCATTGTGCGATAAGTTGGCAACCAATTTAGAAAGGCGTGACGGATATTCTCATCTAGAATCGCAAGCGTGATTGCCGAGGCGTAGACAACGTCATATTTTTCGAGGGACTGAAATGGATGACGTTCATTCTGCTGAAAGAGCAGACGCGCGGCGGATTGATGGCGCCAGTATTGGAAACTGCGCTCTCCGGATGGATCTGTTGCGATAGCATAGACACCGGGCAATCGACCTTCGATCCTTCCCAAATCGTTGATGCCAATTCCCTCCGCCTGAACAAATCGAGAGATTTCGTCAGAGAAGTGGTCGCTTCCCAGCAGACTGACAAGACTGACACTGTGTTTGGCAGGCAAGGTGCGGCGTAAATAGATCGCTGTGTTTAGCACGTCACCCGCAACTCCGATTCTGGCTGTACCGGGAATGGTAGTGGCAATCAGTTCCATCATGACTTCACCGATGCAGGCTACTTTAAAAGATTTCATTGGCCGTACTCCTTACCGGAACATTGCTTTGCATCAGTGATTGTGTCTGAGGGCGAACTTTCGTTCGATGTCCTGAAATTTAGGTGCTTGACCTAGTACCATGCCTTCCGAAAAGGGTCGGACAGAGTCTCGGAACATTTGCTGCCATGGGGTTTGGCTTGCTGGGGCCTTGAAGCCTCCCGCGTTTTCAAGCGCCCTTCGTCGGTCAGCCAATTCTTCATCGGCGATCAATACATTGACCGTCCGATTGTTCAGATCTACCCGCACCCGATCTCCGGTCTGCAATATTGCGAGACCACCGCCATCGGCTGCCTCGGGCGAAGCGTTCAGGATTGAAGCGGAACCGGATGTTCCCGATTGCCGCCCATCTCCGATACAGGGAAGGGCGTGAACGCCTTGTTTGATGAGGTAGGACGGCGGTCGCATGTTTACAACTTCAGCACCACCCGGATATCCAATAGGCCCTGCACCCCGCATCACCAGAATGCAATTTTCATCGATTTCAAGTTTCGGATCATCAATGGTTTTGTGAAATACCTCTGGCCCGTCAAATACAATGGCGCGCCCTTCAAACGCGTTCGGATCGTTTGGATTGCAAAGATAGCGCCGGCGAAAGGCATCACCGATGACCGAGGTTTTCATAATGGCGCTGTCAAACAGATTGCCCTTCAGATTGAGAAAACCGGCATCCTGCAAAAGAGGATTTTCCACCGAGCGAATGACATCGGGGTCTGCGGCCTCAATCCCGGAGTTGTTTTGGGCGATCGTCTTACCGTTGGCGCAGATCACATCCGGATGCGGCAGCAATCCTGCGCGCATTAGCTCAGCGATAACAGCAGGCACACCACCAGCGCGGAAAAAGTCCTCACCCAAATACTGGCCTGAGGGCTGAACATTTGCCAACAGCGGAATGGCGTGACCCAGACTTTCCCAATCATCATTGGTCAACTCGATACCCAGATGGCGGGCAATTGCGTTCAGGTGAATCGGCGCGTTGGTCGATCCCCCCAGCGCAGAGTTGATGACGATGGCATTCTCGAACGCTTCGCGGGTCATGATCTTGCTCGGACGCAAATCCTCTCGCACCATTTCGACAATGCGCAAACCGGTAAAGTAGGCCATTTGCCCACGTTCCCGATACGGCGCGGGAATGGCGGCAGAACCCGGAAGTTGCATACCCAGCACCTCGGCGAGCGAGTTCATGGTGGATGCGGTTCCCATTGTATTGCAATAGCCAACTGAAGGGGCGGATGAGGCGGCAAGCTCAAGAAACTCTTCTGCGTCGATTTCACCAGCCGCCAGTTGTTGCCGCGCCTGCCAGATAACACTTCCCGACCCGGCCCGTTCACCCTTGTACCACCCATTCAGCATTGGCCCGACTGACAGCGCAATCGCAGGAACGTTCACGGTCGCCGCAGCCATTAACAGCGCAGGCGTTGTCTTGTCGCATCCAATGGTTAGCACAACCCCATCAATAGGATAGCCAAACAGTGTTTCCACTAGGCCCAGATAGGCCAAGTTCCTGTCCAGCATGGCGGTTGGGCGTTTTCCAGTCTCCTGAATCGGATGCACCGGGACTTCCAGCGCAATACCGCCAGCGGTTCGAATGGCCTCGCGCGTGCGCTGCGCGAGCTCAAGATGATGACGGTTGCAGGGCGAAATGTCGCTGCCGGTCTGGGCGATCGCGATGATCGGCCGGTCTGACCTCAATTCTTCCAGTGTCAGCCCGTAATTCAGGTATCGTTCCAGATAAAGAGCCGTCATCTCGGGATCATCGGGATTGTTGAACCACTCACGCGAGCGCAGCTTGGTCATGTCACCGCCCCACCCATGCGCCGTCTTTGGCAGCCGAGGATTGGGCCGCTGCGATAAACCACATCCCGTCCAGACCGTCCTGCAAATTCGGGATCAGCGCATTATCGGTGCCCGAGGAAATCACATCGGCGATGTCATTGTAGAGCGTTGCAAAACCTTCCAAATACCCTTCGGGATGTCCTGGCGGGATGCGCGTCCAATCCGGGCCCGTTCCGGCCCCACCCCGGGTCAGAATCTGTTTCGGTTCGCCAAAGCGCGTGTAGCTCATGTGGTTGGGGTTCTCCTGTGCCCATTCGAGCCCACCTTTGTCGCCATAGATGCGCAGGCGCAGACCGTTTTCGCAGCCCACCGCCACCTGACTGGCCCAAAGCATTCCCCGCGCGCCGCCTTCGTATCGCAGCAGGATATGTGCGTTGTCGTCCACCTTTCGGCCAGCGCCAAAGCTTTGCAGATCCGCAGACAGCGCCTGAACCTTCTGTCCGGTAACAAAATTGGCCAGATTGAACGCATGGGTGCCGATGTCACCAATTGCTCCAGCCCCGGATCGGGTCGGGTCGGTGCGCCAACCTGCCTGCTTGTGGCCTTCCTGCTCCAGAGGTTCAGTCAGCCAGTCCTGCGCATATTCCGCTTGCACTAGCCTGATTTGCCCCAAATCACCGCGCGCAACAATGGCGCGGGCCTGCCGGATCAGCGGGTAACCCGTGTAGTTGTGGGTCAAAAAGAACCGGGCCTTGCTGGTTTCGGCCGCAACCTTAATCGCATCAGCTTCCTCGTTGCTGGCAGCAAGAGGTTTGTCGCAAATCACGTGGATACCCGCATTCAGAAACGCAGCGCTGGGACCAGCATGCATGTGGTTGGGGGTCACGATGGCAACCGCATCAATACCATCTGGGCGCACCGCCTCGGCCTTTGCCATATCCTCGTAAGAGGCATATGACCGGTCCGGCGCGATTCCAAGTTCCGCTGCACTGGCCGCCGCCCGATCTGGATCCGAGGACAGCGCCCCGGCAACCAGTTCAAACCGCCCGTCGATACGGGACGCAATCCGGTGCACGGCGCCGATAAAGGCCCCTTGCCCGCCACCAACCATGCCTAGTTTCAAACGTGTCATAGCCCCAACATTCCCTTGATCATTACCTCATCCCGCTCGCCACCGGCAAAGTCGTCAAAGGCTTTCTGCGTGACCTCGATCAGGTGTTTTTCAATGAATGGGGCGCCTTCGGCCGCGCCTTGTTCGGGGGATTTGATGCAGCATTCCCATTCCAGAACCGCCCAGCTGTCAAAGCCGTATTGGGTCAGTTTCGAAAAGATCCCGGCAAAATCCACCTGGCCATCGCCAAGCGACCGGAACCGGCCCGCGCGGGTTACCCATCCCTGATAGCCAGAATACACACCTTGCCGCCCGTCCGGATTGAACTCGGCGTCTTTGACATGAAATGCGTTGATGCGGTCATGGTAGAGATCGATGAACGCAAGATAATCCAACTGCTGCAACAGGAAGTGGCTGGGATCGTAGTTGATCATCGCCGCCTCGTGCCCACCGCAGGCATCGACAAACATCTCAAACGTTGCACCGTCAAACACATCCTCGCCCGGATGGATTTCGAACCCGATATCCTGCCCGTGATCGGCATAGTGTTTCAGGATAGGAATCCACCGGCGACCAAGTTCGGCAAAGGCTTCCTCGATCAGCCCGTCGGGCCGCTGTGGCCAAGGGTAAAGAAACGGGAACGCCAGAGAGCCGGTGAAACTGACCGTGTGCTTCAGGCCCAGCCGTTCGCTAGCGATCGCGGCTTTCTTCATCTGATCCACTGCCCATGCCTGACGCTTGGCCGGGTTACCGCGGCAGTCTTCCGGCGCAAAGGCATCAAATGCTGCGTCATAGGCCGGGTTTACCGCGACCAATTGGCCTTGCAGGTGGGTCGACAGTTCGGTGATCTCGACCCCTGCATCCGTACAAATACCTTTGACTTCATCGCAATAGGTCTGACTGTCAGCGGCCTTGTCCAAATCAAAAAGACGCGCGTCAAAGGTCGGTATCTGAACCCCTTTGTACCCAAGCCCGGCGGCCCAGGCTGCGATTTCAGAAAGTGAGTTGAACGGCGCGTCATCCGCCGCGAATTGCGCCAGAAACAGAGCTGGCCCTTTGATCTGAGTGCTCAATTCGGTCTCCTTGATGTTCGGACGTCAAAGGCTGTGAAGGGCGCTACGGTCGGGCACTTCCAGACATTGCATGGGTGAAATATCGGGGTTCTGGATCGCCTGAATTGTGGCCTTGGCAAGAAATGCTCCGGTCGTATCCACGTTCTCGTGCACCACAATGATCTCGGGGCGCACAAATTGCAGCATTGGAATGGCCTCTTTCGACACGATGTCGAAATCGCGCCCAACCCGGAAATCCAGGCTTTCCATTCCAGCCACAACCGCCATGGTTGCGTTGGTCGAGGCGCATATGAACCCGTCTATCTTGGGGTCTGCAGCCATCTTTCGCGTCGCCCATTCACGGGTTTCGAATGTGGTGGCATCGCTGTGCACCTGTTGTGCAACATGCAGATTCACACCCTGCTTTTCAGCAGCCACCTTTGCCCCGTTCACCATTGCCAATGCATAGTTCTGGTCAAGCGGAGGGGCGACCAACACAAGATTCCGACGTCCCTTGCGAACAAGTTCATCAACCCCCAGCCGTGCATATGTAAAATTGTCGAAATCGTAATAGGCATGCTGTCCGGCCCATTTGGTACGACCATGGGTGGCAAAGGGAAACTTGCGCTCCATAAGGTATCTGGCGCGCGGGTCCTCGGTCCGGACCTGGTTGAAGATGATGCCATCTGCAGTCTGATTTTCGACGATATATCGCACCGACTCCATTGGATCATCATCGGGCAGGATCGGAATCACGTTCAGATGATAAGGGGTCTCGCGAAGGGAAACCCCGATCGACGATAACAGGCGCGCAGTGACATTCATCATTTCACGTTCAGTCGACATCACCAGTGAGATCACATTGGTGCGTCCGGTCCTCAGACCAACGCCAGCGCGGTTGGGGACATAACCGAGTTCTTTGGCGATCTGCCGAATCTTTTTCTTGGTTGATTCGCTAATATCAGGCGCATCCGCCAATGCGCGCGAAACGGTGGGAACAGCCATTCCACTCACTTCCGAAATGGTCTTGAGGGTCGGCTTCCGAGAGCTTGATTTGGGCGCAGGGCTTTTATTTTTCATCGTTATTACCTTCGCTTTACTGAGGCCGATCAGAACTGCAGGGCGGTATCTGATGGCGCTAAATTTATCCAGCAAGAAAACTGTTGCAAGCACAATCTAAAACGTTATAGAAAAATCTACAACGATTTAGTTGGGAGGAAAATGCTATGAAGATCAAAGCCGCACTGGCAACCACTGCAGCACTTGTTAGCGCTAGCGCTGTTGGCGCAGCCGATCTTGAAGTCACCCATTGGTGGACTTCAGGAGGTGAGGCGGTCGCCGTTTCGGAATTCGCCAAAGCCGTGAATGAAAAGACCGAGCATAACTGGGTGGACGGCGCGATCGCCGGATCCGGTGGTACGGCGCGCCCCATCATCATCAGTCGCATCCTTGGTGGTGACCCAATGGCGGCGACGCAGCTGAACCATGGTCGTCAGGCGGAAGAGCTGATTGAAGCGGGTCTGATGACGGACCTCACCGACTTGGCCGAGGCCGAAGGTTGGAAAGACTTTGTATACCCCTCGTCCCTGCTACAGGGCTGCACCTACGAAGGGCGTATTTACTGCGTTCCGGTAAACATTCACTCGACCCAATGGCTGTGGCTCAGCCACGACGCGTTTGAAAAGGCCGGTATTGAGGTACCAAAGGACTGGTTCGAATTCGTCGCTGCCGCACCCAAGCTGGAAGAAGCCGGATTGGTGCCGATGGCACAGGGTCAGCAAGGCTGGCAGCAGGCGATCGCGTTCGGCGCATTGTCAATCAGTGTGGTCGGGATCGACACCTGGAGCAAAGTTGTCGTCGAAAAGGATGCCGACGTTGCCGGCGGACCGGAATATGCCAAGGTGTTCCAGGCTTCGGCTGACGCCCGCGAACTGGCACGCAACAGCAACGTTCAGGACTGGAACCTTGCCACCAACATGGTGATCACAGGTAAGGCGGGCGGACAGATCATGGGCGACTGGGCTCAAGGCGAGTTTGCCGTAGCTGGTCAAGTGGCAGGCGAAGACTACACCTGCCTGCCAGGTCTGGGCCTGAACCAGGTCATCGACACCGGTGGCGACGCGTTCTATTTCCCCGTCGTCGACGACCCTGATGTCAAGGCCGCACAGCTTGAGATGGCCTCGATCCTGATCTCGAAGGAGGCGCAGGTCGCCTTTAATCTGGCAAAAGGTTCGCTGCCCGTCCGGGGTGACATTGATCTGTCGACGGCAAATGACTGTATGCAGAAGGGTCTTGCGATCCTTGCAGCGGGCGGCGTGTTGCCCAATGCGGACCAAACTCTGTCTGCTGACACTCAAACTCAGATCAAGGATCTGATGGCCGAGTTCTGGGCTTCGGACATGACCGCCGAAGATGCACAGGCCCGGTACGCGTCGATTATCGCGTCTGCCGACTGAGCCCGACATGTCGGGGCGCGCCTCTCCCCCCGCGCCCCGACCCTTAACGGGGTTTCCTATGACACTTGCAGATACCGCACGCGTATCCGACAACCCGGTACGCCGTCCAAAACAACTATTTCGCAACCTGAGCGCCAAATTCGCCTCGATCCCGATGATCCTCACGGCGCTGGTGGTGTTCGTTGGCGGCACGGCGTGGACAGTCGCACATTCCTTCACCAAGTCTCGCCTGCTGCCAAAGTGGGACTTTGTTGGACTGGACCAATATGAACGGCTTTGGAACAGCAATCGCTGGATCATTTCGGTCGAAAACCTGTTGATCTACGGTGTGTGTTCGCTGGTTCTGACCATGGTCTTGGGTTTTACCCTCGCGGCCCTTCTGGATCGCAAGATCCGGTTCGAGGGCGCGTTTCGCACCATCTTTCTATATCCTTTCGCACTGTCCTTCATCGTAACCGGCCTCGCCTGGCAATGGATCCTGAACCCCGATTTCGGCATTCAAGGCGTTGTGCGCAACATGGGTTGGGAAAGCTTTACTTTCGACCCGCTCAACAATCCGGATATCGTTATCTTCGGCATCCTGATCGCAGGTCTCTGGCAGGGTACGGGCTTTGTCATGGTCATCATGCTGGCCGGTCTGCGCGGCATTGACGAAGACATCTGGAAAGCCGCACGAGTAGACGGCATCGGCATCACCAAAACCTATGTCCGCGTGATCATCCCAATGATGCGCCCTGTATTCGTGACTGCCTTGGTCATCATCGCCAGCGGCATCATCAAGCTTTACGATCTTGTGGTCGCGCAGACCAATGGCGGCCCGGGCATCGCATCCGAAGTCCCCGCCAAATACGTCATCAACTACATGTTCGAAGCGCAGAACCTCGCGCAGGGCTTTGCTGCCTCAACCATGATGTTGCTGTCGGTTATCATCGTGCTGGTCCCGTGGGCTTATTTGGAATTCGGAGGAAAGAAACGTGGTTGATGCGACATCCCAAACCGCTGGACGGATTCTCGAGGGCCCACGCGGAAGCAAGCCGAAATCGCGTCTCTCGCGCCGCAACATATTCCTCTATGGGACGTTGCTGTTGGTTTCGATCTACTACCTGCTGCCGCTCTACGTCATGATCGTAACCTCGCTGAAGGGGATGCCGGAAATCCGGTTGGGCAATATCTTTGCGCCACCTGTCGAAATCACTTTTGAGCCGTGGGTAAAGGCCTGGGCAGAGGCCTGTACGGGCATCAACTGCGATGGCCTGAGCCGTGGGTTCGGAAACTCGGTAAAGATCCTGATTCCATCGCTTATCCTGTCTATTTCGATTGCAAGCGTGAACGGCTACGCGCTTGCCAACTGGCGGTTCAAAGGGTCCGAAGTGTTCTTTACCATCCTGATAATCGGGGCCTTCATCCCCTATCAGACCATGCTCTATCCCATCGTGATCATCTTGCGAGAGATCGGGTTGATGGGCTCGCTCTGGGGGTTGGTTCTTGTACACACCGTGTTTGGGATGCCGATCCTGACTCTGCTGTTCCGAAACTACTTCACCTCGCTGCCGGAAGAGCTGTTCAAGGCCGCCCGTGTCGACGGTGCTGGGTTCTGGGGCGTCTATTTCCGGGTGATGCTACCCATGTCGATCCCGATTTTCGTGGTCGCGATGATCCTGCAGGTCACCGGCATCTGGAACGATTTCCTGTTCGGCGTGATTTACACAAAGCCCGAAACTTACCCCATGACGGTGCAGCTGAACAACATCGTGAACTCGGTCCAGGGCATCAAGGAATACAACGTCAACATGGCCGCAACGCTACTGACCGGCCTCGTCCCTCTCGTCATCTACTTTGTCTCCGGCAAACTCTTTGTGCGCGGTATCGCCGCCGGCGCCGTGAAAGGTTGACCCTATGAACATTCATTCCCATTCCGTCGAAGTCCGCGATTTGGACCTACACTTTGGCGAAGTCAAAGTTCTGCAGGAGCTGAACATCGACATCCATGAAGGCGAGTTTCTTGTGCTGCTGGGGTCGTCCGGTTGTGGCAAATCCACCCTGTTGAACTGTATCGCCGGGCTGCTGGACGTGACCGACGGGCAGATTTTCATCAAAGGTCAAAACGTCACCTGGAAGGAACCCTCAGACCGTGGCATCGGCATGGTGTTTCAGTCTTATGCGCTGTACCCGCAGATGACTGTTGAAGGAAACCTGTCCTTCGGCCTCAAGAACGCGCGCGTTGCCAGAGATGAGATCACCAAGCGCGTGGCGCGGGCCGCCGAAATATTGCAGATCGAACCTTTGCTCAAACGCAAGCCGGGCGCATTGTCCGGGGGTCAGCGCCAGCGCGTCGCCATCGGCCGGGCACTGGTACGTGATGTCGATGTGTTCCTGTTTGACGAGCCGCTCTCGAACCTTGACGCCAAACTGCGCACCGATCTGCGGGTTGAACTCAAACGCCTGCATCAGCAGCTCAAGAATACCATGATCTATGTGACGCATGATCAGGTCGAAGCGATGACACTTGCGGACCGGATTGCCATCATGAAAGGGGGCAAAATCATGCAATTGGGTAGCCCGGACGAAATCTACAACCGGCCACAAAACATCTATGTCGCAGGTTTCATCGGCAGCCCGGCAATGAACATGATCGAAGGCCGCATCGACAATGGCCATTTCGCCGGACACGACCTGTCGCTGCCGCTGGACGGCTACGAATTCGAAAGAACAGACCACCACGCCGGACCCGTTGTCATCGGTATTCGCCCCGAACATGTTCTGACCGGCGACGCGGTTGAGACTGCTGCAGCACAGGCAGAGGTCGAAGTTCAGATCGTCGAGAAACTGGGTTCGGATACCCTGGTTCACTCCACCCTTGGGTCACACAATCTACGTTTCCGCATGGATGGGCTCAGCCGCGTGGCCGAAGGCGATCGCCTGCGAATTGGTTTCGATACTTCACGCGCTTCGCTGTTTGACGCCGCGACCGAGACGCGACTGTAACCCGCGTCAGATGAAAGGACATATCATGCCTGCTATTTCATATCAGCTTTACGGTTCGCGAAACTGGCCCCTGCCGGACACGCTCGCTATGCTTTACGCAACAGGATTTAACGAGGTCGAAGGATATGGTGCCCTGTTCGCCCAAGCACCTTCGCTCACGGAAGACCTCGCAACGGCGGGGCTGAGAATGCCCACATTGCACTACGGCCTCGCCGACCTTGAACGCGACCCGGGCGCTGCGATTGATCTCGCCCAGGCTGTTGGAGCCGAAGCGGTGTTCGCACCCTTTCTAGATGCCGAAGACCGCCCGACGGATCGCGCCGGTTGGGAAGTATTTGCCGAACGTCTGGTAGCAGCCGGCAAACCACTGCAAAAGGCCGGGCTGATCTTCGGCTGGCACAATCACGATTTCGAACTGGTCGATCTGGGTGGTGGCGTAACACCGCTGGACATCATTGCCGGGGCCTCGCCCGATCTGAAGCTCGAGCTTGATCTCGGCTGGGTCGTGCGCGCCGGGCTGGACCCGGTACACCTCATCCGAACCTACAGTGATCAGATACATTCGGCGCATATCAAGGACCTCGCGCCGCAAGGCGATTGCGTTGACGAAGACGGTTGGGCCGATGTGGGTTATGGGGTCATGGACTGGACCGCGATCCACGACGCGCTGCAGGACGCCGGTGTCTCTCGTTATGTCATTGAACACGACAACCCCAACGACCACCATCGTTTCGCGTCGCGTTCGCTGGCAACCGTACAAGCCCTTTGAGGATATTCCATGAGCACTCTTGGCGTCGGCATCATCGGATGCGGCAGCATCTCTACTACGTACCTAAAATTTGCGCCCCTTTTTAAAGGGCTGGTAGTCCGTGCGGTCGCTGACATCAATATGAGCGCGGCGCAGTCCCGCGCCGACGAGTATAATATCCGCGCCGAGACAGTGGATGACCTGCTGTCCGCCAACGACATTGAGGTTGTCGTCAATCTGACCATCCCCGAGGCCCACTTCGACCTGACCAAGCGTATTCTCGAGGCCGGAAAACACGCCTATTCAGAAAAACCTCTGGTCCTGACATTGGATCAAGGCAAAGCCCTGCGGGATCTGGCCGAAAGCAAAGGGCTACGCGTGGGCTCGGCACCGGACACGTTTCTGGGTGGTGCGCACCAGCAAGCACGCGCGGTCATCGATGACGGCCAGATCGGCCGCGTGATCGGCGGAACCTGCCACGTGATGTCACGCGGCATGGAGCATTGGCACCCAAATCCGGACTTCTTCTTCCAACCCGGTGCAGGCCCGATCCTTGATCTCGGCCCATACTACATCACCAATCTGATCCAACTGATCGGTCCGGTTAAGGCCGTCTGCGCCATGACCGCTGCAAGTTTTCCCACGCGTACAATCGGCAATGGCACCCGCGAAGGCGAAAAGATCCCGGTCAATACACCGACCAATATCCACGCGCTTCTTGAGTTTGAAAATGGTGCCATCGTAACCTTAGGGGCCAGTTGGGACATCCGAGCTCATACGCATCCAAATATGGAGCTATACGGCACCGAGGGCACGATGCAGGTGCCCGACCCAAACTTCTTCGGCGGAGACGTGATGGTTTCTGATCAAGCTGGCGACCTGCATCCCGTGCCTGGCTCAGAGCATCCATTTGGCGTTCCGAATGAAATCCACGGCGAAGATAGGCTTCTGGCCAACTATCGCACCGCTGGTTTGGCGGACATGGTACAAGCAATACTGGAAGGACGTTCCCACCGTTGCAATATCGATCTGGCCCTTCACGCGGTTGATGTGATGACGTCCATTCTAGACGCAGGGGAAGACCGACGCTGGGTTGAAACCTCGACGACATGCACCAGGTCCGATCCACTGACCGAGAATGACGCTCGTTTATTGCTTGTCCCATAAACGACGCTATCCAGTTCGCGGTCTTGTTCTATGTTCGGTATGACATGTCCGTGATCTGGAAGAGATCATGCATGTCATGGGCGCCGATGGCCTTTCCCTAGTCTGCTTGGTGCTCGATCAATTCAGCGACTAAATAGGGCGGTGCTGTCAGACAAATTCGAACCAGTCTCAGCTAGGCCAGTTGAGCTGCCCTTTATGCCGCACCAAGTTCGCGCCGCTCGGCCAGAGCGGCGGTGCGTGCCAGCTTGAAGGTATCTCTGCTGGCTAGCGATCTTTCTTGGTTGAAGTAGTTGTAGACCGAGGAGCGGACGGCGGCGAATTTCTGCAAACTTCGCATGCGCCTGAAACGCTGCATCGCGCGTTCGCGCCGTCGAAACGGCAGGTGCGAATTCTCGACGCGGTTGTTGAGCCACCTGCCCGTCCTTTGTTTTTCGAGTACACCCAGTTCTCTGAGCGCGGCTCTGTATGAGGCGAAGCGATCCGTGACGACGGTTTCCACTTTACCGCGTATCTTCTTGAGGAATTTCAATGCTGCCTGATTGTTTCGACGTTTTGTGACGACTGCTCCCAACGCTTCGCCCTCGTGATCAACAGCCCGCGAAAGGTAATGCCTCTTGCCATTCACCTTCACCAAAACCTCATCCACGTGCCACTTCCATTTGGAGGATGCGCGCAGTTGTTGAACCCTCTTTCTTCGGATCTCAGAGGTAAACATCGGACCGAACCTGTTCCACCAATATCGGATAGTTTCGTGGCTCACGTCGATCCTGCATTCGTGCAGCAGATCTTCGCCATTCCGAAGCGAGAGCGGGAAACGGGTGTACAGCAACACCGCAAGGCGGATGATCTCGGGCTGGTTTTGAAGTACTTAAAAGAGGCAGGATTGGTTATGGGCAAAAGCTACGCAACACCCCTACCCCGCTCAAGCAAAGTTCTTCTGACAAGACCTGCGGGACATTGCCGACAAAAAGACAAAACTAAAACTCTGGTTTACGATAGGATAAACCGTTGCTTAGACGGCCAGTTTTTGATTTCAACCTCGTTCAAGCGCTCTTGGTTTTTTGCGCAACCAACTTAATCTTCAGGGATACTTGAACCGAAGAACTCGAACTTTCGAGTGCTACCCACTGTGATCGGTTTCTCGTTGGCAAAAAGACTGCTATCAAATGAGAACGAATTATCGGTTCCGATCATCTGAATGTGAGAATAAATGCGCTTAGCTCTTTTCATTCTCTTTCCGATTATGTTTATCGGGTTGCTTGTTTTTCTGATCTTTGGCTTGAAACCGCCCAACAGTATTAAGCTGGCCGCTGGCATAAGCGGCGGCGGATATTGGCAAGTTGGACAACTCTACAAAGCAGAACTTGCACGTGACGGCATTCAGGTAATTTTAGTTGAAACTGAGGGGTCCGTTGAGAACATTCAGAAACTTGTTTCTGGCGAAGTGGATGCCGCATTTGTTCAGGGTGGCCTGGAATTACCTCAGGACGAAAACTTACAGTCTTTGGGCGCCATTTTTCTTGAACCCATGGTGGTGTTCCGCGGAAAGTCTAGTCCAGTCGGGGCCAATGCAGGAGAATGGGGAGACATTCGCTTAGCTGCAGGAACCAAGGCGTCCGGTACCCGCGCCGCCGCTTTAGCGCTAATTGAGGCCGCCGAATTGCAAAATGTCGGCATAAACCTCGTCGATGTCGGGGGCAATGATGCGATAAAGGCGTTATATGCCAACGAAGCGGACGCGGCGTTGTTTGTCGCTCCACTCGATGCACCTTACCTTATGGATGCAATTTTTGATCCAGAAATCATTTTCGTCCCTATGGCTTTGGTCGATGCCCTTGCATTGAAACTTTCCGGAGCGAATTCGGTAACTGTACCGGCAGGATCAATCACACTTGACCCTCCGAGACCACCAGAGGACGTCAAGATCTTAGCATTGCGAGCTTCACTTATCGCCGCATCCGATCTGCACCCTGCAGTAACCGATAGATTAGTGAATGCAGCAAAGAACATTCATAGCGAACCTAATATTTTGCAAAGTGCGCGCGAGTATCCGAACACGGCTTCACCGCCTGTACCACTGAACAAAATTGCCACAGAACTCATAAACTCTGGGCCAAACTTTTTGCATGGCGTCTTGCCATATTGGATCGCAGCCCAGTTTGGCAGCGTACTGTTATTGCTGTTGCCTTTGTTGTTCTTAGTACCGTTTTTGCGGATAGTCCCGTCCAGTTACGTGTGGTTTCAAAAGCGCCGGGTCTGGCGTTTTTATCAGCGTATCATGGCGCTTGAGGAGGAACTCAGCAAGGCACAGACCTCAACTGAGGTTGAAGAAGTCGCCAAAAATATCGAAAACGTGGACACCGCCCTTGCAAATCTGAATCTGCCGCTCGCATACCGCCGGGGAGCATATGATGCACGTTTGCACATAGACCTAATTCGACAGGAGATTGCGCGTCGCCAAACTGCAAAAAGTTGATGAAACCTCAACGTTCGCAAGCAATCCGCGCTAAAATACCTTTTTAATTTGAGACTTCGATACAGGTGTGTGCTTTAGTTATTGCGTGTACGCCGCTTTGGGGTCGCAGCCATCGTTCGCAGAGATTTATTGAGCGGCGGCTGTGCTGGACGAATAGAGTTCAGATTATGCGTCATAGTTACTTGTATTGAGCGTTGTTAGGTTTGAACAAAATATGAGGTTAGGAAATGATCCGTTTAGCATCTATTCTGACTATCGCGCTTGCGGCTGGTGCGCACGCTGAGGACGTCCCAAGCACTCAACCTGGCGACAGAGAGTATTCTCCTTACCCGCAGCAAGACTTCCCTAATCAGGTCTTTTTCGGTGACACCCATTTGCACACATCGTACTCTGCTGATGCCGGCATGATCGGGAATGTACTTGGCCCTGATGAAGCGTACAGGTTTGCCAAAGGCGAAGTCGTTATATCCAGCACCGGAGTCGAAGCGAGGTTGCGCCGACCATTGGATTTTCTGGTTATCGCCGATCACGCCGAGAACCTTGGTCTTGCGCCGTTGCTCTCAGCCAAAGATGCCACGCTGCTCTCCACGGAGTTTGGCCAGCAACTGAACGCGGCTGTCGAGGCCGGTGATCCCGTTGGCGCATGGTCGATTTGGAGCCAAGCCAAGTCCACTGGCACAGACCCATTGGCGGATTATCAGGAGATTTACCAAACGGCGTGGAGCAACATTACCTCTGCCGCTGAGGCACACAATCAACCGGGTTTGTTTACTGCGCTTATCGGGTTCGAGTGGACCTCAAACCCACAGCGGAACAATCTGCACAGGAATGTCATATTCAACGGTGACAAAGAGGGCGCTGACAAGATCATCCCGTTCTCGAACTTTGATAGCTTTGACCCCGAAGACCTTTGGGCATGGATGGAACAAGCCGAAGAGACAACAGGCCAAAAGCTGCTCGCGATCCCGCACAATGGCAATTTGTCCAACGGGTTGATGTTCGACGAAGTGCGCTTGTCCGGCGAAGCGTTCGATGTTGAGTATTTCAAACAGCGTGCCAAGTGGGAACCGATCTACGAAATCACGCAAATGAAAGGTGACGGCGAAGCACATCCCATGCTGTCACCAGACGATGAATTTGCTGACTTCGAAACGTGGGACAAAGGACAACTTGGACCAGAGCCCAAGACACCGGAGATGCTTCCACGCGAGTATGCGCGGGCAGCATTGCGGCGGGGGCTTGGATACGAGGCGGAAACAGGGACAAACCCTTTCAAATTTGGCGTGATCGGTTCAACCGATGCTCATACATCGCTGTCCACGGTTGGCGAGGACAATTTCTTCGGGAAAGTCGCGGCTGTTGAACCTACTGCTGACCCGATCCGATTTGAAGAAGTCGTCGGCGGCATTGGTGGTGACGAGAGTGTTGCCCAATATGCATGGCAGACTTCGGCGTCGGGTTTGGCGGCCGTTTGGGCAAGGGAAAACACCCGCGAGGCCATTTGGGATGCTTTTGCTCGGAAGGAGGTCTATGCGACCACGGGACCGCACATGCGTATTCGCGTTTTTGCCGGATTTGAATTCGACGAAACAGACCTGCCACGAGCGGATTTTGCCGCGTATGGATATGAAAATGGCGTCCCGATGGGGGCGGATTTGCCAGCGGATAGTGACGGTCGGTCTCCGCGCCTTCTCGTCCGTGCGCTCCGTGACCCCGATGGGGCCAACCTCGACCGTATTCAGATTGTCAAAGGCTGGCTGAACAGTGACGGCACAACTTCGGAACGTGTTTATGATGTTGCTTGTGGCGGGCGTGAGCTTGTAAACACGGCGTGTGAGGGCCCGGTTGGCAATACGGTGGATGTAGAAAACGCGTATTGGACAAATGACATCGGCCAGGCAATTCTCGCTGGATATTGGAAAGACCCGAACTTCGACCCGACGCAAAGCGCGTTTTACTATGTCAGAGTGCTGGCAATACCAACGCCGCGTTGGACGACATACGATGCAAAGGTGTTCGGAACGGAGATCCCAGACGAAGCACCGCGCTCGATACAGGAGCGGGCCTACACATCACCAATTTGGTACACACCTCAGGGATGAGCGATATTAGGTTAAGACTAAGTATCACTTAGTCTGCTCTGGGCTCACTGCCGACATTCATTGCAATCTGCTAAACATCTGCTTTGCGGACGAAGCAGATATCGCCCGCAGAGCGAAAACAGAGACTTCTTCCACTTTGGAAATAGATGCGCGGGGTGCCGAGGTGGGTTTCACCCCGCGCGACACTCAGTTGAGCGTATTCTTTTAGATCACACCATCCTTCATGATGAGATCAATGTTGTTTTCGTAGTCGACGAGCAACTCAGCATCTTCGACCGGGTTGCCCTCGACCAGAAGCAGATCGGCGTAAGCGCCCAGCTCGATGACACCCAATGGGCCTTCCTGATAAGGATTGCGGGGGCCCGACATCGCAACGAGTTCTGCCGTCGTCGACGTAGCTTGCACCAAAATTTCATGAAACGTGAACCATTGTTTGCGGAGCGCGAACTCTTCATTTTGCCGCGCTAGAGTATCCGAAGTGCCAAATACGTCAGTGCCGAAAGCAATCTTCACTCCATTATCTCTTGCGAGGCGCATGGACAAGTCGAGCCCTTCAACAAGTGGTTGGATTTTCGCGACCATGGAAGAAGGCAAGACTTCCAAAGACTCAGGTGTTGGCGAGAATGCGACCGCTTGAGGATTGTAAATCGCACCAGCGTTTCTCATCGCTACCATAGTGGACGCGTCCTTGATCATGGTCCCATGGTCGATGTTCATGACCCCAGCTTCAAGACCCCGCAGCACCGAACGGTCGGAACATGCATGAACCATCACATACGTGTTCCAGTCCTCAGCAGCCTCAACTGCCGCCCTAATCACATCTACTGTGAACTGCGCTGTGTCCAAAGGGTCGTAAGCAGATGCGGCGCCACCTCCAACACTCACTTTTATCTGCGTCGCGCCGCAGCGAAGTACTTCCCGCGTATAGGCGAGTACTTCACTGCGACCGTCCGCCAGAAAGGCCCAGTTCGTCTCAAAAGCATTTCTGCTGCTCCGATCGCGCGTATGACTCTCGTTAAAAGAGCGAAAATCGGTATGACAGACGTTTGACCGATGAAGTGACCAGACGGGTAAATTCGAGGGCCGGCAAGCAATCCTTCATCAATAGCCTTGGCAATACCGTAAGCCGGCCCACCAGCATCCCGAAGCGTCGTAAACCCACGCAACAGCATTTTTTCGGCTTCTTAAGCGGCGACTGCGCTCAGGTAGCCCCAGTGCCAATCATTCGCGACTTGGTTGGGCGAGGCTGGGATCATGATGTGATTGTGTGCATCAATCAAACCGGCATCAGCGTACGCCCGCCGCCGTCGATGATCTGAGCGTTTGCCGCGACCAGAGGTTCTGATGACACTTCGGCGACAAGGTTACCGACCACCAGCACGTTTGCGTTCTCGATCCGCTCTTCGCTTACGCCGTCAAAGACGTGGACATTCGTGAAAAGGACCGGAATGTCTTCTTCTTTTGCGACGCTTGGTGCTGCCGCCAGTCCCGCAAGGCAAACCGCCGAAGCGGCAAAAACCAATCTGAGTGATGCAACCGGACAAATTTGGAAACCCATCAACGTACCTCCCTGATTTGTAAATTCTGACCTTGGATGTACGTTAACAGGAAGTAGAGCATTTGAGTGTTGTCTTCTGTGGAAAATTTCAATTTTCTCAGTCCAGTAAGGATAACTCAATGAACCAGTCCAAGGCCGCATTAATGGCGCTTCCCGTGATGCAGTCGAAGTTCTTGGCCGAGGTGATTGACCGAGCCTGCAATTCGGGTGCGGACCGCAATCAGATATTGAAGGGGTGTTTGCTGCGACCCGAAGTACTCGATGAACCCAGCCAACCCATTCCTGGCGCGTATATCTGGCATCGACACGGGCCGCTGTTTTGTCCGGCAATCCTTATCTATGCGCAGAAATCGCGCGGGAATATGATTGGAGTGCAGGTTTCGTACCTCCGGTCACCATGAGCGAAAATGCCGCCAAACTAGGCTGCCTACAAACTCGTATGAATCAAATGAGTGTTGCTCTAAGACAAATTCGAAGCGGTCTCAGTTGCGCCAATTGGGAGTGTCCTCAATGCCGCGCACGGATCGCGCCACTCAAGCAAGCCAAATCTGAACGGGATCTTTGACCGACATGACTGGACCGGCAAAGCGAGATTTTGGAAACATAGTAAAGCTGGCCACCGCCTCTTTCACCTTTCAAAAGAGCAACTTAATTGGCGCTCCAGTTGCTCCACCGCCCCACGGAAGACGAAGGCTGTTTGATAGTTCAGCGCCGTCCAGGCCAAGCGTGACCAACCCTAAGCAGTGTTTATGAAACGTCTAGGTAGCATTCAAAATCGGACCATCTAACAATCTGACCAATTCTCCAAAATAGCCTCCAGAACGCGCGGGACGCGTAGGATCAGATGTAATTGCGACAGCAAGGTTTCGCTCAGGACGGGGCGCTATGATTTGGCCTCAGTACCCACGCGCCAAAGCATAGCCTGAAGGGGACAGAAACCAGCCATAGCCGTAGTCCATTCCAGAGAAAGGCGAACGGCCGTGTGGCTTGGTCGATTCCATGACCCAACGCTCAGGAACGATTTGCGTGTTGGCAAAAGCCCCGCGGTCCCGAAGCAACACCGCGATCTTCAACATCGACCTCGGCCTAATCGCCATCTCGTTCCCACCCAAGTAGTAGCCCTGTGGATCCCTTGTCCAAGCAGGTATCTCGATACCAAGCGGAGCACCTAGCCTTTCACGCGTCAGTCTCAATAGGCTTTGTCCGGTTGCTGCGGTCAGTGCTGCGCCAAGCACATGGGTCGATCCAGTAGAATAGAGCATCTGCTGTCCGGGCTCAGCAACCATCGGTCGTGTCAACGCGTCTGCGATCCAGTTGGGATAGTTGATCCATTCTCCGTAGTTGCTGCCCGAAGTTCTTTCGAGCCCCGCGCGCGGCGTCACCAGATCCTCCATCGTAATGCTTTCGGAACCGGGTGTCGCATTAGCGGGCAAAAGCCGTGGAGCGACCTCCTGCAAGGTGGATTCTACAGATGGGATATCCTGCCGGTCAATCGCTGTCCCCAACAACAAAGCCACGATGCTTTTCGAACAAGACTTAATATTGTCCGGCCTATCCAGGCCTGCACCCTGTTGGGCCTGCGCGAAAATGACATCGTCGCCGCGTTGAATTTGAAGTGAATGCAACTGCGGAAGACCGCTAATTGCATCATTCAGCGCCACCGTTCGTCCCCGCGCAATATACGTAGCACAAATTGCGGTTGCGGTAACCAACAGGAGCTTTCGACGGGTGATCATGGCCTTCATTTGGAAGCAAATCTCGGAATGTCCAGACACCTACGCAACATCACAAGATTTATTGTCCAAGATGTAAGAAAGCCTCCGCAAACGAAAAATGGGATTTGAGGCAACAGGGGGCGTCGTTCGTACAATTGACGAGCATCCTTGCGCTTACGAATTGTGTTAGACTGACCCCGAGGACATTCTAGCAGGAGATCTCCCGTTGCTAACGAATTCACTCCGTCTCGCACTCTCGGTCATAACAATCGCCATGTCGGTGGGCGCCCTACCGGACCGCGCCAATGCGATAACGCAAGATGTTCCTGCGTGGCTACAAAAGCACGTCGGTACAGGTGAGGGGCAAATCGCGCCAATCGTTTTGGAAAGGGCACGAGCGCTTTACATCAAGAAACTACGCCGAGGCGAAGTCAGGAACCCTTGCTACCTTGCCAAGGACGCAACCCGCCCCAGCACTGCAAGTAACGGCAATCCGGGTAAGCGTTTTTATGTCATCTGCGAGTCACAAAAGTCCTTCCGAGCGGTTTCGTCCGGCTATGGCAATGGCAGAAAACTCCAGCGCGCCAATTTTTCGAATGGCCGACAATGCGCGAAGAACTTCAGCAATGCAGAGGGCTCTAAACTAACCGCCGGAGGCGCCTATGTGACGGCTGAAACCCGCACGTCCTTCAAAGGTTACCACAGTCATTCCGGCAAAACGCAGCCGTTCTACCGCACGTTTCTTTTGTTTGATGGTGAAGGAGAAACGAGCAATGCTCGCGAGCGTGCCATCGGAGGCCATCCGGCTGTCTTCCTGAAGTGGCAATGTAGGTTCAAAAACCCTCAAAGCACTCATGCAGACAACGACGGTTATGTCCCCTACGGAAAACTTGTGAACTACACTGGTGGTCGTAGCAATGGTTGCACAACCTGGTCACAATCCGCCTCAAAAGAGATTTTGGCGCTTGTAGAAGGGAACCCGGCGACCCTCTACATCTACCCAGAATCCAAAGACATAAACGCTGTCGCCAAAGCGTTAAAAAAGGGAAAATCACTTTCTCGAGCTGGAGTTTATTGGAACGCAGCTTGCCTAAAAACGATTGGCGAACCAAAGTTTTGGCCCAAAAGCAGCCTCCAACCGATCATAAATAGTTGGAGAGCATCCTTGCCTCAACAGCCACCACTGGAATTGCCGATCTGCAAGTAAACTGCAAAGCAGACCGTTGGCGCGCTACCCTTCAAGCCTTTCTGCTGTGGGCTCGATGTTGACGTTCAGCGAGTTTCACTCAATGTCTGCTTTGCGGACAAAGTTTCCATTCGCCGCCATGTGGTCTTGAGATGCCGGCCGATCTTCTTCTACGCAAACCAAGATGTCCCGTTAGCCTAGAAATAATCTTTTCACAAAACGCTTATTCCACTTTGACTATACTCTTTTTAAGCCCTCCACCACGGCTTCAGTAATCTTCACAAGCGACAAGTAAAAAGGATCGGACCCGCTATGGCGATGGACCTTTTTCGAGAAAACACTGTACCATGGCAATATCTCACTGGAAGCAAATTGTGTGGCGTCTAGTGCGGCGTGATGCCCTTCCAAACAAATCGCGAGATACTCGAGCATTATTGCCAAGTGATCGGCCGGTTCAGAGTAGCTATTGGCAACTTCTTTTCCGGCTTGCTTCAGAAGTGACAGCATTCTGTAATGTGGGGTGGACATGAGTGTCCCGTCTCCTTGCCAGGCGGAAGCATATAGTGGCGCCGCTTCCCTTCCACCTGCCAGAAACACACTTCCGTAACTGATTGCGAGCCTTCTTTGCGTTTCCTGAGCATTGGACCACGTTTTCATTTCCTGGATCAGTTGATCTGTTCCAGCAGCACCACGCAAAAGCTCGTCTGCGACTCCGTTGTAGCATGCCGCAATTGTTGCCAAGTCAAGTTCACGCGCGAATGCATTCGATAGAAAACGTATCAGTTGCGGGGAAACTTCTTTCATACACTAGTCGGCCCGCCAAAAGCCGTTACTTGCGGAACTTCTCCTTCAAACTTCTCCATCTCAACTATACAGGTATTGGCTGAAGTAGCTTGAGAAAGTTTTGAGGCCCCCACATCCAAAGTGACGGTGTTTGGATCACCATAAGTGTCTAAAGCGTTTGGCGATGCATCGACTGGACCGTACCAAGCACCTTCATGAATACGAATTACTCCTCTCGGATAATCTTCACTCAGAACTGCACCCGCTAAAAGTTGACCGCGATCATTAAAAACACGCACGATATCCCCGTCTTCTATACCTCGTTCGGCCGCGTCTTCCGGGTTGACGTATACAGGCTCTCGATCCTTAACCGCGTACGTCGCGCGGTATGGATCGCTCTCGCACATTTGAGAATGAAGTCGCTGATCAGGGTGACAGGATTGTAGCCACAGCGGAAACTTCTCTGACCCCGGCCCCCCATGAGAACGTTCGATTTTTTCCATCCACTTAGGATGCTCTCCGCAATCATCGTACCCATAGTTGCCGATAGTACGGCTGGAAATTTCAATAAAACCTGAAGGCGTTCCAAGAGCGTTTATTTCCGGGTCGTCGCGGAAATCGGCGTGCCTGACCCAGGGTTCACCCCTCTCAAACCGAACGATGCCTTTTTCCCAAAACTCGTCGAAGGACGGCATCTCATAGCCTCCCTCGTTTGCGCTGCGGGTCGTTTCATAAAGGCTTTTAACCCATTCCATTTCATCCCAACCGCGTGTGTATTCTTCTTCGCGATCGAAGCGTTTGCAGAATAGCGAGAATATCTCAAAATCGGTTTTGGAGTGGAACAACGGATCGACCAGTTTCTTCATCGCGATCACACCGGAGCGTGAATAGGAACCGTAGCTATCGATATCATTTCGCTCAAACTGAGTGCACGCGGGCAGTACCAAATCTGCGTGTCTGCATGTGGCAGTCCACGCATAGTCTATTGCAACAATGGTCTCCAGTTTTTGGATGGCCACACGCATTTTGTTGTGATCCTGATGATGATGGAAGGGATTGCAACCAGTGAAGATTGCCATACGGATGTCCGGATAAGTAACCGTATGACCGTTGTGTTCGACTGTCCCACCGGGGTTCATCAGGCAATCAATCCATCTGGCGACGGGGATCGTACTGCTTGCTCCCAGGAAGTTGTCGTCCGTTCGCACAGGATCGACACCAATATCCAAGTTAAGGGGAAACGCCCCAGGCATGCTGGCGCCGGAAGGTGCTACACCGATACCGCTATAATGGTGAGAGTAGCTAATACCACCACCTGGCAGCCCGATTTGCCCCAGCATAGCCGCTATGATCGCTCCCATCCAATACGGCTGTTCGCCGTGCTGTTGCCGCTGGACAGACCAACCGAAGATCAATTGAGTTCGGTCTGAAGCAAGAAGACGAGCGAACTCCTTAATCGTATCAACAGGCACGCCACAAATTGGTGCAGCCCATTCGGGCGTTTTTTCAACTCCGTCTTCAGCTTTACCCATGACGTAGGCGATGAAAGGTTCATAACCGAGCGTGTAGACACTCAGGAACTCTTGGTCGTGCAGGCCTTCGGTGTGAAGTGTGTGTGCCAACGCTAACATGAAAGGTACATCCGTCATCGGATTGATATAGAGCTGCTCCGCTCCGATGTGTTTTTGCGTTTTTGTGCGCACTGGATCCACGCTGATGGACCGGATTTCTCCAGAAGCGATCTTGTCCCGCAACTGATCAAAATACTCAAAAGGTTCGTGTGTTTCGCACGTCCAGCCGACTTGCAGGTTTTTCAGCGGGTCATTTGCCCAGAATACGATGGTCTTGGCGTTGTCCAAGATCAGTGGCCAACTAGTTCCCTGAGAGTACACTTCAGTGGAGCCCAGCACATATGGAAGAATAGTTTGACCAGCGCCAGTTGAATAGTCACCCGCTTTTTTCACATATCCGCCATACATGGACACGGCCCGGTTCATGTGATTGATGCACGAGTGGAATTGACCCGTCTGCCGCCACCCGGTCGCACCGGCATAGAGACCCGAAGGCCCGTGCGAAACCTGAACTCGCTCAATCTCTTCAAAGAACAAATCCAAAGCCTCGTCCCAGGTTAGACGAACGAACCGGTTGTCGCCCCTAGACGTCCGATCAGCATCCTTGCGTTTGTCGAGCCATTCTGCACGAGCCATGGGATAGCGGACGCGGGACGGTGAATAGATCAGGCCCTGGATGCCGTTCACCATGTCTGTCGGATGCGGATCGTCGGCGAGAGGGCGGACTTCAGCAACTTGTCCGCCTTTTACCAGAGCTTCAATAGCGCCCCAGTGAGAACCTGATGTTTTCCAAACGCCCGCAGACGTTAGTTGCTCAGCTCGAGCAGCGGCTGGCTGGAGCAAGCTGGGGCCTAATAGAGCAGATAATCCTGCTGCCCCGGTGCCTTTAAGAAAATCACGGCGCGTGGACATTGGTTTCTCCTCAATGAGAGCCGCCATAATCAGCGGAATGTTTTTGCAAATAGGTCAGCACCAAATTGGCCTGAGCTTCATCCATGTTGGTAAAGCCGACCATACCGTTGAACTGTGCTGGCCAGGAATTGGTGCCAAAGTGATCTGGGTCCGGTTGTGCGTGGCAAGTCGAGCAATTTGAAGCATAGCTTTCCTCTGCCACAGTCCAAAGCTCATCTATCTCGTCCACGTATCCCTGTTTGTCTGACCAGAGGGTCACTGTAACAGGGGCCCAATCGAGCCCTGTCGCCTCATCCGTTTGGGGCGCAGAAGCCTCAACCAACTGTGCGTCTTGCGCGGTGTCCTTGGACAGAACCGCAACCCGAATATTGTGCCCAAACTCGTCAAATATGACGCGGCCAAACCCTTTATCTTTTCGCCACGCTTTCAGTGCAAACTGAATACGGTCGCCGCTTTCATCCAGAATTTCGACGGCGGCGCCGAGGGTTAGGTTGCCTACTGGTTCCGTCGACTCTGCGCTGTCGTAAACGGGAATATCCCGAATAGCGAAGTAGTCTTCACCGACGGATACACTTCCAGAATTTGCCTTGTTTTCCAATTTGGCCATGGCCGGGCTTCCGACCGCAACGTTGTCTGGCAAGTGATGGGCTATGCCTTTGTGACACTCGATGCAGCCGGTATTTAGTGCTGCTGCAGGTTCCATGTAAAACCGCGCTTCGGCCGACATAGCGTCCCAATCCATGCTGTCATAATCATGACAATTGCGGCATTCGAGAGAGTTGTTTGCCTCCAGTCGAGCCCATTCGTGTTTTGCCAATTCTGCACGGCGCTCTTCAAACTTTTCACGGGTGTTTATGGTTCCAAATACAGCTGCCCAGACCTCCTTCGAGGCTTGCATTTTTCTGGCAACCTTATTGGTCCACTCGTGTGGCACATGACAATCCGGACATGTTGCACGCACACCCGTACGGTTCTCCCAGTGGACAGTGGACTGAAGTTCCACGTAGACATTATCGCGCATTGCATGGCAGGAAACGCAGAATTGCTCTGTGTTGGTAAGCTCCATCGCGGTATTGAAACCGCCCCAGAAAATTATCCCTGTAATGAAGCCGCCGAGGCTGATTACACCAAGACTGATCGTCGTAGCTGGGCGCGAAACCGTATTCCAAAATGATGACAATGTGGACTTCAGAGACATGAGAACTAGCTCCTCGGTTCATGTTCTGGGCTTATAGAGATCCAGTTGGTGGGCCGTAGATCATTTGCAGAATCCAAACGGTAAAACCGTATGCTCCTACTCCCAGGACCGTAATGCCTGGCAATAATATCAAAGTAATAAATAAGAAGGACAGCCATTCGCGCCTGGCTGCGCCTTTCGAGCTGCTGACGGATTGGTCTGTCATAACTATCTCGCTCAGCTAAGAAAAATTCAATAATAGAAATATTAGTAGCATAGATAATCTTGCCTGAGGTAAGTGGCGCGTCGGAATGTCGCACTAAGAGGCCGACCTAACTTGCTGACTTTGAATATTAACCTTTAAAAAAGTCGGCTTCGGGCTCGGTGCGGACCTTCGCTGCAATTAGCCCTAACGGCAGCTTTGCGCTTCATCGCAGACGTGTGAGTTCGAAGATTTGATATCCAACCCCAGGTCGCTTGAAAGCGCTCTCGCGTTACGTCAGAATCGCATGCGATCTTCCCTTCTTGGTCGTTCGGGTCGATAGTTGCCTTGGCGCCGGCCAGTGTAGGGATCTGTATCGAGATATGTCCCTTGGCTTCGACGCATGTATTCAGCGAACTGGGTCAGGGCATCTACCTGATCATCTTTGACAGCATCCGGAAACGCCAGCAGTTCCCTACGGAACTCATCAAACCAGGGCTTGTCCGTAGGGATGCCTAACTTGCCTGATTTAATCCAGTCGGTCTGTGTGATGAAGCGGTCCAGTTTGCTGGTTACCACGTTGACGGGCATCAAGACACCTGCTGCGGTGCGTTTCAATTCATCCAGAAGGTAGTTACCCATCGCCGAGGACTCGATCAGGACCCGGTCCGCGTGCCACTGTTTGCGCAATCGAAGAACAGCACTCCGCACCTGAGTATAGTTGATTCGAGCCCGAAAGACGTCGAGTAAGTACCACCTCACTTCATACGCATGCCACCCAAAGGTCAGCCCCACCGTAAAGTCCGAACGCGGACTATCCTTCGCCGCTGTATCCCAGCTCTGGACCCGCCGGACAAACACGCTTTCGTCCGGCAAGGTTTCCACCAGATGCAAATCGGACATTGAGAGAAATTCGTTTTCACCGTCTGTGGGGTTCTGTTGATACTGTGCCTGGAAAGCAAAATTGCCTATGTCGGCCTTGATCCGATCAAGAACCTCCTGCGGTTCCCGCTCTGGGTTCAACAAGTCCCCTGGCCGACGCTTCAGCACACGATTGTTGTAGAGCGAGATCTCTTCAGGGATCGCTGCCAAACATATCCGCCAGCACTTCCAGGGCAGCCAGGTCTGAACCGGGGTCGGCCGCTGAGGTGCTGTCAGACGAATTCGAACTCGTCTCTGGTAAGCCAGTATGGCTGTCCTTTATCCCGCGCCAAGTCGTGCCACTCGGCAAGAGCGGCGGATCGTGTCAGCTTGAAGGTATCTCGGCTGGCGAGCGATCTTTCCTGATTGAAATGGTTGTAGACGGAAGAATGTACGGAGGCGAATTTCTGTAAACTTCGCATGCGCCTGAAGCGTTGCATCGCACGTTCTCTTCGTCGGAACCGCAGGTGCGAGTTTTCAACTCGATTGTTGAGCCACCTGCCCGTCTGTTGTTTTTCCAGCGCACCCAAATCTCTGAGCGCCGCCTTGTAGGATGCGAACCGATCTGTGACGATCTCTTCGGCGCAACCGTGCCGCTTTATCAATTTCCTGAGGAATTTCAGTGCCGCAGCTTTGTTTCGGCGTTTGGTGACAACGGCTTCCAGCACTTCACCTTCGTGATCCACAGCCCGCCACAGATAATGTCGCTTGCCATTCACCTTCACGAATACTTCGTCTACGTGCCACTTCCATTTCGAGAATACGCGCATTTGTTGCACCCGTTTGCGTCTAATCTCAGAAGCAAACATTGGGCCGAACCTGTTCCACCAGTATCAGACGGTTTCGTGGCTCACGTCGATGCCTCGCTCATGCAGCAGATCTTCGACATTCCGAAGCGAGAGTGGAAACCGAATATACTGCATCACCGCAAGACGGATGATCTCGGGACTGGTCTTAAAGTACTTGAAGGAGGCAGGTTTGGTCATTCCAAAACGCTACGCATACCCCCTGCCCCGCTCAAGCAAAGTTCTTCTGACAAGACCCTTGTGGCTTTTCTACAAAGCGTAGTTGGCATGTAACTCACATATCAGGTCTTTTGTGAAGAGCTAGAAGCGTTTGTACAAGACTCTTCTTCGGGATCAGCTGCCGAAAGCCTCTCAGCACCACTAGCGAGTTCTTCGTTCGTTGCGGCATAGTCGGGTGACCCAATTGGTGGATAGGAGAGCTGATCTTCCATTTTAGCTTCGTCCGGACTGGAAAAGCTAGGGAAAGGCAGACGGTTACTTCGCCGCCACTTGTCAACTTCATCGCCGGCCTTGGTGCTTTTTTCAGTATCGAGCCCGGCATCGCGGCTTAGATAGAGTGTGCTAGAAGGAAAAGCGAAACTTGTACCGGAATCTTCCACGATGTCTTTTATGCGTAGCATCACATCCTCACGGACAGCATAAAAATCATTCCATTCCCGCGTGCTTGCGTAGATCCGTATATGGATGTCTAGCGAACTTGCGCCGTAGCCGTAGAACCGCACGCGGATCGTATCGTTGTCGATCCTTGGGTGCCCAAGGAACATTTCGCGGATCTTAGCTAGGACATAGCGCAGCTGGTCAGCGCCAGTCTCGTAGCGCAAGCCGATCACGTGATCGATCATCATTTGGTCACATTCGGCCCAGTTTATCAGCTCCATGTCAGCAAATTGAGCATTGGGGATTGTGATAAGTGTCCTATCTAGCGCACGAATCTGCGTCGAACGTACGCCGATCGTCTCGACTGTTCCGCTCCTATCACCGAAAGAGCAAAAATCACCAACACGGATTGGCCGGTCTATGTAAAGAATGAAACCACCAATCAGGTTCTCAAGTGTCGGACGGACTGCCAACGCGACCGCGATTCCTCCGATGCCCAAACCGGCCATGACACTTAGTACAGGAAGCCCGAGAGCGTCAGCTCCGAAAGCGAGGACGATGATCGCAGCGACTGCTCCAATAACTCGACCGATCAGTCGAAGCATGTTTCTGTCTATGCTTTCTTGTTCGCTATTCACACGCTGCATGAATCCTTGCATCGCAGCGATAACTAAAAGCCAGATGATGTATGCTAGCGCAACGTAGGTGACAAAGGTTTGAACTAAACTAACAAGCGAGGATAGGCGCCCGACTACCAACAATTGGTTCTCAAAAAATCGAGCTAGAGAACTGGCCGCGATTATCACTACGACTGGAGATAGAATTTGCAGCAGGGTATCGGAGAGCACACTTTTGGTGGAATAATTACGTGTCACCTTATGCCAGAGTATCAGTGCGGATGAGACTAACATTATTGCAACCAGACCGATCAATACCTTCCAATATGGTGTATCTAAAATACTCTTAGTAAGTGCTGAAGGGACGTTTCTCTGCAACCAACCAGGTATCATCGGTCCCGTGCCCTGCAATAATTCCCTGCGCCAGTCGTTTATGCGGACTTCTGGCTTTGTTGGAAAATGAATTACTGAGCTGTGGATCCGAGGTGCAACCTGCACCGTGTCCGGACTAAATAGAAACTCGAGTTCACGCGGCCCATCCATCATTTGAACAATTTTCAAAGGAGTGCCCGGAATTCGATAGATCCCTCGACCGTTGCTGTCAAAGGAATCAACACCAGGCACATCCGATAACTCCGGCAGCGGCACTCGAGCAACAATGTTCAATAGATAACTGACTGTCTCGATACTGGTAATTTGCTGTGCTGCGGGCGGAACTTTGGAAAGGTCGATTAACGAGGACAGGTCGCTTACCAATTCCCTAACACGTTTTCCGTTCGCTCGATTTCGTTGATTTCGATAGATTTCGACTGCTTCCTCGAGAGAAATTCGCAGCGTTAGTAGCTTTCTGAGTGTGGCGCGTGGGCTCTCGTTGTTAAGAGCCGCCAGACTCAACGCTGCTGATTCATCTAACTGCTCCTGAGCAATCACTCTAGAATTTGGGATAAATGCCAAAACTACCAACAGCGCAATCAGCATAAGCCAAAAGCGTCTTACATGCATTGTTGCGCTTATGTAGCTCCTAATAACAGTCCCCTTTCTTATACCCTGAGGTAAGCTGGTCTTTAATCACTGTATAGCGCAATATCTCAGATCCGACGCAAAGGTAGTTCGGATCGGCCTTGGGTCCATCAGGACAGTTGAAAGGGTAACTGTTGCACAAGTGGGAAGCTGTCTTAACTCAGCTAGAAAAGCTGAACTAGATCGGTGCTAGGTTCTTTCTGACTTTTAATCACAGCCGGAAGTCAGTGACTTTGAATATCCAAGACGCTGATGATCTGGCCAAGTTGCATGGTCTTCTGAAGAACTCGTACATCTTCGTCGAGAATTTCCGGGACGAGGCGTTGGCCAATATCGGTCTGGCGCCCGAATTCTTAGCGGTTACGAACTTAGTTATTTGAAATGCGGTATTGGGCTCGTTGCAGTAATTCGCTGCGGGATGCGTGAAAGCTACGCAACACCCCTGGCCCGCTCAAGCAAAGTTCTTCTGACAAGACCTCTTCGACATTTCGAAGTGAAAGCGGAAATCTGACATACAACATCACCGCCAGGCGGATGATCTCAGGGCTGGTCTTTAAATACTTGAAAGAGGCAGGATTGGTCATAGGCGAAAGCTACGCAACACCCCTGCCCACCTCAAGACAAGTTCTTCTGACAAGACCAGCGCTAAGATAAGTTTTTCTGGCAAGTCTCTACCAGTTATTCATCTTTTTCATAAACTATGAATGGCGTTCTTTTAGCGACTTTGTCGTACAGAACTCGACCAGGATAGTTAAATTCTTGAGTTGTCCAGTAGGTTGTTGGAACACCGTGCTGCTTAGCGATCTGAAAAACAGATTCGATCAGAGCTCGTCCAACACCTTTTCCCCTAACCTGCGGATCAGCGAAAAGATCCATAAGATAACACGTATCCTCCACCGACCACATGAATCTATGGTAAAGGTAGTGCGCCAATCCGACCGGTTTCCCTTCTAACTCAGCGATGAGACAATTGTATTCACCTACATCTGTTAACAACAATCTGTTGAACGAAACCTCGTAGACTTCTTCTGAAACAGAGGTCTCGTAGAAATCCAAATATGCCGTCCATAAGCGGCGCCACTCTTCGTTGTCTTTCAATTCAAGCGGACGGATAATTAAGCCTTCCGGCATGGGTGATTTCTCCTGCGTTCCCTTGAGTGCGTACAACCGAGATCGCCCAGCGCAGTCAAATCGGCTGCTGCTCGACATCCAGACGATCATGTCTAAGTGGAATGTCCTCATCCACTGCTTCGTCCAATTCCTGGGCGTATCGATGACCTGAGTAAACCGCTGCTGCAATAATCGCCGGCGCGTCGCAATCTCCTATGCGACGAAGGCTGAACGGCAAATCCTCGGAACTCACCCGCCCCAGCAATCCCCTGTAGAGACCATCATTTGGCTTCCGAGCAGTAACCATCACTATGTTGGCAACCGGAACATTCACATTTGGACCGCAATAGACGCACTCCAACTCTGCGATTTCGCCATCAAATTGTTTAAGCGACTTTGACGGCAGGGTCTCGACTCCTAAGCGAAGCAAATGCGTTCGGATGCGCCAACGTTCGGACGTATTTCCTGCCCAGTCAGAAACACTGTCAGTCGGTGTGACCAGCGTGACGGCATGTCCATGCGTTCTGATTTTTTCAGCAATAACACTAGCCATGTAGTAGCCATCACCATCAAAAACGAGCGTTGGTCCATCGGGAACCTTCCCATCCATGATGTCATCGGGAGTAAAGACGCGACCTAAGGCAGACCCTTTTGCGACCGGGGCGAAACGTTCTTCGTCAAAATACTCCTTTCGCCAAGTCGCGCCGGTGGCAATTGCAACGTGGTCAGCTTGAACGGCCAAGATATCGTCAACTGTCAGCGGACTTTCACGGTAGATTTCAACGTTGGGCAACTCAATCAATTGCTGCTCGCGATAATCTTTGACGCGAATGTACTCGCTCATTCCAGGCAGAGCCGCTTCGCGCGAGACCCTGCCACCCAACTCACGATTAGCTTCCGCCAATTGGACATCATACCCACGCACGCCAAGTGCCCGTGCCGCTTCCAGTCCGGCAGCGCCTGCCCCGACAATCAAGACGCGCGCATCTGAGGATTTCTTACGAATGATTTCAGGGTGCCAGCCTTTGCGCCACTCCTCTCCCATTGTTGGGTTCTGAGTGCATCGAATAGGTACCCCTATCGAGTCACTGGCGTAACAAACATTGCATCCGATACACTCGCGGATCGCGGACAAGCGTCCTTCCTCAATCTTCTTTGGAAGGTATGGATCAGCAATCGACGGGCGCGCTGCCCCGATGAAATCGGTTACGCCCCGCCTGACTTGCGAGACCATGGTATCAGGTGACGTGAAGCGACCAACGGTCACGACAGGCTTATCCGTTACCGACTTGACCCAATGCATGTAGGGTTCAAGAGCTGCTTCTTTGGTAAAACGGGAGACACCCATCTCAACCGAATAATCTGCGATGTTGATATCCCACAAATCCGGCAGGTCAGAGAGCATCTCAAACATCTCTCGTCGTTCACCATAGATTGGCTGGCCATCCTCGCCGATCTCTTCGTCAGCCGAGAACCGAACGGCCACGGCGCACCGGTCGCCAACGGCGTCCTTGGTTTCCTGAATCAATTCTCGGGTGAGACGCACCCTATTTTCTAAGTTGCCACCATATTCGTCACCGCGCGTGTTCACGCGCGGATGCAAAAAATTCGAGATCAGGTATCCATGCGTTGCATAAACATAGACAACGTCAAATCCAGCGTCTCTTGCCCTCAAAGCGGCCTTTCGATGCCAACGGCGTAGATCCCGGATGTCCTGCTTGTCCATGGCGCGGGTCTGAAATGGATGCCCTTTTGTGTTTGGCCGGCTGTCCACATCCATGCTCGGCAAGCGGGAAAACAAGTTGTTCGAGTTAGCGCCTCCGTACCAAAGTTCAGCCCCTGCAAGGCTGCCGTGTTCGTGCACCGCGTCCGTCATCAGTGCGTGCGCCCGAACATCACTTTCATCCCATAGAGACGCATAGGGATGCGGAAGGTCGTCAGATGAAGGGTGGATTGAGTTGTATTCCGTGCATATGACGCCCCACCCTCCTTGCGCCTTCACTTTTCGCATAGCGGCAAGAGTACGTGGGTATTGCCAGCCCATACCTGTACAGTGCGGCACCTGATAGAACCGGTTTGGCGCAGTAACTGGCCCGATTTGGACTGATTCGAAAAGGATGTCGTAGCGAGAGTCCCTGCCCATTTTATTATCCTTAGCTGGCTGCGCCATGCGCTGGCTGATTTTGTCTGGAATGTCCGGCCTTAAAGCCGCGCTGTTTCAATCACCGTTGTTAAACTCAGGCATTCGAAAGTGACCGGGATAGACTTTGGAAAGGAAGGCGGTGATGTGATCCCGCGCTTCGGTACGTCGAAAGTTTTCTGGATAGGTCAAAAGCTCCAACCAGATTCCGTCGTAAAGTGCTTCGAGGATATTTGCGACTTGCCTTGGCGGCATGTCCATGTATCCACCGTCCTCGGCAATCTCTGAACATAGTCGTAGTGCAATATTGTACCGCTCCTGATCGATATCATTGATCAGGCTGCGGTAGACTTTGCGCCGCCCTGCCTCTCCAAAAAACGCAAACCAAACGGCTAGCTTCTTTGGAGTACAAATCTGCGGGTGGAAGTGCGCGTCGACAATAGCCAACAGTTTCTCTGGCGCTGACAGCCCTGCATTTTCAAAAGCTTCCAACCACTGTTCATGATGCTCCTTTGCAAGAAACAGCAACGTTTCTTCCAGCAAGTTCTGTTTGCTTTTAAAGTGAAAGTTGACGATGCCCAGCGACAAACCGGCAATCTCAGTCACGGTGGACATGGTCGTTCCACCTATTCCGTTTTGAGCAATCGAGTCGATTGTCGCATCGATGAGTTGTTGACGCCTCACTTCCTTGGACTCGGTACGCCGACGCCCCTCAGGGTTTGTTTTTTCGTTTGGCGATTGTCTCACCCGATTACATCCCATCTGTTAGAGCGCTCCATCGGTTTTTGCCTGCCTCCACGGCGAAACTTCCCCCAACGAGAGCGCATTTGACATCTAAGGGATATATGTCATTGATTGAATGCTCATTCAATGGTGAAGAAAAAAAGATGTAAAAACAAACTGGGTGTTCGCAATCGTCATTCTAAAGTTCCGACCAAAAAGTGAAAACTGGCTCATGCACCAAAGAAATAACCTTGCGATGCAAAGCTCCCAGAGGCTCAATGCGATCTTCAATCGCCGCCCAAGCCGCGTCGGCCTGCAATTGATCCTTGAATTCGATAACAGCCATAAGCGTATGATCTCGCTGCTCGTCGGTATCATAACCACTTGCGGGGATGCGCTCACACAAAGGCGCCCCTTTCGTGGCCAGACCTGTCTTGACCAAGTGTTCGACAAACGCGTTCCACGCCTGCTTGAACGCGTCGAGTTCAACAGTGGGTTTCAATTCGAATTGGTTCAAAAGTCTTGGCATTCTTCACGCACTTTCCGGCAAAGTATCAAGTGCCAAACCTATGCAATTCCTCCCGCAAGACAAGCGCGAGGCCAATAGATGATCCGAAACGAAAACCCAGTCATCGCAAATAGCCTGTGGTCTTCAACCGCTAGCTATTCAGCAGAATACCCGCAGCTCGTTGGCGAACAGCAATCCGACGTAGCCGTGATTGGCGCCGGTTTCACCGGACTTTCGGCAGCACTTCATTTGGCCGAGCAAGGCATCAAAGTTGTTGTGATCGATGCCCAGCACCCGGGTTGGGGAGCGTCCGGACGCAATGGCGGTCAGATCAATGTCGGCCTCAAAGACGGACCGACGGGCATCAAAACCAAATTTGGTGATCTCTGGGGAAACAGAATGATCCGAATGGCTGGTGAAGCTGCCGATCTTGTGTTCGACTTAATCGCTCGGCACGGCATTGAGTGCGACGCAAAACGTCCGGGTTGGCTGCGCGCAGCGCATACTCACAAAACACTCAGTGAATTACACAAGCTCGCCGAGGATTGGGACAACCACGGCGGGGGCATGATACAGCTTGACCAAAGCGAAATGCAGCGCCTGACAGGGACCGAAGCTTACCTCGGCGGCGTTCTGGATCGTCGCGGCGGTGTATTGCACCCATTGAATTATGCGCTTGGGCTGGCCGAAGCAGGTCGCCGCAACGGTGTGGCAATCTTCGGCGAAACGCCCGCCAACCAGATTACTTCAGAGGCCGACCGTTTTCGGATTGAAACTCCCAAAGGGACTGTCATCTCAGAGAAGGTGTTGATTTGCACGAACGCCTATACTGGAGATCTGCATCCGCGGTTGTCTCAGTCAGTTTTGCCCGTACGCTCAGTTCAGGTTGCTACTTCGCCCCTGTCCGACAATGTCCGCCAGTCAATTCTGCCAGAAGGCAACGCTTTGTCAGATGCACGACGCCTGCTTCTGTACTTCAGGCAAGACGCGGAGGGTCGCTTTCTAATGGGAGGTCGCGGTACCTACAACGACAACTCCACTCTCAAACAAATCGAACGTTTGAAGCGCATCTCTGTCGAACTTTTCCCCCAATTGTCCGGAGTTCAGTGGGAATACGAATGGGGCGGCTTTGTTGCATTGACGAGAGATCACTATCCACACCTGCATGAACTCACTCCGGGGGTTATGACAGGCCTGGGATACAATGGGCGCGGCGTTGCCATCGCCACGGCAATGGGGCGCGTCCTCGCCAAATGGGTGACAGGGACCAATGCGGACGAGCTGGAATTTCCGGTTACCCCCCTCAAACCACTGCCCTTCTCGTTCGCGAAAGAAACTCTTGTCGAAGCAGAAATCCTACGCCTTAAACTCTTGGACAAGTTGAGTCTTTAGTGAGCGCGCAAGCAACGCCGCCTAGCGTTTTTGGGAGAAGAAGCGATAGGTCAACGCGATAGCCGCCAAAGAGAGACCCGAGCCGTATCCGATCCAAACGCCGTTGGGACCGAACCCAAGCCAAAAGCCCAGCGCATATCCAAGCGGCAAAGCAAAGACCCAATACGCAATCAGGGTAATGGCAACAGGAACGTGATTGTCCATCATGCCCCGAAAAGCGCCAAGCATTGTCCCCTGCACGCCATCTGCAATCTGCATTGCAGCAATAACAAGGAACATCGATATCGCGAGAGAAACAACTCTTGGATCATCTGAAAGGCCATTGGCCAAAGGAGCGCGGCCTATCAAAATACCATTAACGACAACGGCCATCCAACCAACAACAACCAATAGCGACGCCAACACAATCGGCTTGAGCCGTTCTGTTTCATCCGCACCAATTGCCTGAGCTACACGTATCGAAATCGCAATCGAAACACCCAAGGGCACCATGTAAATGACGTCGCTGACCGCGGAAACGATTTGATGCGCGGCAAGCGCGGCGGCGCTGAACCATCCCAGCATAAGGCCGGCGACAGCGTATGCGGCCCCCTCCCCCAGGTAACCAACGGAAATAATGAACCCTTCTTTGATCTGCGCCCTAACCTCGGACCAATCAAAACCTGCGGCCTTTAGGAAACCCTTCTTCTTTCTCCACGCGCGCAAAATCACGAATGCCACAATTAATGGCACCATCTGAGACAACAGACTAGCGATCCCGGCACCGACGAGACCCAGACCCGGCCAACCAGCAACCCCGTGGATCAAAACATAGTTCGAAGGGATATTGAAACCGACCGCAAGGAACGCGAGGCCAACCCCAATCCACGGGCGATTCATGGCGTCAAACAGGGCTTTCAAAGCATAGAAAATCGTGAAGGGCACCAAAAGGAGGCTCATCGCAATCCAGTAGCCGCCAATCAGACTAACCACTTCGGGCGGCTGCCCAATCCTGGAAAGGGCAGGCTTGAGGCAGATCATTACACCAGCTCCAACGACACCAACGACAAGCGAAACGCTAAGCCCAGCACTTGTTGCCGATGCAAGCCCTCGTTCACTCGTTTTTCCAAAGGCTTCAGCCATTCGCACACCAATTGCGGAAACAAAGCCATAGAGCGCTGAATAAAAGATGATCAGCACCGAGGCTGTGATCGAGACCGCCGCCAAAGGAAGTGTTCCCAATGGGGCCACCATCACGGTGTCCACGACGCCAATCAAAGTAGCTGCAGCAAGAGAGATAACTATCGGAAGAGCAAGCCGCGCAAGATAACGCGCCTCATTCAAGATCGCGTTCCAAGATGGCCGAGGCTGCTGCGACAACCGCACATGCGCCATATTGTTGGGCCTTTCAGTCGTAATTGACTAAGCCGTATCCCCAAGTAATTCCGGGACCAAACGAACAAGACATCCCCAGGCAGCCTGTTCCGCCTGCTTTCGGCTTAGGCCTTGAGGAGCAAGATGCAATCGCTGCCAATAGCCATCCGTCAATGTCTCCATCCATTCAGCCATTTGATCTGGTGAAGTAACCTCATCGTCGGGCAGCAATTCGTTCCAGATTACACGCAAGGTCTCTCTCCGACGTGTTTCGAAATGCTCGGCAACTTCATCGTACTTCAGTTGAAAGCGAAGCTCGCCCCAAAACGCATACCAAAGGGGTAAGACATCCGGACCACATGCATCAGGGTGGAAATCAGCTTTTATCAGAGCCCTTATCTTTTCGGCTGGCTTATCCCCTGCTCGCTCTAAAGAAGCTGTCCAGTGGTCTTCGTAGCGCTGGTAAAGGTCGCGCAAAGCTTCGGTCAGAAGACCAAGCTTTGACTTGAAGTAAAACGCCGCAACACCCTGAGAAAGCTCAGCTTCAGACGCGACCGTTGCGAGCGTCGTTTTTGCCAACCCATGAGCCAATATAGAGCGGCAAGCCGCGTCCAGCAGCTGTCGGCGACGACGATCTGCGTTCTCCTTCCGCTCTTTGCGGGGACGTTTACGATCTGCTTCGACCAATTGCCGCTCCTTCGACGAATACAGCCATCTACAGCGAGCAAAAAAGATGCGTCAATAGCTTGAAATTTATTTGAGCGCTCAAATAAACTTTACGAACTCGAACCTGATCTGTAAACGAGAGAGAAAGGGATGGAAAAATTTGACGGTTGAGAACAGATACGACGTTATTGTGGCCGGTGCTGGTCACAACGGATTGACTGCCGCCGCCTATTTGGCACGTGCCGGCATGCGTATTTTGGTGGTCGAAAAGAACGATTGGATTGGAGGCGCTGCAGTCAGCCGCTCACTGCACGATGGTTGGACGTACTCGAATTGCTCATACGTTTGCTCTCTTCTGCGACGCGAGATTGCCCGGGACCTCGAGTTACCGAAATACGGACTTCAGGTTATTCCGTATGAAGGTGGCGCGAGCTTTACGCGCGATGGGGATTACTTCGCCTATTATTCCGATCACAACGCCCTTAAGCGCGAGATGGCGCGACATTCTGCAAAAGATGCCGACGCCTATCGCGGTTATTCGCAAGCCATCATGCGGCAATGCCGTTTTATCCGTCCATTTCTGCTTCGAGATGCACCGGACCCGGCGTCTCTCCATCCACGTGATCTCGGCGAACTGGCTTATCTCGTAAAAAAAGCACACGGGCTGGGCAGTCGGGAGCTCGGCGAAACACTGAAATTCTGGACAATGTCCATTGGTGACTTTCTGGATGAGCATTTCGAGAACGACTTGATCAAGGCCCATTTGGCTGGCTCCGGCATTATCGGCACCGGTCTTGGGGTGTACTCACCCGGCACGGCATATGTGCTGCTGCACCACTACATGGGTGACATTGACGGCGGCATCGGAGCATGGGGTTTCGCACGTGGGGGGATGGGTGCAATTTCGAATGCCATTGCAGCCTCTTTCAAGGATCACGGCGGTACCATCCACACAGGTTCGGGGATTGAGAAAATCCTCAGCAAAGATGGACGCGTTGAAGGCGTAGCTTTGGAGGACGGCAAGGTTTTTTATGCCCCTGTCGTTGCCTCCAACATGGATATCAAACGCACTGTTCTGCACCATATTGATACGGCCGAGTTGCCGGATGAATTCACGAAGGCGGTGCGGAACTTCAAAATTCGTGGCTCTTCGGCGAAACTCAACATCGCACTTGACCGCTTTCCAAATTTCCCTGCAGCACCCGAGCACACCAGCTTCCTCAGGGGTGATTTGCATGTGTCGCAAAGCCTCTTTGAACTTGAAATGGCCTATGATGATTGGAAAGTCGGGCGCTGGTCGGAAAAGCCTTATATCGACATGCTCATCCCCAGCCAGATTGATCCGACTATGGCGCCGACGGGTGCCCACATGATGACCGTTTTCGTTCAATATGCTCCTTATGACCTGGAAGTTGACGGCGTTAGATCAGCAGAGAATTGGGACGAAAAGCAGCGCAGTACGTTGGCAGAAACTGTACTCGACCAGATGTCCGTGGCGTGCCCTGACATTCGCGAGCGCATTGTTCATATGGAAGTGCGTTCACCATTGGAAATCGAACGCGAGGTCGGTCTGACGGAAGGCAACATTTTCCAAGGCGAACTGACTTTTGATCAGCTTTTCTTCAATCGCCCCGTCCCGGGTTGGTCTCAGTACAGCCTACCTATCAAAGGACTATATCTGTGCGGTTCGTCCGCCCATCCGGGCGGAGGGGTTATGGGAGCACCTGGTGCAAACGCTGCCCGCGCAATCCTGAGGCACGAAACTCGGCATGGCCGAATGAAGGGGTATGCCGCATGAGCCAATTTGATGCGATTGTCATTGGCGGCGGCGTAAACGGCCTGATTGCCGGAACACTCCTTGGTCGACGGGGCAAGAATGTCTGTATTATTGAGAAGTCCAACAGGTTCGGTGGCATGGCGTCTTATTCCGTGGATGGCGGCCCGACTCTGGCCCATTCGCTATATAACCTAAGCCCGCGGGTCTTGAGTGACATCGGCATAGATCCTCAACACCCTGTCCTGTCCGGCAAACCCGTCTCCACAGTTTCTTTGTCTGAGGATGGGCGGCATATCGTCTTCAATAACGAAGGCGTCATTTGGAGCGAGGGGGCAAAACACCCGGAATCCGACGCCTGGTCCGATCTGACAAAGCAGTTGATTACGTATGGGGGCCTTTTGCGCCAACTCGCCGAGGCCCCACCACCCGGCGGTCAAAAAGCCATCCTTTCGCGGGGTGGGCTGAATGAGTTCTTGCGCCTGGCAAAACTGGGCATCGGATTGAAAAAGCTTGGAAAATCCGAGATGCGGCGTTTCATGCAGGTCGTTTTGTCCAATGTCCACGACATTGTAATTGATGACTTACCGGAAGGACCGGTGGCTGGAATGCTTGCCGCTGATGCAATCTGGGGGTCAGCCACCGGTCCAAGATCTCCGGGCACTGTGTTCAATCTGATTTATCGGCTTGGCCACGGAGGTACCATCACACAACCAGCAGGTGGGATGTCCGCGCTGACCGATTTGATGGTTGAAGCAGCACAAAAGGCGGGGTGCGTGCTGATGCCGGAAACTGAGGTGTCTCGCATTATGTTGCACGACGACACAGTCTCCGGAGTGGCAACTAACGATGGACGAACTTTGACCGCACCCATTGTGCTCAGCAACCTTGCTCCAAGACGAACAAGCCGAATGACCGGACCCTCTGCTTTTGACATCGAAGCAATGCGGCGAGTTCGAAATATTCGAGTTCGTGGAACAGCGGCTAAGGTCAACCTACGGTTAAAAGACGACGCCGCCCTGCCCGGTCTGCCGAGCGAACTAGCCCACGAACGACTGATCTATGCCCCTTCTGTGGAGTACATCGAAGCAGCGTTTAATCCAGCTAAGTACCGTCAAATGTCTAAAGCACCGGTGATTGAAGCCTTTAAAATGCAGACAGCCGATGGGGCAAATTGGCTGTCAACAATAGTGCAATATGCGCCATCTGACATTGAAGGCGGTTGGACTGAGACTGCCAAGGAACAGCTTGCGCAAATCACAGTTGAAACTCTTAGCCGTGCCCTGCCCGGCTTGGGCGATCAAATCGCAGGCAAACAGGTCATAACTCCGGATCAAATCGAAAGCGCGACTGGAGCACCAGGGGGGCACTGGCACCATGCGGAAATGTCCTTGGACCAACTGCTGACACTTCGGCCCGCGAACGTGATGGCCAGATATTCCATGGGGCCGAAGGGGCTATTCCAATGTGGTGCGGCAACGCACCCCGGCGGTGATGTCATGGGGCTCGCTGGTCGCAATGCTGCGCTGGCAGCGCTGGAGGCACAGGCATGAACATCTTCACCGATCCGAAACTAGGTTTGATCCCCGGGCCGTTTCACGAAAAACTCGAAGAGCAAAATCGCGCGCAAAATTGGTACGATTGGGCAGGTTATGCCGCCCCGGGCGTGCTGGACAGTGTCGAGTTCGAGTACTTCGCGCTGCGCAATCAGGCATCCTTGTTCGACATCTCACCAATGCACAAGTACCGATTGACTGGGCCGGATACGACAACGATGCTCAATCGCCTAGTGACACGGGACATCCGAAAAATCGGCGTTGGTCGCGTGGGGTACGCAATCTGGTGTGATGAAGAGGGTATGGTCATCGATGACGGGACCCTTTTCCATCTTGGCGACAACGATTGGCGCCTTTGCTGTCAGGAACAAATGCTGACATGGCTACTCGACGCGGCTTGGGGTTTTGACGTTTCAGTCGTCGACGAAACTCATAGTGTTGCTGGACTTTCGCTGCAGGGCCCGACCTCCTACGCAGTTTTGGAGGCCGCCGGGTTAGATGTCAGCCAGCTGAAGCCATTCGATCTTGCTCAAGTTGACCAAGATCTCATGATTTCGCGGACGGGTTTTACCGGTGATCTGGGCTATGAACTCTGGTGCGACTGGGACAAAGCAGAAGCGCTTTGGGACCGTATTTGGACAGGTGGCGCACATCAGGGACTACGCGCCATTGGATACGAAGCTGTAAATTTGGCCCGTATTGAAGCGGGGTTTCTGACCGCAGGTGTGGATTTTCAGCCAGTTCATGCGACCGAGCGATTGCATCGGGGACAAACACCCTTTGAACTCGGTCTGGGTCGGCTAGTAGATTTCAACAAAGGTCATTTCAATGGTCGAAGAGAGCTGCTGCCCAAGCGTGAAACTCCAAGAAGCCTGCTCATGCGTTTCGACGTCGAAGGATTCAAACCCTCGGAAGGGTCATTGATCTACAACCGACGCAAAAAAGAAGTTGGGCACATAACGTCCGGAATATGGTCGCCGACCGCCAAACGCAATATCGCGTTGGCACATGTCCGTATGCCGGATGCAGGCCGGTCATCAGGCTTAAAGGCCGAGATTTACACTCTGCAAGAAGGCAAATGGCGCACCAGGATGGCGCGCCTCACTCTTGTCACCAAAGCCTTTTTCGCACCGCCCCGCGCACGAGCTACGCCACCGGCCCGCACCTAAAGGAGAAGCAGACGTGAACACCCTAGGGAATACACCAACCGACGGCGACCTTGTCGCTTGGGATCGCGACCATCACCTACATCCTTGGGCCGGAACCGACGGCTTTGGGTCCGACGAGTACATGCGGGTAAATACAGCGGATGGTATCTATCTCTGGGATGCTGCCGGGAAGCGATATATTGATGGCCCTGGCGGAATGTGGTGCACACAGATCGGATACGGGCGTCAAGAGATGGCCGATACCATTTCCCAACAGGTTATGAAGATGCCCTATGCGTCGCCGTGGTCGTTTACGACCGAACCCGCGGCCGTTTTGGCGCGAATGATCGCGGAACGTACACCAGGCGATCTGAACACGGTGCACTTCACGACCGGTGGGTCTACCGCCGTTGACACCGCACTGCGGACCGCACTTTTCATGAACAAACGGCTTGGCCGACCGGAGAAGAGGATCGTGATCGGCCGGGAAAAAGGCTACCACGGATCAACCTTTCTCGCCGCGACTGTTACTGGAAAAGAACGTTTCGAAACAAGCTTTGAAAAAGCTCAGGATCTGGTGCGTTTTCTGCCCGACGTGAATCCCTACCACCGGTCAGAAGGCATGACAGTTGATGCATGGTGCGACGCCAAAGTTGCTGACCTTGAGAGCCTGATTGCTGACGTAGGCGCCCACCGTGTTGCCGCCTTTATCGCGGAACCGATCCTGTGTTCCGGTGGCGTGATCGTTCCACCTCCGGGTTATCACAAGCGCACGCTCGAAATTTGCCGGGCAAACGACATTCTGTACATTTCGGATGAAGTCGTAACCGGCTTTGGTAGGTTGGGACACTGGTTCGCCTCAGAAGACGTCTTTGGCATCGTCCCTGACATTATTACCTGCGCAAAAGGTTTAACCTCGGGCTATCTGCCGTTAGGTGCCTGCATCATCTCGGACGCTGTAATGAAACGCATTTCAGACGCACCGGGCGACGATGTTTTCTACAACGGCTACACATACTCCGGGCACCCTGTGAGCTGCGCGGCTGCCATTAAAAATATTGAAATCATGGAGCGCGAGGACATTCTAGGACACGTTCAACGCGTCACACCGCATTTCCAGGACCGCCTAAATCAAATAAAGGAAAAGTTTCCGATAGTTGGGGATGTGCGCGGTGACGGGCTCCTCGGGTGCATAGAATGTCGCCCTGGACTGAACGTCGAGAGTTACGAAGCGCATGTGAAGTTTGGACAGAAACTGGACGATGCGTGCGAGGAGATGGGACTCCTCTTGCGACCATTTGGAAACATGGCCGTGTTCTCGCCCCCTCTGATCATAACTCCGTCGCAGATAGACGAAATGTTCGACATCATGGAGGCTGGTATGGCACAGGTCAGCAAGGACTACGACGCATAACGGTCGTCGCGCCCATTCAAAGCTCCAGTCAGATCAGGCAGGTTTCCAACCACGGATGTGATGCGGGCAATGCTCTCCGGTTTTCAACACTGGCTGCATAGCGTCCCAGATCTCGATCTGATGTTCAATAAACTCCGCACCATGACGAGCTTCCCAGTCGACTCGGTTTGGCCCGGTCAATTCCTCCAGCTCAGCAGCTGATACCTGAGCATACCAAGCGTTGCGGTTGACTAACTCTACGTCTTCAAAGCCAGCCAGCTCCATTGCAGCGCGGTACTTAGAGGGCGACGCCATCTGAAACTCCAAGGCTTCCATCTTTACGTAGTGCGCCATCTCGGGTGACATTTCCCCGTCGTGATTGGTCAACCAGTCAGAAGCTGCGAAATGACCACCCGGTTTGAGCACGCGATACGCTTCCGCGGCCATCGCTACTTTGTCGGGGATATGAATGATCGAGTCTTTGGAAAACACAACGTCAAAAGTACCATCTTCGAATGGCATTGGCCCTGGGGTGACCTCTATGATATCGACCTTTCCCTCCAGATCCGCCTGCCTAACTCGCTCTTTCGCAGCCGCGCAAACCGGGGCCTCTACATCAATCCCCGTAACTCTAGCGGCGCCGAACTCCCGTGCCATCAACACTGCAATGGCCCCAGATCCGCATCCGATATCAAGGATATGCTTATCTTTCAGATCAATCCCTTTAACAACACGCGCAACTTCTTCAGGGCCTCCCGGTGAAAGAAATCCCTCTCCCCAAAGCTCCTCCAGAAAGCTGATTGCCTGTTGGTCATATAGGATCTCGTCTGACATAGGATTCCCCCGCATCTGATTGTCAGTCAGTCACTGCAGTGAAACCTTTTCTCTCATCTCAGACAAGCTTTATCGCGAAATCGCAGGTCAAAGATTCAGCCATAATTGAATGATCATTCAGTCAGTAGACAGCAAGTGATTTGACTGGTATTCGGAGAAAAGAACGCCTAAAAGGATTTTATCGCAATGGCTGACACCCTACCGACGCATGCCCAAACTGTGATTATTGGGGGGGGGTCGATCGGCGCGAACACGGCCTATCACTTGACTAAGCTTGGCCATACCGATGTTGCGGTTCTGGAACAGGGACAACTGACATCAGGAACGACTTGGCACGCCGCAGGCCTGATTGTAGCCGGCCTTCTCAAGTCGGAAGCTGAGTGCGCCATCTACACGCACGGTCGCGATCTTTATGCGAACCTAGAGATGGAAACCGGTATATCCACAGGTTTCCGCGATGTCGGGTATCTGCAAATTGCAACTAACGAAGAACGCCTGCACGAAATGCGCAGGATTGCAGCCTTCATGCGGCGTTTTGGAATAAACAACCACGAAGTCTCAGTCAAAGAAGCGCAGGATATGTTCCCTATAGGGGACCTCTCAGACGTCGTTGGAGCATTCCTAATTCCGGAGGACGGGCGGGCCAACCCGGTAGACGTGACGATGTCTCTGACCAAGGGAGCCAAAAACAGAGGCGCGCGTTTCTTCGAAGGCGTGCGGGTCGAGGAGATTTTGGCCAGGAACGGCACCGCAACAGGAGTCCGAACCGCAAGTGGTCACACCATAACAGCCGAAAACGTTGTGATATGCGGTGGCATGTGGTCTCGCCAACTGGGCGCCAAACACGGTGTAAATCTACCCCTCCAGGCAGCTGAACATTACTATCTGATAACGGAGAGTATCCCGGACCTTCCCCGCGATCTGCCCGTTCTCGAAGACCCCTCCACCTACACGTATTACCGTGAAGAAGTCGGCGGGATGATGTTGGGGCTCTTTGAACCCGGCGCTGCGGCCTGGAAGCTTGATGGTATCCCGGACGAATGGCAATTCGGAGAGATCGAGCCAGACTGGGAACGTGTTGGGCCCGACCTGGAGAAGGCCTATTCGCGCGTCCCGGACACCATGAACTACGGCGTCAAAAAGCTATTCTGCGGACCGGAAAGCTTTACACCTGATCTTGCACCACTTGTTGGCCCAACGCCTGAACTGCGCAATCTTTGGGTTGCATGTGGGATGAACTCACTTGGCATCCTGAACGGTGCAGGCACAGGGATGGTATTGGCCCATTGGATGGTGGACGGCTTGCCGCCCATCGATGTTACCGGCATCAACGTCAATCGCTTTTCCCGTGAAATGGCGACACCGGCCTTTCGACGCGACAGAACACCTGAGTTGCTGGGAAAGCTCTTTGGTCAGCACTACCACAATGAGAACTACAAAACGGCCAGGAACGTTAAGCGTTCAATGCTCTATGACCGTCTCAAAGCGGCCGGAGCCTTTTTCGGCGAAGGAAATGGTTGGGAACAACCTGATTGGTTTGCTCCGACGCCCGAAGAGGCCAAAGTCGAGAAATACAGTTGGCATCGCCAAAATTGGTTTGAATGGCACGCTGAAGAACACCGGGCAGCACGCGAGGATGTCATCGTAATGGACATGACATCAATGGCGTGTTTCAGCGTCGAAGGACCGGATGCCTGCGCCCTCCTCTCTCGCCTTTCCTGCAATGACGTTGATGTTGAACCCGGTCGTGTCGTCTACACGGCCTGGGTAAATGAACGGGGTGGGTTTGAGGCAGACCTTACGGTTACCCGGCTATCCGATCGGAAATACTGGGTCATCGTTGGAGAAAACTCGGCGGGTCATACCGAGATGCGCATGCGACGGCACGTCCTGGACAACGAGAACGTTGTTATAACAGACATCACCGCAGGGCGCTGCCAAATCAACGTTCACGGCCCAAAGTCGCGTGAACTATTGAGCAGAATATCCGGAGCTGATTTGTCGGACGAAGGTTTTCCCTTCATGACGGCGCGTGAAATTGACATCGGGTACGCCGTAGTTATGGCCTATCGCGTGACGTTTATTGGCGAACTCGGTTGGGAAATTCACGTACCTGCCACTCAGGCCATTCAGACCTACGATCTGATTATGGAAGCAGGTCGAGATCTGGGTGTTCGCAATGCTGGAATGCAAACTCTCAACTCCCTACGGCTAGAGAAGGCTTATCGTGATTTCGGAATTGACGTGGACAACACGGACAACCCAATTGAGGCCGGGCTTGGTTTTGCCGTCAAACTGGACAAACCCGGTGGCTTCATCGGTAGGGGAGCACTCGCCACGATCAAGGCGAAAGGCACGCCCAACAACCGGATGTTGCAGTTCCTGCTAAAAGACCCAAAGCCTCTCATGTACGGCAATGAGATGATTTATCTAAACGGCAATGAAGTCGGATATATCCAAGTTGGCGGATATGGGCACACGCTCGGCGCTGCCGTCGGCATTGGTTTCGCCGAGATTGACGAACCGTTGACCGCGGACATAGTCGCAACTGGGCATTGGCAGATCGAAATCGCAGACGAGAAATACGACGCGGCAGCCTCGTTAAAGCCGCTCTATGACCCCGGCATGCACAAAATAAAGTGCTGAAGCCATATTGTTCGACGCTTTCGCTCAGACTGGAAAGTGTTTTGGGAAGAACCGCGACAGCGAAAGCATGCAAACATCCCTGAATTCCCGACGATCAGCCACTTTTGGATACAACACCAAACTTAGCCAGGCCCCGTCTGACATCGCCTCTACGGCCCGAGCTGTTTTTTCTGGATCAAGATCGTCGTAGCCGCCGCCGGCAATCAATTCACCACATAGGTGCAAAATTCTATCATATCTTTCGTTGTCATATTTATTATGAATCTTCAAGTAATTAGGCCGATACTTCGCTTGCCCCCAGAAGGCAAACCAGACGGCCAACCGCTTGTGGGTACAAATGCTCTTGTCAAAGTCCGCTCGAATAATCGCAGCCAGCCGATGTGCGGCTGTAGGTTCCGCAGCCTCATAGTATTTGAGCCAATTTTCATAGTGTTCTTGTGCAAGGAAACCCAGCGCGGCGTCATACAGTGCTTCCTTACTGTCGAAGTGATAATTCACCACGCCATGGGACAGATTGGCTGTTTCTGTCACGTGTTTAAGCGTCGTGTCAGAAAACCCGCGTTTCGAGATCGAGTCTATGGCGGCCATGATCAACTGCAAGCGACGAACTTCGGGAGGTTCGGTGCGTCGTTTTTTCTGAAGCTCATGCGTCTCCAATTTAACTCTCCTCTCGTTCTGCCATCTGCCTGTCCAACAAATCCGCTCTCTGTTGCCGGAACATAATTATTGCTGCGATAGCGACACAGATAGCGATCACAAGAATCATGATGGTTGCTAGCGCGTTGATGTCCGGCCTGAGGCCCAGTCGAATGCGCGAAAAGATCAAAATTGGCAAGGTATTTGCGCCTGGGCCAGTAACAAAACTTGCTATGACCAAGTCATCGAGAGACAGCGTGAAGGCCAGCAACCATCCCGAAATTAGAGCCGGCGTCAGCTGTGGGATCGTTATGGCCGTCAGAACTTTGAACGGTTTTGCGCCAAGATCGGCGGCGGCTTCTTCCAGTGTTTGCCCCACACCGGTTAAGCGTGCCTGAATTGTTACCGCCACATAGGCCATGGAAAAGGTAACATGCGCGATCGTAATCGTCGCAAAACCGCGCTCAGCAGGCCATCCGATCAGCTGGTTCAGCGAGATGAAGAAAACCAGCAAGGACAATCCGGTTATCACCTCGGGCATCACCAAGGGCGCGACCAACATGCCACCAAACAAGGTCCGCCCCTTGAACCGTCCAAAGCGCACCATAGCCAGACCTGCCAAGGTGCCAAGCGCCGTGGCAAAAGTAGCGTTGACAACGGCAATCTGAAGACTGAGTGAAACAGCACTCCAGACTTCCGCAGATTGAAAAAGCTCTTTGTACCAGCGCAACGACCATCCACCCCAAACCGGTACCAGCTTGGAGTAGTTGAATGAGTAAATAACCAACAGGATCATTGGGATGTAGAAGAATGCCAGTCCCAAGGTCAGCATGATGGTTAAGAAACGGGAGCGTTTGGCGTACATCTATTGCTCCTCCGCTGCTTTGCCTTGGTAGTGCTGGAAAACCATGATTGGCAGCACCAGTATGAACAGCAGAACAATCGCAACTGCGGCGGCCACTGGCCAATCGCTGTTTCTAGAGAACTCATTGTAGAGAACCCGCCCAATCATCTGCACGTTGCCGCCACCTAACAGATCGGGGATAACGTACTCGCCGGTCGCAGGGATAAAGACCAGCAGTGAACCAGCGACAATTCCAGGCATCGTCAGAGGCAATGTGATTTTGAAGAAAGTGTTCGTTGGTTTGGAACCAAGGTCGGCGGCCGCCTCGTTCAGGCTGTTGTCCAGCTTCTCCATATTCGCGTACAGTGGCAGGATCATGAACGGCATATAGGTGTAGACGATCCCGATATAGACGGCGAATTCCGTGTAAAGCATGCGGATCGGCTCGTCGATCACTCCCAGCGCTATCAGAAGGTTGTTGATCGTGCCTTGATCCGCAAGCAGGCCCATCCACGAATAGACCCGCAACAAGAAAGACGTCCAAAACGGAAGAATGATTGCAAACAACAAGAGCGGCTTCGCGACCGGCCCCGATCGTACAATTGCATAGGCAATAGGGTAGCCAAACAAGAGGCACAAGAACGTACACGTTACTGAAATCTTGAGTGAATTTACGTAAGTGTCAAAGTACAGGCTGTCTTCCCAGATGTAGACAAAATTGTCGAAGACTAGGCGGATTGTTATGATCCCGTCACCTGTCCTCTCAATTAAACTTGTGAATGGCGGGCTCGCAATCGCCAGTTCAGCTAAGCTTATCTTTGCGACAATGAAGAACGGTGCCAGAAAGAATACAAGCAACCAGAAGAACGGTATGACGGTGACGATCTGACGCCATCTGCTCTGGATACGCCGCATCACTAAACGGATCATGGGTTGTCGTTCAGCCTGCGGCGGTTCGGACATATCCTCGGTGAAATCCGTCATGAGTGGAGCAACATGGCGCTAGACGGATCCCAGCTGATATTTACCTTGTCTTCCCAGGTTAATCGCTGCGCAGCATGCGTCGGACGTGACTGGTTGGGCTGAGTGACGTCGAAGATTTCGCCATTGGGAAGCCTTACCTTGTAGATCGATGTCTCTCCCAAATACCCAACATCGTCGATAACGGCCGCTGTCTGGTTCGCGCCCTCAGCAATTGTATCAGATTTCTCAAGTCGAATTTTCTCGGGCCTCAGCGCAACCCAAATCTTGCTGCCAGCCTTAACAGAATGACCGTGATCAATATAAACTTCGCAGAACTCGGTTTCGACCCGAACATGGTCGACCCCATCCTCGGTCACCCTGCCCTCAAAAATATTTGCTGATCCGATAAAGTCAGCCACAAAGCGGGATTCTGGAAACTCGTAGATCTCTGTCGGAGTTCCAATCTGTTTGAAGCGACCCGCGTCCATAACGGCCATTCGCGAAGACAGGGTCATTGCTTCTTCCTGATCGTGAGTCACGACGATGAACGTGACGCCGACCTTGTCCTGAATGTTGGCAAGCTCAAACTGCGTTTGCTTACGCAATTTTTTGTCCAGAGCAGCCAAAGGTTCATCCAAGAGCAGCAACTTGGGACGTTTGACCAAGGCCCGCGCCAATGCAACACGCTGGCGTTGTCCGCCAGACAATTGCTTGGGCTTTCTCTTTTTGAAGTCTTCCAACTCAACAAGCCTAAGGATGTCGTGAACTCTGTCCGCTATGTCAAACTTGGGGACATGGTCTTGCTCCAACCCGAAAGCCACGTTTTTTTCGACGGTCATATGCGGAAACAGCGCATAGCTTTGGAACATCATGTTCGTCGGACGTTCGTAGGCTGGCACATCGGCCATATCGACTCCGTCGATAGTGATTGTGCCACTGTTTAAATCCTCGAACCCAGCAAGCATTCGAAGCAGTGTCGACTTTCCACATCCAGATCCGCCTAAAAGGCAGAATAACTCTCCTTTGTAGATATCCAGATCAACGTTATCGACAGCAGTCACTGCACCGTATTTTTTGGTTACGCCTCTGATTTTGACCAGAGGTTCCTGTTCTTTTTGATCGAGCCATGATTCTGGGCTGACAGCCGTGGAAACAGTCAATTTGGGCCTCTTAGTCTGCCAGTCGGGATTAGGGGATGCAGTAGTGAACCGGTCAGGTTCGCTACTGCATTTGCTAGTGTGAGTGGAATTAGTTTCCGGCCTTAAAGTCAGTCCAGGTACGTGTCTGCAAGCGCTCAACCTTGGGAGGAAGAACGGCAGTCGTGTACATCTTCGCAACCTGATCCGATGTTGGGAACGCGGCTGGGCTGGAGGTGACAGCCTCATCAACCATCGGCTTGGCCGTCAGGTTGGCAGTCGCATACCAAGTGAAGTTACTATCATTGGCTGCAACCTCGGGACGCATCATATAGTTCAGGAAAAGATGAGCGTCTTCTTTGTTCGCAGCATCTTCCGGGATCAACCAGCCATCAATCCAAAGCTGCGCTGTGCGATCACCTTCGGGCAGGAAGAAGTCCAGAACGACTCCAGTGTCGGCTTCAGCTGCACCGGACATAGCAAGGAGACCATCAGGGCCCCATGTGGTTGAGACACAGAACTCTTTCTGAGGCATCCGTTGATAAGCATAGTTATCGAAGGTTTTGATGTATGGCCTGATTTCCGCCAGCATCTCCCCAACTTTCTCATAGTCTTCTTTGTTTGTGGAGTTCGCATCCAGGCCCATATGCGCCAAAGCCATCGGAATGATGTCGCCTGGGGAATCCAGGAATGAAACGCCACACTTGGACAGCTCTTTCATGTGAACAGGATCGAAAACCATATCCATCGAGCCGATGGGGGCATCTGGATACGTCTCTTTCACCAATTCTTCGTTGTATGTGACGCCGTGCGTTCCCCACATATATGGGATGAAGTGTTGGTTGCCTGGATCCCATTCACTTGACAACTGCTCCATGATCGCCGGGTCGATGTGCTTGATATTGTCCAGCTTCGACATATCCAACGGTGCAACAATTCCCGCCTTAATCAGACGAGCCGTATCACTGCCGGCATGACTAACCACATCATATCCGCTGTTTCCCGCGAGTAGCTTGGCATCAATTGCTTCGGCAGAGTCATACGGATCATAAATGACCTTGATGCCGTATTCTTTTTCGAAGTTCGAAATTGTGTCTTCCGCGATGTACTCTCCCCAATTCGTAACCTTCAACACACGTTCTTGCGCGATTGCCGATCCCGAAATTGCAGTAGCCGTTACTGCTAAAACTGTAATCCCGGCGACTTTCCTGATTGAGCTCATGATTTCGCTTCCTCTCCCTGAGTGGTGGCTGCAGCAATTTCGCTTGCCTTGTCTGCTAGACACTATTTCGAATGATCGCGCCCTGCGTCGCGGGCGCGATCATTATGCGCCCCATCCTCCTCCAGCCGTCATGTTTTTATCTGACTGGTCATTCAGAACGGTAGTCTGATGAAATCTTCGCTGTCAAGCGCAGCCGGGAAGATTTTGATCAAATCCCCGCAAGCTGTTAAATTTGAACAAAACTTATGCAAATACGCTGAAAATCACTATGCCAAATCGACTTCGAGATTTATTTCAGATCTATTTCTGAATGATCATTCAGTCAGAAATTGTTGACGCACAACCCAAACTGAGCGAAACCTACAGTTACTTGAAGGGTGGCTGAACAAGTTGAATATTCAAGACTGTATGCTTGAACTCGCCCACCCAGCTGAAACAATGACTGACCAAGTCAAAATCAAGCGGATTGCACAGATGCGCGACGAAGCCAGAAATACCGAAATTCCCGCCAATTGGGACCGGCGCGGGCTGCCCGGGTGGTGCTACCACAGCGCTGCTCTTCTTGAGCTCGAGAAGAGCGAACTCTTCAAAACTCACTGGCAAATCGCCTGCCATATTTCGGATATTCCGGAACCCGGTAGCTTCCTTTGTTTTGACATGTGCGGTGAACGTGCCTTGATCTTGAAGGACAGTAACTCGGACATTCGCGCATTTCTAAACGTATGTCGTCACCGCGGCTCTCGGCTGGTCGCTAAAGAGCAAGGAAAATGTGCAAACGCTCTAGTCTGCCCATTTCACGGCTGGGTTTACAATCTTGATGGAACACTGCGTGGCGCCGCCCGGCCGGAGTCCTTCCCCGATCTAGACAAGCACGAGTTTGGCCTGAAAGAAATCGAAATGGAAATCTGGCAGGGTTTTGTCTTTGTCCGATTCAAGCCCGGCCCCCAGCCATCGGTAGCGGAACTTCTTGCCCCGATTGAACAGGAAATCTCTGCCTACAAAATGGCCGAACATATTCCGACGGACGGGATATGGACGGAGGAAACTCCGGTAAACTGGAAATCAATCAGAGATGTCGACAACGAAGGGTATCATGTCCCTCTCGCGCACCCTGCCCTTCAAGACTTATATGGCTCGACTTATGCAGACGAACCATATGTCGATGGTCTCTCACGCTCCGATGGAAAATTCACTCCGACGAAGGGCCGTAGGTGGGCCGTTCGCAACTACAAGAAATTCACAAAGCCACAGCCTCACCTACCTGAGCACTTGCACAAAACTTGGCTTTACTACGGCATTTTTCCGAATGCGGTAATAGCGGTCACGCCTGAGACAACCCTGTTTTATCAGGAATTTCCGGTCACGACAGAAAAGTCCATCCTTCGAAGCGCAACATACCGAAACCCAAACGAAGACCGCCAACAAAAAGCGGCGCGGTACCTTGCCGCCCGGATTGATCGAGAAACAGTGGAAGAAGATATTCAGCTTACGATATGGTCAAACGAAGCCATGGCTTCAGAGGCGTTCGAGGGCTTCTATCTTTCTGATCTCGAGTACGGCGTGCGCTCCCATCATGACCATCTCAGGAAAATTCTTCCAATCTACAGCTCTGAATTAGCGCCAGGAGAAGATGAAGTTGTCGCGTTGAATGATGCGATGTCCGCTGAGCCGAAATCGTGACTAAAGGTATATTCAAAGTGGAGGAAGCAGAAACTCAAAGGCAGTACCTGACAACGACTATCGGAACGTCTGGCTCTGGCGCTACAAGGTATGCTGCAGCCATGTATTTTTTTAAAAACGGCAAGCTTTCTGCCGAGATGCTGGAAGTTTACCGAAGATGCAGCAAGTTTGACACGGAAGATCCGCTCGATCTGGCTAGATACGAGGGCGTTTCAATTCCACAATTTGTTTGCGATTTGAGCGCAAGCACCGACGCATGACTGCTTCTGCGCAAATGCCAAAATTATTGGACAATTCAGATTCCTGTAAGGTCTCACGAAGCCGAAGAAGCGAAAGCTCACTCTGGAAATTGTCCTTCAGGTCACTTTATTTGTTGGAGCGAAATCATTGAGTGCTCATGACTTTGACGTCGTTGTCGTTGGTGCCGGGGCTGCGGGAATCGCGGCTACTCAAGCCCTCAAATCGGCAGGTCTCTCGGTTGTCTGTGTTGAGGCATCCAACCGCGTTGGAGGGCGCACACACACGGATACGAAAATCTTTGGTGTACCGTTCGACATGGGGGCGCACTGGATGCACACCGAACATGTAAACGCTCTGAAAGCCCCCGGTCTCGCACTTGGTCTTGATCTCTATGCGGCCCCGGACAACGCGAGGACTTATGGCTTAGAGGATGATGCCGTTCTTTGGGACGAAGTCGATGAAATTCATAGTGCGATAAACGAAGCGGCGCGCCTCGATGCAGAAACTGAGGCAAGCACTGAAATTCCAACAGACCGGTCCCTGGCAGACATTTGGCAGAACAAGGGGCATTGGTCATTTACTGCAGCCATGACATTTGCGTTGTCGCTTGCGAGAGATTTGCCGGATACTTCGCTGCGAGACATCAGTGCCTGGGAGGGTGGCGACGATTGGTTTTGCCGCGAAGGCTTCGGACACCTCGTTGCGTGCACTGCGCAGGGGCTGCCAATTAAACTGGCCACTCCAGTCACAGAAGTAAAATCTCTCACTGATGGCGTGCAAATAACTACGGCAACTGGCAAGATCAAAGCTCGAAGCGTAGTCGTAACAGTTTCCGTCGGGGTCCTAGCCGAAGACATCATCCGCTTTGATCCCCCGCTCGAATCCGACCGGCTCTCAGCGCTCGAGCTTATCACCATGGGAGACTACAATCACGCTGGCCTCCTTTTCCGCCGCGGAGCTTTGCCAGTGCAAGCCGATACTTGGCTGACATACCACTTAAAACCCGACGCCAATGGGGTAGCCCGCGGTGGCGGTTTTCTTTGCAACATCTCAAACACCGGCCTAACCAGCTTTGAAAGCTCTGGAAGCTTTTCTAAAGACTTGCAGAAAGCAGGACCAGAAAGTGCCATAGAACACGGGCTCGAGACTCTGGTTGGCTTCTTTGGTACGGCCATCAGAAAGAACTTCATCAGAGGATACGCAACCGCCTGGCGGAATGAACCTTATGTGCTTGGTTCTTACGCTGGAGCCAAGCCAGGAGGCCACAACCAGCGCGCTGTCCTACGCCGGCCTCATGCCGAGTGGGTGCATTTCGCCGGTGAAGCGACGCATCCCAAACAACAATGCTCGGTCAGTGGAGCCCACTTAGAAGGATTAAGGGCCGCGGAAGATGTATTGGCGCAGTTGCGCTGAACAACTAGCAATCAACTTGCTCCAGCAAGTGGAACAATCTTAGAATTTCGAATGAACCTTTGACTATAAGTCACAAGGCCAAGTTCATCTTTCGCATGCTCCGCGGCCAATTCAGGGTAAGCTATCCGGAACAAAGCTGACGCCACTCGCTAAGAGCGGCGGCGCGGGTCAGCTTGAAGGTGTCTCAACTGGCTAGCGATCTTTTCTGGTTGAAGTGGTTGTAGACAGAGGAATGGACGGAGGCGAACTTCTATAGACTTCGCATGCGCCTGAAACGCTGCATCGAGCGTTCGCGTCGTCGAAACGGCAGGTGCAAATTCTCGACGCGGTTGTTGAGCCACTTGCCCGTCTGTTGTTTTTCGGTAGCGCCAAGCTCTCTGAGAGCGGCCCGGTACGATCCGAAGCGATCCGTGACGACGGTTTCCGCTTTACCGTATCGCTTCATCAATTTCTTGAGGAATTTCAGTGCTGCAGCTTTGTTTCGGCGTTTGGTGACAATGGCTTCCAGCACCTCGCCGTCATGACCAACGGCCCGCCAGAGGTAGTGCCACTTCCATTTGGAGAATGCGCGCAGTTGCTGAACACGCTTACGTCTGATCTCGGCAGCAAACATCGGGCCAAACCTGTTCCACCAATATCGGACGGTTTCGTGGCTCACGTCGATGCCTCGCTCGTGCAACAAATCTTCGACATTCCGGAGAGAGAGCGGGAAGCGGATGTACAGCATCACCGCAAGGCGGATGATCTCAGGACTGGTTTTGAAATACTTGAAAGAGGCAGGATTGGTCATGGGCAAAAGCTACGAAAGCCCCCTGCCCCGCTCAAGCAAAGTTCTTCTGACAAGACCGGGCTCAAAGTGGACCTTCGCCGCGTCCTAGCTGAATGACTTTTTTGGGCTCGAAGCAGACATTCGCTGCATCCTTAACGAACAACGTATTTCCGAGGTCCAATTGTCTGGCTCAATGGAAACTTCAACAGGTAAACGGACTTTGCGGCTGCAAACAAAATCACCTGCGAGATTCGCTTTTTCAAATTGACCGAACTTGCCAGTTAGGCTTCCCACCCAGGAGCGCAGACAACAGCAGCTGTAAACTTCCAGTTTTCACCGGATCGTCTTGCAACGTAGTGCCCATCTATCACTTCGATTATCGATCCGTCTTTTCTAAGACGAGCCAATGATTTTACATCGACTATTGCCATTTTTTCAGCACACGCTCTGGCAGTTACCTCACCTACTACCGTGTGGCTAAATCCATCCGCCTCCAAACCAGCAAAAACCTTTTGAAGCAGTTCCACAAAGGCATCATGGTCTGAAATGGCTATGTCCATATCCGGTAGTGCATAGAACGCAGGTTTGGAGAAGCAATGAGCGACACCTTGGAAATCACGCCCATTCCAAGCAATCAGATATTTGCCAAAAAGCTCTTCAATTTCTTTTTGGGGCTGGTGCAATTGCGACATGTCTGAGCGCTCCAGTTACCTGAAGCGGACATTACAGAGGAACGTAGCATCCGTCAAAATGGGCTAGGTACGGTCGTTCGCCGAAATTTCGTGAGTGACTGCATTGCGGACACAACTGCCCAATGCGGGCGCGACGCCGACTGGCTGCCTAGTTGCCCATTCCGTAAGCTAACATCGAAAAATCAAAATTCACTTCGCCAAAAGGGCAACTGACGACTCGATTACACTCCCACGGCAGACAGCCACAGTCGGTCTATTTGCGCCAGTACGTCTTGATCAATGGAGGCGTAGTGCTCCCAATACTTACCATCTTGGATCAAGTAACCAGCCTCGTTTTCCAGGTTCAGGGCTTTGCGGGAAAGTTCCGCGCTATAGTTGGTTAGCGGCAAATCACCGCTTAGCGCCGTGTGGCTAACTCTTGGGAAAAGCAGACGACTTTCCAATTCTTCCGAGATATTGACGCACGCGCAGTGCTGTTGGGCAGCGATCGTCATAAGCCTTGCCGATTTGGCTTCCAAAGATAACAAAGTAATGTCTTCACGAAGAGGATCAGGTTTGCCTTGCCCATAGAAATGCGTGTTTCGTCCCGTGTAGACCATGTCACAGCCCAAGTAGGCTAGGACTGTAGGTTTCAGGGCGCTGAGAGCCCAATATCCAGCCGTGAATGCCATTGTCGCACCAGCATATACAACGCCGCCAAACTGATTGTTTGCCGGGACATAAATTGATGAGTCAATCAGCCTCTGGGCGTGACTCTTCCGGTCAGGTCGATACTGTGTGGGAAAGTCATCAGGATACACACTGTAGTCCCAGTCATCCCGAATTCTCCATGCATTGTTTATGCTGACAATTTTGCACTCGTCTCGTTTCGGCCAAGTAACCGCTCGCATTGCGTCTGGAGCGCTGCCAAGAATAATGGCGATTAACTCTTCCCCCATTTTGCTACCAAAGCTTCGCTTGTTGCCAATCAAAATGCCATCCCAACAATAACTCGACGTATACATTTTTGATACGCAGTGACCGTAAGATCAGATCAAAAGCACAATAGGCTTTCAAAGCAGAGCTCGAATTTTTTAATCGTTTCACGACGTATTGCCTCGGTTTAAACTCTCGGCAAGGCGGAACGGCGGCTAAGGGCTCCCAGCGCTCATTCGCTGTACTCGGCATGAGCAACCGCTTTGCGGACAAAACCTCCATTGCCTAGCAAGTGAATGGTTTCGAACTACGACCGCCTTCGCCTAAGAATATTTGACTGAAATCACCTGTTACGAGCTCTGCTCAATGTGACGGGCGTCATTCCCAGGTATGAAGCAATGTGGAAATGGGCAAACAGCGCTTCATGCCCGGGGTGTACCTTTCGATACCACTCTAAACGTTGCCGCGCGCTCAATGCTGCAAGGCACCACTCGCGTCCGACTTTGCGGGCCAACTCCTCGCGCATTAAGTTATTACCCCATTCGCGTATGCCTTCGAAATTCACCATTAGGTCCATCAACTGCGCAGCTGGCATTGTCGCAGCAACGGCGTCATCCAAAATCTCAATATCCACCAACGAACATCCACCTGACGTTCTGGCCATGTTGGGCGTTATCACCATTGGAGCGGCGTACAGGTTCAGGGTTACCTCCGTACCCTCGGCATCGGTGACTACGCTTCGCGCACGTCCTCTGAGTAGGAAATACTCATTCTCGTCTCGCTGACCTTGGCTCGACATGTAAGTTCCGATTGGCCAGTTACGTATTTCTAATGCATTTACCAGTGTCTCCCGATCTTTGTCCGGGAGTTCCGTCATGAATTCTTCGATGGTTTTCAGATGAATTTCCACTCCATGCGCCCCTAACTCACGTTATCAAATGATAATGCTTGAACCGGCCACGCACTGATAGTCCAGCATCGTCAATGTTGGAGAAAATCTATGAATAACTCACATCCCTACCCACATCATGGTTCCCGAATCCTGCTGTTCTGGTGCGCCGCGATGCTCGTCTACTTTCTTATGGTCTTCGGTTCGCTTGCAGATATTGAACGGATCACCGGGGTAAGGGCATTCGACATGCGACCAAACGGCTATTCCTACGCTGATGCCCTGGCACTCATTTCCGCACTCGGAGAAGAAGGACGACGAGTTTATCTTACCATGCAAATTCCGCTGGACACGGTGTACCCGGCTCTATTGGCGATTTCGAGCGCCAGCTCGCTTTATTGGTTGTCGCAATCCTTTGGCTCGACTGCTCGATGGTATCGAGTCGTTGCCGCTGTAGCTTATCTTGCGGCAATCGCGGACTATGCTGAGAATGGGTTGATCGTCTGGATGCTAAATACCGGTCTTGGCGTTCCCGAAGCACTGGTTACAGCGGCAAGTTTGGCGTCGGTGAGCAAGTCTATCTTTTCGACGATTGTGTTTACCACCTTGCTAACTGCTCTGGCCGAGTTCGCTATACGGAGAATACGTAAACGACCAAAGGTCAGTTGAACGTCGGCTTCGGACTGGAGGAGGACGCTCGTAGAGTTTGGGCGAACGTCTGCTGTGTGGACTTTCCCGACCTTTGCGACATTATGGCCAGTTGGCGCCTCCGGCTCTTAGCTGCCATCGGACTGGAGTGAACGTCACCGCAGCGCGGCCCGTCATAGCTGCCGTTCACTGCGATGGTTCAATCTGGTTTGCTATGAATGTCCTGTACACGAGATACTCCCGCAACCCTAACACAAAAGGGCGCCCGTAGTTCATGCCACCACGCAATGTGCAAAACTTTTGTGTAGCGCCAAACTGGTTGGTGAGAAATAGGCACGCGCAGGCGTGCCCGCCTCACGCGTCCGCCACCTATGGAAGCGCTTTGGCAGTGTCTGTGGCGCTTTGTAGCCCCGGAGATTTGGTGCATGCTACCCCTTAGGCGTTGGTAAAATGGCAGGAACAGATGTCCCACGGCATAGACTTTGTGATTCATGATGGTCGACTGGTTACTCCTGACGGGGTGATCGAGGGCGATTTGGCCGTGGCGGATGGTGAGATTGTATCAGTCGGAAAGCCAGTTTTGGACGCGAAGACCCACATCTCGGCCAAAGGCAAACTGGTGATGCCCGGCGGTGTCGACCCGCACGCGCATATCGAGCAGATTTCTGGCATGGGTCAATGGAACGCGGACACTTTCGAAACCGCGACCAGGTCAGCGGCAATAGGGGGAACAACCAGCGTCATTTCCTTCGCCGCCCAAGCAAGCGGTCAGGTATTGGCCGACACGGTCGCGGATTATGCGGCGCGCGCCGCGCGGGGCGCGATGATTGACTATGCCTTTCATATCACTCTGACCGATATCTCGGTTCCCAAGTTCGAGCGTGATTTCGCCGATCTGATCGGTGCGGGCCACCGGTCGCTGAAAGTGTTCACTACGTACAATATCCAACTGCATGACACCGAGCTCTTGAAAATCTTCCGTCTGGCGCGCGAGGCAGGCGCGCTGGTCTGCGTTCATGCCGAAAATGACGCGATCATAACGCAGGCCAAAGAGGCGCTGATAAGTGCTGGTCACACCACCCCGCGCGATCACGCCCGGTCCCGTCCCAGAATGGCCGAAATCGAGGCGGTTGAACGGATTTGCCGTTTTTCCGAATACCTTGATCAACCGGTGATGCTGTTTCACATTTCGACGAGCGAAGGCGCGAAGGCGGTGCGCGTCGCGAAGGACCGGGGTGCGCCCGTATGGGCCGAAACCTGCCCGCATTATCTATTCATGACAGAAGAAGTGTTGGATCGTCCCGGATTGGACGGCGCCAAGTGGATGTGCTCGCCACCACAACGTAATGTCACGGATCAAGAGGCACTTTGGCATTCCCTGCAGGACGGAACGCTGGCCTTGGTGTCTTCGGATCACGCCCCCTACCGTTTTGACGAAACGGGCAAGCTGGCCGCTGGACCTGAAGCAGGGTTCCATCAGATCGCCAACGGATTGCCAGGGCTGGAAACGCGGCTCCCACTGATGTTCGACGCTATGGTGTCCAAGGGGCGCGGCGGGCCTGAAGGTTTTGCCGAACTCACCTCGCACGCTCCTGCCCGGCTTTATGGTCTGCAAAGAAAAGGCCGCATCGCAGAGGGCATGGATGCGGATATCGTGATATGGGACCCGGATAAGACCGTTACTTATGGCGAGAATGATCTGCATGACAATGTTGGTTACAACCCTTGGAAAGGTTTCAGCGTGAACGGCTGGCCGGATCAGGTCATTCTGCGTGGGCGAACACTTGTGAAAAGCGGTGAGTTCTTCGGCATCCCAGGAAGTGGGCAATGGATCGACCGGCCTGTCCTTGCTACTCAACCGACCAAACAAGAAGGCGCACCCGCATGAGCAGACCAGACGCCGCCAATCAACTGGCTATCACATTCTTTTACTACCGTGATTTGCCCGCCGCGATGCGGTTTTACGAGGACGTCTTAGGCTTGACGCTGGCGATTGATCAAGGTTGGTGCAAGATCTATCAAATCTGTCCCGGCGCCCATGTCGGACTGGTGGATGAGGCCGAGGGCATGAACAAATGGGCCGCAGTCAAGCCCGTGCAGCTATGCATTCGGGTGCCGGATGTGGACGGCTGGTATGACTACGCCCTCGCCAAGAGGCTGGACAACCTGTCAAAGCTATTCGTCAATGATGAGATCGGCATTCGCGCGTTCGTGTTCAACGACCCCGAGGGCTATCAAATCGAGATCCAGTCAGCTATCCGGCAAGGCGCATGAGCACGCTCATCGTCATAAACCCTAATTCCTCCCATACGGTCACTGGCGGGATCGACGGGGCCATCACCCCTCTGCGCAGCTTTGGCATCCCCATTCGTTGTCTGACCCTGGCCGAGGGTCCATCGGGCATCGAAAGCCAGCGTCAGGCGGATTTAACCATCGCGCCGATGCTGGAACTTGCCGCCGCGCAAACCGATGCCGCCGGATATGTGATTGCCTGTTTCGGCGATCCTGGGTTACATGCTCTCCGCGATCAGACAGACCTTCCGGTAATCGGCATTCAGGAAGCGGCGGTCGTGACGGCGCTGACCCTCGGACAACGGTTTGGTGTGATCGCCATTCTACCGCACTCTATACCACGCCACCTCAGGGCCTTTGGCGCAATGGGCGTGCTGGATCGGCTGGCAGGGGATCGTGCCCTGGGTCTTGGGGTGGCGGACCTTGCCAACCCCCACACAAGCCTTGATGCGATGATTGCCACTGGTAGACGACTGCGCGACGATGATGGCGCGAACGTCCTGATCATGGGATGCGCGGGAATGGCCAGCTATCGCGAACCACTGCAGGAGGCGACCGGCCTGCCCGTTGTCGAACCCACCCAGGCCGCCGTTAGCATGGCGTTGGGACAAATCCAATTGGACCTTTCACACAAACCACAAAGTACTGACCATGCTTGATGAAACCGCAAAAGGCGTCTTTACCATCGCCGCCACCCCGTTTCTGCCAGACGGCACGCTGGATTTCGACAGTATCGACCGGATGGTCGACGCCTATATCGAAAAGGGCGCCGACGGCCTGACAATCCTGGGCATGATGGGCGAGGCGGGCAAGCTGTCCGCCGAGGAATCCGTGGCGGTCGTTCGACGCGTCACCGCACGTTGCCAGGTGCCGGTGATCGTTGGAGTGTCGGCGTCCGGCTTTGCGGCGATAACGGCACTGAGCAACGAGGCAATGGAGGCTGGAGCAGACGGTGTGATGGTCGCCCCGCCAATGGGGCTCCAGACAGATGCGCAAATTACAAATTATTTCCACAGTGCCGCAGATGCGCTGGGCGATATCCCGTTTGTCCTGCAGGATTTTCCATTGGCGACCGGTGTTCAAATTTCGCCTTCGGTGATCCTTCGGATCGTTGAAGATTGCCCGACTTGCGTTATGCTCAAACACGAAGATTGGCCCGGCTTGGAAAAGATTAGCGCGCTTCGAAAAGCGTCCGACGCTTGCGGGCGCCGCATTTCTATCCTGTGTGGGAACGGCGGGATGTTTCTGCTGGAAGAAATGATCCGCGGCGCGGATGGCGCGATGACGGGATTTGGATACCCCGAAATGATGCGCCAGGTACTTGACGCCTTCCTCGCAGACAAGCTTGACCGCGCACGTGATATCTTTGATGCCTACATGCCGATGATCCGGTATGAATCACAGCCCGGCATGGGGCTTGCTATCAGGAAGTATTCTCTGGCTCGCCAGGGGATTATCGCCCATCCGACGCTGCGCAAACCGGGGGCAGGTCTGACCGCCGCGGCGATAACCGAAATCGATGTCCTTACCGTGCGTCAGGAAAAACGCCTGGCAGAACTTGGGCTGTAGAGCGGAATTCAACGAAACCTTGGCGGGGATATAGTGGACGTGGGAAGTAGGCTGTCCGCAAAGCGGTCGTATGTGCGCCGCGCAGCGAAGGTCAGCTGTCCGGCACTCAGCGACCAATGCATCGCTTACCGTTTCAGTCGCCTTGGGCTCGGTGCAGACATTCAGTTAATTACGCCCAATGTCTGCAATGCGGACAAACTTGTCATTCGCAGCTGAGCAGAGCCAACTGTTCACCTAGTAAAGGCGGATCGGTTTCTAAGTATTGCCAAAATTCTGATTTCTCATAGTTTTAAGTTTGCTCCGGTCCCAATAGGGCATCGATGAATCTTGAGAACAATTCCCCCTGAGACCTTATCCTAAGCTTGGAATATATGTTCCGACGGTGGATACGAACCGTTCCTGGAGTAATACTGAGTATTCGGCCTACAGCGTCTGCAGAATGACCCTTGAGGGTAAATTCGACAACCTCCTTTTCGCGAGGCGTCAGAAGACCTTCATCAAACTTTTCAAATGCCTCTTCCACATTCAGCACCCTCCCCTTGCGACGCGTGTTTGCCGGGTTCTGTCCGAACTCACCAGCCAAACTGTTCCAGTGGTGCCTGCAGGCTTCACTGACCACCGGCCATGCTTTTCCCAGCTCCCGGAAGTCTTTGGCGCTAAATGCTTTATCTGCCCGCATCAAGGAAACACAGACTGTTGCCTCGTCAGGAAGGTCAACAACATAGCAAATTTCCTCAGCCAAGCCGGTCTGAACATAGTAGTTTCGAAAATACTCACCCTGATAGAACCGATCAGGCGCCAGATCACGTAACCGGTACAAACCCGGATCAATCGAGTTTGCACTTGCAAGGTAAAACGGATCCAGAAGATAGGGACCTTCCTGATAGTCCTCGACCATGATCTTCCGTTTCGATTTTGGGAAATCGTCAAATAGGTCGATCGGGCGGGCTGATCCGAGATAACCGAAAATGACTGTATAGTCGAACCCACTGATTTCCTGAAGGGAATCTGAAAGGGTTTGGGAAAAATCCTCTGTTCCAATAGCAGCAATGATTGCGCCAGCTTCGGTCAACCAATCTGTCACGGCTGCCTCCTATTAAAAATAGAGTACCACATTCGTGATATATACAAGAATCGGCAATCTTTTTACCGTTTGGATGATTCAAGTGGTATTTCAAAAATGAGGATATGTCCCGAAAAAATGGCGATTGGTGAATATAGCCAGCAAACGGACAAACCGGCAACAGGCACTGTCGCTGAACTTCGCAGCGTGTCCAAAAGGTTTGGGGACGTGTTGGCGGCCAATGATCTCAACCTGAAGATCGCAGAAGGAGAGTTCCTGTCCTTTCTGGGGCCGTCCGGATGTGGCAAGACAACAGCGTTGCGAATGCTGGCGGGGTTCGAAAGCCCGTCCGAAGGCGAAGTCTTGCTGGACGGAGAGGTCGTAAACTCGCTTGATGCTCATCTGCGTCCGGTCAACATGGTGTTTCAGCATTACGCTCTGTTTCCGCACCTGACCGTCGCCCAGAACATAGGGTATGGCCTGAAACAAAGACGCCCGAGGCTACCCAAGGCTACGATCGCGCAGAAGGTCAGCAAAGCATTGGAAATTGTACGACTCGAAGGGTACGAGGCGCGCCGGATCTGGGAAATGTCCGGTGGTCAGCAGCAACGTGTCGCCCTAGCCCGTGCGATTGTGAACGAACCCAAGCTTCTGTTGCTTGATGAACCTCTTGCAGCGCTGGACAGAAAGTTGCGCAAGGAAATGCAGATCGAACTGCAGAATATCCAGCGCCGTCTTGGCATTACGTTTGTTCTGGTCACCCACGATCAGGAAGAAGCGCTGTCGATGAGCGACAGGATCTGCATAATGCGCGATGGCCGGATCGAGCAGGTAGGCAGCCCGCAGGATCTCTATGATCGTCCGGCAAACAGGTATGTGGCCGGGTTTGTTGGAACAACCAACATTTTCGAAGCCACTGTTACTGCCGTAAGCAACCAGCAAGCCGGTGTTCAGTTAATGACCGGCCAGACCGTTGCAGGGCAGAACCCGTTCGATCTGAACGTTGGGCAAGCTATCGGCCTTAGCGTCAGGCCCGAACAAATTCACCTCAGCAGATCTTTTCAGGCGGAAACGGACCTCGCCGTCAAAGTCCTCAACCGCATCTTTCTGGGAGAGCATACCGAATACCTGGTTAGGCATGACACGTTGGGAGAGTTCCTGGTGCTGTCGCCTCGCCAGTCAGAGTTGAACGAGGGATCGTTCAAAGTGGATGAACAGCTTTACGCGTCATGGAACGCCAGCGGAGCGCTCATCCTTTCAGGAGACTAACCTAACGGATCCAACCAACAGGGGAATACTCATGACAAAATCACCGGATCACATCTCGAAGAAGAAATTCATGGAAGAGCTGTACCGCTACAAGCGCGGTTCGGTTACACGTCGACACTTTCTCGGTGTGACGGGATTGGGGGCGGCGACGGCTGTGCTTGGTTCGGCTGTGCCCGGCCTGCGACCAGTTCCGGTCTGGGCTGCCGGTGACATTGGGGATCGTGTGGTTCTGGCCACCTGGCCGAACTACCACGATACCGCGAACTTTGATGCCTTTACCGAAGCCACGGGTGCCAATGTTCAGGTTAACGTTTTTGGTTCGAACGAAGAGATGTTGGCCAAGCTTCAAGCTGGAGCGACAGGCTGGGACGTGTACGTGCCGACCAATTACACCATCACCACCTATGTCAGCGAAGACCTTATCGAACCGCTTGATACGTCGCGGTTGCCTAACTACGACCCGTCGGCCTATGACCCGCGTTATGCCGAGGCAGGCTCGGTCGATGGCAAGCTCTATGCTGTCCCAAAAAACTGGGGCTCGACTGGGTTTGTCGCCAATACCGATCAACTCAACGGTGCGCCGACGCCGTCGACTTGGAAAGAGTTTTTTGATTTGACAATGGGCGATCTGTCGGGCGGTACGATCGTGCACGATTATCAGCTGACGACGATTGGCAACGCGCTGAAGTACTTTGGCTATTCCTTCAATTCGGTCGACGAGAAAGAACTGGCCGATGCCGAAAAGCTATTGATCGAAGCTAAGCCGCACCTGTTTGCGATTTCGTCGGATATTCAACCGTCTATGCGCAGCGGCGACGCGACGCTTGCCATGGCTTGGTCTGGGGATGGGAAACAGCTGAACACCGACATGCCTGAGATCATGTATATACTCGGCAAGGAAGGTGGCGAGTTGTGGAGCGACTACTACGCCATCCCGAAAGGCGCACCTCACATGGATGCAGCGTACGCTCTGATCAACTACCTGTTGGATCCCGAAGTGAACGTTAGGGAAGTGCTGGCACACGGGTATCCGACGGCAGATGCGAAATCGACTTCCATGCTGCCTGAGGAGTTGCAGAACGATCCAATCCTTTATCCAGCTCAGGAACTTCTGGACGCGCTTGAGTTCGGCGCAGCCGTGACGCTGACAGATCCCAATCGCGCCGAACTGATGGCCCGGTTCAAATCTGCCTAAAAATCGACTGCCGGAGACGAGAACGACATGACTGCGAGAACACGCAACTGGCTTTTGCTGGCCCCGGCCGGGACATGGTTCTTGGTGATGTTGGTGGTGCCGCTGACGGTTGTTCTCATCTTCAGCTTCGGTGAACGTGGACCGGCAGGGGGCTATGTTCCGGCCCTGACGCTGGAGCAATACGCCAATCTTCCGGCGCGCTGGACCGCGTTCAAAAACACAATGGTGCTGGCTCCGGTCGGCACAATCGCCGCCTTGCTCATAGCCTATCCGCTTGCCTATTTCCTGGCTGTCAAAGCGGACCCGAAATGGAAAACCATCCTTCTGGTTCTGGTGATCGTTCCGTTCTGGACCTCGATCCTGATCCGTAGTTACGCGTGGATCTTCCTTTTAGGTGGCCGCGGCATTCCGGAATTGATCGACCTTTTTGGGATAGGGAAGCCGCGCCTCATTAACACTCCTTTTGCCGTCCTGATCGGCATTATCTATGGCTACCTGCCGCTTATGGTCTTTCCGATCTTTGTCAGCCTCGACCGGCTGGACAAGCGCCTGCTCGAAGCGTCCTCGGACCTCGGCGCAACACCGGCACGAACCTTCCTGCAGGTCACTCTGCCCCTGTCGGTACCGGGCGTTGCCACGGGGTGTTTGCTGGTGTTCATACTCTTGATGGGAGAGTTCCTGATCCCTGCACTGCTGGGTGGCGGTAAAGTGTTCTTCGTGGGCAATGCACTGGTCGATCTGTTCCTGCAATCACGCAACTGGGCTTATGGCTCGGCGGTGGCGGCCACGTTGGTATTCATCATGTTGATCTCGGTGACGATCTACATGCGGCTGATATCGCGGCTGAATACCCAACGTGAAGACGTATCGTTGATGTAGGGGGGTAGGATGCGACTTTATGCTCTATGCGTTTATCTCTTCCTCTATATCCCGATCGGGGTCATTGCGCTGTTCAGCTTCAATGCAGGGCGCCATGCCAGCCAGTTGCAAGGTTTATCCACACAATGGTATGGCAAGGCGCTGAACAACCCGTTTGTTATGGACGCGCTGGAAACAAGCCTTATCGTTGCACTTGTTTCTGCTACACTTGCCTCATTGTTCGGGACAATGGCGGCCGTAGGTTTGCAGGGTATCCGCGGGCCGATGCGCGCGGCCTTTGACGGGTTGATCTACGTGGCGATCATGATCCCCGGCATCGTCATTGGCATCGCGACGCTGATTGCCCTTGTCACTATTTTCGACTTCGTGAACCCGGGTATCGCGGCCATATGGCCCGAAGAGGTCGAACCACCAAAGCTCAACATGGGTATGGGATCCCTGATTGCTGCGCACACCATGTTCACGATGGCCCTTGTCGTGATTATTGTTCGTGCAAGGCTTTCCGGCATGGACGCCACCCTGACCGAGGCATCTTCGGACCTTTATGCCACGCCATTCGGCACTTTCAGACAGGTCACTTTGCCTATGATTTTTCCCGCGATTTTGGCCGGATTCCTGTTGAGTTTTACGTTCAGCTTTGACGACTTCATTATCGCGTTCTTTGTCGCAGGGTCCGAAACAACGCTTCCAATATACGTGTTTTCGTCAATCCGCCGTGGGGTCACGCCAGAGATCAACGCCATCGGCACAATGGTATTGGCGGCGTCATTGGTCCTTTTGGTCACAGCCCAAATCCTTCTACGGAGGGGAGATAAGAAAAAATGACAGCTGTAAAGCTTAGGAAAAAACAAACTGACAAGATCTCGCTTGCGGGGCGCATAGCCTTTGTGACCGGGGCGGGTTCTGGTATCGGAAAAGCAAGCGCCATGTCCATGGCCGACTGCGGAGCGCATGTTGTTGCAACCGATCTTGTCGGTGAACTGGCCGAGGCCACCGCTCAAGCAATAGCAGAGAACGGTGGGAGCGCCGAAAGTATTGCTCTGGACATGACGGATGACACCGCCGTGGTCGACGCACTTGGTAAAACAATCAAGAAGTTTGGCCGACTGGATATACTGCATTCACACGCGGGCATTCAGGTTGAGGGTACGCTGGAACAGGTGAGCCCCGAAGGCATGGATGAAAGCTGGCGGTTGAACGTACGGTCGCATTTCGTGGCGGCGCGGACGGTGGTTGGGCAAATGCGTTCCCAGGGCGGCGGCAGCGTCATCATCACGTCGTCCAATTCAGGTGTGCAGTACGACCGCGAAATGATTGCTTATGCCACCACGAAGCACGCAGTTGTGGCTATGGTACGCCAGATGGCTGCGGACTATGCCAAGGACAATGTCCGGTTCAATGCACTTTGCCCCGGTTGGGTCGACACGCCCTTCAATGCTGGCTTTGAAATCCAGATGGGCGGTCGGACCGCGCTGGAAAGCTATATCGCCAATAGCATTCCCATGGGGCGGTGGGCGCAATCCGGCGAAATCGCCGATGCGGTCGTGTTTTTGGCCTCGGACATGTCAACCTTCATGACCGGTCATGCGCTTGTGATCGACGGTGGCGAGTGTATCTGACAAGGAGGTAGGGTTTGATGGCTAAGCACGCCAGATTGGAAGGAAAGACCGCCGTTATCACCGGCGGAGCATTGGGCATGGGGCGCGCAACGGCGCTATTGTTCGCACAAGAAGGGGCAACTGTTTCGATCTTTGACATCAACGATGAAGAAGGACAGAAAACGGTTCAGATGATCCGCGATCAGGGCGGCAAAGCCGGCTACTTCCACTGCGACGTCACCAAAGTCGATGACATCGATGCCGCCTTTGAAGCCAGCGTGGCCGAGTTTGGCCCTTACAACGTGCTGTTCAACCATGCAGGCTCGATCATTGTAAAATCACTGCATGAGACATCGGAAGAAGAATACGACTGGTTGATGGACCTGAATGTGAAATCAGCCTTTCTTGTGTGCAGACGCGCCGTCAAAGAGATGGCAGGCAATGGCGGTGGTTCAATAATCATTACTTCGTCGATCGCGGCCGAGTTAGGTTACGCGCTGGAGTCCGTTTACTGCATGTCCAAAGCCGCCGTCCTGCAATTATCCCGCACGATCTCCACCGAGTATCTAGACGCCGGAATACGCTGCAACGCGATCTGTCCTGGATTTGTTGAAACAGCCCATGGGCTGAAGGAAATTGCCGAACTCGACGCCGCTGGGCAGGCATGGGAGGAGAGCGGAATGGCTGCAACGCAAGGGCGAATTTGCTACCCGGAAGAAGTGGCCAGGACCGTGGTCTTTCTTGCTTCAGATGACGCAAGTTTCATCAATGGAACTGCTACCTATGTTGATAACGGCTGGCACGCGAAGGGTTAAACGAATAGTTTTGTGTGCGGCCCGTGAACGGTAGTTGAAGAACATTCCGTATTACACCAAGTGACGTGACTGCCGGAGAACGACCAGCCATTTACCAAACCTCGCTAAGAGATCATTCGAATTTGAGCTCACTAATTCACCCCAAGGCAAGAGAACGCAGCAAACTAATGACCGATCTGACGAACGTCCGCTTAGGGCTGCCGATTCAACCGATCGCCGCAACACACTCTTCGAACTTCTCTGCCGGTGAGAAGTAATTCAAGGTCATTCTCGGCCTTTCATTGAGTTC
>NZ_JBQFVT010000006.1:0-228032 GCF_056539905.1 Ruegeria sp. AP7 | reverse complement strand
GTGGCAATCCCCTCGCGACGGCAGAGCGCGGCGATGCTCTCCTCGCCACGCAAACCCTCCAGCACAATGCGGATCTTCTCCTCCGCAGAATGGTGCTTGCGCGTCTTGCGGCGAATGTCCTTGACGACCCGTTCAGCCGTCGGTTTGTCGGTTCCAGCTTTCCGTCTCATCTTCACTCCTTAACGGTTCAGATGAGCCAGAAACCTTCCGCTATGCAAATCCTTCAATCAGGCCCACAGGTGCTGATGTCAGACATGGAGAACATCTTGCGTACCACACCCTCCACCGGTCGCCTTTTTGTCGTTTTCCTCTTTGGTCTGCTCCATGGCCTCGGATTTGCGTCAGTATTGGGTGAACTGAGCCCCGGCGGGGGCCAGTGGTTGGTTCGCTTGATAGGCTTCAATGTCGGCGTTGAAATCGGTCAGTTGGTAGTCGTAGCAGCGGCGTTTCTGACCGTTGGCCTTTGGCGTAATGAAGACTGGTACAAACCCCGCATCGTGGTGCCGCTGAGCGTAGTTATCGCTTTGGTAGGCGTCTTCTGGACGGCGGAACGCGTTCTAGCTGCGCTACCATAAGATTCGGTATCAAGTGTATGATTTTAAATGTCTCCTTTGGGAATAAAAATACGATTTTGCTTCGATTTTTCAATTTGCTGGCATGGCTTCATCGACCTTGGCATGCAATTTAACCTTGCCGCGAAAAAGGTTGAGTGTCTGCCGACAGTTAATTTGCCTTAAACGTGATACCGAGTTGTGCCTTTGGCCCGTTCAATCCAGCGGGTCAAAGAAGATATCGAAAATGGTGCACGCGCAGCAATAAATATCAGTCAGCTTATCTATGCCCTAGCAAGGTGCGGTATCCGATCGATCACCTAATTAAATCAGCTTCGGATCTGCCCCAAAAAACACCGGGTGGTTGCCTAACAACCACCCGGGCCCATGATGTTATTCAGCCGGTGCAGCGTGCTTTTGCCGCAAACCGTCGCGATACAGCGCCTTGGCAAGCGCCACGCACATCAGCCCCATGACCATTGTAAATGGCAATGCGCCGATGATCATTGCATTTCGCAACGCATCCATCGGATTGTTCTCACCCGCAGCAAGTATAAGCGCGCCGATCACAGCGGTCAGGATGAGACCCCAGATGATCTTGTGCTTGTTGCCGATATTCTGATCGCCACCCGACATGATGGTGTTCATCACCAGAATGCCCGAGTCTGCCGATGTGACCAGGAACGTCATGATCAGTACAACGCACATCACTGTGATACCGGACAGCAACCCACCCGAGATCATCTCTTGCAGGGTCACGAACAGCTTGGCGGTGTTCGAGGCACCGATGATTGCACCTTCGGCGGTTCCGTTCAGTTCCAGATCAATCGCAGTACCACCCAGAATGGTCATCCATGCAAAGCAGACCAGCGCTGGTGCGAATACACAGCCAACGATGAACTCACGAACCGAACGCCCTTTGGAGATGCGCGCTAGGAACAGGCCCACGAAGGGCGAGAACGCGATCCACCAGGCCCAGTAGAACGTGGTCCAACCTGCCTGCCAACCAAACTGGCGACCCGGATCACCTGCGGCGTATACCGAAGCTAGAACGGATTCAGGCAGTGCTGCGGCGTCGCCTTCAAGTCCTGATTTGAACCCGTCAAACGAACCCCAGGGGTTGGTTGCACCGCTGTATAGGGCATCGGCAAATGGTGCAGCTTCGCTTGGCAACGCTGCATCAAATGCTGCCGCTGACTGCGGGTTGAACGCGCCAAAGCTGAGCGAGATGAAATGCAGGATGTAGTCGATGAATGCTGTTGCATAGGTGGTCATCGCAAACAGGAACGACCCGAATACGACGAAGACCAGCAGCAGGATCAGAGACAACACCAGATTTAGGTTAGACAGATACTTAACACCACGACCAACTCCCGATACAGCCGATATGATCGACAGGCCCATGATGACGATCAGACCCGCCAACAGACCTACTGTACTTGGCGTCGGTACTTCTCCGTTCAGATCCATGATCCATCCCATACCGGTGATGGCATAAAGACCGTCGATAAACTGTGAAACGCCAAAACCGATCGTTACCGAGACACCCAGGATTGTTGCAACAACACCCAGAACGTCCACGACGTGGCCAAGAAAACCGTTCATCAGCTTGCCGAACAAAGGTGTCAGCGCAGTGCGGATCGTTAGCGGCATGTTGCGCGTGTAGGCATAGTAGGCCAGCGACAAGCCCGTCACGACATAGATCGCCCAGGCATGAAACCCGTAGTGCAGGAAGGTATAACGATACCCCGACTGCAGTGCCTCTTCGGTATTACCAACTACCTGTTCGGCGATCACAACCGGATTTGACCCCCAAAGGCCCAGAGGCTCGGCGGTGGCAAATACCATCAGACCGACGCCCAGACCGGCGCCGAACATCATAGAAAACCACGAGAAATCCGAAAATTCCGGTTTTTCACCTTCCGGCCCCATGAGTCGTTTACCAGTTTGCGGCAGCGCAGCCACAACAAACAGGAAAAAGGCAAAGAAGCCGACGATGATGATATAGAAGGCGTTAAAGTCTTCCAGCAGGCGAGAGTTCAGGCTGCCAAGAACACCGTTTGCATTAGCGGGCCAGACCAATGCCCAGATCACCAGCGCGACCATGATTGACTTGCTGAGCAAGGCAATTTCGACGCTGTGGCCTTCGTAAAACCCACCTGAAGATCGCTTGATCTCCAGATCGGTAAAAGGTTCCTTCATAGACATGTGATTCCTCCCTGTTCGCACGTGTCCCGATTTCCAGGTCATTCTCGTCTGGCACCCCGGATTTGCGCCACAAAGCCCTAAGTCAGCAGGGCCTCAATTTTGCTAAGTGTCGCTACGTTCACCGCAACGCCATCAGATTTTGCTGCCAATCGCTTTTCACGGCGGCCATCTCCGGGCAAATGTGCGCCCTCTTGCGACCGGATCGCTTCGACAAGATCGACAATTCCTGTTGAAAATGCGCCATTCGCCGTCGCATTTGCGTCAATCGCAATAAAGAACTGCCCCGTCTTCGGCGGACCACCGGCCGTGCCAGAAAACGGAGAGGCGTGGATTCCCAAAGTCGCGCCGGTCAGAGCAGCAGCCAGAACTTCGGTCAGCAGCGCGATGCCAACACCTTTATAACCACCCGACGGCGCCATCGAACCCTTGAGGCCCACATTCGGATCAGTGGTTGGATTTCCTTCATCGTCCAGTGCCCAACCAACAGGGATCGGCCTGCCTTCACGCGCGTGTTTCATGACTTCGCTTTTGGCGATGGTGCTGGCGCTCTGGTCAATCAATAGGGCGGGCTGGCCGTCCGTGCCCGGAGCGGCGATTGAAAACGGATTGGTGCCGACCACCGGCTTGGCCCCGCCGGAGGGCGCAATTGAGGCCGGAGCGTTGGTGAAACCCAGACCAACCAGGCCGGCCTGCGCCAGACGATAAGTGTGATATCCAAGAACGCCGCAGTTATAGCTGTTTCTGATCGCCAGCGCCGCAATCCCCTGCGCGCGGGCAGCGGGGATCAAGGCGTCGAACCCGGCTTCAATGGCGGAATGCGCAAATCCGGTGGCAGCATCGACTGTAACGACGCCAGGGCGTGGCTGCGCCTGAACGGGCTGTGCCAGCCCATCAACCTTGCCGCATTGAACATGCTCACAGTAGATCGGGATATAGGCCAGACCATGGCTGGCAACCCCGTCAGCCTCGGTTGCCGCGGTCGCAACCGCTAAAGGACGCGCGTTTTCTTCGCTCGTCCCCGCAGCCACCAGCGCGCGAAAGGACAGGTCTTCAATTTCAGCAAGTGAAAGGGTGCGGGTTTCAATCATGTCTGTCTCTTTTCAGTCATTGTCAGAAAGCCCGGCCCCTGCGCCGAGCAAACGGGATTCTTCAGTCGCAGGAGCATAGGTAAGATGGGCAAAACGGTTGAGTATCGTCCATGCCGCCGGATCAGGCGTTGCACGCGTCTGTCGTGAACACGGCTCGATCAGTAGGTCGCTAAATGCAACCTCGACATGATCCGCGCGAATCGGGCATTCGTTTCTCGGCATCAAACTCGCACCATCCGTCAAAGCCTTGAAATCGCCCGCCGTGATTGAAAACACCGTGTTGTGTATGCGCGCAGCATAGGCCGCAAATGGCAGTAGCATCATTGGCGAAGCAACCTGTCTGATCCGGATCGGGCCTGCCAACAGCATGTGCGCACAGTCAGAAAGCAGAGCACCGACCATCAGTGGGCATAGGTCTTTGCGACCAACCCAGTCTCCGTCCAGCCCTGCGGGAACATGATCTTCCAGTGACCCGGCAAACTCGCCTGCCAGCACGCGCGACAATTCGACCGTTCCGTCCAGCCCCTGCGCACAGAGCCATCGCGTCGCTTTTGCGGCCTCTTCAGAGATGCCCCAGGCATAGCCCGCACCCCGCGTTGCACGCTTGGCCGTGGCTTCGATTTCATTAAGGGAAAAACTCATTGGGTGCGCTCCGGATAAACCCACAAATCCGCGTTTTCCGGACTCAGTTCCTCGGGGTAAGGTGCCCCCGAATACATGCAAATACGCACCCAACGATCCGAGCGCGGGTCGAAATGCGTGGCACCAAAGAACGACAATTTGGCGCGCAACATGTCTATCGGCAGGACCTCCGCACTGATCGTATTGTCGCTGATTTCGCCATATGGTGCCAGACGGCTCATCTGCGCACGACGTACGGTGTGGCGGTGTTCAGGGTGGCGCAGCAGGAATTCGGCGATCGGACTTTCGCCCGACCAGTCCGCCAAAGCCTTATCGGCAAGCGCGGAATCACGTGCCGGAGCAAGCGGTTGCTCATATTCCTCTATCGGTTCTTCAAACCGTTCCCCCAAACGAGGCTCAAGCTTTTCTTCCGACACATACCAGGCGCGCGCGCAGTTTTCAGGCGCCGACCAGTCAAGATCGAGTGCCCAGCCAAAACTGGAGCGGATCAGGTTGCGCACCTGTGCGACTGGCATCGCGCCGTCAATTGTAAAGGCCGCGCTATTGCCATCCGCCATGCAGCAGGCCAGCCCGTCCACCAACTCGCCATACGGTTCAAGGATCAAAGAAGCCAGCAACTCTTGCCCTTCTTCGCTAAGCGCGGTCCGGGACCACAGGATCAGGCGATCCCAGGGCTGATTTTCCGTCAGATCGGTCTGATCGAGATGCGCGGCTATCGCACCCAGATCGGCATTCAGTGCGAAGAGTTTTTCAATCTGGATCGGGTGCTCGGACCGCCACCACGAGATCGACAATTTACTGCGCTCGAAAATCTCGCGGAACAAGGCAACTTCGGCGTCTGTGGCGGCATCAAGGGACCGAACGCGTGCGATGGCCTCTTCACGGACCATGATCCAGTTGTTGAACAGGATCGGGTGATTGACGATGAAAGGCGCCATGCCCAATCCCGTCGAGTTGCCGATCCCCAGCCAGCGGGCGATATCGGGGTCAAGCTGCGCGGTCTGCGTACCACCCTTGGCATTTGCCATATGCTGCACCAGATCACGGACGAATATTCGCGTCAGATATACCGACAGCATCTCGGCCTGAAACGGGCCGCTGACCTCGGGGCGATCAGCGATCTTTTCCCGATCCGCCGCGCCGAACTTGCCCGATCCGTAAACCGCAGTTGTGCGCATCAGATAGCCAACCTTGTAGATCTGCGCGAGATCCGGTTGCTGGCCCGCAGCCAACTGGTCGACCACATGAGCCCACAACCGAACAGAACGGTTGGCACGCGACAGCGACAACTCGTTTTCACTGACACGCCCGGCCTCTTGCAGTGGTACGTTCCGAGACAAACGTTGGATATCGTCCTTGGTGGGAACACCATCAAACAAGGTGAAGGTCGCATCCCAGGCCTCGGCGATCACACGGTCCGAGCGTTGCTCGGGCGGCAGGTCATGGGCGAATGCGACCAGTGAATAGGTGCGATCGGGTCCTTGTGCGGAATAGACCGCGTGGCCAACCCCGTTGTCATCGATATCGAACACGGGGCGGTTAAAAACCCACTGCTCGGCCGCCATGCGACGGGTGAGCTGGCGCATAAAACTGAGCCGACATTGATGAAGCGAGCCCAGACGCGAAAGGCGCATCACCGTAGCGGGATCGCGGCGTTCGATATTTGGGTTCACGGTATTCATGGTTTATAAGGTCCAAAGTTCTCTGCAAAGAACCGATACCAGTTGCCGCCCATGATTCCGGCGACTTCCTCGGCATTCATGCCAACGGCACGCAATCCAGATTCGATATTGCCAAAATCCCGATTGTCGCGGAACCAGTTTGGCATCGGCGGGAAACCGGCGTTAGAAGCCGAGCCTTCGCCATAGTCGATCTCTTTTGTCCAGCGCCCAACCCGCATCCATTCGACCACGCTATCGGGTTGGTCCTGACACAGGTCGGTACCAATCCCCAGATGCTGAGCCCCGTACTTGTCAGCGGTGCGGGCGATCATCTCGCAAAAGCTTTCCAATGTGCAGTCGGACTTGTCTCTCAGGTGATGAGGATAGACCGAAAAGCCCAGCATCCCACCTTTTTCTGTCACTGCCCGGATCACGTCATCCCGCTTGTTGCGAAGCGCTGGAGACCATTCATGGGGGTTTGCGTGGGTGATCGCGATGGGGCGTTCGGACAGTTCTGCCGCTTCGATGGTCGAACGGTCCGCCGAATGGCTCATATCAACCACCAACCCCACACGGTTCATCTCTTTGATCACCTGCTTGCCCATGCGGGTGATGCCGGTGTCTTCGGCCTCATAACACCCAGTCGCCAGAAGGGACTGATTGTTGTAGGTCAATTGCATGAACCGCGCGCCCAGATCGTGCAGGATTTCGACCAGCCCGATATCGTCTTCGATGGGGCTGGGGTTCTGGAAACCGAAGAACACTGCCGTCCGCCCGGATTCGCGGGCTGTGTCGATATCGCTGGCCCAGCGGCCTTTCATGATCAGATCCGGGTATTGTTCGAACCAACGATTCCACTTTTCAAAGTTAAGAACGGTTTCGCGGAAATTCTCATGGTAGGCGATGGTGACGTGGATCGCGTCCACGCCTCCTTCACGCAGTTGCCGGAAGATCTTCTCCGACCAGTTTGCATATTGCAGGCCATCGATCAGCATCAGACAGGGCCTGCGCTGATATAGGCGGTTTTGACGGTGGTATAGAACTCCGCCGCTGCCTTGCCCTGTTCACGCGGACCGTAAGAACTGTCACCCCGCCCACCGAAAGGCACATGGTAATCGGTGCCTGCGGTGGGCAGGTTGACAGTAACAACACCCGTGCGGGCATTGCGGCGGAAGTGAGTGGCACGTGCCAGAGATTTAGTAACGATGCCCGAAGTCAGACCGAAATTGGTGTCATTGACCACGCTCAGCGCCTCGTCATAGCTGCTGACCTTGATGACGCTGGTCAAAGGCGCGAACATTTCCTCGCGGTTGATACGCATGTCATTATTGGTGTTCAGGAAAACGCCTGGCGACATGTAGAAGCCATCGTGCGGCATCTCAAGGCGCTGACCACCGCAGGCCAGTTCCGCGCCTTCGGATTTGCCCAGATCAACATAAGCGAGGTTCTCGCCTAGTTGTTGTTGGCTGACGACGGGGCCCATCTGAACGCCCTCTTCCAGTGCATGGCCGACCTTCATCGCCTGCGCACCTGCAACCAATTTCTCGACAAATGCATCGTGAATGCCTGCATGAACCACCAGCCGCGACGAGGCGGTGCATTTCTGACCGGTGCCACCGAACGCGCCGCCCAAGGCCAGCGAGACCGCCAGATCCAGATCGGCATCGTCCATGACCGCCAGAGCGTTCTTGGACCCCATTTCCATCTGAACCTTCGTCAGATTCTGTATGGCCGCTGCGGCGATGCCCTTGCCCACCGGGACCGATCCGGTGAACGAGATTGCATTGACCTTGGGGCTTTCAACAAGACGCTGCCCGATTGAGCGGCCAGACCCCATAACGAGGCTGAACAATCCTTTGGGAACATCCTGACGCTCGATGATCTCGGTCAAGGCCACTGCCGAGGCCGGGGTGATGTTGGCAGGCTTCCAGACGACAGCGTTGCCATAGCACAGCGCCGGGGCGATCTTCCACGAGGCCGTCGCGGTGGGGAAGTTCCACGGGCTGATGATCGCAACAACGCCAACGGCTTCGCGACGCACATCCACTTCGATATCCGGGCGCACAGAATCTGCGTTCTCACCGATCTGACGCAGGCATTCTGCAGCGTAGTAGGTGAAGAACTGACCGGCGCGATAAACTTCGCCCTTGCCTTCGGCCAGTGGTTTGCCCTCTTCCCGGCTGAGCAGCGTGCCCAGTTCCTCGGCGCGCGCCATCAATTCATTGCCGATTGCGTTAAGAACTGCTTGCTTGCGCTCCAGCCCGTAGGCGGCCCATTCTGCCTGTGCCACGCGTGCCTTATCCAGTGTCGCCTCAAGCTGGTCGCCGCTGGCCTGCGCGAACATGCCAACCAGATCGGTCAGGTCAGAAGGATTGCGGTTTTCGATTTCGCTTTCGCCTGCCAGCCATTCGCCGGCGATTAGGTTCAGTTTGGTCACAATGCGCCCCAGAGTCAGAATTCGTTTGTCACAGGATGGATTTTCGGGGGCGCATCAGTCAAACTCAAATAACTTAAACAAACTTCAAGGAAACTGAAGCTTGGCCATCAAAATCGAAATGTTGCGATGCTTTTGCACCGTCGCGCAGACCGGCAATCTGGTCGAGGCAGCCGATCGCCTTGGCCGAACGCAATCAGCCATCTCAATGACGCTGAAACAGCTCGAAGACCATCTGGGTAAGAAACTGTTTGAAGGCGAGCGAAAAAACCAGCTATCGCCGCTGGGTGAGCAGGTGTTCGAACTTGCCCTGAAGCAGATTCGCCAATTTGACCAGGCAGTCCAGAACATCGATGCGGCGGCACAGGCTCAACAAGGTCTGATCCGGATCGTATCTGTCCCTTCGGTCGGGGCGTTGATATTTCCACCTCTGCTTGAATACATGACCAGCCAGTTCCCAGGTGTTAAGATCGAACTACGCGACTCGGATACGCAACAGGTGTTGGATGCGATTGCGCAGGATCAGGCCGATATCGGCATTGCATCGGGATATCATCCATTGAATGGTGTTCGCGCTCTTCCACTTTTTCAGGATCCATTTGGACTTGTCGCCGCCTCAGATCATGACCTGATCACAAGTGCAAAACCGCTGAGCATCGCTGATATCCCAACCGCGCCATTTGTGCGAAATAGGCTTTGCGATCTCATTCAATCGCCAGCGTTCCTGTCAGCCACCGAAAATGCCGCGATCACAATCCACAATACACATTCACTGATCACTCTGGTTCGATCCGGTAATTGGATCACTGTTTTGCCCCAAACCGTGGCGGAATTCCTGCCAGAGGCGGTCGCTTTCCGCCCTATCGTGGATCTTGACGACAAGAGGCAGGTTTATCTGTATGTCCGCGAACGGTCGCGGTTTCAGAACCTGACCGAACAGTGCAGCACTTTCATATTGTCATGCGATTTCGCCAAGAAATAGGATTCCCAAATTCAGCCTCCGCGCAGGCGCTGCATCAGATAAACTTCGGCACCTTCCGGGATCGGCTCGGACAGACCCGTCGCGATGATGCGACCGTCAACAGCAACCGATACGCCCGCGTCAATTGGGGCCTGTAATCTGGGATAATGGCGCACCAGTTCTTTCAACAACTCCCCCGTGGTAGCCGCCTCAACTTCGACCACCTGCTGGCCTCCGGTCAGAGACCCGAGGCTGGACCAGAGGTGAACCTGGATCATTTTTCCTTAAGCGCCGCCAGAATGCGCGGCGGTGACATTGGCAGTTGCTTCATCCGCACACCAGCTGCGTTGGATACCGCGTTGGCGATGGCGGCCAGAGGCGGCACGATCCCGGTTTCACCCACGCCGCGCACGCCAAAGGGATGGCCGGGGTTGGGCACTTCGACAATCACCGTATCAATCATCGGCAAATCGCTTGCGACCGGGATGCGGTAGTCAAGGAAGATCGAGTTCTGCAATCGACCATCCTCGCCATAGATATATTCCTCGTTCAGCGCCCAGCCGATGCCCTGCGCGGCGCCGCCTTGGTATTGGCCTTCCACATAGGTCGGGTGGATCGCCTTGCCGGCATCCTGAATGACCGTGTAGCGGACGATGCTTGTTTTGCCGGTTTCCGAATCCACCTCGGCATCCACAATATGAGTGCCAAAGGACACACCCGCGCCTTCCGGGGTGGCTTCGAAATGACCTGAGATCGGACCTCCGGTCGCGCCCATATCTGCGGTGATGTCAGCCAACGGCAGCGGGTCGAAATCGCCCGCATTCGGGCCCGACGGTACTGCGCAACCATCCTCCCATTTCACCGCATCAACCGGAATGCCCCATTTGGCTGCTGCGCGTTCGCACAGTTTCTCAACCGCGTGGTTTGCGGCTTTGATCGTCGCCAGACCACTGGCATAGGTCACGCGGCTGCCGTGAGAGACATCATTGTAACCAAGTGAAGCGGTGTCCGCGACGGTCACCCGAATGTTTTCATAGGGAATACCCAGAACCTCGGCTGCCATCAGGGCCATTGATGCACGCGAACCGCCTATGTCAGGCGTTCCAACCATAACTTGCGCCGAGCCATCCTCGGACAAGGCCAAAGAAACAGAGGTCTCGCCACCATGGTTGAACCAGAAGCCACAGGAAATTCCGCGCCCCTGCCCCGGTTTCAGCGGCGCCGAATAATGCGGATGCGCCTTGGCGGCTTCAAGTGTTTCGACAAGGCCGATGCGCTCATATGTGGGTCCATAGCTGGCTTTTGAACCTTCAGCCGCCGCGTTCTTGAGGCGCACATCCACAGGGTCGAGACCCAGTTGATTACACAGCTCATCCAGCACGGATTCAACCGCAAAAGCACCCATTGGTGCGCCCGGCGCGCGATAGGCGGCCTGTTTGGGGCGGTTAGCTATGACGTCATACCCCACCTGCCGCACGTTGGTCAGGTCATAGGGCGCAAAAGCACACATCGCAGTCAAATCGCCAGGTGCACCGGGAAACGCGCCGCCCTGCAGACGAAAAATACCTTGGGCCGCTGTGATCGTGCCGTCTTTCTTCATCCCGATCTTAATATCCATCGACGCGGATGAAGTGGGGCCAGTGGACCGGAATACCTCGGATCGGTTCATCACCAGCTTGACCGGGCGGTTGGCTTTGCGGCTTAACGCCAAAGCCACCGGTTCAATGAAAACAGTGGTCTTGCCGCCGAAACCTCCTCCGATTTCGGAAGCTGTCACGCGCAACTGCGCGGTTTCGATGCCTAGCAACGTGGCACAGTATTTCTGAGCGTACCAATGACCCTGAGTGGTGCACCACAATTCCCCCTTACCGTCCGCGCCCAACGACGCAAGACAGGCATGAGGCTCGATATAGCCCTGATGGGTCGCCTCGGTCACAAAGCTATCTTCGATGACCAGATCAGCCTCGGCGAACCCGGCCTCTACATCTCCGTGACCGCTTTCATGATAGCGTACGACATTTGGATGCATGCCTTCAGGCACCGAATAGTCGGCCGCACCTTCGCGGATCACCGGTGCATCCGCAGCCATCGCCTTGTCTACATCGGTGACATGAGGCAACACTTCATATTCCACCTCGATCAGTTTCAGCGCATCACGTGCAGCCAACGCTGAAGTCGCGGCAACCGCAGCAATCGCATGGCCGTCATACAGCGCCTTCTCGCCCGCCATGACGTTTTCCAGGACATTCCAGAACTCGCCTTCCAGACCCGGCTTGAACGGGAGTACGGCAAAATCTGCGCGAGTGACGATAGCCTTGACGTCCTTGAGCGCCTCGGCCTTTGAGGTGTCGATCCTGACGATCCGCGCATGTGCGTGCGGTGAGCGCAGGATTGCCCCGTGCAACATACCCGGCGCGTAGGCATCAGCCCCGAACCTGGCACGACCTGTCACTTTGTCGAGCCCATCAGGGCGGTCGGGGCGCGTGCCTACGAAGTTGAAGATGGACTTACGATCGTCGAGTGCCATTACGAAGCCTCCCGCAGCTCAGCAGCCGTATCCATCACGGCGCGGATGATCTTGTCATAACCGGTGCAGCGGCACAGATTGCCGGCCAGCCAATAGCGCGCCTCTTCCTCGGTTGGATTCGGGTTCTTTTCCAACAGGGATTTGGCCGCAACCAATATGCCCGGCGTACAAACACCGCACTGCAGAGCGGCGTATTCAATGAACTTCTTCTGCAACGGATGAAGGACATCGCCATCTGCGATCCCTTCAACGGTTTCGATCTGCTTGCCCTCAGCCTCGACGCCCAGCATCAGGCACGAACACACCAGACGACCATCGACGGTCACAGAGCAAGCGCCACAATCACCCGTGCCGCAGCCTTCTTTCGCGCCGGTCAAGTTCAGCTTGTCGCGCAAACAATCCAGCAGCGTTTCACGCGGATCGCAGAGATATTCAACTTCATCACCGTTTACGGTGGTCGTTACGTGCAGCTTACTCATGCTTGCTCTCCCTTGGCGCGGGCATAGGCGATCTTGGCGGTACGCTTGGCAAGAACTCCGGCAACTTCGATCCGAAATGCGATGGTGCCACGTTTGTCATCAATTGGGTTGCACGCGGCCGATGCGGCAGCGGCGAGGGCATCGAGCGCGGAGTCATCCAAAGTGGTGCCAATGATGGCGCGGGCTGCTTCTTCGACCAGAAGAACGGTCGGAGCGACAGCCCCAAGTGATACGCGCGCCTCGGTGATGATGTCGCCGTCCAGTCGCAGGTTTACACCCACTCCGACCACGGCGATATCCATTTCGGTACGCGGGATGAAACGCAGATAGGCATCCCCACCGTTTTCGCCACGCGCCGGAATGTTGACAGACGAGATTACCTCACCCTTAGCCAGTGAAGTTCTACCGGGGCCGGTCGGGATGTTTTCAACCGCCACGTCCCGCACACCCTCTGGGCCAGTGACTGTGACCGTTACACCTGCCGCGACCATGGCGGGAACGGAATCAGCCGCCGGAGAGCCATTGCAAAGGTTGCCGGTCAACGTCGCGCGCGCCTGTACCTGAGTCGATCCGATCAGGTCCATTGCCTCGACCACGCCGGGCCAGTCGTGGCCAAGCTCAGGGTGCTCGCTCATCTCTGCGCCGGTTGTGGCTACACCCAATGTCCAACTGCCGTCGGAATTACGGGTGATGTCATGTACGCCGTTGATCTTCTTGATATCGATCAGCGTATCCGGTGTCACCAGTTCCGAGCGCAGTTGCACCAGAACGTCGGTGCCCCCCGCCAGAAACCGCGTGATGCCCGTTGCATTTTGTGCCAGCGCCGAAGCTTCGGCAAAACTGGCGGGGCTGTGATAGTCCATGAAAGTACCTCGCACCTGTTGATCAGGGTTCACTGGGTTTTGCGAGGGACGTTAGTGCAGCGACCCCTGTTCGTCCATGGCCTGTGCGACCTATTTTTTGATCTAAATATGTCGCATTCAGACTGCGCTCAGAGATCGATTTCGATCACACCGTCTTTTTGCGCCGCACGGCTTTGGCAGAGTATGATCGCCCCTTCTCGTTGTTTGTTCGATAACACAAAATCACGATGTTCGATTTCGCCCGAAATCACTCCGCATTTGCAGACACCACAGATGCCATCGGCGCATTTCACATCAACGTGTATTCCCGCTTCATTCAGGACCTGAGCAGCATCTTTGTCCTCTGGCACTTTCAGTTCCCGACCGGATTTTGCCAGCTTGAGGGTGAATTCGTGGTTTTCGTATTCCGGCTGTTCAGGGACCGAAAAGTACTCCAGATGCCGCGCTTCTTCTGGGAAACCCTGCGCTTCGGCGGCTTGCATGACGCCATCCATGAAACGATCCGGACCGCAGGTGTAGACATGCCAACCCTCCTGATAACCGCCAAGGATCGCATCTAGGTCGGCACGCGTGCCCTCATCTGAGAAATGATAGTGGACGTGATCCGCCCAGGGCATCGTGGCCAAGTCGTCCAGATATCCCGCCCCGGCGCGCGTGCTGGCGGAGTAGTGCAGTTCAAATGGCCTGCCTAACGCATGCAATCGATGCGCGAAGGCAATCATCGGAGTAATCCCGATGCCGCCCCCCATCAGGAAGGTTTTTGATGCATCTTCTTTCAGCTCAAAGTGGTTGATCGGTTTGGAAATGAAAACCTTACGACCTTCATTGAAAATCCGATGCAAGAGGGCTGATCCACCCCGCCCCTCGTCTTCACGCAGAACGCCGATCTGATAGGTCGAGCAATCTGACGGGTCGCCGGACATGGAGTATTGCCGCAAAAATTCAGGTGCGACCAGCACGTCCAGATGCGCACCAGCGGTCCATTCGGGCAGCGGGGCACCATTGAGCGTCGAGAATTCATACTTCGTGACATCCGCCGTCATCTTGTCGACCTTAGTCAGCTCCACCCTCATGACCGGAGCATCGCCTGCGATCTGATAACGATGAATGACCGACATATCGCCTGCAGCCTTGCGGGCTTTGTATTCATCGGCAGTCAGCATCGCTTCATACGCTGCGATCCCGGCCTCGCGGTCCATCGCAAACGGATAGGGCCACGGATGCGGCGCAAGATAGGCCGGATAAACCGCAAGCGTCTGATCCTCGTATTTCAGGTCGAGGTCCTTTTGCAGATCGCGCCGGTTCAGGGGATGTTGCGTTGGGCGATAGGCACCGTCAGCTTCCAGCTCTATATCCCACCACCATTTCTTGGTGTCATTCAAACCGCCATTGCCGACGGCATCGTCCAGCCTTGCCAAGGCAGGCGCGGCCTGAGGGATATTCATCGCGGCCCATCGGAAAGGGCGTTCCTTAAATATGCCTTCCAGATTCCAGGGGCAGGTTTTCATGCAACGCCCACACATGGCGCCGCCCGGAGTGGTGACCCGGTAGGTCGCGCATTTCTGACTATCGGACTTCCAGATTTCGTAGCCATTGAACATCAGCTTCGGCCCGGCGGTGATCGCACCCGATGGGCACTCACGCGCGCATTTGTTGCAGTTCTCACAAAAAGTCTGCAGGCCAAAATCGATCGGCTTGTCTTGCGTCATCGGCATGTCGGTTGTCACGACACCCGATTTCAATCGGGGGCCGAGATATGGGTTCAGGATCACCTCGCCGATCCGACTGACCTCGCCCAACCCCGACAGTAGCAATAGAGGGGGCTGCAGCACCTCTCCATCCATCACCGTATGGGCCTTGGCTTTGTAGCCGAGGTTGCGGATTTGCTGCGCGATTACGCCGCCCAAAAGCGAGAACCGCAGATATGCGCGCATCGACTGGGCCACGCTGATCCAGTCATCACCGCTGGCACCTTCCATCGTCTCGTAACCCTGATCGATGATCATGCTGATCGCCTGATCATGTACCGGATTTATCTCTTCTCCGGTGGCGTCGTGAGAATACCAGCTCCATTCCGGACACCGGCTGAGGCCCACTGCGTCGACCCCAAGGAAGTAAGTCGCAGCCTTGATGTTCGCTGCATTCCGGTCGGCATCTGTAGGTCCTTCGACCTTGGCGCTGTCGCCATCCTGCAGCAGAACAAACGCGCCCAGCGCACGGCGCTGTGCAAAGCTTGGGGCCGCTTTGCGTACATAATAGCCGCCTTTGGCTGCGTCCTGCAGGTTTTTGCCCATATCACCAAACTGCGCGCGCGCGAACATATCCGCCCGTTTGGGCACACGGGCGACATTCTCCTCGTCGATATATGTGGTCGGATTGTCCACGCGTTTGAGGTTTTCGAATGGATGCGCACCATCGACATATCGACGCTTAGCATACGGATCACGGTTCATGGCGTTCTTCGCAAAGCCCGTACCCAACCACCAAGCCGGACCCTGGGTCCGGAACCAGGGTTGATCCGCCATGGGGCAAAGCGGGAGGTCATGAGCAATTTCCATTTCGGTGGTTACCGCAGCCAGACCAAAGCGTTTGCCAAGCCACGGCACTACGACTTCGCCGTCCTCCAGTGAAGCCAGGCCTGCGGCCACGGCGAGTTTACCCAGATCAACCTCGGATGACATTGCCGAGTGCGCCCGCGCATCAAAACCCAGCAGTCGAATGTAATTGGCAATCACAACAGCGTTCTCGGTCGCCAACAGGCAGGCGCGGTGGTCCTGCGCATCCGCAATCCATTCGGACCCTAGTTCCAAAGGGTCAGGATCACGGTTGAATTCGTAAAGAAACACAAGTGCATGGCGATGGCTGTCGATGGGCTTGGGTGCGGCCTCCATACTTTCTTTCAGATCAGCCATGATCACATCGATGCCCGAGGCCAGCGTCTTTGTCTGGCGGGTTCGAAGGGCATGGGCCAACCGATCGATATCCGGGTTGCGCCGGGGTTCGGCCAACATTGCATCCGGCAGCAGAGGTCCGCAGCCCATCATCGACGCGTCGTTAAAATAGCCGAACGCTTTCAGGTGGTTGACGCGATCAACGGGATCGGCTGGAATTTCAGACGCGACTGGATTCACGAAACCGTCCCGGATCGCATCCAGCATTGCCTGGAATTCTCCCATTGCATTGACGATGCTTTCGGGCCGATCAGAACGGTGAAAGCTGAGCGCGCGCATTGGTGGGACTTGTGTCAAGTCAGGCATCCGGTTTTGCCGTGCCAGCCGTTCCAACGGGTACGAGCCCATATGAACGGGTCGGTTCTTGTCCGAGAAAAAGCGGATCCCCATCGTGTGCCTCCTGCTTGCTGCCCTTCCCCCTATCCCGGCATGGACACCAAATCCATTCATGAATAATCATATACAGTATGAATAAAATTGATTTCACTGATCTTGATGGCAAAGTCCTTCGGGTATTTCTGACTATACTCGAAGAAAGTTCAGTCTCGAAGGCAGCCGACCGGCTCGGGGTGACGCAATCGGCCGTCAGCCATACGCTGGGAAAGTTGCGGCAAGTGCTTGGTGATCCGCTGTTCGTTCGATCCGGTCAAGGGCTGACCCCGACTGAACGCGCGCTTGCCCTCAAAGAGCCGGTGCAACAGGTGTTGGACAACATGCGCGCCCTGACCGTCGGCCGTCCATTTGATCCTGTGTCTGAACAGATGGGCATCCAGATCGCCACCAATGATATGCCGCGCGAGCTGATCTTTCCCGAATTGCTGCGTAAAACGCGCAAGGAAGGCGTCCGGTTGCGACTGGAATTCATCCCTTCGGGGGTTCCGGACCCGGACCTACTACGCAGTGACCGGTGCCAGTTGATGCTGACCCCATTGCCGCCAGATGGGCCGGATATCTTTCAGAAACGGCTGATCACCAGCCCGCTAATGATTTTCTACGATGCCGCCCACCACGACCCGCCTAAGGACTGGCAGGCATATTGCGATAGCGATCATGTCGAGGTGCGTTTCGCCGACGGACGAAATGCCCGTGCCGTAATGCGTGGCGTGGACCAAAGCCAGATCAGACCACCCGTTGTTACCTTGCCGCATTTCAACGCAATCCCGCCTTTCGTGAAAGGCAGCGACCTGATCTCGACCGATACAGCTTTGATGCAACGCGGCCCGCTGGCGACACTGGACTGTGCGCCCTTACCATTTGGGTGTGACCCAGTGTCGATCTACATGGTCTGGCACCAGCGCTCGACCAACGATCCCGCGCATCGCTGGTTACGCACACGGATCGAGAGCATTGCCGCCAATCTTCAGACCTGAGATAGAAGCCAGTCGCGCATGTGTCCTACTAATTCTGGTTGACGTGGCTTCTTAGGGGTGACGATAAAAAAGCTCAGATCATCAACCAGCACCTCGGATAATGGTTGCGATAGGCGCCCCGAGGCCAGTTCATCCGACACAAGCGGGGCATTGGCCAGCGCAAACCCCTGACCTGAGATTGCGGCGTCAATCGCCAGGCTTGTCTGACTGAAGCTTATCGTCCGGGGTTTCCCCTCTACCCCTGCACGTTCCAGATACAGAGGCCAAAGTCCGTGGGAATCGCTGAGTAGAACGTACTCCATCAGATCATCTGGGCTGGAGATTTGTGACGCCAATTTTGGAGAGCTGACAACAACGAACTCGGTCGAGAATAGCGGTATGGCATTCAGGTCCTGCGCAATCGGCGAACGGCTTTGACGTACTGCGATGTCGATCCCATCCGATCTGAAATCCGCCAACCGCTCGCGTGCATCAACCTGAACTGATACATCGGGATAGCTGGTCAGAAAATCATTCAAACGCGGCACCAGCCATTTAGATGCAAAACTGGGCGTGACCGATATTGCGATCTGCCTATTATTGGATAGGTCATCGAAGGCATCTTCGATCAGACGAAATGCCCGACGTAGTGGCGCTTGTAGCCTGCGTCCCGCTTCGGTTAGCCGCAACCCGCGCGGAAGGCGTTCAAACAGAGCAGTCCCCAATCGCGCCTCAAGTCCACGCACTTGCTGAGCAACGGCCCCTTGAGTGACCCCAATTTCTTCCGCTGCAAGGCGAAAGTTCAAGTGACGCGCCGAGGCCTCGAAGGCGCGCATCGCGTTGAGAGGTGGAAGAGCAGGCATTCATAGACTGTAGATTTTCTACTGCTACTGCGCAACAGAACTGATTGGTCAAATTGATACGGGTCAGCCATCTTCACATCAGACATCGCAGAGGGGCGCGAAGATGGAAAAAGTTGCATTGATCACTGCAGGCGGCAGCGGTATGGGCGCGGATAGCGCGCGCCGGTTGGCGGCGGACGGGTTCAAGGTTGGCATCCTATCCTCTTCGGGTAAGGGTGAGACGCTGGCGCATGAATTGGGCGGCGTCGGTACTACGGGTTCGAACCAGTCAACTGATGACCTGCAAAAACTTGTGGATGCGGCGATGAACCATTGGGGGCGCATCGATGTATTGGTCAACTCGGCTGGTCATGGCCCACGCGCACCGGTGCTCGAGCTTACGGATGAGGACTGGCACACTGGTATGGATGTCTATTTCATGAACGCGGTGCGGCCCACACGTCTGGTTACCCCTATCATGCAGGCGCAGGGTGGTGGATCGATCATCAACATCTCGACCTTTGCCGCCTTCGAACCTGACCCTGTGTTTCCGACTTCGGGCGTATTCCGCGCGGGGCTGGCGGCCTTTGCAAAACTGTTCTCGGACAAATATGCCATCGACAATATCCGCATGAACAACGTCTTGCCGGGGTTCATCGACAGCCTTCCCGAGAAGGAAGAGTTCCGCGCACGCATTCCGATGGGCCGTTATGGGCGCAGCTATGATGAGATCGCCTCGGTCGTCTCGCTGCTGGCTTCCGAAGGTGGTGGATATATCACCGGCCAGAATATCCGTGTGGACGGCGGTATTACCCGGTCTGTCTAAACTTCAAAATCGGGTTTTGACGAGGTGCGTCAGTGCAGCTCCGGTTTCGAAAAAAGCACGGCGCAGACCCGTCCAGCTCTCACGGTACTCCGTTATCGGCGGCACAGGCAGCAGCGACGGATCATCGTTAAGTAGGCTTTCGGCCATCAAGCGACCGAACACGGTGCCCGGTCCGATCCCACGCCCCGAAAACCCATGCGCGGCCAGCGCATGCGGACCGATCTGAATGATCTTGGGGATGTGGTCTGAAGTCATCGCAATGCGTCCGTGCCAACCTTTGACCAGCGGTTGATCCGCCAGTTGCGGGTAGACCGCCACCAACTTGCGACTGACCCAAGCTTTGTGCGCAAAGCCTCCGACGCTGTTCAGATCACCCATTCCGCCGATGATAAATCGTCCCTCCTGATCCAGCCGGAACGATGTCATGATCAGCCCTGTATCCCAACACCCTTCACCCTCGGGCAGTATGCTGGCTCGTAGGTTATGTGACAGCGGAGCAGTGGCGTATTGGAAATAGTACACAGGTACGTAGGCGGGCGCGGTATCGACGATGCCTTGATGATAGGCGTTGGTCGCCTGAATGATCGATTTGGCACGCACGGTGCCGTTTTCTCCGTGCAAAACCCACACCCCCGCCTCCTGTCGCAGGGATTGGATTGGGCTTTCGGTATAGATCAGCGCCCCCACATCCTGCGCGGCGCGTGCCAAGCCGACTACAAAGGCCAGCGGTTGAATTGTGCCAGCACGGGGGTCGAACAAAGCGCCATGGACAGCGGGGCTACCTGTGCGCTTGCGTGAGGTGTTTGCATCAAGTAGCTCGACCGGCGCTCCAGAAACGCTCAACTGGCTATGGCGTGTATGCAAATCCTCAAAGCCCTTGGCCGAATGGGCACAATGTAACGTGCCATGCCTCACCGGCTCGCAGGCGATCTCATGCGCATTGACCAGCCCAAAGACTTCAGACGGTGCATTCGCCAGCAGATCGATCAGACGGCTACCCGGCACCTGCCCCAGATGCGATCGAATTTGATCAGGCGGCAGCCAAAGCCCAGCATTGACCAACCCAACATTTCGACCCGAGCCGCCATGCCCAATCTGATGTGCTTCGAGTAGGCAAACAGAAGCCCCAGCCTTTGCTGCGGTCAAGGCGGCAGAGCATCCCGTGTACCCGCCTCCTATAATTGCAATGTCTACGGTTACGTCACCGGAGAGTTTTTGCGTTTTGATACTCTCGCCGCAGGTCTGCCGCCATAACGATTGATCATAGTCAGGCATTCCCAAGCCTCGCCAAATTTTCGTCGATCATCAGGCCGGATCTAGCCAGTTGCAAGGGCGCGTTGATCGGCCCGCCCCATGGCAATCAGAAACGGGTCAGTTTCCTGCAGCGACTGGAACGACATCTTGTCCGTCATACCGCGCCAGTTCCCCAAAGTCAGAGATTGCGCGACGGCACCGCCTAGCGTTGCACCGGGGCCTGTCACAATAAAGAGGTCCGGAGCGAACTCGCGCGCGGCCGTCTGGATGGCATGGGTGAAATCATAGGTCTCGGTCACCTGATGGCCAAGTGTATACTCCCACAGTGCCCCGGCATCTGTCGCTCCTGGCCACCAGATTTTGCCACGGCCGTCGATCATCGGGTACACGGGTTGGCCAAACAGATCAGCGCACAGTAGCGCCCGACCTTCGGTCGCCACTGGTGCCTGTAGCGCAGTGTGGAAGGCAGCATGGTTCGCCAGTCGCAAAGGAAACCTATCCTGCACAACGGGATTGGCGGTTTCAAATGCATTTAGCCCTGCCTCATTCCCTGCAAGTACCAGCATCCCGCCCAGATCAATCGAAAGCGCCAGAGCATGGTCTTTCAATGTGTTGATCCGTGCAACCGCGTCTAACAACGCTGATTTGCGTGCAACATCATTCGACCATTCTTCGTCGACGAACGGGTACACCAATTGGCCACCGATCAGTTGCTTTTGCATTAGCGTACCCATCGTATTGACCACACGAAAGCCGTTCTCTGGGGTCAACGCACCAGCGACGGCCAGCGCGATATACCATCCCATCGAATTGCCGGTGACGGCGACCACATCAATATCCTTGGCAAGCGTCTGCGCATCCGCGAATGACGCCGCATAGATCAAGGGTGAGGCCACATCGCCACGCGAATATTTACCAACGCTGAAACGGCCAGCACCATCCAGCGCCGTAACCGTCTCCTGCCCCGCTTCAGCACGGATCTCATCGAAACTGTGAAATTGGCTCATCCGACCCGCATGATGTTGATGCAGGTAGCCTAATTCAGGCTTGTTATAAGTACCCCGACCAGGACAGATCACAACAGCAGTGCGGGTCATGATTTTCCTCCGGTCAGCGCGAAAGCAGCGTCAACAATGCCGTCCCTCGAAGGGAGTGGAGCAGCATAGGCCGGTCCGGTCGCGATAAAGCAATCCTCGGCCACAACACGAGCAGTTGGTATTGCGGGGCTGTTTTCCGCGAAGAAAGTCATCAACGCCTCAGACTGGCTGCCGGTGCGGCGGCATTCATCAATGATCAATACATGTGCGCATGAGTTGGTGGCCTCGCGCAGGGCGTCAGTGGGTAGTGGAGCAAGCCAGCGCATATCAATGATCCGGGTTTTCAACCCTGCCGCCTCAAGCTCGGGCAAAGCCTGTCTCGAAAGATAGTGCCCATTGCCGTAGGTCACGATCGCCAAATCTGTGCCGTCACCATGTACGCCAACCTCACCCAGCGCGATCTTTTGATCCGGTGACGGATATGTGGTCATCCACCCTCCATCCTGCGCCCCGTGCAGATCGCGCATGGGATAGAGCGCGATCGGTTCAAGAAACACCACAACCCGTTGCTCCTCTCGCGCCAACCGCACGCACTCGCGCAGCATTTTTGCCGCATCCGTACCAGTAGAGGGGCAGGCGATGATTACCCCCGGTATGTCTCGCAAAACGGCCAGAGAATTGTCGTTGTGAAAATGCCCGCCGAATCCCTTCTGATACCCCAGACCAGCGATCCGCAGGACCATCGGATTAGTGAATTGTCCACTCGAGAAGAACGGCAAAGTTGCTGCCTCCCCCCTGATCTGATCCTCGGCATTGTGCAGATAGGCCAGAAACTGGACTTCGGGGATCGGCACGAAGCCGTTATGACCCATGCCGATAGCGAGCCCCAAAATAGATTGCTCGTCCAGAAGTGTATCAATCACCCGGTCCGGGCCAAAACGCTGCTGTAGCTTCTGTGTCACGCCATAAATGCCACCTTTGCGTCCTACATCTTCGCCCATACACACGATCTCATCATGCGCCAGCATCAGATCGGTCAGCGCCCAGTTGATCAGCCGACTCATCGGCTGGGGCTCATCCATCGCACGCGTATCGCCGCCAAAAGTTTCAGTCCGCGCTTTGGCACTCGGGCCATTTGTCGGCTTGCAGGGACGTTTGGGCGGGATCAGGCTTGCCATAACCTCGGCCGCATTCGCCAGATGAGGACGACTGGCAGCCTCGGTCGACACGCGGTCGGTTCTTGCGCAAGTGTCGCGGTAAATACTCAGCGCCTGGTCCGGCGACAACGCACCTGCCTGATCCAGCAGCCGTACGGTGTGCAACAACGGGTCGTTTGTCTCATCTGCTTCAACTTCAGACTTTGGCAGATAAGTTGTCGGCACATCCGCACCAGCGTGGCCATACAGGCGCACTGTTTTCAGATGCAGGAAAGCTGGTTTCCTACGCCTGCGGACATAGTCGGCGGCGTCTTTTGCGACAGCGTGAGTTTCATAGATATCCAACCCGTTTGCCTGAAAATACCTGATCCCCGGACGGTGCTCCATCGACGCCTGAATCCAGCCTTTGGGCGTTTTGACGGAAATCCCGATTCCGTTGTCTTCACACACGAACAGCAAGGGCAGCGGCGTCGACTGCACGCTTGTCCATCCTGCAGTGTTGATCGCCCCCTGAGCCGTCGAGTGATTGGCTGAAGCATCCCCAAAAGAACACATTGCAATTCCGTCTTCCGGCAGCACGCGATGTTCAGGCGTGTTTCGGCGCGCAGCCCCCAGCGCATAAGCGGCACCGACAGCTTTGGGTAAATGGCTGGCGATGGTCGAGGTTTGTGGCGGGATCATCAGTGCTTTTGACCCCAGAACCTTATGCCGTCCGCCCGAGATCGGGTCATCACTTGAGCACGCAAAGCTGAGCAGCATGTCCCATGTGATCTGTTGACCCGGTACCTGTTCCGCCCGCGCGATCTGGAAGGCCGCGTCCCGATAATGGAGGAACGCAATATCGGTCGGGCGCAGGGCATGCGCAACGGCTGCCATCCCCTCATGCCCGGACGAGCCAATCGTATAGAACCCCTGCCCAGCCTTTTGCATCGCTCGGCTGGTCCTGTCCAATGCACGGCTCAGAACCTGTGACCGGAACAGCGAAACCGCATCTGCATCGCTCAACCCGGAGCACGGCGGCACACCGTCGGGAAAATCGCGATCTGCAACGCGGGTCAGAAAATTCTCATGTACGATCTGGGCGCGGTCCATGGTTCTCGCTTTTGTTTGGTCTGTATCATCGGCTTTGACCGATCTCGGCGCGGGTTCGCCCAGCCTCTCGATTTTCCCGCGCCCGGGCGCGCGTTTCAAGATCACAATTGGCGATGCGTTCCAGCTTTCATCGCTCTGGTGGTTGGAAAAAACCAGTGTTATTGCGTTCAGAAGGTATGAGGATAAGTCATATGATTACGCCCAGGCGGTTTCTTCCCTCCATCTCATCTCTGCTCGCGCTCGAGGCTGTTGACAGGTTGGGCAGCGCTTCGGCTGCGGCTGCTGAACTGTCCCTGACCCAAAGCGCAATCAGTCGCCAACTGAAGACAATGGAAGACCAGTTGGGCGTGCAACTGATCGAACGCAGCCAAATGCGGCTGCACCTCACGCCCGCCGCCAAAGTTTATGTCCAAACCGCAAGGTCTGCAGTGCAGGAACTGGCGCGTGCGGCATTGAAGCTCAAAGCCAACCCGGCTGGCGGGTCGCTTGACCTGTCGATCCTTCCCGCGTTCGGGATGCACTGGCTTGCACCGCGCCTGCAGGATTTTGCCCGCCGCCATCCTGAGGTCACAGTCAATCTGGGTACCCGCCTCAGGCCATTTGATTTTGCCTCTGAACCATTTGATGCAGCGATCCATTTTGGTCAGCAGGATTGGGCGGGTGTTCAGTATCTGCCGATCATGAGGGAAGAGGTCCTGCCCGTTTGTGCCCCTGCACTTACCAACGTCAATTTCGACACCTTGGATACCCTCTGCGCCGCGCCGCTGTTGCACCTGGATTCCCGACCAGATGCCTGGGAGCGCTGGTTCGAGATGCAGGGCCAATCAGTCACCGGCCTGCGGGGTATGATGTTCGATCAGTTCTCGACCATGATCCAAGCCACGATCCATGGATTAGGCGCAGCTTTGGTGCCTTCATATCTGGTTCAGGATGATCTGCGCTCAGGGAGACTTGTTAAGGCGTGGGACGGTCCGTATGTGAGTCTTGGCAGCTATTATCTCGTATGGCCGAATGACCGGTCTACCCCCGAGCCGCTGCGATCTTTCCAAGGCTGGATCAGTGAACAATTGGAGCCTGATACCAGCCTTTAGAATTTGCCGTTGTCATTCTTCCATTCGCTGCGCGGTGCAATGGTCTCAACCGTATCCCAATGTTCAGTGATCTTGCCATCAGATACGCGGAACAGATCATAGAAAGAGCTATGCTTGCCTGCTCGCTCGCCCTCACAAACGGTCAAAACAAAATCGCCTTCCGCCAGAACCCGGTGAAGATGCTGATAGTCTATGGCCTCTATGTCGGACAATGCGGCGCGCAACGCTGTTAACTCGTCTGAGAAACCCGGGCTGTGTTCCGCAAAGGCAGTGGTGTTAACAAAAGCTTCTATCTGATCTGGATCTCCTGCGATCAGGGCATTTTCGACGAAAGAACGGACAAGCGTCCGGTTCTTTTCTGTATTCTCGATGTCCCGGCTTTCTGTGGGGCCATCCACCATACTGCGCCCCGAACCATTTGGACCCAATCGTTTCTGAATATTGTCCCAATGCTCGACCGCTCGCCCGTCTTCAAAGCGGAACACTTCAAAACCAATGTTTCGGCGCGAGAAATCATATTCGGTATGCGCAAAGACAAAGTCTCCATCTTCAAACGCGCGCACAATGTTCACGCGTGGAGAGGTATCAGACAGCCGCTTGAACAACGCCGCCAAGCCCTCACTGCCTTCATGAGTTTGTGGATTGTGCTGGATATACCGCGCTTCGTTCACCACTGAAATCGGGCCCGGATCGCCCGTCTCAATACTCTTGAGCAGGGCGCATATGCGATCTTTGTTAGACGCAACCATGTCGAGGTTCCTCTCGGATAGAATATCCCTCAATCACAATGGCAGGCGGAATGCAGTGCTTCAATGGCAACGAGTGCCGCAAACCTACGCGGCCTCAGGCCTTGCGTCCTGCGGACAGCAGGGGCCGGGCAGGTGCGGACTGCGCCCGCGCCTGCCTGGCCCAATTGGAGGAGACGTTCTGCAAGGAATGCCGACGACGGGTGGGAGTGCCTCGCGTTAGACGTCCAGCGAACGGGCGATAAGCTCTTTCATCACTTCGTTAGTGCCACCGTAGATCATTTGCACCCGCGCATCCGCGTAGAGCCGCGCAATCGGATACTCCATCATGAAGCCATAGCCGCCGAACAGTTGCAGGCATTCATGCATGATTTCGTTCTGCACCTCTGAACCCCAGTATTTCACCATCGAGGCTGTCGCTGCGTCCAGTTCACCGGCCTCTAGCTTGCCGATGCAATCATTGACGAAACTGCGCAGGACTTCGGCCTTGGTCTTACACTCGGCCAACTTGAAACGGGTATTCTGGAAATCCATCACCCGCTGGCCAAAGGCTTTGCGTTCCTGCACATATTTCACAGTCTCAGATATTGCAAAGTCGATCGCGCCCAGCGCCATGATCCCGATGGTCAGCCTTTCCCACGGCAGCTGTTTCATTAGCTGATAGAACCCTTGCCCCTCCTCTGGGCCCAGCAGATTAGTCATTGGAACTTTGACATCCTCAAAGAACAACTCTGCCGTGTCGTTGCCCTTCATCCCAAGCTTTTCGAGGTTCCGTCCCCGGCGGAATCCCTCGGTTCCTTCGGTTTCGACGGCGATCAGCGAGACACCCTTTGCCCCAAGGGACTTGTCGGTCTTCGCCGCCACGATGACCAGATCAGCCGATTGCCCGTTGGTGATAAATATCTTGGAGCCATTAAGCCGATACGAATTGCCATCCTTCTCAGCCGTAGTCTTCACTGCCTGCACATCCGATCCAGTACCCGGCTCAGTCATGGCAAGCGCTCCGATCATCTCGCCCGAGGCAAGCTTTGGCAGCCATTTGTGTTTCTGATCTTCACTGCCATAGGTGGTGATGTAATGGGTCACAATGGACTGAATGCCATATCCCCATCCAGCATCACCGCGTGCGGTCTGTTCGTACAGGGTGACAGAATCGAAGCCCATTCCACCGCCAACACCGCCATATTCCTCGGCAATCGAACCAGCCATCAGACCCGTCTGACCCGCCTGCAGCCAAAAGTCCCGATCGACAACGCCGTTTTCGGCCCATTTCTCTGTGTTGGGAACCAAAGCATCGTCCATGAAACGACCGGCCATCTCTGCAAACATCCGGTGTTCGTCAGTAACCCAGGCGGCGGTGCTGGTAAAAAGCGACATCAATAAGCTCTCCAGATCAGGTGTTTGACCCAAGGCTACCTGCGTGTGCGATTCCTTCCAATCCATGTGACGTGGCGTCGAAAAGCGTTGCTACGCAACGTCTTTGGTCCAGTTTTCGGCCCTGTTCACTTCTGCGTTCCCACATCTGACGGCCCAGGCAATTGTCATCCATATTGAAGACAGTCCGCTAAAGACTCAGGAGACAGCAAAAATGCCCCGCGCCTTTTCTGAACTGACCTTCACGCCCGCAGTGCGCGCCCATCAAGAACGGATGGGATCAGCCAAAACCTACTCAAAATTCCTCGAATCCGGGCCGCGGCAAGGCCATCAAATCGGACCGGCAGAAGAGGCATTCATTCACGCACGCGACGGATTTTATCAAGCCACTGTATCAGAAACAGGGTGGCCCTATGTTCAGTTTCGGGGTGGACCGGTCGGGTTCCTGAAAGTACTGGACCCGCAAACTATCGGTTACGCAGACCTGTCGGGAAACAAGCAGTACATCTCGCGCGGAAATCTTGATGGAAATGACCGCGTGGCGTTGATTCTGATGGATTACGCGAACCAGCGTCGCCTCAAGATCCTGGGGCGGATGACATTTTCCGAGGGTGTTGAGGCCGCAACCAATCTCTATTTCGACGGCTCGGAGACCGAGGCAGAGCGTGCTGCCATCATCAAAGTTGAGGCGCTCGATTGGAACTGCCCGCGCCACATCACGCCTCGCTTCACCGAGGCCGAGCTACGGCCCCACCTAAACACTCTGGGCAAGCAACTGGCTGATTTACAGACAGAAAATCAACGGCTGCAACGCGAGTTGGCCGAGCTCAAGGCTTCCGGCGCGTAGATCAACTTCAATCCAGGTGCGACGGTGGCGCGCAGTTGAGAACAGTGTCTTGACCTTCCAGTGACTGGAGCCTCTATATCGAGACCAAAGTACATTACCAGGACGCCACGAATGGCCGAGTTACTGCATACACAGATCAGGATTACGGGCATGGGATGCGCTTCGTGCGTTGGCCGGGTCGAGGGCGCATTGCGTGCGACGCCCGGGGTGTGCTCCGCCGAAGTCAACTTCGCGACCAAGACGGCCGATATCACCTATGAGACCTCATTCGACGAGATTCTAGACGCGCTCAACACAGCGGGCTATCCCGCGGCGACAAGACAGATACGACTGGACATCGATGGCATGACCTGCGCCTCGTGCGTGAAGCGGATCAAGCGTATTTTGCAGGCAAGCCTGGGTGTGTCAGATGTGGCAGTCAATCTTGCCACGAAAAGCGCCACAGTGACCTTTGCCGAGGGTGTAACCGAAGCGGCAATGCTTGCGAAGACTTTGACCGAAGCGGGGTATCCGGCGCGCCCGGAGGCCGAGGACGGAGCCGATCATAATTGCAAAATAGATGAGTTTGCAGGACTGCGGCGCGCGACGGTGTTTGCGGCCATGTTGGCCTTGCCGGTTTTTGTTTTGGAAATGGGCGGGCATATGATCCCTGCATTTCACCATTGGGTTCATTCTACTATCGGCCTTCAAGCAAGCTATCTGATCCAGTTTGCGCTAGCTTCAGCGCTGCTTGTCGGTCCTGGCCGGGTGTTCTACGCCAAAGGTATCCCATCACTGCTGAGGGGCGCCCCCGATATGAACGCGTTGGTCGCTTTGGGGACAGGCGCGGCATATCTGTACTCGGTCCTCGCGACATTTGCGCCGCAGGTTCTGCCGCAAGGCACAGCCAATGTCTATTTCGAGGCTGCGGCAGTCATCGTTGTACTGATCCTGCTGGGCCGTCTGATGGAGGCCCGCGCAAAAGGGCGAACAGGTGCAGCAATTCGCAAACTGGCCGGACTCCAACCCAAAACTGCACGGGTCGAGAGGGATGGAACAACCCAAGACCAGCCCATCGCCGAGATCATTGTGGGTGACATCATTCAGATCCGCCCGGGTGAGCGCGTTCCCGTGGACGGGAACGTTTTGGACGGAACCTCGTATGTCGATGAGAGCATGATTACCGGTGAGCCCATACCCATCGGCAAAGCCAAGAACGATCCGGTGGTCGGAGGAACGGTGAATGGAACAGGTGCCCTTCGCATTCGGGCCACGCATGTAGGTTCGGATACCGTGCTGGCGCAGGTTGTCAGACTCGTCGAACAGGCACAGGGGGCAAAGCTGCCGATTCAAACGTTGGTGGATCGAATCACCTACTATTTTGTACCTGCGGTGATAGGCGTGGCCTTATTGACGGTTGTTGCGTGGCTGATTTTTGGACCCGCCCCGGCTTTACCGCTGGCACTGGTAGCCGGGGTCTCGGTGCTGATCATCGCCTGCCCTTGTGCGATGGGTCTGGCTACGCCGACCTCAATCATGGTGGGTACCGGGCGTGCAGCTGAATTGGGCGTGTTGTTCCGCAAGGGCGACGCGTTACAGCAGTTACAACAAGCCAAAGTCATTGCCCTTGATAAAACAGGCACGCTGACTCTGGGTCGGCCCGAACTGGAAGAGATTGCGACAACAAACGGCTTTGAATGCGCCGAAGTCCTGCGCCTGGCCGCGGCGGCTGAGGCGCGATCGGAACACCCTATAGCTACCGCAATCACTCGCGCAGGTCCTGACATTTTGCCTGACGTGAAGGAATTCAGCTCCCTAACAGGGTTGGGCTTGCGCGCGCAGGTCGAGGGGCATTCTGTATTGATTGGGTCTGACCGCCTTATGGTACAGACCGGCATCGACCTTGGTAGCCTGCGGCCTGATGCGCAGATACGTGCAGCCCAAGGGGCTACACCGATCTATATTGCGATTGACGGACAGGCCGCTGCTGCGCTGACAGTTTCAGACCCAATCAAACCGGGCACGCCCGAGGCACTGACCCGACTGCATGAGATGGGTGTGACCCTCGCCATGGTCACCGGCGATAACGCGCAAACCGCACAGGCGCTGGCCGATAAGCTGGGCATTGGCCACGTCGCCGCCGAGGTACTGCCGGAGGGGAAGGTTGACGCAATCGAAAAGTTGCAAACCAGGTTTGGAACGCTCGCCTTTGTTGGTGATGGCATCAACGACGCGCCTGCTCTGGCAAGGGCTGATATAGGTGTGGCAATCGGAACCGGCACTGACGTGGCAATCGAAACCGCGGATGTCGTGCTGATGTCGGGCGATCTGCGCGGTGTCGCAAACGCGGTCGAAATCAGCCAGCGCACGATGCGCAATATTCGCCAGAATCTCGGTTGGGCTTTCGGATACAACACGCTGCTGATCCCGGTCGCAGCCGGAGCGCTATATCCGTTTGGCGGTTATCTACTGTCACCCGCTCTAGCCGCCGGGGCCATGGCCTTGTCCAGCGTCTTTGTCGTATCCAATGCTCTGCGGCTGCGGCGCATCCGGACCAGCATACCGGGGGCCAGTGACAATTCACTTCAGCGGGAGGCTGTAGCATGAACATCGGAGAGGTCTCGACCCATACGGGCCTGCCCGTCAAAACCATCCGCTATTATGAAGATATCAACCTGATCAAACCGCTGCGCGACAACAATGGGTATCGTCGGTTCCGCGATCAGGACATTCACAAACTGAATTTCCTGGGTCGCGCCCGAACGCTCGGGTTCACCATCGAAGACTGCCGCACATTGCTGGCCCTTTACGAGGATGAGACCCGGGCCAGCTCTGACGTAAAACGCGTTGCGCGGGATCATCTGGCGCAGATTGACGCCAAAATTGCCGATCTCAGAGGTATGCGCGAAACGCTTAGCCATCTCATCGACGCGTGTGCCGGGGACGACCGTCCTGATTGCCCGATTCTGAAAGACTTGGGCGGCAAACTGTGACGCAGGGTTGCCCTTTAGCCCAACCTTTGATTTGTCTCTGCTGAACATCTCGCCCTGTTGTGCCGTCGAGGCCTGGGACGGATTACAAAGAGGATCATCACATGGCAAAAATCGCTTTCCTTGGTCTGGGCGTCATGGGCTACCCGATGGCCGGGCACCTTCAGGCCGCCGGTCACGACGTCACAGTCTATAACCGCACCGCATCCAAAGCAGAGGCCTGGGTTGCCCAGCATGGCGGAACCATGGCGCTTACTCCGCGTGAAGCCGCGGCAGGGGCAGAATTCGTGATGGCCTGTGTCGGCAACGACGACGATCTGCGCATGGTGTGCACAGGTGAGGATGGGGCCTTTCACGGAATGGCCAAAGGTTCAATCTTTGTGGACCACACTACGGTATCCGCCAAAGTGACGCGCGAGTTGTACGAAGCTGGCAAAGCTGATGGGATCGCTTTTGTGGATGCCCCGATCTCGGGCGGTCAGGCCGGGGCCGAGAATGGTGTATTATCGATCATGTGTGGTGGCGATCAGGAGGCCTATGACGCAGCTGAACCGGTGATGCAGGTCTATTCCAAGATCTGCCGCCGCATTGGCGACAACGGTGCAGGCCAGATGACCAAGATGTGCAATCAGATCGCTATTGCCGGGCTGGTTCAAGGCCTCAGCGAAGCGCTGCATTTTGCTGAGAAGGCCGGTCTAGATGGCCGTGCTGTCGTCGAGGTAATCAGCCAGGGCGCTGCGGGCAGTTGGCAAATGGCAAACCGGTACGAGACCATGTTGGATGACCACTTCGAACATGGCTTCGCCGTGGATTGGATGCGCAAGGATTTGGGGATCTGCCTGAATACAGCAAATGAGACCGGCGCATCGCTGCCCGTTACCGCGCTAGTCGATCAGTTCTACAAGGATGTGCAGAAACTGGGCGGCGGCCGGTGGGATACGTCCTCGCTGTTCAAACGCCTGCGTGCTTTGAGCTGACGGCAGGGGGGCTATCTGCCCCCCATCGCACCGGGGCGCGATCCCCCCGAGAGTATTATTGGCCAGATGAAGGGGATCAAGTTGGGAATGGCATGGGGTAATGCATGGGCGATCTGAATGCATATTGGGCTGGAAAGCTGCGTCAGAACTGGGGGCTGGAAGCCCGTCTAACGCGGTTGGATGGGGAATATGACCTCAACTTTCTAGTCGAGGCCACGAATGGGCAGGACTATGTGCTCAAAGTAATGCGGGCCGGATGTGACGCCGATCTGGTGGATTTGCAGATCAAAACATTAAAGCATCTCGATGCCGAGGCTCCGGGCTTGCCGTTTCCTGACGTTGTTTCTGATTTGAACGGAACCATGTTGCCTGAAATTGCTGACGCGGACGGGCAGCCGCGGCTGGTCTGGCTGCTTGAACGACTGCCAGGGCAGTGCTTTGCCCGCAGTGTGCCAAAAAACGAGGACCTGATCCTCAAGCTGGGGCGTGTTCTGGGCGCAACAGACCGGGCGCTGGAGGCGTTCAAGCACAAGGGCTTAAGTCGTGCAGATTTCAAATGGGACCTGACCCAAGCTGGTTGGATTGTTGATCAACTGGAGGCAATTTCTGATCCGCGACGGCGCGCGCGACTGCGACAGATAGCCCTAGAATTTGATGCCATCGGTGATCAGCTGAACGGCTTACCTAAACAGGCGATCCACAATGATGCCAATGACTACAATATCCTTGTTGAAGGTGAGTTGAGCGAACGTCGAAGCGTCTCGGGCCTGATCGACCTTGGTGATATGTGCGCAGCACCGCGTGTATGCGAACTGGCCATTGCCGGGGCCTATGTCGTTCTGGACCACCCAAAACCCGAACGCGCATTGGCCGCTTTGGTGCGTGGCTATCACGCCGCCAACCGTTTGCGACCTGATGAAATCGATCTGATCTGGCCCCTTCTGCAGATGCGGCTGGCAGTGTCGGTGGTGAACTCGACTCTGATGGCGGCCGAGAACCCTGACGACCCTTATGTGACAATCAGCCAGGCTCCGGCTTGGCGATTCCTGGAGGACGCGAAGATCAATGGCGCGCTCATGCCAGCCCGCCTGCGGGCCGCTTGTGGCCTTCCGGTAGTTGACGGAGCCGAGCGTGTCCACACCTACCTATCCAGCCATCGCGGGCATTTTGCACAGATGTTCGGGCAGGATTTAAGCGATGCGCCGATGGGCTCGTTGTCTGTTGAAAATTCAACATGGCCACAAAATCCCTTCCACATGCCGCTTGCTGAGGCGGCACGAGTCGGAGAGGAATTCGGAGAGGGCCTCTGGCTTGGCTATTACAATGAACCCCGCCTGATCTATGCGGAGCCAGGGTTCCGCAAGGGTCCGTGGAAGGCCTCGGATCGGCGCACCGTGCATCTGGCGGTGGATGTGTTTGCACCCGCCGGAACGGTGCTTCATGCGCCGCTGAGTGGTCGGGTCGAGGTGGTTGAGAACCGGGACGCTCATCTCGATTACGGTGGGGTGGTGATCCTGCACCACGAAACACCCGAGGGTGACGCGTTTTATACGCTTTACGGTCATCTGGACCCCGAGGTTAGCGAGCGTTTGAAACCCGGTGATCCGGTAGCTCAGGGTGCGGCCTTTGCCCGGCTGGGCAATGCCAGCCAAAATGGCGGCTGGGCCCCGCATGTGCATTTCCAACTGGCACTGACGACCGACGGGATGCAGGCCGACTGGCCCGGAGTTGCCGACCCGGATGAGATGGAACTGTGGAACGCGGTGTGCCCCAACCCGGCGGCTTTGTTGAATCTGTCGGATGAGAAGGTTTTATATCGCCCAACCGACAAGCAAGCTATCCTGCAAGACCGACGCGATCACTTCGGTGGCAACCTCAGCCTGACCTATGACGATCCGGTCATGCTGGTGCGCGGTTGGAAGCATCACCTCTTCGACGAATGGGGGCGCCCCTATCTGGACGCGTACAATAACGTGCCACATGTGGGCCATGCACATCCGCGCATTCAAGCGGTCGCGGCGGATCAGCTGAAGAGGATGAACTCCAACACCCGCTATCTTCATCCAACGCATACCGCCTTTGCCGACAAGATTTTGTCGAAACTGCCAGATCACCTTGAGGTTTGTTTCTTTGTCAACTCGGGGACCGAAGCCAACGAATTGGCCTTGCGGCTGGCGCGCGCGCATACCGGGGCGAAGGGTATCGTGACGCCGGATCACGGCTATCACGGAAACACAAACGCAGCGGTGGCGATCTCGGCCTACAAGTTCAACAAACCCCGAGGGGTTGGGCAAGCCGATTGGGTGGAACTGGTTGAGGTCGCAGATGACTATCGCGGGTCGTTCCGGCGCGGCGATCCGGACCGCGCCACAAAATTCGCAGATTTTGTGGAGCCTGCGATTGCCGCGTTGCAACAGAAAGGTCATGGGCTTGCGGGCTTTATCGCAGAAACCTTCCCCTCGGTCGGTGGTCAGATCATCCCGCCGAAGGGCTATCTGCCTGCGGTCTATGAAAAAATCCGTGCTGCCGGAGGGGTCTGCATTGCCGACGAGGTCCAGACCGGGCTTGGGAGGCTCGGCGACTATTACTTCGGCTTTGAACATCAGGGCGCGCTGCCTGACATCGTGGTGATGGGGAAGCCCATCGGCAACGGCCACCCGCTGGGTGTGCTGGTCACCACCAAAGAGATCGCCGAAAGCTTCGACAACGGGATCGAGTTCTTTTCTACTTTTGGCGGCTCAACCCTGTCCTGCAGGATCGGGAAAGAAGTGCTGGACATTGTCGACGACGAAGGATTGCAAGAAAATGCCCGCGTCATGGGGGCTCGCCTGATGGACGGCCTCAGGCAGATTGAAGCAGACTTTTCCTGCGTTGGCGATGTGCGCGGTATGGGCCTTTTTCTGGGCGTAGAACTGATCAACCCAGATGGCTCGGAAAGTGGCGAGATCTGTAGCTACGTTAAAAACCGGATGCGCGATCACCGCATCCTGATTGGCAGCGAGGGGCCGAAGGACAATATCCTGAAAATACGGCCGCCGCTAACCATCGAAGCGGAAGATGTGGACATGATCCTTTGGGCGTTGCGGGAAGTACTTGCGGAGGTTGGGGACTATAGCCCCGCCCTCGATTGCGATCACGACCATCACCATGCAGGCTGTAGCTGTTGCTGAGTAAAGCAAAACCCCGGCAAAATGGCCGGGGTTTTGCTACCAGCGATCAGTGGAGCATCGCATTTGGGGGTTGGTGCCCTTTCGTCGGCAAAGGTGCCGCTAAAATCATCCGGCGTAGAGCCAGCCCCAGTTCCTCGGACAATGAGGCCAATGCTGGGGCAAAGTCAGGTCGCACAATCAGCGAGGCCATCATCATCGCGTCCTCGCGCGCGCCCTCGGACGCGGCGCCGATCATCTGGGCAAAGCAGTTCTCATCAGCCCCCAGACAGGCGCATCCCAAGCCATGGCGCACCAGCGGGCGGCGACCATGATGCGTACACAGTGAACACAGCCGATCCAAAGTCAGCATCGTGGCATGGCCCTGATCTGCGCCCAGCGCGATGTCGAAGTCACTAGCAGCGTTGGCGCGGCCTTTGTCACCATCACCCCAGAGGCGCAGGTATATGACGGCACCGGCCTCAATGGGGCTCAGGTCGGTCAGACGACCGACGGCCGCCCCGCCGCGCGAAGAAGGTGCGCTCATTTGGTCAGGATCAGTTTGCCCGCGCGGGTGATGCGTAGTGTATAAAGCTGATCGCCCAGCTCGATATGGGCCAGATTGCCACCGTTTGTCAGGTCTTCTGCTTTATGAGCCGGCAGCATTGAAACAGCATAACTTTGAGTCGAGGAGGGGGTTTGCATGTTCATCGGGGCATCTCCAGAGCGTCTTTGGCACGTGGCCTGTCGGTTTGTTTCGCTTGATCTGGCTGACCCTGAATAGGGTTGGCTATCTGTTCGTAAGATTAATCTGATAAAAATAGTAAGGTTTGTCAAGCCACAGTTTTGAAGCCAATTATTCGGCTCTCCATTGCGTCGTCACGAATTGCGACCTAGGCACTAATCATCAATAGTTAAAGGTGGATTCGCAGATGACGGCAGTCGTTGTATTTGACCTGGACGGCACCTTGGTAGACAGCCTTGCCGACATCGCTACTGCAGCAAATCGAATGCTTGATGATCAAAGGCATCCGGCCTTGCCTAATGACACAATCCGTAGATTCGTCGGAAACGGTCTGCCTAAATTGGTCGAGTGTGTAATGACCCATTGCGGGATAGAGCCGGATCGGCACGCGGAACTGACGCAGCTTACCTTAAAGCACTACAATGCGGGCGCGTGCGACCAGACCGTCGTTTACCCCGGAGTCTTTGAGGCATTGGAAGAACTGCGTGAAATGGGTTGTGCTCTTGGGGTCTGTACCAATAAACCCGAAGCGCCGGCCAGGCATGTATTGAGCGAATTGAAGCTGCAGCCTTATTTCGACACGGTGTTTGGCGGCGACACCTTGGATATCCGCAAGCCCGACCCAGCGCATCTGAACGCCAGCTTTGAGGCACTGCAGGCTGCCGGCCCGCACATCTTTGTCGGTGACAGCGAGGTTGATGCCGAAACAGCCCAGCGTGCAGGGGTACCGTTTTTGCTATTTGAACAAGGCTATCGCAAATCACCTATTTCGGACCTGCCGCACACGCTCAGCTATCAAGACAGCGCCAAGCTGCCTGCACTCGTTCGGCAAATCCTTCAAAACGATACGGTGTAAGCCTAGTCCCAAAAAAGTTGAGGGGCCGGCCAAGGGGGTAGGAAGCCAGCCCCTCATCGGGGGAAATTAGTGAAAGTGGTTGGGCGCACTGGCCCGGTAGTTAAGGAAAAGTTAACGCCTCCATGGGAATCGCGAAATTGGGGGATTCCCGTAGTGTCGAAACATTTTTGTCTGATCCCAGAAAAAAACTTCAAACCAGCGCGCTTCGAAAGGGAAGATTCAGCCGATCTGCGCAGCCGCCGCCCGCGCTATTACCAATTCCTCATTTGTCGGAATGACCATCAATTTCACGCGCGACAAATCGGTGGAAATAACCCGCCTGTTATCAGCGTTTGCATCATGGTCCAGCTCGATGCCCAACCATCCCATATCAGTGCAGATGCGATCACGGATGTAGGTCGAGTTCTCTCCGATCCCACCGGTAAACACGACCGCGTCCAGCCCACCCAGAACGGCGGCCAATGCACCTAGTTCGCGGCGTATCCGGAAGGTGTAATAGTTGATTGCATTACGCGCACCCGGCGTATTCGACGCCTCGAGTGTGCGCATGTCATTGGTCATACCCGAAAGTCCCAGCAAACCGGATTTGCGATAAAGAAGATCCGATATCTCGTCCGCATTCATGCCCTGTTGATCCATGAGATACAGCACAACCCCAGGATCCAACTGACCGCAGCGCGTGCCCATAGGCAAACCATCCATGGCCGAAAATCCCATGCTCGACCCGACCGAGCGGCCTGCGATCATGGCGCACATCGAAGCACCGTTCCCAAGATGGGCTACAACCACACGCCCGCCGTGAATTAGTGGGGCGGTGTTGGCCAAATGGTCCGAGATGTAATCATAGCTCAACCCGTGAAATCCATAACGCCGAACGCCCATGTCGTAATACTCGGTCGGCAGTGCGAATGTGTCATTGACCCAGGGGTGATGGCGGTGAAAGGCCGTATCGAAACAGGCAATCTGCTTGGCATCTGGGAACCTTTCCATCGCCGCGCGTGCACCGTGCAGATTGTAAGGCTGGTGCAACGGCGCAAAAGGCTCGAGCTTTTCGAGCACCTGCAAACTATCGGGGGTCAGCGATATCGGTCGATCATTGTCCGGCCCGCCATGCACAATGCGGTGCCCAACGGCTGCCACACGTGCAGCCGGGGACTCTCGCTCTAGAAAATCCAGAATGTAATCCAGTGCGCTGGCCTGATCGTGCAGAGCCTCGGACGTGGTATCGACAAGTACCCGACCATCCGTGGTCTTTGCGCTGATCTGTGCCGCCGCACTGCCAATACTTTCAACTTCACCCGAGCAGATCAGCGCCGGATCATCTCCGGTGGTTGTGAACAACCCAAACTTGAGCGAAGACGAACCCGAATTCAGAGTAATGATATGGTCCATCAGATTTTACCCGACATCCATTCCCGTTGCAGAGTCGCATCCAAGGCAGCTGCATCCTGTATTTTTGTGAAGCACCGCGTCAGATCTGCAATATCGCAATTCTGTAACGGATCATTTGGTTTGTAGTGGCAATGCATTGAATCTCTCGGCGGTGGGTTTGACCGGAGCATTATGAGATTTCAAGCAAATGTCCAATGACATGGCCAAGCTCTTCTAGGGTTCAAAGCCCTCGGGCACACCAAAGAGCGGCGTATCAAGCGTCGTTCCCGTCAGAGCATGAAGAAAGGCAACTAGGTCGGCGATCTGATCATCCGTCAGATTTTGCCGGGTAATATCGATTTTGCGGCGCAGGCGAGCCATCTCTAAGCTGTCTTCCCAGACGATGAAGTCGACACGTTCCAGCCACGGCACTTCGGGAAGGGCTGCCATATCTGAGGTCCATGTCGCAAGGCTTTCCTGCGGGTTCAGGTGATGGCGTACAATACCTTCAAGATCGGGAAACGCACCGTTGTGACCGTACGGCGCCGTTTTGGCGACGTTCCGCAGCATTGGCGTGCGGAACCGATAGGCGTCTTCCAGGCGATTGCTTTCACCCACACGGCCCACGTCGCGCGCATAAGGATCCCACAGACGGGTTTTCCCCGGACCAAACGGAGGCAACCCCAATGCATGGAAACTTTGATCCGAAAGTAATGGGCCAGAGTGGCAGGAAGAACAGCCCGCGTCGCCAAAGAACAGGGACATCCCTTCTTTTTGTTGTGGCGTCAGGGCCAACCGATCGCCGGCCAGAAATTGATCAAACGGACTGTCTGTGCTGCGCCACTCCAGCGCCATAAACGCGGCCAGCGCGTTGGCGATCTGGGTAATCGTGATGTCTTCGGTCGTGTCGATTTCATCAAACGCACTGACCATGGCTGGGCCATAGAGAGGGTCGGTGCGGACGCGCTTCGCGAGGATCGGCCAACCTTTGTCGATGCGGTCATGCACCGCGCCCGTCACCTGATTTTCGGCGACATTGCCAGCCATCTCGAACTGCGAGGTCAGCGGGAACAATGCTTGTGCGGCCAATAGGGAATTCAATCCTTCCGGCAGCCACTCCTGTGCAGGTGAATTGAAGCCGTTGCCGTAAACGTCCGAGATACTCAGGCGGCCGTCGTGAAAGACCGTATGGATCTCCTTGGCCCCCAGATTCCACAAGCCCGGCGAGTTCCGCGGAATTCGCTTGCGGATCTTATCCGCCCCGATGCCGGGCGTGCGGTCCGGGCCTAGCCCTTGCCCGCCTTCGCCGATGCCCAGAGACAGCCCGTCCGAGGTGCCAAAATCCGGGTGATGGCAATGAGCGCAAGCAATGTTTTGGTTACCCGACAGGATAGGATCGTAAAACAGTTGATGACCGATAGCGGCCTGTTCCATATCAAAGGGAATGAAATCAGAATCCGTCAGCGGGCGCGGCAAATCCTGAGCCGCCGCGGCCCCGGCCAAGAGGAAAGCAACCCCATGCGTCAGTTTGTATTTGCCCTTTATCTGCTTGCGACTCCGGCGCTGGCCGAGTTGGAACAGGCGCGTGATTTGATGGAAGCCGGGGAGTTTAAGGCCGCGCGCGAAGAACTGTTGCCAGCGGCGCGATCCGGCAATGCCGAAGCCGAAGAGTTGATCGGTGTGATGTACGGGCTGGGTCTTGGGGTCGAGCAAGACTATGAACGCGCGTTCGAATGGTATCTGCGCGCCTCGATGAAGGGGCATCCGGGGGCACAATCCGGCATCGGCTGGTATTATGAACTGGGACTGGGCATGCCTGCGCCTGATCTGGTACGGGCATATATGTGGTACACACTCAGCGCCATTGGCGGCGATCCCGATGCCGCGATCAGCCTTGAGGAAGTGATCAAGAAAATGTCGCCGGAGCAAATTGAAAGGGCGCATGTTCTGGTCAACGACTACAAAGGGTGGATGTACCCGTTTCGGTAGGGGCCGGGCCCAAAGGCCCGACCCAACAATTTAGTTCAGATCCGCATCACGCGAGGCGTTTACGTTCGCCTCGGCCGCAGCAACGGCCTCGGTCAGCGCAGTGAACACTTCGTCCCCGCGTGCCACGTTTGACTGGAACCACGCATAGACAGGGGTTGCAGCCTCTTTGAACGCGGCTTTCTGCTCGGGTGTAGGTACGTAGAGATCACCTCCGCCAGCAACAAAATCTTCGTATGCTTGGATCGATTTGCGCTTGGGCGAGGCAAAGGTGGCCTGCTGCAGCGCATAAAAACCATCCACGACAACGCGGCGCATGTCTTCGGGCATTTCCTGGAATTTGGCGTTGTTCATCCACCACAGCGCACCCATGTAAGCGTGACCATCAAGCGTGACGTATTGCAGACCCGCATCGGGGAATTTCATGCCCATGATGTCGGTGATGCCGTTTTTGGATCCTTCAACCACACCGGTCTGGAAGCTGGTGAACAGTTCCGGCCACGGGATTGGGGTCGGCGAGGCACCAAGAGCCTTAACCAGTTCTTGAGGCAGGTCGGCCACGACTGTGCGGATTTTCAGACCTTCCATATCGCCAGGCTCGGCCACACGACGCTGCGTATTGGCGAAGTTGCGCCAGCCACCGGTGTTGCCGATGGTCATCAAGCGGATCGCGCCACCAGAATCTTCTAGCGCCATGTCGCGCATTTTGCGGGTGAAATCGCCTGACAACACGTGTTCGGCAATGCGGTCATCAGCCATCAAGTATGGCAGGTCCAGAACCTGCACATATGGGAAGATTCCCGAAGCCCCGCCTGACGTTGAGATATAGATGTCGATTGTGCCGTCAGCTACGCCCTGAAGGCACTCTGCGCCGTTTGAGCAGAGCTGCGTGCCAATGAAGAGCTCCACTTCGATCGCACCGTTCGAGGCCGCCTCGACATAGTTCTTGAAAACGACCAGACCGTCATAGTCTTCGTCGTTTTCATTCGAGTTTGCTGTGGCGCGTAGCGTGTAGTCGGCGGCTGTCGCGGCTATCGCGGATGCAGCCACCAACGATGTGGCCACCGCTGCGGTTTTGATAAATCTTCTGAGCATGCGTTTCCTCCCTATGGGTCTCAGTTAGTTTGCAAATCCCGTTATCCTCGGGATCGTCATGGATAGTGCGGGAATGTATGTGATCAGGAAGATCACAATGATTTCGACTGCCAGAAACGGCAGGATGGCTTTGGCGATGGTTTCTACCCGCTCCCGCGACACTGCGGCGGCTACGAACAGAACCAGGCCCATTGGCGGTGTGGCCAGACCAACGGTCAGGTTGACGCTCATGATGATGGCGAAATGGATCGGGTCGACACCAAGACTGGTGAAGATCGGACCAAGGATCGGGCCAAGGATGATGATCGCCGGGCCTGCGTCCAGAAACATACCCACGATGAACAAAAGCAGGTTGATCAGGAACAGCAGGATCAGCGGGTTTTCCGATAGGCTGAGGATTAGCGAAGCCAACTGTTCCGGCGCATGGCTGAGGCTGACCACCGTCTTAAACGCCATTGCCGCGCCCACCAACAGCAAGACGACCGCCGAGGTCATTCCCGCGTTGCTAAGTATTTCGGGAACTTCCTTCAAAGTAAGGGTGCGCAAAACAAAGAAACCGATGATGAAAGCGTATCCCACGGCCACCGCGGCGGCCTCGGTGGGGGTGAAAATACCGCCTAGAATACCACCCAGAATGATCACTGGTGTCATCAGCGGAAAGAAGGCCTTAAGGCTGGCCTGACGGCGTTCGGGCCAAGTGTATTTACGACTCGCGACAGGGAAGTCATAACGATCGGCCATGACCTTGATCATAAGCATCAGGCCAACGCCGACCATCACACCGGGCACGATACCTGCTAGGAACAGGGCCGCCACGCTTTCGCCCATGACATAGGCATAGATGATCATGATGCCCGAGGGTGGGATGATCGGCCCGATCACTGAACTGGCCGCCGTGATCGCTGCGGCGAATTTGCGGGTATAGCCCTGCTTCTCCATCGCCGGGATCAGCATAGATCCAAGCGCCGATGTGTCGGCGACGGCAGAGCCGGACAGACCCGCGAACAGGATCGAGCTAAGCACATTCACATGCGCAAGGCCGCCCCGCAGATGGCCCATCAGGGCCTGGCTGAACTCGACGAGGCGGATGGTGATACCGCCGCGATTCATCAGCTCTCCGGCAAGCATGAAAAACGGAATGGCCATCAGCGGGAAGCTGTCCATGCCGTTATAGACATTGCGATAGAGCAGCGTGATGTCGTTGGTTTGGCCACTCAGCCACAGCAAGATACCGGGTGCAGCCAGCAGCGCGAAAAAGACCGGCAGGCCGATCAGCAGGAAGACAAGGAATGTAGGCAGGAACCAAATCAGCATCTATTCAGCCCCCACCGCAGCTTCGGGAATTTCGGGCAGAAGATGCGCTCCGCCCAGCATGGTCACTATGGATCGCAAGATCAGTTCGATATTCACCGAGATCAGCAGGATGATCCCCACCAGCAGCGAAGCCATCATCCAACTGCGCGGGATGCGGTACCATTCATCGAATCCAAAAGACGTGGGCAGATACAGGGCCGCGGTGGCAAACTTGCCGCCAAAACCTGTGACCTCGGACCAGCCAATATTGACAGCAACCAAAAGCACGACCAGCGATATCAGCAGCAGGAACAGATTGAGCGAAAGGCCAAGCGCACGCGGCAGGAGACGCGCAAGCATGTCGATGGCAACGAACCCTCCGCGGCGGAAAGCGGTGGGGGCCATCAGGCCCGTCATCCAGAGCATGCAAAACCGCGCAGCCTCATCCGGCCACGGCAGGGCGTTGCCCAGAACGTATCGAAAGAACACTTGGATCAGGATTGCGATTACCATGACTGCAATCGCAACGACACCAACCGCGCGGCCCAATCGCAGCACGGTTTCGTTCACGAATGCAATCGGCGCTAGCGCCGATGCCAGTCCGCCCATGCGGATCCTCCCTTGTTCAGCTGCGGGTTTGCCCCGCAATCGTCATATCGCGCTTAGCTCTGCGCAAATTGGCCGAGTTTTCCGGCAAAGAAAGTCAGCGCGTCTCCATCCGCCATGCTGACCTTCAGAACTTTGCCCACCACGATCACATGATCGCCCGCATCGTGATAAGCGTGCTGCTCACACTCGAACCGGGCAAGACTGCCCGGCAACAACGGGGTGCCGTTTTCACACCGGTCATGCTCGATATCACGCAGCGCGTGGGCGTCTTTCGAACACCCAAAGCATAGCTCGGCCTGTTCGGCAGACAGAACATGCACGCTGAAATGACGTGCCTCTTGGAAATAGCGGAACCGGCGCGAGTTGCGGTCTCCGGCCCACATCACCAAGGCTGGGTCCAGCGACAGGGACGAAAAGCTGTTGGCAGTAATACAGATCGGGCCATCTTCGCTGTCGCAGGTCACGACGGTAACACCCGTGGCAAAACGGCCAAAGGCATCACGCAGGGTTCGCGTGTCGTCTTTATGCGGGACGAATGTATGGTTCATATCGCGCGAGATTGCATTCATCAGGGCACCTCATGTCCCAGCGCCGCCTCATACAGGCGGTACCAGCTTTCACGATCCAGCTTGACCTTCAAAGCATCCGAGACGCGCTTAATGCGGCCCAAATTGTTGGTGCCTAGAACCGGCAGGATGTTTGCTGGATGCGCGAGCAGGAAGGCAACGGCCACTGCGGCTCGGTCCACACCGAATTCTGCGGCGATCTCATCCGCTACAACACCGACCGGAGGGTTCCCGGCCATCAAAAGGCCCCCGCCAAGCGGGGACCACGCCATCAGCGGATGTCCATGCTGTTGATGGAACGCCAGATCGCCATTGGTAAACGGGCTGATCTCCCCAAGCGAGATTTCAATCTGATTTGTGACCAACTGGGTTTTCATTGCCGACTGCAGCAGAGACCAATCCCAAGGGCGGAAGTTTGACACGCCTACAGCCCCGACCTTGCCACTGGCAACCACCTCGTCCAGCACTGCACCGGTTTCATTGTGGTCCATCATTGGATCAGGGCGGTGGATCAATAGCAGGTCGATGTGGTCAATCGCCATTTCCGACAGAGACGTATCCACCGATTTCAAAATATGCGCGCGCGACGTGTCGTAGTATTTGACCTTGGCATCCGCATAGCGACCCATTGGCGCGACGATGTCACATTTGGTGACGATCTCCATCTTCTGGCGCAGGTTGGGATTGGCGCGCAAGGCGTTGCCCAGAACAGCTTCGGCTGCGTATCCACCGTAGATATCTGCCTGGTCGAAGGTGGTGATCCCTTGATCCAGACAAGCCTGTATCTTGGCCTCGACATGCGCTGTCGAGGTGTCACTGTCATCACCCAAGCGCCACATGCCATAGACAAGGCGGCTCATTTCCAGCGTGTCAGATAGTTTCACACGTTGCATTAGCGACGAACTCCGTTGCCCAGCGGGGTCGCCGGGGTGGTTGCCGGCACGCGTCCGTAGGCTTCGGGAAGCGAGCAGGTTTTCAGGTTGGGCATCACGCGGGCGCCAAAATGCTTGGCCTCGTCCATGTGCGGATAGCCCGAGAAGATGAAGGCGCGGATGCCCATCTTCTGATACTCTTCAATCTTAGACATAACTTGATCGGTCGAACCGACCAGCGCAGCACCACAGCCCGAACGCGCGCGACCGACGCCGGTCCACAGGCCGGGTTCGACATAGCCATATTGATCCGCCAGATCACGGTTCTTGGATTGATGCGCCACACCCAACGATGTCGCGTCCAACGCCCTCTCGCGGATCGCGCGACCGTATTCGTCATCCAGTTTCGAAACGATGTAGTCGGCGTATTCCTGTGCCTCAGCCTCGGTATCGCGAACAATCATGTGGACGCGCAGACCGTAATCCAGAGTACGATTGTAATTCTCGGCAACCGCGTGAACGGCTTTCATTCGCTCTGCCAACTGATCCTTGGTTTCCGGCCACATCAGATAGACATCGCAATGTTCGCCGCACAGGTCCAAAGCAGACGGGGAGTAGCCGCCAAAATACAGAAGCGGGCCACCAGCCTGGTAAGGCCGGGCCGGGTCCGTAGTCAGGCTCGAAAAATTGTAGACCTCGCCCGCATGGTTAATCTCATCCTGCGTCCAGGCCTGTTTCAGGATTTCCACCACTTCGCGCGAGCGTTGATATCGGAAAGCGCTATCGGCTTTTTCACCGGGAAAATCGGACGAGATGATATTGACCGTCAACCGCCCCTTAAGCATGTGGTCCAGCGTCGCGATGGTGCGGGCCAGCATGATGGGCTGCATCTCACCACAGCGCACGGCGGCCAGTAGGTTGATTTTTTCGGTAATCGGCGCGCACCCAGCGACAAAGCTCAGGGTGTCCTGTCCGACCTGATATGACGATGGGCAAAGGATGTTGCGAAATCCTTGCGCCTCGGCCTCTTTAACGATGCCCGAGCAATGCTCCCAACTGGATCGCAGATCACCATCGGGCACACCCAGAAACTGGTAGTCATCCGAGCAGAGCGCTGCAAACCACGAAACCTCGGCCGCATCCAGGTCGGGGGATGTGATGGGGACGATGGTCATTTGATTCACGCTCCGTACATCTTTGACTTTCCTCTTGCGTAGCAAGCGCATTGATGTAGATCAATAGTGTATCAATTTTTCCTGCGACCGAGTGAAGCGCCCTCAATGTCCTCCAACAGCCGCAACCCAAATGCCCTGCCGATCTATGTCCAGATCTCAGAGCTGCTGATCCGCGATATCGCGGCGGGTCGCCTGATTGATGGTGAACGTCTTCCGCCCGAACGAGACATGGCTTCGAACCTGAATGTCTCGGTCGGGACCTTGCGAAAATCCCTCGCCGAGCTTGAGAAAAAAGGCATGTTGGAGCGTATTCAGGGTTCGGGCAACTACATCCGCGAGACTGGAACGCAGAACAGCGTCTATGCGATGTTCCGGCTGGAATTACCCGAAGGCGGCGGGTTGCCGCGCGCTGATATCCTATCGGTTGATCATCTGCAAAAGCCCGCAGACCTGCCGGAATTCGGCCTGTCTGATCACGGTTCGCGGGTGCGCCGGATGCGCTATTTGAATGACACAATCATCGCGGTCGAGGAAATCTGGCTGGACGAATCGGCTGGGACCATCGACCAGAACCTGCTGTCCGACTCACTTTATCGCTATTACCAGCAACAGCTTGGCTTCTGGATTACACGGGCTGAGGATCGCGTTTCCATCGGTTCATTGCCCGACTGGACGCCTGAAGGCTTCACCAAATCTGCCGGACACACGGTCGGTTACATCGAACGGTTCAGCTGGTCTGAGAAAGCCGAACCTGTCGAGTTTTCAAAAACATGGTTCGATCCGGATCGGGCCAAATACGTTCAACGCCTGAAGTAAAAGGAACTGCGCATGACCCGGACCACCAACTACGGGCTGATCGGATGCGGCATGATGGGGCAGGAACACCTGCACAACATTGCTCTGCTTGAGGGCACACGCGTCGCCGCAATCTTCGAACCTGACCCGGAGATGGCGCAAAAGGCGCAGGCGATTGCGCCCGATGCGAAGATGTTGTCTTCCATTCAGGACCTTCTGGCGGTCAGTGACCTAGACTGTCTGGTCATCGCCAGCCCCAACCACCTGCATGTCGATCAACTGGCCGAGATTGCGGAAACCCGCCCCCTGCCCCTGTTGATCGAGAAACCGTTATTCACCGACCCCGCCGATCTTGCCCGGCTTGAGGAACTGGAACGCATTTACCCTCACCCGATCTGGGTTGCGATGGAATATCGCTATATGCCCCCTATTGCGGCGCTGATCGATGAAGCAGCAACCGCCAGTGGTGGGATCAAAATGCTCTCGATCCGCGAACACCGTTTCCCGTTTCTTGAAAAGGTCGACAACTGGAACCGGTTCAACCGCAACACCGGCGGTACGTTCGTTGAGAAGTGTTGCCACTTCTTCGACCTCATGCGCCTGATCCTGCAATCCGACCCAGTTCGGGTTTCGGCGAGCGGCGGCCAAGCTGTCAATCATTTGGATGAGGACTATAACGGCAATACGCCGGATATTCTGGACCACGGTTACGTCATTGTCGATTTCGCCTCAGGCGCGCGCGCGATGCTCGAGCTTTGCATGTTCGCCGAGGGGTCGCGGTATCAGGAAGAAATCTCGGCCATTGGACCCAAAGCCAAGATCGAAGCGCTTGTGCCCGGCCCGGGCCGGTTCTGGCCCGAACATCTGGGCGACGCTCCGGTACCACAGCTGATCATCAGCCCCCGCGCACCGAAAGGTCCAATCCAGAGAGAGATCCCGGTTGATCCCGAGTTATTGGCGGCTGGCGACCACAATGGCTCGACTTATTATCAGCACAAAGGTTTTCTGGAGTTGATCCGGGGTGAGCGCGCCAAACCCGAGGTCTCTCTGGGTGATGGGATTTGGGCCGTACGCATCGGTCTTGCGGCGCAGCAAGCATCCGAACAGGGCCAAACAATCAACCTGTCTGGATAGTCATCAGGGTTAGAAGATCACGTTCAGCATCAACAGCGAGACGATCAGAAATATGATAGTCATGACGCCGCCGGAACGCACGAAATCCATAACCTTGTACCCTGCGGGCCCCATGATCAGCGCGTTGACCTGGTGGGTCGGGATAATGAAACTGTTCGAGGTCGAAATCGCGACGGTTAACGCAAAGACAGCGGGGTTGCCACCGGCGGCAACCGCGATTGAAACCGCAAGGGGCACCAGCAGAACGGTGGCCCCGACATTCGACATCACCAGCGAAAACGCTGTCGCCAGAATGGCAACTCCAGCCTGAAGCGCCCAGATTGGCCATCCGTCCAGGATGATCATGATCTGTTGCGCAATCCATGCCGCAGTTCCCGTATTCTGCACCGCTTGCCCCAATGGGATCAGGCAGGCCAAGAGAAAGACCGTGTTCCACCCGACCGCGCGGTAGGCCTCGTCCACGCTCAACACGCGGGTCAGCATCATACCCGCAGCACCCGTCAGCAGGCAAAGCGACAACCGCACATCTGTGAATAGAATTAGCGACAAAGAAATCACGAAAAACAAAAGCGCCCAGCCAACCTTTTGCGGGCGTAATTCGTCTTGCGGGAAATCAGACGTGACCACAACAAAATCCGGGTCACGCTTGATCCGCATCAGGTTGTCCCAACGGGTATGGGCAACCAACATGTCACCGGCCTTGAACTTCTCAAGACCGATTTGCGTGGATTCGTGTGTCTCTGTTTCGACATGGCTTAGCGTTTCTTCCCCCCGATGGATGGCGAGCAGAGACATTCCGTAAGTTTTTCGAAACAGCAACTCCCTCGGGCATTTGCCGATCAGCTTGCTCTCGGGCGTCACGACCACCTCTGCGACCCCGGCATTTGTGGGTGCAAACTCTTCGACAAACACATCCAGATCCGGCAGAACGGTCAGCCCGTACTTTTCAGCAAATTCTTCGACAACCCAACGCCGCCCCACAATCGCCAATCGGCATGGCGCGGCGATCTCGGCTGTCAGCACCTGAACCATCGAGGTCTTGCCGCGATAAAAGGTCGAGATGATATAGAGGTGATTTTCAAAGTTGATGTCGGCCAGAATTTGCCCAACCAGAGGGCTGTCGGCCGGTACAACAACCTCAAACACGTCGGCTTTCAGCCCATAAACCCGCTGAAGATATTCCTGCGTCCCGCGCCCGGTACCGGTGCTTTCAGAACCTGAATCACCCGGCAAAACCCATCGCCCAAGCAACAGGAAATACGCGATACCCGTCAAAATCAGCACCGCACCTATGGGCGTGACCGAGAACAACCCAAAAGGCTCCATACGCTGTGCTTCAGGCAAACCTTCATTCGCAGTTTGAATCAAATCATTCAGTAGGATCAGCGGAGAAGAGCCCACCATGGTCATCGTGCCACCCAATATGGCGCAAAACCCCATCGGCATTAGCAATCGCGACAGCGGGATCCCTGATCGAGATGAGATCCGGCTAACCACAGGAAGGAACAAAGCCGCAGCACCGACATTCTGCATGAATGACGAAATGACACCGACCGTGCCCGAAATGATGGGTAAAACCCGTCCTTCCGACTTGCCACCATATTTCAGGATGACCGAGGCGACTTTGTTCATCAGCCCTGTCTTGTCCAGCCCCGCACCAACGATCATCACTGCAATGATCGAAATGACCGCATTCGACGCAAATCCGTCAAACAGATGCGGTACATCCGCCAGATTCTCAAGGCCGGGCGCATAGCTCAGCAGACCGACAATGACCAAAACGAGAATAGCGGAAAGATCAATCCGGACGATTTCAGACACAAACAAGAAAACCGTGAACGCCAAAAGCCCCGACACCACGGCCATCTCATAGGTAAATGCCAATTGCTCCACAGGGGTCACCGGGCTTCAATCGTAAACTTAATTAGCATTTCTAGGCAATTGCCCGGTGTCTGTCATGGTTTTTGTGATCGTGGTGCAAAATCAAAACCACTATCAGGTTCTACCCACCTCCACATCGAAAGATCTGAACATAACAAACATCCCGCAATTAGCGCCAAAGACAGATCGCCATTTCTTAGAATAGCGTGGATGGTCGCTAATCGTTCCGTCAAACAGCTGGCTCCAGTATGTCGCGGGCGGCGCACTGTTGAACATTTGGATCAAGCTCGGCCAAAGCAGAGCGGAAATCTCGACCCCACAAATGAAACCCAAATGTGGTGGGTGTCACAAAATCTGAAAGCCGGGTTCCCGCTTGAAACAACGCAGGTATTTCTCGACTGGAAATATGGTAAAATGCGGTGCTGTCATGAGCGTATTTGCGTTCGCCAGACATATTCAATGCAGTCGTCAAAGCTCTTGGGCCAGTTGACCCCCAACGCAAGCGCCCAAAAGGTTTATCGCGTTGCGCCTCAACCGCCGCGTTCAATCCCAAAAGTGCTGGCGAATCCTTCCAGGCCTCAGAGGCCAACTGATCCTCCTCAAACACCTCTCCCAACAGGGCAAGCGATTTACTATGCGCCGGAAGCCCAAAAACCGCATTATTCACGAGTGAATGATACGTTTGATGCCGTGGAAGATCCGGCAAAACACAGCCAACACAAAAACCTGCACGAGATTCAGCCGAAGCCATGAGCCTCTCGGCCGAAGCGACCATGTACATATCGGTATCAAGCCAGATCATGCCGGTCTTACTAACCAAATAATACCTGAATATGTCTGCGTGTATCGCCGGGCTTTTGTGCCTTACATGTCGAATGACCCTGCCTGGCTCATATATTTCTCTCGCATCAAAATACTCCACCCCATCTGGCAGGTTTCGGATCGGCTCGTAAGAAAAGACAATAGGATTATAACCAAAGTCCTTCATGGAATTGAGGCAAGCACGTTCCAGCTTTCCCGGCTCTCCCCCTATCCAGAGTGTCCCAAATTTTTGGTCCTTCTTTTGCTCGCTTCGCTTCTTGGGCAACGCGGCATTCTTTGGTTCTCTCTTTGGCTTTAAGTGCAGCCAACGCATTGGGTATCTACGTCCCTCGGATGCAAGCACCCAAGTCAAATCGTCTGGCATTTGCAACTCATTCCGAAGCTGCAAAAGATCGCGTTTTGTATCGTCAACCAATTCGACATCAAATAAGACCTGTGCGGCGCGAATTAGCCTTTCTTCTTTTTCGTTGCCCAACCAAACGCCGCTGGAGTGCAACTCTATCAGAAACTCTGAAGACTTGAATTCACTAAGAAATTCGAAGGTTAAAAGTTCGAACTCACCGCCTTCGATATCAATCAAGAAAAACAAATCCTGAGGCTGATACCTACTAGACACCAGCTCGCGAATTGAAGTGTCCGTAGCGGTGGCAGCAATCTCGACCCTGTCGCGAACACCATTCGCGTGCAGGGTCTTTCGGATGATCTGTCGAGCTTTGCGTCTTTGTTCGAAACATAGGCTTCGCTCGAAATGGCCCGCTTGCACCAAACCAACGCCCCAATAGCCATCTGCCGCCCCAAGATCGACGAGTATCGGCTTTGTGCTTTCCACGAAAATAGGTTGATTTTGTTGTTCGTAGATCCCCAGTAATTTCGTGAACAAATCTGCTTGCCCCCAACTGCTTTCTTCAAGCAACCGGAAATCGCGAAGGCAGCCGCCCATGACGTATCCACCACGTTCCTTAAATAGTTGGTTACCTATGTCCCTCCGATACTGGACGATTTGACGCTTTAACTGCCGCAATTCTTTTGGAGATTTGCTCGGACGCATGGAACGCTCTTGATAGAACCGAAATTTGGACCATTTCTAGCGCAAATGTCTAATAGCGAAACCATCTCCCAACTTGTCGGCATTATTTGTGACATCAATGCAGCGGCAGCGCGGAACAAAAAAACCCGACCAACACCTGTTGGCCGGGTTTTCTGAGAGTATTTCGAAGAACTTATTCGCCCGCAGCAGCCGCCACGTCCAAAGTTACACCCGGGCCCATCGTCGAGCTCAGTGCGATTTTCTTCATGTATGTACCTTTAGCGCCCGACGGCTTGGCTTTGGCCACAGCCGAGATGAAGGCACGAACGTTTTCGACCAGCTTGGCTTCATCGAACGACGCTTTGCCAACACCGGCGTGCACAACTCCGCCTTTTTCAGCCTTGAACTGAACTTCACCACCTTTGGCTGCTTCCACGGCCGCTTTCACATCCATGGTCACGGTGCCAACTTTGGGGTTCGGCATCAGGTTGCGGGGGCCCAGTACTTTACCCAGACGGCCAACGATCGGCATCATGTCGGGGGTCGCGATGCAGCGATCGAATTCGATGGTGCCGCCTTGAATGGTTTCCATCAGGTCCTCTGCGCCGACTATATCTGCGCCTGCTTCTTTTGCTTCGTCAGCCTTGGGGCCACGTGCAAATACAGCAACGCGCATCGCTTTGCCTGTGCCGTTCGGCAGGCCGACAACGCCGCGAACCATCTGGTCTGCGTGACGGGTGTCAACGCCCAGATTCAGAGCGATCTCGATGGTCTCATCGAATTTCGAAGTTGCGTTGCCTTTGACCAGGGAAACAGCTTCTTCAACCGACAGGTTTTCCTTGCCAGCGACAGCTTCGCGCGCAGCGCGGGTACGTTTACCGAGTTTTGCCATCTTACTTCACCTCTATGCCCATAGAGCGGGCCGAGCCCAGGATGATCTGCATTGCGCCTTCCACGTCGTTGGCGTTCAGATCTTTCATTTTGGCTTCGGCGATTTCGCGAACCTGCTTGGTGGTCACGGTTGCCACGGTCTCGCGACCTGGGTTTTCCGCACCGCGGGGGCGGTTACGCTTGCCAACCGGCTTCAGACCAGCCGCTTTTTTCAGGTAATAAGACGCGGGCGGCGTCTTGATGTCCATTGTGAAGGACTTGTCCTGATAGTATGTGATCACGGTCGGGCACGGAGCGCCGGGCTCCATGTCTGCGGTCTTGGCGTTGAACGCCTTGCAGAATTCCATGATGTTGATGCCGCGCTGACCCAGCGCCGGACCAACTGGCGGCGACGGGTTCGCCTGACCTGCAGGAACCTGCAGTTTCATTGTACCAGCAAGCTTCTTGGCCATTTGGTTTTCCTTTCAACTTAGGCAGGACGCGTCCCAACCAGATTATGTTGCGTGGTCCGGTCCAAGATCGCGATCTCAGTAACCTCCCACGAGAGAATCTCGCCCGAAGACGATAGTGGCGGCGTTTACAGTGGAACGAAGACGTTGGCAAGTGGCCGACGACCAATTGGGCCATATCGAATCGCGCTTCGCAGCATCGAGAGTGAGTTCCATGGATGAGCGGCCTCGCCACCAACGTCGCGTGAACAGCTAACTATCCCATAGCTCGACAGAAATTCCAGATACTCCGCGCACAATCAGCCAATTGTCGCCGGTTTCACCCGCGCGTGCTTAGCTGTGATATACTCAGCGAAATTAGTGATTTTTGAGTGGAGGTTAATTATGATCGTTCGTTTTATTCTATCGTTGGGTATCGCTATATCTATTGCAGCAATAGCCCCTCAGAATGCGCGCGCTGACGCTGGGGATTTCATCGGCGGTGCTGTCGTCGGAGGGGTCGCTGGATATCTTATTGGTAAAGATCAGCAAAAAAAGAAGACACAGTCATCGACAGCGACCCGAACCTACCGGCAGGGCATCCCATCCACCACTCAAGGGGCGCAAACCCAAACGGCACTGAATTACTTTGGCTACAATGCCGGTCGTGTTGACGGTCAGGTCGGGCGTGGCACGCGCTCCGCCATCGAACGTTATCAGGCCTCAATGGGTTATCCCGTAAATGGGCATGACTTTCAGCCTTATCAATATGACTTCCTGCAGCAGGCTTATTACTGGGCGACAAGCGGTGGACAGGCAGCCACGCAGCTCTCGGGTCAACCGCTGTTGATGGAGTACCGCCGACAGATTCAATCAGGATCTTCTCTGGCTGCGGCACCTCAGTCTCCGGCTCAAGCTATTCCGGTTATCAAGCCCCAAGATACCGAACCCGCAGCGAACACCACTGAAACAACGTCTGCGAGCCTGCCGAGCCTGTTTTCGGGCGGCACCGGGGGGCCGTCGCTGGCAAATCGCTGCAGCGGAGTGATGCTGCAAACCTCGACCAATGGCGGCTATACGACTCTGTCGAACATGTCTGATCCTGATTTTGCACTCAGCGAGCAATTTTGCCTTGCCCGCAGCTATGCGATGGCGCGCGGTGAGGATCTGATGCAGGATATCCAGGGCCTGACACCCGATCAGGTATCTGCCCAATGTGCCTCGTATGGTGAGATGCTGGCACCTCAAGTTGACGCTCTGTCTATCAGCTCAAAAACAGAAGCTGAAACGCAAGTTCGCAAAATGGCGCTGGATTCTGGATTGAGCCCCGCAGATCTCGCTGCGACGAGCAAGGTCTGTCTGGCGATGGGCTACCGTCAGGACAACATGGATACTGCCGTTGGCTCTGCGCTCATGCTGGTTGCGATGGGTGAACCCGCCTATGGAGAGTTGGTGGGCCATCACTTGCGCGAGGGCTTTGGCGTGCAGGAGCGTCGCGATCTTGCGATGCAGTGGTATGATGCGAGCCTTTCGGCACTGGATGCCGGTTCGCAGGCTGTCTTCCTGCCGTCCCAGACCGACCGTCCACAACTTTTGCGCGCGGCTATGATCCAGTCGCAATAAGACGATATGCAATACGATATCTGGCCCTGAAGGGCTCAAAAAGCGCCGCGTCGCTAGCTGCGTTGCGGCGTTTATTCCGGTCGCGTAGCATGGCCCAACTCGTGATCGCGCGCCTTTCAATCTGGGATGAGAGCCTCTCCACAATTATTGTGACCGCAACTACGCTTAACGCGGAGTACCTTGGGGCGGAGTTTTGATACATTCACCCGCTTTTTAAATAGCCAAGCGTCTTTTGTGGAATATTGTGCTATCGATTGTCCATCCAAAGTGCTGAGCCGACAACAGCCCGAAAAGGGGAAATCAATGATGAATACGACAGGCAGAGCAATGGCAATTGCCGTACTGGCAGCCTCGGTCGGCACCGCGCACGGAGAAACCGCCGAGATCAATGGGTCTGATATCTATTATGAAACCGTCGGAGACGGGCCGCCAATTCTGATGATGCACGGCGGCCTCGGTCTGAGCCATGATTACCTGAGACCCTATTTCGATACCTTGTCCGATACGCATACGGTTATTTACTATGACCATTTTGGCAATGGTCGCTCGGGCAGGCCCGACGATTATTCTGAAATGACCTTTGACCGCCTGGTATCAGATGCCGCGGGGCTGATGGATCACCTGGGGCATGATAAATTCACGCTGATCGGCCATTCCTACGGCGGCTTTATCGCCCAGGACTTTGCCACTCAAAATGCGGATCGGCTGGAGGGGCTTGTATTGATCGATACGGTCCCCGCGTTTGACTATGCGCCAACGATATCCGGGCCAGACGAGCAAATGGCGGCTTTTGGGAAGTTGTTCAGCCAGCCCATGGCCGACAACGACGATTGGCGGTCAACTTGGGGCGAAGTCGTGAAGCTCTACTTCAAGCAATACCCTGAAGATACTGGCGCGGATGTGGATGATCGAACCGTCTATGAATATCAGGCTTGGAATGCCGCTGGCCCTCTTCTGGGCACATTCAACATGCTGGATAAACTGCCTGATGTCGCTGTGCCTACTCTTGCGATGGCTGGTCAGCATGATGGCATTACGCCTCCCGGTCCTGGGGCCGAAAGAATTGGCGCATTGATGCCCAACGCCACTGTCGTGGTTTTCGAAGAATCTGCCCATTACCCATTCATAGAAGAGCAGGATGCCTTTTTTGCCAGTCTGAACGAATGGCTGAACCGATAGCAGATACAGGCGGCGCCCTCGGGCACCGCTTTTGATTTTCTCAGGCAGAGCCCGAACAGGCGCGGCAGCCTAAGGAGACCCCAATATGTTTGGGTTATTTGGTCAAAGATCGATTTTGAGACCCGTTCGATCACGCACCAGTCCCTGATAGTCGATTCCGTAAGTCACAGCGCAATTTTCGCGTGTTACTTGCGATCTCGGACTAAGACCGCCACAATTTTATCTAACGCGGAACGAACCTGACCCAGCATTCTATCGCGAGAGGCTTATGTCGCCCCCAGCATCCGAAGCGAACCAGCAACAGAACAAAGTTGATGCACTGATCGAGTGGATGGTTGACGGAGCCCGACCAGCTGGAAATGCGGTCGAGATTATTGAGGGTATCTGCACGCGTTTGCTGGACGCTGATGTGGCCATTGATCGGTTCGGTTTGTTCATTTGGACGCTGCACCCCAATCTGATGGGCCGGCGTTTCCTGTGGAAAGCGGGCGCTGGTGTCGACAGAGTCGATGCGCCGTCACAACTGTTTACTACGGCTATTTATACCGATAACCCCTTGCCGCACGTGATCGAGCGCCAGCAATCCATCCGTCGCCATCTGGAAGATCCAAACTGCCCCCAGGACTACATTATCGTCAGCGAACTGCGCGAGCAGGGATTCACGGACTACCTGGCGCAGCCGCTGATCTACCTCAATGGCGATACCCATGTCTGCACTTGGTCAAGTGCTACACCCGGAGGGTTTTCAGAGCGAGATCTGGCAGTCCTGAACCGGGTTCGCGGTCCGCTCGCGCGCCTGACCGAGACATATATGCTGCGGCTCGACGCGACTTACCTGCTGTCGACCTATGTTGGCCGTAACAGCGGCGCGCAGATACTCGATGGCAAGGTGCATCGCGGTGATGGCAGCACAATCGATGCCGTTATTCTGTTTGCTGACCTCAAGGGATTCACACATCTTTCAAATTCTGTATCGGGCGATGCACTGGTTAGGCTGCTGAATGACAGCTTTGACTGCCTTGTTCCTTCGGTAATGGATCACGGAGGAGAGATTCTGAAATTCATGGGCGACGGCTTTTTTGCCATCTTCCCAACCAACTCGGACCTTACCCCGAGCACACAGATCACAGCCGCCATTACAGCAGTCCGCGAGGGTTTGGCGTCGCTGACCAATGCCGACTTCCAGCACAAGCTTGGCGTACGGACTGCAATCCATCACGGTCGTTTCCACTATGGCAATATAGGTGGCGGTGATCGGCTGGACTTCACGGCCATCGGCCCCGATGTCAATTTAACAGCCAGACTTGTGTCGGCGGCGACAGAACTGAATTGTGATCACGTCCTATCCGAAACCGCCGCAGCGTTTTTGCCGAAACTCTGCGAACCGGTCGGGACCGTGTCACTTAAGGGGTTTGGCGAAGATCAAACCGTTTGGCAGGTGAGTGGCCTGTAAACGCAAAAAAGGGTGCCGATAAGGCACCCCATCCAGTGGTTCAAAGAAACCAATCAGCTCTGCTTGGTAACCTGTGTGAAGTCCAGCTCGACCGGGGTTTCGCGGCCAAAGATCGAGACCGAGACTTTCAGCTTTTGGGCTTCGTCGTCCACACCTTCGACCATGCCGTCGAAATCCTCGAACGGGCCGTCGTTGACCTTAACCTTCTCGCCAACCTCAAAGGTGATCATCAGCTTGGGCGCTTCTTCGCCTTCCTGAACGCGGTTGAGGATCTGGTTCACCTCGGCATCGCGCATCGGCATCGGGCGGCCCTGCGGGCCCAGGAATCCGGTGACACGGTTAATCGAGTTGACCAGATGATAGCCCTGATCCGACATTTCCATATGCACCAACACGTAGCCGGGCATGAACCGGCGTTCGGTGGTAACCTTCTTGCCCCGGCGCACTTCGATCACCTCTTCGGTGGGCACCAGAACTTCGTCGATATCGTCCTCAAGGCCCTGTTCAGCCACCGACGTGCGGATCTGCTCTGCGATCTTCTTTTCGAAATTCGAAAGAACGCTGACCGAGTACCACCGTTTCGCCATGAACCTGTCGTCCTTGTTTGCCTTTGGCGCGTTCGAACCAGGCGAAGCACCGTCATTGAAATTCTATCACGTCACCCGGAATAAAAAGCGGCGCGCAGCTCGAATCGCCGCACGCCCATTCCGAATAGTTCCGTGTCACCTACTCTGACACGGCGCGCTGTGCAAGGGGCAATGGCGTTTCCAACCGCCCCGAACGGGCTTAGCTGAACGCGCCCAGGACCAGTTGCAGACCACCACGAATGCCCAGATCGACCAGTGCGAAAAACACAGCAGTCAGCGCTGCCATGATGAACACCATGACCGTGGTCAACAGCACCTCTCGACGGGTCGGCCAGACGACCTTTGCAACTTCGGCTCGGACCTGCTGAATGAACTGGATCGGGTTTGTGGTTGCCATGAGGCTACAATCTCTCTGCTTGCGGATGGGCCGGACATAGCCGGGCATTGCGGTAATTTCAAGGGCTGTTGGCACCGCGTCAGGGCTTGGGCTTGTCATCCCATTCGTCGCTGAGGATGCGACGCGCATCACCTTCGGGATCTTCATACTGGTTCGAGCGCACGGTGTAGACAAAGGCGATAAGACCAACTGCGCCCAAAAGCAGCGAAATCGGGATCAGATAAGCAAGCACTTCCATCGGGGTTACCTCAGACGCAAGGCGTTCAGTGACACCGTAATCGACGAGGTCGACATCGCCAAGGCCGCGATCAGAGGGGTTGCCAATCCGGCGACGGCCAGCGGGACAGCGATCACGTTATAGACAGTGGCAATGCGGAAGTTCTCGCGAATCCGGCGCGTCGACTTGACGGCAGTTTCGCAGGCCTCGGCAATCGGGGACAGATCGTTGCCCAGAAGCACGATATCCGACGCCACCCGCGCGGCATCCAAGGCGCAGGCAGGAGAGATCGATACATGCGCTGCCGCCAGTGCGCCCGTATCATTCAAACCGTCGCCGACCATCAGAACATGTCGACCCTGATCACTCAGTTCCTGCACCTTGGTGGCTTTGTCCTGAGGCAAGGCTTGGGCAATCCAGTTCTGGATGCCAAGCTTGTCAGCCAAGGCCTGAACTGCGGGGTGCGTGTCGCCGGATATCAGGATGACGTCTTTTCCCGCCTTCCGAAACGCGGTGATGGCTTCGGCGGCACCCGCGCGCAGGCTGTCCGTAAATGTAAAGCGCGAAGGGGTTTGCGAACCTATCGCGAGCCAAGCTGCGGTCTGCTCACAATCTTTGCCTCCGACCCAGGCTGCGCGACCCAGCCGGACGCGCTGTTCATGATACATGCCTTCGGTGCCATAGCCCGGCACCTCAACCACATCACGCAATGTCGCAGGCTTTATCCCGGCCCCACGCGCCGCCTTTGCAAGAGCAATCGACAGCGGATGGGAAGAGGCCTCAGCCAATGCCAGCGCGACTTCCAGATCAGCGCGGGAATGATCGCCGAGATTGGTCAGCTCGGGCGCCCCTGAAGTGAGCGTACCGGTCTTGTCGAACACCACCGTGTCCACCTCGGCAAGGCGTTCAAGGGCGGTGGCGTGTTTGATCAGCATACCGTTGCGAAATAACCGGCCCGAGGCCGCTGTGGTTACTGCTGGCACCGCCAGCCCCAATGCGCAGGGGCACGTGATGATCAAAACCGCCGCTGCGATGTTCAGCGCGGTGCGAATATCGCCGGAATAGATATACCATCCTAAAAAGCTGAGCGCCGAAAGGATGTGCACCCCTGGCGCATAAAGCTTGGCCGCCTTGTCTGCCAGCGAGGTATAGCGTGACCGGCCCGACTCTGCGATGGCAACCAGATCAGCCATACGGTGCAGCGAAGTATCCTCGCCGACCGCGGTCGCACGGATGGTCAAGGGGCCTGTCAGGTTGACCTCGCCTGCGCTGATACGCAGCCCAGCTTCGGCAAAGACAGGAAGGGTTTCCCCGGTCAGCAGCGATCGGTCCAGCTCGGACCGGCCAGAGGTAATTTCGCCATCCACCGGCATACGCCCGCCGGGACGAACCAAGATCAGATCACCCACGCGCAGGTTAGCGACGGCTACCTCCTGTTCTGAACCATCCACCAGACGAATGGCGCGGGGGACTTCCAGCGCTGTAAGCTCTTCGGCAGCCGATCGCGCAGCGGCGCGCGTGCGATAATCAAGATACCGGCCCGCCAGCAGGAAGAATGTCAGCGTCAAGGCCGCATCAAAATAGGCATGTTCACCGCTGAGCGCGGTTTCCCAAAGTGAGGTGACCAGCGCCAGCAGGATCGCCAAAACAATGGGCACATCCATATTCAACCGGCGCACGCGCAGCGCGCTCCAGGCGTTGGCAAAGAATGGTTGGGCCGAAAATGCAATCGCAGGCAAGGCAATCGCTGCCGATATCCAGTGGAACATGTCGCGCGTCGCATCGGTGGCACCAGACCAGACCGAAACCGACAACAGCATCACATTCATCGAGGCAAAACCCGCAACCGCGAGCCGCATCAGAAGATCGCGCCAGGCTTTATCCGATTGCGTAGCCGACAGTGCACCCGGATCCAGTTCGTGTGCTTCAAAACCGGCACGTTCCAGCACTGGTATCAGATCAACCGCACGTGTATCGGGTTTCGCTTTAATCATCGCGCGTTTCAGCGTCAGATTGACCCTCGCACCCTCCACACCGGGATGAGCATTCAACTCGCGCTCGACAGTGGAGATACAGGCCGAGCAATGGATACCCGGCAGCGACAGCGCGATTTGCACGTCCTCGGGGACTGGCCGGGCCGGTTCCGCCGCGGTCGCGACACAACCGGGACAAGCTGCCCGAGCTGGGGTGACTTGCGCTGTCATCGCTCTAACCCTTCACATAAAGCGGCACGCGTTGCGCAAACTCGGCACCATCTTTCGCTTTGGCCACAAGGCGAATGTTCCAGTTACCTTTACCCAGCGCAGCTGGGGCGGCATAGGTGATGCCGTCAAAGGTGAAGTCAGGTGAGAAGTCATCTTTGACGTGGGTGGCGCGCCCGACGACGGCTTGCAATTCTGCCACCTCAACTGGTGAACCAGTCTGATCGGTGATGCGCAATACCAGCAAACCACCGGTCAACTCAGCCTTGATATCCCAGCCCAGCGCCTGCTGTTCCTGCAAGCGTTCGTTGAACTCCTGGCTGGCAACGTAGGAGTTCTTGACTTCCAAACCCGGGAACGTCTTTACCGCGCTATAGGCGAGGACGAGGTTTACCGCGATGATCACGCCAAAGGCCGCGACAAATACCGCCAGTGCGTGTTTGCCAGTGAATTGACGCTCTGCCATTGTCAGTTTCCTCGCCCATTGAACGTGGTGTCTTTGTATGCGCGCTCACCACTTTCCAGATCTTCGACCCAGATGCGAACCGATGTGCTGTCAACCGCTGCGGGCCCGGTGTCTTTCGCTGCTGTAATATAAACGCGCGCTAATTGTGCCGTATCTGCCGTGACATTTACAGTGTCACCTTCGACGCCCTCAATTTCGATCTGCAGCGACGGATCACCGGCAAGCGACAATTTAAAAGCCCGTTCCTCGCCATGCTTGTTACGCAGGCGTACGTCATAGGTATTGCGGATCGTACCATCGGAAAGGGTTACGAAAGTCGGGTTCCGTACCGGAGCCACAGTCAAGTCGATGTCCGACCGGATGAACAGGGCAAAGAGCAAGGCGAAACCGACCAGCGACCACAAAGAAGTATAAAGGATCGTGCGCGGACGCAGGATGTGTTTCCAAACATTCTTGGGCGGATGACCTTCGCGTTCACGCGTTTCGTCACTCAGCGCCATGTAATCGATCAGGCCACGAGGCTTGCCGATCTTGGCCATCATATCGTCGCAGGCATCGATGCAAAGCGCGCAGGTGATGCATTCCAGCTGCTGACCGTCGCGGATATCGATCCCTACCGGACAGACATTGACGCAAGCCATACAATCGATGCAATCGCCCAGCTCGCTGTCAGCAGTGCGTTTGCCCTTGCCACGCGGTTCACCCCGCCATTCACGGTAGCCGACGACCAGGGTATCCTCGTCCATCATCGCGGCCTGAATGCGTGGCCATGGGCAGGCATAGATACAGATTTGTTCGCGCGCGAAGCCTCCAAAGAAGAAGGTTGTACCTGTCAGGATCAGCATTGTCGTGTAAGCGACGGGATGCGCATTGCCGGTGACCAGATCACGCGCCAGCGTTGGCGCATCCGCAAAATAGAACACCCACGCGCCACCGGTTGCCAGCCCGATAAAGAACCAAACTACCCATTTGGTCAGTCGCAGGCGCGCTTTGCGGAAATCCAGCTTCTTTTGGCGATGCAGGCGCAGACGCGCATTGCGGTCGCCTTCGATCCAACGTTCAACAAGAATATAGAGGTCGGTCCACACAGTCTGAGGGCAAGCATATCCGCACCAAACCCGGCCCAGCGCTGAGGTAAAAAGAAACAACCCCAATCCTGCCATGATCAAAAGCCCCGCAACGAAATAGAATTCGTGCGGCCAGATTTCGATCCAGAAGAAATAAAAACGTCGGTTCGCCAGATCCAGTAAAACAGCCTGATCAGGAAGGCTTGGCCCTCGATCCCATCTGATCCACGGCGTTACATAGTAGATGCCCAGTGTCACCGCCATAATGATCCACTTAAGGTTCCGGAATGGACCGGATACCCGTCTTGGGAAAATTGGTTCTCTGGCGGCGTAAAGGCTAGGGGTCGGGTTGGAATCGCTCACAGGCTGGCTCCGGGACTGGCTCTTCTGAGTGTGCGTTCTTCCAGATCACAAGCATAGGGACTTTGACATGGGTCAAAACGCGCATCGTACAGATACCTTTTATCACGTTTCACGTGCCTGACGTCTAAGCCAGCCAGCAAAAGTTCTGACAGCAGGCCTAAGTGCCGAATTTGCCGTCACAATATGGTATCCGCGCGCATCGGGCTCAGCGTAGAGTTCCACAATGCGCCCAGCTTTGATGTCTTGCTCGACGAAATGTCGCACAGTGACCGTGACCCCCTGTCCGGCGCGCAATCCTTCCAGAACCAGATTGCCAGGCAGCTGAGTTCGACCTGCACCGCGTTCTGGACCGACGCCGTGCTCGGCAAGCCAAGACGTTGCCTCGGTGGTGCCGACCTCTTCCAACCACGGCAGCTGGGCCAGCTCTGACGGGGTCAATGACGTCTTGCCTCCCAGAAGTTTCGGCGCGGCGACAATCACCACCGGCGATTGCAACAGCATTTCTGAATGAACCCCCGACCAACCTCCGGGGCCGTAGCGGATCGCAATGTCCACTCCGCCTGGGCGCAAATCAACCACTTCGGCGGACGGGTCGAGGATCAGATTCACCTCGGGGTGGGATTCGCGAAACACCGGAAGGCGTGGCATAAGCCATGAGGCCGCGAAAGAGGATGTCAGTGATACATGAACTGGGCGATCCAGGCCGGATCTGGCCAGATCGCCGACCGCAGCCTCGATCGCACCAAAGCCAAGTTGCAAGGCGCGGGCCAGATGCTCTCCGTCCGCTGTCAGCGTCAAGGCTTTGCCGCTGCGATCCAACAGGGCTGCGCCAAGATACTTTTCCAGCACGCGCAACTGCTGGCTAATGGCGGCATGACTGACGTTCAGCGCGGCGCCGGCTTCGACAACATTGCGCTTCTCAGCAAAGGCAGCAAAGGCGCGCAACGCGGCTAGTGGAGGAAGTTTGAGCCAATCCATATGTAATCCATACTTACATGTTGGAAAGGTTATTGAGTCGCATTTTCGGCATCAAAGGTCAATCTATTCAACAGAAACAACGCCACATAGGAGGCAAGCCATGCTGACTGTATTTGCCCGATCTTTCATGAACGCGACCCGCATCGACGCTCCGCACATTCGAGAGGCTCCTAAGCCGGGTCTCCGTAAGCGCCGGTGGCTGCCCGATAGTCATTGGTGGAGAGAAAGCCCGCGCGGGGTGGATCTGAACAACCTCTGATGGCGTCTTAGATCCCCACACTAGACCGCAGCCTGACGTGGCCCTATTGTTTGGAAAATCGGCACCGGCTGTTCTGGAAACGCGCGAACAGATTGAACAGCCGGTGCCTCAGCCTTCGGGCGGAAAACCGCCCGGAGGTGTTCTTTTAGCCTCTACTGACCACCACCCAACTGGTGGACATAGGACGTAACGGCGCGGATTTGCGCGTCAGTCAAACGATTTTCCCATGGGGGCATCACACCAAAGCGGCTGTAGGTGACCGTTTCAGTCAGAGCCTCTTCACTGCCACCATAAAGCCAGATCGCATCCGTCAGGTTTGGTGCACCTTGCGTGACGTCTCCTTTACCATCCTCACCGTGGCACGATGCACAGTTATCCTCGAACACAACCTTGCCCGCCTGCGCCGCCGCATCATCGGTCTGCGCATTTGTCAGAGACATGACGTATTGGACTACCTGAGTGATATCGTCTCGCTCGAGGATCTCACCAAAGGCTGGCATCTCAGAATAGCGCGCATCGTCGCTTTCCTCGTTCCGGATACCATGGGCGATGGTATACTCGATATCTTCGAGCGTACCGCCCCACAGCCAGGCGTCATCCAGCAGGTTCGGGAAGCCCGGCGCGCCTTGCGCACCTGAGCCATGGCACTGCGCGCACCAGGTCCGGAACACGGCACCGCCAGAGTTAACAGCGTATTGCTGAAGCTCTGCATCCGCCGAAATCTCTTCCAGCGGTGTCTCCACCAGCTTGGCATTCCACGGCGCGTTCGCTTCTTCAAAAGCGACCATTTCCTGCTGCACCAGCTCGCGCGAAGACCAGCCCAATACACCGGCGGTTGCCGATTGGACCAAAGGCCACGCTGGATACATGATCGTATAGATCACGCCCCAGAGAATGGTCGCATAGAAAGTCCACAGCCACCAACGCGGCATCGGGTTGTCGAACTCTTCGATACCATCCCAGCTGTGACCTGTGGTGTTTGGATCGCCCGGCTGTTTTCCAGGTGTCTTGCTCATTGCCGCGCCTCCTTGGATGTGGCGGGTTTGTCTTGCTGAGGTGCAGGGGCATCCACATGTCGGAACGGGATACTGGCCGTGTCCTTGTATTCCTTGCTGGCACCGGGGCGGAAAACCCAGATTACGATGCCCAGAAAGAACGTAAACAGCAGCAACAGCATCCAGCTATCCGCAAACTGTCTTAGGAGAGTGTATTCTTCCATCTTATCCCTCCTTAGCGGCTTGCATCTGGCGTAAACGTCGAGAAGTCGACCAATGTACCCAGCATCTGCAGATAGGCGACCAACGCGTCAGTTTCCGTCAGTTCGGGCTGACCATCAAAGTTGCGCACGTTCACCTTGTCACCATAGCGCTCCAAAAGACCGTCGTAGTCGCTGTCCGGATCCGCCTGAGCACGGAAGTCTGCCAGCGCGTTCTCCAGCATCTCATCAGTGTAAGGCGTGCCGACCATTGCGTTCGCGGCCATGACATCACCGATGTACTTACCGTCGATCTTGCGACGCTCGAGATAACCATACTTGGGCATCACCGATTCCGGGACCACCGACTGCGGATCACGCAGGTGATCGACTTGCCATTGATCCGAGTATCGGCCGCCGACGCGTGCCAGATCAGGTCCGGTACGCTTCGATCCCCACTGGAACGGATGGTCATACATCGACTCGGCCGCCAGAGAATAGTGGCCATAGCGTTCGACCTCGTCCCGCATCGGGCGGATCATTTGGCTGTGGCAAACATAGCACCCTTCGCGGATGTAGATGTCACGCCCAGCCAATTCCAGAGGGGTGTAAGGGCGCATGCCCTCCACCTTCTCGATGGTGTTCTCAAGATAGAACAGAGGCGCGATTTGAACGATGCCACCGATGGTTACGACCAAGAAGCTGAAGATCAGCAGGAGGGTCGCGTTGGTCTCGAGGATCTTGTGTTTGTCGAGAATTGCCATTGCTCCGGCCCTCCTTATTCAGCAGGGACCGCAACGGTCAGGCTGGCCTCTTTGGCCGGTGCCTTCCGCACAGTCATCCACAGGTTGTAGCACATGATCAGCGAGCCAGCGAGGAACATCACCCCACCCAAACCACGTACGACGTACATTGGGAACTTGGCAGCCACGGTGTCAGCAAACGAATTCACCAGGAAGCCGTTGGCATCCACTTCACGCCACATCAGGCCTTCCATGATACCGGTGACCCACATCGACGCGGCGTAGAGCACGATACCGATTGTGGCGAGCCAGAAATGCCAGCTGACCATCTGCAGCGAATACAGGCGGTCCCGTTTCCACAGGACGGGCACCAGATAGTACAGCGCACCGAAGGTGATCATTCCGTTCCAGCCCAGCGCACCCGAGTGCACGTGACCAATAGTCCAGTCGGTGTAGTGAGACAGGCTGTTCACCGCACGGATCGACATCATCGGACCTTCGAAAGTGGACATGCCGTAGAAGCCGACCGAGATGACCATCATCCGGATCACAGGGTCTGTACGCAGCTTGTCCCATGCGCCCGACAGGGTCATCAGACCGTTGATCATACCACCCCACGAAGGCATCCACAGGATCACCGAGAAAACCATGCCCAGCGTCGAGGCCCAGTCCGGTAGCGCGGTATAGTGCAGGTGGTGCGGACCGGCCCAGATATACAGGAAGATCAGCGCCCAGAAGTGGATGATCGACAGTTTGTAGCTGAACACCGGACGCTCGGCTTGTTTCGGGATGAAGTAGTACATCATGCCCAGGAAGCCTGCGGTCAGGAAGAAGCCCACGGCGTTGTGGCCATACCACCATTGGATCATGGCGTCTTGGACACCTGACCAGACGATGACCGATTTCGAACCCCAGATGCTGACTGGAATGGTCATGTTATTGACCAGATGCAGCATGGCGACGGTCACGATGAATGCCAGATAGAACCAGTTGGCCACGTAGATGTGGGGTTCTTTCCGTTTGATGATCGTGCCCAGATAGACAGCCAGATAAGCAACCCAGACAACGGTCAGCCATAGGTCGACATACCATTCAGGTTCCGCATATTCTTTCGACTGGGTTCCACCCAGCAGGTAACCGGTCGCCGCCAGAACGATAAACAGCTGATAGCCCCAGAACACGAACCAGGCCAGGTTTCCGCCCCACAGACGTGCGGCACTTGTGCGCTGTACGACATAGAACGAGGTTGCGATCAGCGCGTTACCACCAAAGGCGAAGATAACCGCCGACGTGTGTAATGGCCGCAAACGTCCAAAGTTCATATACCCTTGGGCCCATTCGAAGTTCAGCGACGGAAAGGCCAGCTGGAACGCAATGAAAGTCCCCGCAAGGAACCCAACCACACCCCAAAAGGCAGTTGCGATCACGCCATAGCGGATCACGCCATCCATATATTCCGCCGAGCGATCTACAAGAATATCTGGCTCATCGGTGTTTCTAAGCGTCCAAATGAACAATCCGGCAGCGATGATCATCACCAGAATTGCGTGCACCTGATACGCCAAATCCCGTGCATAATTGGACCCAATGGCTGCGAACAGCACAACCAGCCCAAGCACGATCAGCTTGATGTAATTTGACATATTGCGTCCCTTTGCCATGCCCCGCGCGATTCTTCATGCCACACGGAACCCTTTTGACTGCGTGTCGTAATGCAGTGATGCCAATTGTGCTGCTTTGATCTGTGTCAAGACAACCCCCTGTTTTCTGTGAGAGGTATTTTCCAGAGACAAACACACGTTCCGCACTAAGGAGCGTCGGAATAATGAGGTCGACATGGCATATAAATCCCTGCTTACGGTCATGACAGAAACCAAGATTTCCCAAACGGCTCTGGCACAGATGGTCGCCTTGGCCGACGGGCAAGACGCCCACGCCGAAGCGCTGTGCCTTGGGGTCGACCGCAGTCAGACCGGGTATTACTACGCCGGGGCCAATGCACTGATCCTGCAGGAAACCCTGAGTCGCGCAAACGCCGAGGCCGATGAAATCCTCAAATTTGCTCAGGACTATCTTGGCAAATCGGGGGTGCGTTGGTCGGCTGAAAATGGGGTAGCACAGATTGCCGATATTGGCCGACACGTCGCCCGCCGCGCGCGTTTTTCAGATCTAGTGATATTGCCGCGCCCATACGGAAAGGATCGCGACGCCGAGGCCGAACCGATTGTTGAGGCCGCCATGTTCGAGGGCCACGCCCCGGTATTGCTGGTACCGGACGAAATTGAGCCGATCTCCTCACCCAAGACCATAATGGTAGGCTGGAATGAAAGCATCGAAGCGATGCGCGCCATCCGCTGCGCCCTTCCCTTCCTGAAGCAGGCCGAGCTTACACGGATTGTCGTCATTGACCCGCCACGTCATGGGCCCGATCGCTCGGACCCGGGTGGGCTGTTGTCTCAAATGTTGGCGCGGCACGGCGTGAAATGCGAGATTGATGTGCTGAGCAAAACCATGACACGCGTTTCGGATATTCTTAATCGTCACGCTGCCGATACCGAGGCCGACATGATCGTAATGGGCGCCTACGGGCACTCGCGCTTTCGCGAGGCCATTCTGGGCGGTGCGACTCGGAACATGCTTGAACAATCCGAAGTGCCGGTCTTTCTGGCGCATTGATCAAATTGCAAAAACCGCCCTATCGGGGCGGTTTTTTCTCAATCCTTGCGGATCAGGCCGATTAGGAACAGAAGAATCACTGCGCCGGCCGTCGCAAAGAAAATCGAAGAGAGCAGCCCACCACCGACGCCAAAGCCCAAAGCGGGAAAAATCGTGCCGGCCAAAAATGCGCCGACGACTCCGACGATGATGTTGCCAATCAGGCCGAACCCGCGGCCTTCCATGATCTTTCCGGACAGCCACCCGGCAATCGCGCCGATGAACAACATGGCCAATACACCGCTGAATTCCATTGTTGGCTCCTGTTTGTTTTGGGACCTTAGTCAGATCATTGGATATCAGACCAGAAATCCGCCATCCGAATCGTCACCCGCCTCTTCCATCAAACGCCCCATATCTGGGATCGTGACATGGCGTTTGCTTTCCAGCAAGATGACCTTATCCTTCTTCAGGGCCGAGATTTGTCTGCTGACAGTCTCAAGCGTCAGGCCTAGGTAGTCTGCCATCGCCTCTCGTGTCAGAGGAAGGTCGAATACAATCGGGCCGAAAGTGCCGGACGAATGAAGTGACGCGTCCCTACGCGCAATGATCGAGAGAAGGCTGGCAATCTTTTCCCGCGCCGTTTTGCGCCCAAGCACCAGCATCCATTCACGCGCGGCATCCAACTCGTCGAGAGTCATCTGCAACAGACGCTGCGCGATATGCGGTGTCGTCACCATCAGTTCTTCAAAAGGTTTTTTCCGAAAACAGCACATCACCAGATCGGTGGTCGCAACCACGTCGTACGCCGCGTTTTCACGCCCGGGTCGCCCAACGAAATCACTAGGCAAGAGCAAGCCCACCATCTGTGTGCGCCCGTCTTCCATCGTCTGTGTCAGAGACGCAATTCCGGATACGACAGAACCGACAAAGTTCATCGGATCTCCGGACCAGATGACTGTCTGCCCGGCCTCGAAGCTGCGGTAGTACTTGATGCTCTCAAGTTCCTCCAGCTCATCCTTTTCACAATGCGCGCACACCGCGCGATGCCGTATCGGGCATTCTGCGCAATTTGTGTGGTCGAATTGGGCCTTGAGTGTCATTCGCGTTTCCATTTGATTTCGGTCAAAGTACCCTGGGCCCTCCCGCTATAGTCATATCGCCATGACACTGAAACCTCAATTGGCACGGCTTGGACTTTTTGACGCGAAAGTACCGCGTTACACAAGCTATCCCACCGCCCCCCACTTTAGCAATGACGTGGGGGCTGACTTGTTTGCCGACTGGATTTCCGGGATTGCCCCCGGCAGTTCGATCTCGCTTTATATCCACGTACCCTTCTGCCGCAGGCTGTGCTGGTTTTGCGCCTGCCGGACCCAGGGCACCCAGACGGATAACCCTGTTATTGCCTATGTGGACGTTCTGAAAGCCGAACTGGACCTGCTGGCCGCGCGTTTGCCCGAGCGTGTTACGCTGTCTCGGCTACATTGGGGTGGCGGCACGCCGACCCTGTTGAATGCGGACCTGATGCGCGAGTTGGCAGGACGGATTCTTGAGGTCGTCCCGCTGGGTCCAGATGCGGAATTCTCGGTTGAAATTGATCCGAATGAGATCGACGAAGCCAGATTGGATGCGCTGGCCGAGGCCGGGATGAACCGCGCCTCGATCGGCGTGCAGGATTTCGATGATGAAATCCAGAAAACCATCGGCCGCATTCAAAGCTACGATACCACTCGCAAAGCGGCCGAGATGATCCGCGCACGTGGAATTGCCAGCCTGAACGCGGATATCCTATATGGTCTGCCCCACCAGACCAAAGCGCGCATGACCGAAAGCGTGCAAAAGCTACTTTCCCTGAACCCGGATCGAGTCGCACTTTATGGCTATGCGCACGTGCCCTGGATGGCCAAGCGCCAGCAACTGATTCCATCAGATGCGCTCCCCACGCCAGAGCAGCGACTGGAATTGTTCGAAACTGCCCGGCGACTGTTTCTGTGGGACAATTACGCTGAAATTGGGATCGACCACTTTGCGACACAGGATGATGGTCTGACCCATGCGCTGCGCGCTGGCCGCCTGAAACGGAATTTTCAGGGTTACACGGACGATCAGGCCCCGATCCTGATTGGCCTAGGCGCAAGCTCAATTTCACGTTTCCCGCAAGGCTACGCGCAGAATGCTCCGGCAACATCAGCCCACACGAAGGCCATTCGCGAAGGGCGGTTCTCGACGTCGCGTGGGCACTTGTTCAAAGGTCAAGATATCCTGCGGTCGCGCCTGATCGAGGCGCTGATGTGTGATTTCCAAATCAATTCGAACGAGATTCTACGCGACTACGACATCTCGGCCGCTGAGCTGCAGCAGATGTACGCCAAGGCGAATGCAGCCTTTGACGGATTGCTGCGCGTTGATGAAAACGGCTTGTTCATCCCGCTCGAAGCGCGCGCACTTACCCGCATGATCGCGCGCAGCTTTGATGCCTACGACCTGAGCAAAGCTGGGCACAGTTCGGCGATCTGAAAACTCTTTGGTAGGTCGTTTTTCGCGACCCACCCTACCAAACCGGCACGGGGGCTTGACGCATGCCGTTGGTTTTCTCCACACTCAAGGGGTGGAGAGGACCGCCTCTTCACAGCCTGAGGCAGGCAAACGCAGACAGTTCTTGCCGACGCGCATGCGTTCGACAGCCCTTTTCGTGCAGCCAAGTTGCAACTGAAACAGGGACAGCACTCATGCGCGTTTTCACCGTCCTCGGCCCCAGTCAATCGGGCAAATCCACCTTGGTCGAAGCGATCAGCCGCCTCGACGGGCGGCCTACAACATTCGATGTTTCCGGAACCGTGCATTTGCACGGTTTTTCTTATTTAGACGAACCGTGGTGCGCGGTGGACGTGGACGGAGGCGGCGATGCGCTGGCCTATGTCGGCCCGGCGATGGCCATTTCAGACGCAGCAGTGGTTGTGGTCCCCCCCGATCCGGACGCCGCAGTCCTTTGTGCCCCTTATCTAAGACTGGTTGAGGAAGCAGGTATTCCCAGTTTCCTCTTCATCAATCGCATGGACAGCCCCAATGGCCGCATACGCGACATCGTAGCAGCGCTTCAGACCTATTGCAGTCACCACATCGCTTTGCGTCAAGTTCCGATTCGCGAAGGAGAAGACATCATCGGGGCCGTCGACCTGATCTCGGAACGCGCGTGGAAGTATCAAGAAGGCCAGCCCTCAGCCTTGATCGAACTACCGCAATCGGTGGAGGATCGCGAACAGGAAGCGCGCACCGAGTTGCTCGAGACCCTGTCAGATTTTGATGACCATTTGCTGGAACAACTGATCGAAGACAAGCAGCCACCCAGCGAGGAAGTCTACGAGTTGGCTGCGCAGGTTTTGCAGAACCACCAGCTGATCCCCGCCTGCCTGGGTGCTGCCAGCCATGGCAATGGCCTGACGCGCCTTATGAAAGCGCTGCGTCATGAGGCCCCGGAGTTCAACATCGCGGCAGACAGAGACGAGGCTGAAGATACAGCGCGCGCCATCGCAGGCTTTGCGGATGTGAAGAAGCATATTGGTAAGATCACCGTATTGCGCGGACTGGGCGATGGCGTCAAAGCGCACGAGCCTCTGGGCGGTGAAACTGTTGGGAACCTGACCACACTCGACGCCAAAACCCAGATCGGAGCGCTTGAGGCTGGACAGATTGGTCTGGCCGTTAAATCCGATCATCTCAACCCTGGTTTCATATATGATAGCGCTGCTGCTACGCCGCTGCCGGAATGGGCCTCCTCGCATCCCGCTGCGCATCGTCAGGTTGTCTCACCCGCGCATGAACGCGACGATGTGCGTCTGTCGAACGCGCTGACCCGTTTGGTTGAAATCGATCCCGGACTGCATCTGGAACAGGACGAATTAAGCGGTCATTCCATTCTAAGTTCGCAAGGCCCACAACACATGCGCCGCGTGACAGCTAAACTAGACGAAGATTTTGGGATCGAGATTGAAGCCGAGGCCGCCGGAACAGCCTATCGCGAAACCATCCGCACCAAAGTCGATCATCGTCACCGCCACCGCAAGCAATCCGGTGGCGCAGGTCAATTTGCTGATGTGGTGATCTCAATCGCGCCACTACCGCGCGGATCGGGGTTCCAGTTCGAAGAAGTAGTCAAAGGCGGGGCCGTACCCCGGAACTACATTCCTTCGGTTGAACACGGTGCCAAGGACGCACTGGTCGAAGGCCCTGAAGGTTTCCCTGTCGTGGACGTCAAGGTGACGCTCAGCGACGGCAAGCACCATAACGTAGACAGTTCGGACTATGCCTTCCGCACCGCTGGCAAGAACGCCGTGCGTGAAGCGCTACCCGAGGCCAAACCCGTCGTCCTGCAACCGATCCTGAATGCCGAGATCCATCTGCCATCAACCTTCGTCGGTGATCTAGTCCCCACGATCAGTTCTTTGCAGGGTCAGGTGCTAGGATTCGAGGGTAATCCGAACGCTTCGGGTTGGGAGATATTCAACGCGCAGCTTCCGGCCGTTGCCGAGGATGAACTGCACCGAACCCTTGCCAGCGCCACCCGTGGCACCGGTTGGGTCAAACTGCAGTTCGATCATTATGAAGAACTGCGCGGCCCTGTTCCTGCCTCTGCAAAGAACAAGGAAATGGCCTGAGGCTAGCGGGGCGGGCTGCTCGTCAGCCCGCTGCCGCGATCAGTTCGCGTGTGTAATCAGTTTGGGCGTGTTCGAACAAATCCTCAGCAGCGCCCATTTCGACCACATCACCGTTTCGCATGACGATGACGTTATGGGACATTGCGCGCACGACCTTCAGGTCGTGGCTGATGAACAGGTAGGCCAGCCCATACTTTCTTTGCAGGTCCCGCAACAGATCAACAATCTGCACCTGCACGGTCATGTCCAGCGCACTGGTCGGTTCATCCAGAACCAGCAGCTTGGGCCGCAACACCATGGCGCGCGCGATGGCGATCCGCTGGCGTTGCCCACCTGAAAACTCATGCGGGTAGCGGTCCATCGCGGCGGGGTCCAATCCGACCTCGGTCATCACTTCGGCAACCAATTCGCGCGGGGCGCGATGGGGGTCAACATTGTGGATAGCCAACCCTTCGGCGATGATTTGCATGCAGGTCATCCGGGGGCTGAGGCTGCCGAACGGGTCCTGAAACACGATCTGCATATCCTTGCGCAGCCGTCTGAGTTCACGCGTTGACCAGCGGCGAACGTCCTGATCGCGGAAAGTGATCCCGCCCTCGGAGGCGATCAAACGCATCATGGCCAGGGCCAGCGTTGTCTTGCCCGACCCGCTCTCGCCTACGATCCCTAGCGTTTCCCCGGCGCGGACGCTGAGCGTCGCGTCATTGACGGCTTTCACATGCCCGACTGTACGTTTCAGAAACCCCCGTTGGATCGGAAACCAGACCTTCAGGTGATCGGTGCGCGCGACCTCTTCGGCATCAGCTGCCACCGGATCGGGGTGTCCTGACGGCTCAGCCGCCAGCAGCTTGCGCGTATAAGGATGCTGCGGGTTGTCGAAAATCTCGGAGGTCACGCCGGTTTCGACGATCTCACCATCCTTCATTACGCAGACCCGGTCGGCGATGCGCCGGACGATGCCAAGGTCATGGGTGATGAACAGCATTCCCATGTTTTCAGACTTTTGCAGTTCAGCCAGCAGTTCCAGAATTTGCGCCTGAATGGTCACATCCAGCGCGGTCGTTGGTTCATCTGCGATCAAAATATCCGGCTTGTTGGCCAATGCCATGGCGATCATCACGCGCTGACGCTGCCCACCCGACAGCTGATGCGGATAACTGTCCAAACGCTCTTCCGGGTCGCGGATGCCAACTTTGTTCAGCAGTTCAATAATCCGATTTCGCGCCGCATCACCAGCCAGCCCCTGGTGCAATGCTAGAGACTCGGCCATCTGCTTCTGGATCGTATGAAGCGGGTTTAGCGAGGTCATCGGCTCTTGGAAAATAAAGCTGATGTCGTTGCCGCGCACTTCCATCAGCTTGTTCTCGGACGCGCCAATCATCTCTTGGCCGTCATAGGTGACCGAGCCTTCAACGATCGCACTATCGCCCAGCAGTGATACGGTGCTGAGAGCGGTCACGGACTTGCCTGAGCCCGATTCCCCTACCAGAGCAACCGTTTCACCCCGGTCCACGGTAAAGGACACACCTTTCACCGCCGCAGAAACCTGGCCGTCCTGCCGGAAGGAGACTTTGAGGTTGTTCACATCCAGCAGGCTCATGAAAAGGTCTTTCTGGGATCAAACGCATCACGTACGCCTTCGAAAATGAAGACCAGCAGCGACAGCATGATGGCGAAGGTGAAAAAGGCGGTGAAGGCCAGCCACGGGGCCTGCAGGTTTTGTTTTGCCTGCAAGGTCAGCTCGCCGAGCGATGGGGCCGAAGACGGAAGACCGAAACCAAGGAAGTCTAGCGACGCCAGTCCGCCAATCGTGCCGGTCACGATGAACGGCATGAAGGTCAGCGTGGCAACCATCGCATTGGGTAGCATGTGGCGGAACATGATCGTCATGTTACCCACGCCTAGCGCGCGCGCGGCACGAACATATTCCAGATTTCGAGCCCTCAGGAACTCAGCCCGCACAACGCCAACCAACCCGGTCCAACCGAAGAGAATCATCAGAGCCACCAACAACCAAAAACTTCGGCCGAGAATGGCAAACATGATGATAATCACATAGAGCGAGGGAGTTGATGACCAGATTTCGATAATCCGTTGAAAGATCAGATCGAGCCAGCCGCCAAAAAAGCCCTGAATGGCCCCTGCGAAGATGCCGATCAAACTGGCTGCCCCGGTCACAATTAGCGTGAACAGGATCGACAGGCGAAAGCCATAGATCACGCGGGCCAGCACATCTCGCTTGGTGTCATCCGTGCCCAGAAGGTTTTGACTATTGGGCGGCAGCGGTGCAGCACCCGGTCGGTCCACGCTGGTGTTGAAGGAATAAGGGATCAGTGGCCAGATAGCCCAGCCGCGCTCGAAGCCGTCGGCCTCGAATGTACCAGCCTGAATCTCTTCGATAATCCCTTCAGGATCATCGAAACACTGATCTAGCCCTCCGCTGTCGATCAGGCACATGACCTCGGGGTCGCGATAAATCGCCTCGGTCTGGAAATCGCCACCGAATTCGGTCTCGGCGTAGAAGTTGAAGACCGGCGTGTAGAATTCGCCCCGGTACTTCACCAGGATCGGCTTGTCGTTGGCGATGAACTCGGCAAACAGCGACAGGCCAAACAGGATCGAGAAGATGATCAGCGACCAGAAGGCACGGCCGTTACGCCGGAAATTACGCCAGCGGCGCTGGTTTAGAGGAGAAAGTGCCAATTATCCCTCCCGCTTTTCAAAGTCGATGCGCGGGTCGACCAGAACGTACATCAGGTCGCTGATGATGCCGACAACCAGGCCCATGAGGCCAAAGATGAAGAGCGTGCCGAAAATCACCGGATAGTCGCGCGCCACTGCGGCCTCAAAGCCCAGTCGCCCAAGACCATCGAGCGAGAAAATGGTCTCGATGATGATCGAGCCACCAAAGAAAACGCCGATGAACACTGCCGGAAACCCTGCAATCACGATCAGCATCGCGTTGCGGAAGACATGGCCGTACAGCACTTTGCGCTCACTCAGCCCTTTGGCACGGGCGGTCATGACATATTGCTTTTTGATCTCATCCAGGAACGAGTTCTTGGTCAGCAGTGTCAGCGTCGCAAAGGCCGAGATCGTCAGTGCGATGATCGGAAGCGCGATGTGCCAGAAATAGTCGGCGATCTTGCCAAACAGACTGAGGCTTTCCCAGTTGTCCGAGGTCAGGCCGCGCAGCGGGAATATCTGCCAATACGACCCACCGGCGAAGAGCACCAGAAGCAGAATGGCAAACAGGAACCCGGGGATCGCATACGCCACGATGATCGCACCACTGGTCCAAGTGTCGAAACTTGAACCGTCCTTGATCGCCTTGCGGATTCCCAATGGGATCGAAACCAGATAGGCGATCAGGGTCGACCAAAGACCCAGTGATATCGACACGGGCATTTTTTCGAGCACCAGATCGATCACGCTGATCGAGCGGAAGTAGCTCTCACCAAAATCCAACGTCAGGTAATTGCCCATCATGCCTAGAAAACGTTCGAGTGGCGGTTTGTCGAATCCAAACTCTTTTTCCAGTTCAGCGATGAACTCAGGCGGCAACCCACGCGCACCGACGTATTTGTCGTCAAAGGCACCTCCAGCAGGTTCGGCGCCTGCCCCGGCATCGCCACCACCGGCGAATCCTGCAAAGACATCGCCCTGACCTTCGATCTGCGCAATGATCTGTTCGATCGGTCCGCCCGGCACAAATTGCACCAGCGTGAAATTGACGATCATGATGCCCAGAAGGGTCGGTATGACCAGCAATAGGCGTCTTAGAATATAGGCGCCCATTTTACCGCAGTGCGCCTTTGGCTTTCAGGTCAGCCTCTTTCTCAGGGTTGATCCACCAAAAATCGAGATACCCCAGCGAGAATGGAGGTAGATTTTCAGGGTATTCATACATGTCGTAGTAAGCCGTCCAGTAGTCCGCCACATACCCATCGGGTATGACAAAGAACTCATAGCGCAGCACACGGTCCAACGCCATCAATGCGGCATCCTGCTCTGCCTGATTTGTTGTATCAAAGGACGCTTCGATCACCGCGTCCACAAGAGGGCTGGCAAGACCCGCCGGATTGAACAGGCTGAATGCAGCCTCTTCCGATCCATACATCTGGCTTAGGCCGCCACCGGTGGATAGGAACGAGCCATATCGGTTCGAATACACCATGTCGTAATCCCGCTCACGACGCCGCAGCGTGAACTGAGAGGGGTCAACTTTCTCTGCAGAAGCATCCACACCAATTGACTGAAGGTTCTGGACGTAGGTCTCGATCATCGTCGAAGTCGAGGTGGGAATACTGGACGCGTAAGGAATATTCACTTTCAGCGTCTGCCCTTCGGAATTGCGGCGCAGATTGCCTTCACCGACCGGCCATCCGGCTTCATCCAGCAGTTTCGACGCTTTCCGCAGATTGCGACGATCGTTCAGGCGGGCCGGGTTGGATTCATGAACAACAAGCGCGGGCTCGCTTAAGACATCGGCCGGGACGATATCGCCCAGTGTTTCCAAGAACGCCAGTTCCGCGCCTTCTGGCGCACCTGTCGCCTCGAGATGAGTGCCTTGCACAAACGAATTCCGAGGCGTGTTCAGTCCGAACATCAGCGACTCATTTGCCCATTCGAAATTAAACGCCAGCGCTAGTGCTTTGCGCACATTCTTGTCGGCAAACTGCGGTTTTCCCAGATTGAACACAAACCCAGATGGTGTCGGAGGACTTCCGTCAACGATCTCATCCTGCACAACATACCCTTCGTCGAGCTTCGGGAAATCGTAACTCGAGGCCCACTGCTTCGGATCACTTTCGACACGCATGGTGTACTCACCAGCCTTGAAACCCTCAAATGCGGCAGTTTGATCAGCGAAATATTCGATCCGAATGATGTCGTAATTGTTGCGACCAACATTGATCGGCAAGTCCTTGCCCCAATAGTCATCACGACGCTTGTAAACGATGCGGCGATTGATGTCGTAGCTGTCCAGCTTGTACGGGCCGGACCCTACGGCGACCTCAAGGCGAGGTTCATCAAGGCGGCGGTTTTCATCAGCTTCAAACCAAGCCTTCGAGAAGACCGGAGTTGAACCAACTGTTTCGATTAGCCCACGACGTGTGACATCCGGGCTGAAGGTAAATTTGACGGTGTGATCATCCAGCGCTTCGGCACCCGTGACCATCCGACCGACTGCCTGTGCATAAGATGGCAAGCCCTGCTCGATAAACAGGCGGTGGCTATAGACTACATCCTCGGCCGTCACTGGGGTTCCATCCCAGAACATCGCCTCGGGGCGCAAATGGAATATCACGTAGTTGCGGCCTTCGTCATACTCCATGCTTTCGGCGACAACACCGTAGTATTGGCCAACACTGTCTGATGTGCTTTCGATCAGCGGGTCATATTGAATCGTCGTCAACGCGCCCGCGCGACCTTTTCGCGAGTAGGGGTTCAGGGAATCAAACGTACCTGATCCCGCCAGCGACAGCTCGCCACCTTTTGGCGCATCGGGATTGACATAATTCAGGTGCGGATAATCCGCCGGGTAATCCAGGTTTCCAAAGTAAGAATAGCCGTGGGTTCGAGTGATACCATCCTCGCTCGCGCTGGCTTGAATACCCCCGAAAACAACCGCTGCCGAAATTCCTAACGCCGCAGTCCAAGAATGAATTCCAGTAAAGCGCATCGCAGGCAGAAGGGGTTTCATTGGGCTCGTCCTCTGAATATCTGTCATCTTCATTGTTGTGCCAGCCAGCTAAAGGTCCAGCACTGTCAGTTGCAAGTTTAGAATGCGTGAGCGCTTTGTGAAGTTTTTCTCACGTAAAAAATAAAAGCCGCTGCTTGGCGCAGCGGCTTTGAATTCTTGCGTAATGATCAAAAGATCAGTTGCCGATGGTCTGCAGGTAAGCAATCAAGTCGGCGCGATCCTGTGGTTTTTTCAGGCCCGCAAAGCTCATCGAGGTGCCCGAGATATAGCTGCTGGGTCGGGTCAGGAAGGCATCAAGCGCTTCAGGCGTCCAGTTGCCGCCATGCGCCTGCATAGCTGCAGAATAGCCGGTAAACCCTTTTGCCGAAGCTACAGGGCGATCTACGATGGCATAAAGGTACGGGCCAGTGCCGTTCGCGCCGTCTTCCAATTTGTGGCAAGCGGTGCATTTACGGAACACCCTTGCTCCTTTTTCAGGATCGGCTGCTGCCAGAATCTCTTCGAAGACCACCTCTTCACCGTCGGCACTTTCGCCCGAGCTTTCGGATTCGATAACGTAGGCAGCCTCGGCATGATGGCTATCACTGCTATAGAGGACATCCGCCCCCCATTTTGCCAGAAGCAGCACCAGGAAGGTGCCAAACAGGCCTGCTGCGGCCTTGGTAACTGTCATCGTGTCGAACATTGATCGCGAGTCCACTTTAGCTGTCTTCCGGGTGTCTAAGGCTTCCCCTGACAAGAGGCAAGGTATAGACACCGCGACTAAACGCCCAATTCAAGAACTTGTTGCACGGAAACGACCAAATGACCAATCGCATAGCATTTCAGGGAGAACCTGGCGCCTATAGCCACGAGGCTTGCCGCAACGCGCGCCCGGATATGGACGCACTGCCCTGCCGTACATTCGAAGATGTGATCGAATCGGTGCGTTCGGGCGAAGCTGATCTGGCAATGTTGCCGGTTGAAAACACCACCTATGGCCGCGTCGCGGATATCCACCGCCTGCTTCCCCATAGCGGGCTGCATATTATCGATGAGGCATTTGTGAGGGTGCATATCAATTTGCTTTCCGTACCCGGCGCCAAGTTGGAAGACATCACCGAAGCGCATTCACACCTTGTTTTGCTGCCACAATGCGCAGGATTTCTGCGAGAGCACGGAATTCGCGGACGGGTCAGCCCAGATAATGCCCGCGCCGCGCGAGAAGTTGCTGAGGCTGGTAACAAGCATTCCGCAGCTTTGGCCAGTGAACTTGCAGGCGAAATCTACGGCCTCAACGTATTGGCGCGACATATTGAAGATCAGGGAGATAATACGACCCGGTTTCTAGTGATGTCACGAGAGGTCGACGATTCGCGTCGTGGCGAACATGGGATGATCACCAGTTTCGTCTTTCAGGTCCGAAACATCCCGGCCGCGCTATACAAGGCAATGGGTGGATTTGCCACCAATGGCATCAACATGACCAAGCTGGAAAGCTACATGGTCGACGGCTCATTCACTGCGACGCAGTTCTATGCGGATATCGTAGGCCACCCGGATGATCGCAATGTAAAATTGGCGATGGATGAACTAGAGCATTTCACCACCAATGTTGAGGTGCTTGGCGTCTACCCGGCGGCGCAGCCCCGCGGGTAACATTTCGCTGTCGCTACCCCTCCTGCGGGGCAAACTCAGAGCTCCGTGTCCCATTGCGCCATGCATCGAGGATGAGATCGACATTTCCATCGATGTCATCCATCGAATTGACTTCCAGATCATAGACCCTGCCTATGTGAATGACCTGTTGGTCACTCACCGCGCTGCCTTGTTCGCGGTCACCGTGCGCCATTTCTCTTTCGATTAGGAGGTCGGTGGGGCAATGCACAGCCACAAACAATACATCATGACCTGCCAGATGCCGCTTTAGCATTTCTGCCCATTCAGGCGTATCCAGAATATGTTCGATGATCAGATTGTTTCCTGCATTTGCATAGGCCGCCAAAGTCGCATGGAAACCATCAAAGAACTTGCCACGCTCGATCGACCAATCGAATTCTCTGCTTTGAAAGCGCCGCATGGGCAGAACGCCAGAGTCCCGAAGATGATCAATCGAGATGTGCCAGAATGGCACCTCTGCCGCCCTTTGCAATGCCCGTGCCAGTGTCGTTTTCCCACTGCTGGATGCACCGTGAAGAAAGATGATCTGCGACATGTTTTAGGGCGTGCTTATCATTTGGGTGTTGCCAGGCTCAGACTTTGGGAACATGAAAGATCTTGCATACTGCACCTTCCATCCGGCGATATTCTCGAAATCCCATGGCTTCATAGTACCCAAGCCCCTCGGGATTGGCGGCCCCAATCGTCGCGTCGATAGCAGGTAAACCCTTATGTCGAGCGGCCTCAAGCGTCGATTCAAATAGTGCCCGCCCCACACCGCGTCGCGCAGCAGACGGCCGAATATGTGTGCCGATGATACCCAAGCCGACCGCAACCTCATAGGGGTTGTTTTCGGTGGCAAGTTTCAGCGATTGGAATCCCAAAATTTCTCCGTTTGGCGTGACAGCAACACTACACCGAATACGTTCGGGATCGCTGATGTAATGCCCCAAAGCAAAAACAGCGTTGCTGTCTTTGCTTCGCTTACCGGCAGCCACGAGCTCGGTCAGCACCTTGGCAATTCCATCAGCATCAGCCTCAACAGCTTCGCGGATGATCGGTTGATCCAATCTACTCATCTACTCCCTCATATTCAGGCACCATGCAGGTGCCGTTCTTCCATGTCCCGCGCAAATTCGCTGAGCCGCGTTTGAAACTGTCGGCGGAACCTGGATTGCCCGAGCTTCAAAGACTGTAGCAATAGCCGTGCGGGAAGGGTTTTTGCGCCCAGCGATGTCTCAATCCGCAAACGTGTCCGACGTTGAGACAGTGCCAAAAGCTCGACAACCGTATCACCGTTCATTCCCTTGCTACTGGATATAAAGCGCATCAGAGACGGGCTGTCATATTCCGTCATCTCTATGGCAATCTGACGTGGTTTACCGCGTATCTTGAACTCGGTCTCCCATGCGGTTCCGGTCTGTGGCACCGCAGAATCTGCGATTCTCCTCACTTCAATCCCGCGCCGCAAGGCCATGCGTTCAAAGCGCTCGAAATCAGAAATCATGGTGAAGACCGTATCAATCGGAACTTCGATATCTTCCTGCGCTGAAAACTGCATGTTCGTTTTACTCTGCCCTTGATTGAGTCCAGTTTCTCGTCAGTCCAGTGTGTCTGCAAGCCAGTGTTGCAACAAAAAATGTGCAATCGCGCCCTTTCGGGCTGGCAGGAGCTTGGGGTGGTCCCCGGCAAAGGCCTGCATCATCTCGGTCCGGGTGACCCACATCGCATCTTCGATTTCAACCGGGTCGATCTGAATATCGCGCGAAAGGGCTTCGCCTGCACAGCCAAACATCAGGGATGCAGGAAAGGGCCAAGGCTGGCTGGAAAGATAGCGCACCTCGCCCACAGGTACTCCGGCTTCTTCCATCACCTCGCGCCGTACTGCGGCCTCGAGCGTTTCGCCTGGTTCAACGAAGCCCGCCAAAAGTGAATACATCCCCTCGGGCCAACCAGGAGAACGGCCCACAAGAACCGAATTTCCGTTCGTTATCAGCATGATAACAACCGGATCTGTGCGCGGGAAATGCTGACCGCCACAGGATGGGCAACTGCGTTGCCATCCAGCTTGAACCATCTCACTATGTGCACCGCACTGGGCGCAAAACTGATGCGTTTCATGCCAGCCGATCACCGCCTTGGCGGTTGCTGCCAACTCTGCATCACGCGGATTCAGCCGTGCCATGATCCGGCGTAGCTCGACAAACACATGTCCTTTGGGCATGTCGGGGTGCTGTTGTTCGCTACCATCCACAAACTTCCCGACGGCAGAGAGGTCTAGCCCCTCGGCCGCCCAATCAGATATATCCAAAGCAAACTGTGGCGATCCGTCGTCCATACACCCAAGCAGTACGGGCATTTCGATCACGCCACCTGGACCATTTTTGAGAATATCGTGGGACATGGGAAGCAGCGCCAACTGATCCACAGCGTCACCCTTAGCCAAAATTTTGCCGCGCCACAGCAGAACACATGTTGCTGACGGGTCAGCATGGGCCTGCGCCAATTTGTCCGCATCGCCTCGCAGCAATCCTGCCCGGTCCAGCCCAGAGCCGCCAAAAGTTACCTGTTCTGCGCGTTTCATGCCTGTCATTCCTGTATTTGCGCAAAGGGCTGCCATGTCTTGACCACCGGTGCAACGGGGTATTCACAGATCAATATTTCTTACGCCGTCGAAAGACCGCAGCAATGCCTCGGAATTTGCACTAAATACAACTCATAGTGAAGCTTACGTTACCCAATCATCCAGAAGTAAAAATATTGAAAGCCGAAGTTTTCCCGCCTCAAAATCGAGATTTCAAAGGTCGCGCGCACCTTCGGATCCTGGCGACCTCTGATCTTCATATGCACATGACGTCATACGACTATTATGCCGATCGCCCCGATCCTGATGTCGGCCTCGCCCGCACCGCAAGCATGATCCGGGTCGCCCAAGAACAGGCGGAATGCAACGGGGCGCTGGTTTTGCTATTCGACAATGGCGATAGCCTGCAAGGTACCCCGTTTGGCGACTGGGCGGCCGAAGCCGTGCCAGCCCAACACCCTTTGCCCAAGGCGTTCAATGTCCTGGGGTATGATGCAGTCGGATTGGGCAACCACGATTTTGGATTTGGACTAAAGTTCATCAATCGCATCACAGGTCAGTTCGAGTGTCCGGTTGTTTGCAGCAACATGAAAAGCAATACCCCCGAACAGGGCTGGGTGTCCCAAGCAATTCTGCAGCGCACAATCAGTATCGGCGGAGAAGATGTTCCTATTAGCATAGGTGTTCTTTCTGTCCTGCCACCTCAGACCGCGCGGTGGGAGGCGCATATGCTGCGGGATGACGTGCAAATTGCCGATATCCTAACCGCAGCACAACGTACAGCAGCAGAACTGCGCAAAGATGGATGCGATTTGGTCGTCGCGCTGGCTCATTCAGGCCTCGGTTCGGCAGAGGCACAGCCAGAACTGGAAAATGCCGTTATTCCGCTTGCGGCCCTGACAAGCATTGATGCAATCGTTGCTGGCCATACACACCTGACTCTGCCGGGGGCGGCGCATGTCGGTTTGAAACATGTCGACAGCAATCGCGGACTTGTAAATGGCAAACCGGTGGTGATGCCGGGTTGGGGAGGCTCACACCTCGGCCTCATTGATTTGACACTGGGTCGAGATATTGACGGCTGGCACATCGTCAAGAGCGAAGCCGAATTACGCGCAGTCAATCAAGCAAAATCGCCGGTGACCGATTGCCCGGAGTTGGCGCAGTTGTTTGCCCAAGGCCACACAGCAACACGCGTCCGCGCAGCCAAGCCCGTCGGCAATGTCCCACACCCTTTACACAGCTATTTTTCGTTCTGCGCCCCTGATCGTGGGTTGGCGCTTATCGCAACCGCTCAAGCTGCAGCGCTTCGGCCGTACCTATTGAGTACTGAATGGGCAGACCATCCCGTCCTGTCAGCCGCCGCCCCGACCAAATTCGGAGGCCGCGCAGGCACTCGATTTTATACCGATGTCCCGGCGGGAAGAATCTCGGTACGCAATGTGGCTGATCTGTGCGTGTTTCCAAACGAGTTGCGCGCCACTTTGATCACCGGGGAACAGGTTCGTGACTGGCTTGAGATGTCCGCCGGACTGTTCAATCAGCTTTTGCTGAATGATCCCGTCAACCTCATCGATCCTCTGCGGGCGGGGTATTATTTTGATGTACTGCATGGCGTGACCTGCCGGTTCGACCTGTCTCAACCCGCTCGTTTCGATGCAACCGGACGGATCACAGATCCCGGCCATAGCCGCGTTCGCGATCTTACATTTCAAGGGTTGCCTGTCGCCCCCGATCAAAGGTTTGTTGTTGCACTCAACAATTATCGCGCCAGCGGGGGCGGTCATTTTCCTGTCGACTTTCAAGCAGATCAGATAAACCTGCCGTCGCTGCGCATTCACGAAATCCTGTGCGATTACATCTCAGGAAGATCGCCCCTCGACCCACTGGAACAAGCTCCTCAGCCGTTTTCGTTTGTGCCGACCCAAAGCCGTGGAGCAATTCTGACCACCGGTCCCGGCGCGGACAAATACCTGGAAGAATTGGCGGATTATGATCCCCAGATACTGCCCCGTGATACTGATGGGTTTATGCGCATTCATCTGACCTTCTGACGGGTTGCCATTTTACAGCCGGAGGCCTATATCGTTGTTCGAGAGGTTGGCGCGGGCGAGCGCCTCGCCAACCTGGTCAGGTCCGGAAGGAAGCAGCCACAACGAGCCCCGCTTGGGTCGATGTCCAACCTCTCACTTTGAACCCATTAGCCGTAGGAGGGCGTTTATGATTGTAGCAATGACCCTTCGGGCAGACCGGTTCTGATTCTTTTTTCCAGCTGACTGCCTGAATACCTCACCTGCGAATGCGCGTTCGCCATTCGACAGGATTGTTGTTTCTGATCACAGGCAGACACATGTCACTTTCCTTATCGGACCTCGGATGGTCCTCTCACTTTGCAGCTCAGCATGCGGCTGAGCCGTCCCTTTTCCCCTTTCGCATCGCAGCCGTTCACCGGGATCGGTTGATCGGGTTGAGTCCAGAAGGCGAGACTCCCCTACTCTCCCCAGACCAATCGACTGGTGCTTTTGCGGTCGGAGATTGGGTGCTGACCGATGAAAACAAACGCATTCGCAGTGTTCTGGAACGGCGCAGCCTGCTGCAGCGCCGGGCCGCGGGCACAGACGTCGCAGCACAGTTGATCGCGGCCAATGTGGATGTGCTGTTCATCGTCAGTTCCTGCAATGCCGACTTCAATCTGCCCCGACTAGAGCGCTATCTTGCGCTGGCCCATCAGGCAGGCAGCTATCCGGTGATCGTTCTGACCAAGTCGGACACCTGCGACAACGCAATTGCTTATGTCGAACAGGCCCAGTCACTGGCCCCGTTTCTGACAGTTTTGGCCGTAAATGCCTTGGATCAGTCCGATATCGAACAGGTCCTGTCGTGGTGCCCGAAAGGACAGACCAGCACCCTGGTCGGATCTTCTGGCGTTGGCAAGACGACACTTGCCAACGGGATCACCGGGCAGAATCAAGCCACCGCAGCCATTCGCGAAGATGATGCGCGTGGCAGGCACACAACAACGGCGCGTGCGTTACATCGAATGAGCAACGGAGGTTGGTTGATCGATACACCCGGCATGCGTGCGTTACGCCTGTTGGACGCGCAAGAGGGTGTGGACGAGGTGTTCTCTGATATCTCGGACCTGAGCATGAACTGTCGATTCTCAGATTGTCAGCACAACACCGAGCCCGGCTGTGCGATACAGGCTGCAATCGAAACCGGGGCACTTGATCCCGCACGGCTGGACCGATGGCGCAAGCTGCGTCGCGAAGATCAGCACAATTCGGCTTCGGTGGCGCAGGCACGCGCACGCGATAAAGCGTTTGGAAAAATGGTGCGCAGCGTGATGCACGAGAAAAAATCCCGCAAGGGACTTTGACCTTTCTGGGCACCGGTTACCGGTGCCCAGCATTTTAGGCGATCAACCGGGGCCAAACGGCAGCGTTTCGCCGGGCAAACGCGCCGATATGGCCGACTTCGGATAACCCGAATTCACTTGCCGAAAGCAGATGGCACCGCACACCTGAACCATAGAGATCGGCAAGCCGCCAAACCGCCTCAGGGGGCACAACCTGATCATCCTCAAAGGCGAATATGTCAACTTGCTTGCCCATGTCGGCCCAGCGGTTTGCCGGCAAGGTATCTCCGATTTCGGGTACATAGCTTTGGGGCGCTGTGCACCATTTGCGCCATTGCCAGTAAACTCGGGATGGCAGATTTGTTCCAAAACCCAAAGCCTTTCCGGGCAAATACCCGAGCGCATGTACCGCCAGGGGCGCATGACCGTACCAGAACAACGTCGCCAAAGCACGGTAAGGCCAAGGATGATCCCTCAGCGTTACCAGACCGGAACAGACACAGATCATCCTGTCGATCTGATTGATATCGGGTTGGACCGGACCAAACATCCCGCCCAAAGAATGCCCGATACTCCAAAGCTTGGCCTGTGGAAACCTCCGCCGCATTTCGGTCCGTGCAGCCGGAATGTCGATCAGCGCCCAATCCGCCATGGTGACACGCGATTGCTTTTGTGAGCCTGTCAGAGAGTGACCAAAATCCCTGTAGTCATAGGTAAGGCAGGCCATGCCGTGCGCTTTTGCAAGCCAACTTGCGAAATGCTGGTAGTAATCTCTGGGCACACCGGTTGCGCCGTTGATCACAACAACTTTGTCTGGTTCTGCGACAGGGTGATAGAGCCGTGCCGACAGTATTGCCGGGCCGGACTGAAACTGAATGTCCTCGGTGACAACCGCTTGCTGTGTGTCCAACATGGTGCCCTCTGAAATCAACTGAACCGATCAGTTCACCCAAGGCGCGCCGAGTCAAGGTTGACGTGGCTGGACCGTGCGTCACATGCCATCATCAATCTTCTTGACTCCCGAACGATTGTACCGCTAGCGATGACGTGATGGTTCTCGCGCCCAACCGGGCCGGGATGAAAAGGGAACACGGTGCGGTTCTGCCCGGATAAAACCGGAACGAACCCAGTCCGAGACTGCCCCCGCAACTGTAAGCGGAGAGCGATGTCGAAATGCCACTGGCCTTGAAGGTCGGGAAGGTCGGCAAAGCAATGACCCGCAAGTCAGGAGACCTGCCATCAAATCGAAACTGAAACTCGGGCGGGGTGTCCGGGCAGGGCAAGACCGCATGCATGCTGTCCCTCCTGATTGATGCCCCTGCCCTGCGCGGAGGGCGCATGAATGATCTGGAAGACCAACACGCATGAATTCTCGGCAACAATTTGCCAACGGACCGGGAAAAACTGCCCCGCTTTGGCACGAATGGCACGGGCACTGGCCACTTCGGTTGGAAAAGCTGGCCCCACTACCACCGCAGGATTCGGAATCGAAGGAAGCTGCGATTTGACTCATTGCGCTAGTGGGTGCACCGCCCGATTTCGCTCCGGTCCCGAAGAAACCCGAGTGTTCTGTGATGCGGATTCAGACGTCGCGATCGACCATCTGGACAGCTATGCAGACCTGATGTTTGGCACGGACTCGCACCCCATCCCTGGAGGCACCTTGTCCCGACCGCCTTGCGCGATGCTGGAAGTGTTAACCCTGGGCGGAAGTACTCGGGCGCAGGCTGAATACCGTCCGTCGGCTTGATCGCTATTCGGCTACCAAGACACTGGCAGGCGCAGTCGCCCAGCGCAGCTGCGCGTCGGTTTCAACTGCACATGGGCGTAACGCTCGCAATCTATTCAATGCCTCGTCCGGGTGCTCTCCACACTCGACCATTAAGCGTAATACAGCCATACCAGAACGGCCACATCCGCCTTTGCAGTGGATTAGTACTCGGCCTCCACCCGATAATGCGTGGCGAGCGGACTCGCTGGCATCCACCCAGCGCATATCAATGTCGTCGGAAGGTATACCGTAATCCTCGACTGGCAGATGAACCCAGCGACAAGCGCGGCTGCGAACATCGGCCCCAAAATCCCTGGCGCCATCAAGGATCATCTCGACCTCGGTAGTCATTGACAGAATAAGGCCGGGCTTCCATCCGGTAACCGCATCAAGATCACCGGAATAGTCTCCTCCTCGCCCTGGCATTGAAGTTAACGCAAGCGTGCCCCCGCCCACTTGAAGTGCATGGATAACAATCTGAGCCATTCTACGCTCCCCCCGAAACGCTGATCAGAAAATCTTTCTGGCTGGTCTTAGACTGTACGATATTAACCGCGTCGGCCAGCAATCCAAAATGAAAATCCTCGCGGCTTGCTGTGGACGCGGACAGCGGGGCCCTCTACGCTGCGGCATAACTCGAATCCGACAGAGCAGACATGACCGATACGCCAAGCCCCGCCTACCAGGTTCTTGCCCGCAAATACCGTCCTGAAACCTTTGCCGATCTGGTCGGTCAGAACGCGATGGTACGCACACTGGAAAACGCGTTCGAGGCGGACCGGATCGCTCAGGCCTTTATCATGACCGGCATCCGTGGCACCGGTAAAACAACCACAGCCCGGATCATCGCGAAGGGGATGAATTGCATTGGGCCTGATGGCGAAGGTAAACCCACCACCGAACCCTGCGGTCAGTGCGAGCATTGCGTCGCCATCATGGAAGGCCGCCACGTCGATGTGATGGAGATGGACGCCGCCAGCCGGACTGGTGTGAACGACATCCGTGAAATCATCGACAGTGTCCGCTACCGTGCCGCCAGCGCACGCTACAAGATTTACATTATCGACGAGGTCCACATGCTATCGACCAGCGCTTTCAACGCGCTGCTCAAGACGCTTGAGGAACCACCCGAGCATGTGAAATTCATCTTCGCCACGACCGAGATCCGCAAGGTCCCGGTCACGGTTTTGTCGCGCTGCCAACGTTTCGATCTGAGGCGGATCGAACCCGAAGATATGATCGGCCTGTTGCGCAAGATCGCTGAATCCGAGAATGCGCAGATCGCCGATGACGCATTGGCGCTAATCACCCGAGCCGCCGAAGGATCCGCCCGTGACGCAACCTCGCTGTTGGATCAGGCGATTTCGCACGGTGCGGGTGAAACCAGCGCAGATCAGGTGCGCGCCATGCTCGGGCTGGCGGATCGGGGTCGAGTGCTGGATCTGATGGACATGATCCTGCGCGGTGATGCGGCCAGTGCTTTGACCGAACTTAGCGGACAATATGCAGAAGGTGCTGATCCTCTGGCTGTGCTCCGCGATCTGGCTGAGATCACCCATTGGGTTTCGGTGGTCAAAATCACCCCCGATGCCGCCGAAGATCCAACCGTTTCACCCGACGAACGTGCCCGCGGCCAACAGATGGCCGAAGCGCTGCCAATGCGTGTTCTGACCCGCATGTGGCAAATGCTGCTCAAAGCTCTGGAAGAGGTCTCGGCTGCACCCAACGCCATGATGGCTGCAGAAATGGCTGTGATCCGCCTGACCCATGTGGCCGACCTGCCAAGTCCGGAAGAACTGATCAAGCGCTTAAAGGATGCACCTCCATCCCCAAATCCCGCGCCGGGTTCGGGTATCGGAGTGCCAGGCCAGGCGAGCGCTGCGCCACAGGCCTCTGCCCGACCGGCCTATACCTCTTCGGCCATCGGTGGGAATGCAGGCGGACCGAGTACAGCTCTGGCTCAGGACGTACAGGCAGCACTAGCGCGGTATCCCACTTTTGAACATGTGGTTGAATTAATCCGTACCAACCGGGATGTGAAACTGCTGGTCGAGGTCGAAAACGGGGTACGCCTCGTGTCGTACCAACCGGGACGGATCGAATTTACCCCGGCCGACAATGCCCCGACCGATCTGTCTCAACGGTTGGGTGCATCGCTGCAACGCTGGACGGGTAACCGTTGGGCAGTATCGATTGTCTCAGAAGGCGACGCTCCGACAATTGCGGAAGTTCGGGATGCTGCTGATCTGGCTCTCAAAGCCGAAGCGGAAAAGCATCCACTGGTGCAAGCGGTTCTGAGTCATTTCCCGAAAGCGCGGATCAGAAGCATCGAAACAGCCGAGCAACGCGCTGCTCAGGTCGAAACTGAAGCCCTGCCCGAAGTAGATGACGAATGGGATCCGTTCGAGGAAGACTGATCCTGTAAGCGATCTCCTCAATCCAGCCAGGTGCTCCCGTGCCGCCACGGCTCCTCGGCTGACGCCGACGATCCTGCCCGGGCCAAACCGAGGAAAGGTCTTGTCAAAGGTCTTGACGACGGGCGGGAGTGTCCTGACCTCTTGTGTCGCGCGGTTACGCTTCGTATCTAGGCCTCAAATCGAGTGACAGGAGATTACCGATGCTTAAAGGACTCGGCGGCCTGGGTGACATGGCCAAAATGATGAAATCTGCGCAGGACTTGCAGACCAAGATGACCGAGATGCAGGAAGAACTGAACAACCTGATGGTTGTCGGTGAATCGGGCGCCGGCCTGGTCAAAGCCACCGCAACCGCCAAGGGTGAGTTGAAAGGTCTGGATATTGACCCGTCGATCTTCAACGGCGATGACAAGGAAGTGGTCGAGGATCTCATCCTCGCTGCGATCAAGGACGCCCAGACCAAGGCGCAGGAGCGCTCGCAGGCTGAAATGGCCAAGCTGACCGAAAGCATGGGTCTGCCCGCAGACATCAAGCTGCCGTTCTGATACACCCTCCTGACGGATCAATGGCCGGGGCTTACTTACCCGGCCTCTTTGCAGGAGCTTCGCGGTGAGTTCGAACAGCGACATCGACAATCTGATCGACCTTATGGCCAAGCTGCCCGGCCTCGGCCCTCGCTCGGCCCGACGCGCCGTCCTGCACCTGATCCGCAAACGCGCCCTGCTTCTAACGCCGCTTTCGGATGCCATGCAGCAGGTGGCTGTCACGGCCCGTGAATGCCTAAACTGCGGCAATGTGGGCACGACCGATATCTGCGACATCTGCAATAGCGAAGACCGTGCAACCGGGGAACTGTGCGTCGTGGAAGACGTCGCCGACCTCTGGGCGATGGAGCGCGCCGGGGTTTTCAAGGGTCGCTACCATGTTTTGGGCGGCACATTGTCAGCACTGGACGGTGTCGGCCCGGATGAATTGCGTATCCCACGGCTAAAGGATCGGGTTCTGGCCGAGGGTATCAACGAGATCATCCTCGCCCTAAACGCCACCGTTGATGGCCAAACCACCGCACATTACATCGCCGACCAACTCGATGGGCAGGTCCGCCTGACTTCCCTAGCGCAGGGCGTCCCGATTGGAGGCGAGTTGGATTATCTGGATGATGGGACGATCACAGCAGCGCTTAGGGCAAGGAAGGAACTTTAGACCGTCAGATCAAGGCCGAAGCATCATCTTTCCTTGAGAACAGCATCCAGCTTCTCGAATGCTTGCTTCCATCCGCCTTCGCCTGCACTTCCGGCGGGCACACCCCGATGGACCATGGTCATGCGTGTCCTACCATCCTGTTCGAGAAGATCAATAATCACCTCGGTTATGTCTGGGCTTCCCTCGGGCATCCCCATATCTTTTGGCGAAAGAATATTTCCATCCTCGTCACACATGCTCTCGGTATAGACCAACCGGGACGGTTCTGAGATTTCTTTATAAACGCCAGTAAACCACATCCTCATGGTGGTATCCGGCGTTTTCATTTCCATACAGACCTTTCGTATACCTCCAACACGCAAATCGATCTCTGCAGTTGGAACTGAGAACCCTTTGGGCCCATACCATTTCTGAAAAAGCGCCGGATCGGTCCACATACGCCAGATCCGTTTCGCCGGAGCCTGGAATTCCTGCACAATTCGCACCCAGTTTTCTGAGTCACTCATCATTCAAATCCTTTATTTCGCTAAGTAGTTTTTCCATCGCTTCAAACCGAACCTCCCAAATATGACGATATTGGTCAGTCCAGTTTGCAATCGATTCCAAAGGCTCCGGGTTTAGTCTGCAGGGTCGGAACTGAGCGTTTCTTGAACGCTCAATCAGCCCGGCCTCTTCCAAAACACGGAGATGTTTAGAGATTGCCGGCATGCTTACATCGAACGGCTCGGCCAGTTCTTTTACTGTTGCTTCTCCTTGTGCCAATCGCGCCAGCATGGCGCGGCGCGCAGGGTGCGCAAGAGCGGCAAATGCAAAATCCAATTTTTTGTCGTCAGTCATAATCCCATTAATAAACCACATGGTTAATTAATCAACTGGTAAAATAACAGGATAAATCACCATACAGTTTGAATCTCTCGAATTCTCTTTGGAAGAGAATGGTTTGCGGTTACTAAGGGTCAGTATCACTTGCGATTTGGAATGATCTGATGTCCCGACTTTTTGCCTTGACCCTGGCCGCCTTCAGCGCCACCGCCGCCCTGTCGCAGGAACTCATCGACAAAGGCTTTGTCGAAGGCTGGAACATCATGATGGACCCCAACCTCGGAAATGGGTGCCTGATCCAGACGGTCTATCAGGATCTCTCGGTGGTGCGGCTGGGCTATGACGCGCTGGACAATCGTGGATATTTCACCGTTTACAACAAGGCTTGGGGCGACATCAAACCAGGGCAGAGCTATCCGATCCGGTTTGATCTGGACGGCAAGAGCTTTGATGCCACCGCCATCGGGTTCAAACAGGATCGCGTGCCCGGTGCGACGGTGTTCTTTACCGACCGGAGCTTCGTCACCTCGATTGCGCAGAACAAGACCATGACCGTTTACAACCCAGAGGGTCAGACTGTCATGGCAATTGATCTGAAAGGCACGGCCAAAGCGCTGGAATATGCGCGCGATTGCCAGAACAAAAAGCTTTAACGAATCGGATCAAACACGGCGTCTTTGGCAGTGCAGTCGCGGATAACATCCCGGCCACATGGAACGGGTTTGAGATCGCGGGACAGGCACAGGCGGACCTCTTCGATATATCCCTGCTTGCAGGTGATCGTGATCATGTCTGGTTCCAGATTGGCGTTGGCCTTGAGAAATGCTTCTTCCACCACCGAAGCAGGCAATTTGACCGACGCATCGAGTTTACGAAACACGTCGGGTCGCGTGACGCCTCCATAGGCCTTTCGTGACAGCGCAAAATAGTCTGGCGCACTCAGACCCGAGCAGGTTCCGTGCTTTTTCCATTGATGCCATGCCAGCCCGGATGAGCCCTGAATGTCCTCCATTTCCCGCGTCATACGGCGTGATGGCGGAGCCTCAACCGTGCGGCAGTAAGAGGGCCAGCCCTGGTGATATTGCGGCCATAGCCCGTGCAGGATCCATCCGTGATCGTGCCGGGCATCGCATTGATCCGATCCGCGCGCATCCCCCTCGCGGGCGCACCAGTTGGGTGACCAGCTGAGCGACAGGACATAGTAGTCGAATTCTCCTGCTTGCTCGCCATCGGCCAGCGCTGCCATCGCGCTGAAGAACCACAATACCAGCCCCAGAATAACTTGGCGCATTCGCCTCTTCCCTTCTTTAGCTGTCGCGACTATATAGGCGCCAAGTTCCCCGACAACGGAAACCTGCCCCAAAGCCTCGGGGCCGCCGCATTCCGGCGACGGGACAGATGTATTTATAGGAGACGGGCTGATGGCAAAACCGCTTATGGCCAAGGCAACCGCCGTATGGCTGGTGGACAACACCACGATCAGCTTCAAGCAGATCGCGGATTTCGTAGGGATGCACGAGCTGGAGGTGCAGGGCATCGCGGATGGTGATGTGGCTGCTGGTGTCAAAGGATTTGACCCGATTGCCAACAATCAGCTGACTCAGGAAGAGATTGATACCGCGCAGAACAATCCGCTGCACAAGCTGAAACTTAAGTTCAACCCAGCCGCTTCGGGCGAAGAAAAGCGCCGCGGCCCGCGGTATACCCCATTGTCCAAGCGGCAGGACCGTCCGAACTCGATCCTGTGGCTGGTCAAGTTCCACCCGGAACTCAGCGATGGTCAGATCGCCAAGCTGGTTGGCACCACCAAGCCGACCATCCAGTCGATCCGCGAGCGGACGCACTGGAACATCTCGAACATGCAGCCGATCGATCCGGTTGCTCTGGGCTTATGCAAACAGTCCGAACTGGATGCCATCGTGCAGAAGGCGGCGGCCAAGAAAGCTGCTGAAGGCGGCGTTATGAGCGATGATGAGCGTCGCAAGCTGGTGTCGACCGAGCAATCGCTGGAAATGGATTCTGCACCAAAGATCCCGACCGCGATTGAAGGCCTAGAGACGTTCTCGCTGTCCGACGAGCCTGAAGACAAAGAAGACGATGAGCCAATCGTTGATGCCGATAGCTTCTTCAACCTGCCCAAAGGTGGCGGCGACGAAGAAGACGAAGACGATCTGCGCCCCTAAGACGCTCACGGCCCCGTTACCCAATAATCGGGGTCACATTCCCAAGGGAAACTGATGCTTAGCATTCTGTCAGCAGTTTTTGGACCGCACCGCGCCGTATCGATCTATGTGTTCCTGAAATCCTGGTGGTTGCCGATCACCGGCGCCATCGCGATGATTGCCATCGTTGCAGGCTTATTGTTGCTGAATGACGACGGCAAGCACGAGCACGAAGCGTTTTTAATCGTTGCCGTTTTGTCAGCAACGCCGATCAATGGAGATCTCAAAAACGGGGTTATTGCATCGGTGCGCCTGCCTGATGGTTCGGCAACTTCGATTACGTCTACAGAAAGCCCTATTGCGCGTTCAGTGGGCACTGAGGCCTGCATCGAAAAACGTGTGTACGTGGCGAGCGGTGAGCCGCGATACAGGTTCAAGCTGCCACGGTACTGCGAAGCAGGTTAGCAAAGCAAAACCGCCCGGTGTCTGCACCGGGCGGTTTTTCATTCAGATCATCTGGAATGCGATGCCTGCGATGATGGCCCCGCTGATGCCCAGCCCCAGATAGGTTGCGAATACGCGAGGTTTGACCAGCGACCACACCGCCGCCATTGCGGGGATTGAGCTGACGGCTCCGGCCACCATGAATGACATCGCTGCACCTGCGCTCATACCCTGTTCCATAAGGCCTGCCAGCAGCGGTGGCGCTACGTAAGAGTTCAGATAGGCCGGCATTCCGACCAATGCTGCGACAACGATGGGAACAACGCCTTGACCGCCGACGACTCTGGCAATCAGGTCCGCTGGAACATAGCTGACCAACAGTGCTTCGAGCACGTATGCAAATGCCAGCCATTTCAGCAGGAACAGACCGTTGTGGACAAACTCAGCCCGAAAACGTGTACGGCGTTCAGGCTCCTTCCAGAACTGCCATACGGGCTTGTCATCCTTCTTTGGTCCGCATCCACAGCATCCCGCTGGTTTGTATTCGCGCAACGGCTGTGCGAACGCGCCGCCCTTCATCAGGGCGCGTACTGCGAATCCGCCGAACAGCCCCAAGGCAACGGCGGCCACGGCTTTGTCGATCGCAAATGGCCAGCCCAACGCACCAGCTGTGATAAGCAATGTCGGCGGGTCGATAAGCGGGGAACTGAGCCAGAATGCCATGACTGCCGATAAGGGCGCACCCAGGGCCAACAATCCCGCGATGAACGGGATGACTTCGCAGGAACAAAAGGGCGCCAGTCCGCCAAACAAGGCAGCAAGAAAGATCATCCGCGTCTCACGCCCTTCAAACGCACGGGCTACCATCACTTCAGCTCCGGTTGCCTTGAGGTAGGACAGCAGCAAAACGGCAAACAGGATGTATTGCCCTGTATGCGCAAGTGCCTTACCGGCAAATGTCACGATTTCGGCCCAGTTACTTGGGTCAAGAACGGCCACCAGCACCAGGATGACCACGATCAGCGCCCACGGCGTTTTGATCAGACTGACCAGATTTCTCGCCGAGTGTTTGGGGTTTTGGGTCAACTCAGCCATCGTTCGCGGCCTTTTCTACCTCATCTGCACAGCATTCGCTGAGGATGAACTGCGCAAGATTTCTCAACTCATCAAAGCACGCCCGATTGATTGTAGTGCGCCCGATCTTTTCTTGTTCAACAACACCACCAGCAGCGAGAAACCGCAGATGATGTGCCAATGTCGACGGCGCGATGCCCGTACGAGACTGGATTTCTCCGACAGTCAGCCCGGTCTCGCCGGCGCGCACCAACGTTTTCAGAACTTTCAGCCGGGCTTCGGACCCCATGGCCGAAAAACCAGCAGCGGCTTCTTCCCACACAAGCTTTATCCATATAACTAGTTTTCTAGTTTTCTAGCTCAATAACCAACCAACGTCAACCAAACAGATGCGAACGGCTATAAGTCCAGATTGCTTCCAACTTAAGTCCAGCCTATAACGACGCCATGGGCATTTCGGTCGACACGTTCTTTCTTGAGCGCAACGGGCAAGGCACGTTGCAGGCGCAGCTTCAGCAGCTGATCGCCGAAGGCATTCTTTCAGGGCGTTTTCATGTTGGCGAGAAACTGCCCTCGTCCCGCAAACTTGCGGCTCATCTGGGTGTCAGCCGGATAACCGTTACCCTTGCCTACACTGAGCTTCTGGCAAACGATTATCTGACCGCCAAAGGCCGGTCGGGATACTATGTGTCGGAAAACGCTCCGGTGCCGCCAACCTATGCCCCGGTTCGGCGTGATAACGAGAATGTAGACTGGGACCGTGCCTTTGCCCGCCGTTTTTCGGATGGCGATGTATTGACCAAGCCTAGCAACTGGCGCGATTACCGCTATCCGTTCATCTATGGTCAGGTCGACAGAAAACTGTTCGACCACGCAAACTGGCGCCTCTGTGCAGTAAGGGCGCTTGGACACAAAGATTTCCATTCATTGACCGGGGACTATGTCGACCAGGATGATCCTCTGCTGCTTGAATTCATTGCAAGACACACTCTGCCACGCAGAGGCATTGTGGCTCGGCCCGAGGAAATCCTGATCACTCTGGGTGCTCAGAACGCGCTTTGGCTGGCCTCGCGCATTTTGCTTAACCGTAATCGAAGAGCCGCGATTGAGGATCCCTGCTATTACGCCTTGCGTGATCTTCTGATCCACTCAGACTGCCAGCTATCCTATCTGAAGGTTGATCGTGAGGGTTTGCTCCCAGATACGATACCGGACGATACTGACGTAATTTTCACCACTCCCAGCCACCAGTGCCCTACCACCGCAACGATGCCGGTTGATCGCCGCAATGCCCTGTTGAGCCGCGCCCGGGAATTGGACGCAATGATTGTCGAGGATGACTATGAGTTCGAGATGTCATTTCTGGGTGCCCCGTCGCCAGCGTTGCGATCGATGGATCGGGACGGGCGGGTGATCTATGTAGGCAGCTTCTCAAAATCTCTGTTTCCGGGGCTTCGTCTGGGTTACATGGTCGGTTCCGAGCCCTTTATCCGCGAAGCCCGAGCACTCCGGTCACTCGTACTGCGCCACCCTCCTGGCCACATGCAGCGCACAGCAGCCTATTTTCTGTCGCTTGGTCACTACGACGCGCAGATCAGGCGAATGTCCAAAACACTGCAACGCCGACGTGAAGCAATTGAAGAAGCGATCAAGCAGTATGGCCTGACGGTAGCAGGTCGCGGCATGCTTGGCGGCTCTTCGATCTGGATGCGGGCACCAGAACGTATCGACACGACGAAACTGGCAAGCGATCTGCAGCGTCAAAGCGTCCACATTGAACCGGGCGAGCCCTTCTTTTCCGGCCCGAACCGACCGCAGAACTACTATCGATTGGGGTATTCCGCAATTTCGTCAGCGCGCATCGGACCCGGCATCCAGCAAATCGCTGAGACTATTCGTCAGTCTTGAGGCGTACTGGACCTAAGTCACCACCAGTTCTGGCCCTAACGCCGCAGACACCCGTACGCCAAAACCGACCAGAAAACCGGGTCCCTAACCCTGGTCCCGCCATCTATGATCGGAGATTACGCAGATGAAGATGACCACCGAAGAAGCCTTTGTAAAAACCCTGCAGATGCATGGCATCGAACATGCGTTCGGAATCATCGGTTCTGCGATGATGCCAATTTCTGACATTTTTGAGAAAGCTGGTATCACTTTTTGGGATTGCGCGCACGAAGGTTCGGGCGGAATGATGGCTGATGGCTACACCCGCGCGACCGGAAAAATGTCGATGATGATCGCCCAGAACGGCCCCGGCATCACCAACTTTGTCACCGCTGTTAAAACTGCTTACTGGAACCACACCCCGCTGCTGCTGGTCACTCCGCAGGCCGCCAACAAGACCATGGGTCAGGGCGGTTTCCAGGAGATGGAGCAGATGCGCATGTTCGCAGACTGCGTTTGCTACCAGGAAGAAGTGCGTGACCCCAGCCGTATGGCCGAAGTGCTGAGCCGCGTCATCATGAACGCCAAACGCGCGTCGGCCCCTGCGCAGATAAACGTCCCGCGCGACTTCTTCACTCAGGTCATCGACATCGATCTGCCTGCTGTTGTTGAATTCGAGCTGCCTTCGGGTGGCGCAACGGCTGTGTCCGAAGCTGCCGCGCTGCTGTCGAACGCAAAGAACCCTGTCATCCTGAACGGTGCAGGCACAGTTCTGTCGAATGGTGGCATCGAAGCGTCGAAAGCACTGGCCGAGCGTCTGGACGCTCCGGTTTGCGTTGGTTACCAGCACAACGACGCCTTCCCCGGCTCGCATCCGCTTTTCGCTGGCCCGCTGGGCTATAACGGCTCGAAAGCCGGTATGCAGTTGATCAAGGAAGCAGACGTTGTTCTGTGCCTCGGCACCCGCCTGAACCCGTTCTCGACCCTGCCGGGTTACGGCATGGAGTACTGGCCGGCAGACGCGAAGATCATTCAGGTCGACATCAACCCTGACCGTATCGGCCTGACCAAGAAGGTCTCGGTTGGTATCGTGGGCGATGCGGCAACTGTTGCCACCAACATTCTGAATCAGCTGTCTGATACAGCCGGTGACGAAGGTCGTGATGCGCGCAAAGCGAAGATCGCAGAAACCAAATCGCGTTGGGCACAAGAACTGACCTCGATGGATCACGAGCAGGACGATCCGGGCACCACCTGGAACGAACGTGCCCGTGCTGCCAAGCCGGATTGGCTGAGCCCCCGTAAAGCATGGCGCGCAATCCAGTCCGCTCTGCCAAAAGAGGCGATCATCTCGTCCGACATCGGCAACAACTGCGCCATCGGCAACGCCTACCCTTCATTCGAAGAAGGCCGCAAATATCTGGCCCCCGGCCTGTTCGGCCCCTGTGGCTATGGTCTGCCTTCGGTCATCGGCGCCAAGATCGGCTGCCCTGATGTACCTGTTGTCGGTTTCTCGGGTGATGGTGCCTTCGGCATCGCAGTTACCGAACTGACCGCCATCGGCCGCGAAGAATGGCCCGCCATCACGCAGGTTGTGTTCCGCAACTATCAGTGGGGTGCGGAAAAGCGCAACTCGACCCTGTGGTTCGATGACAACTTCGTCGGCACAGAGCTGGACACCAAAGTGTCTTATGCTGGCATCGCCAATGCGTGCGGCCTGAAAGGCGTCATCGCACGCACTCAGGACGAGTTAACCGCTGCGCTGAGCCAGGCGATCGAAGACCAGAAGAACGGCATCACCACACTGATCGAAGCAATGATCAACCAGGAACTGGGTGAACCCTTCCGCCGTGACGCGATGAAGAAGCCAGTTGAAGTTGCCGGAATCGACGCGGCCGACATGCGACCACAGCAGGTTTGATCGCTGTAAAGTCAAAGTCCGGACCGGGTTCAACCGGTCCGTCAAACAAAAGCAGAGGAAGAGGCTTTCGCGCTCTCTTCCTCTGAGTGGTTAAGCCCCGCGTTCCTACGCCCCAGAGCGTCCAACGCGCGCAGGCACCAAGGCGATTCGCCACAGGGAGAGAGAAAACGTGAACCAACAACCAAACCTCAACCTATCCCCGCCTGTGTCAGATGAGATTCGCCGCACCACCTGTTACATGTGCGCCTGCCGCTGCGGTATCAACGTGCACATGAAGGATGGAAAGGTCGCCTATATCGAAGGCAACCGGGATCATCCGGTGAACAAAGGGGTGCTTTGCGCCAAAGGCAGCGCAGGGATCATGCAGGTGAACGCACCGTCGCGGCTGCGCGCACCACTGAAACGGGTAGGGCCGCGCGGTTCGGGTGAGTTCGAGGAAATCAGCTGGGACGAGGCGCTGGGGATCGCTGTCGGTTGGCTAAAACCGATCCGCGAAGACAATCCCGAGAAACTGGCCTTTTTCACGGGCCGCGACCAAAGCCAGAGCTTCACCAGTTTCTGGGCACAGAATTTTGGCACCTGTAACTATGCTGCCCATGGCGGGTTCTGCTCGGTCAACATGGCAGCCGGTGGCATCTACACGATGGGCGGCGCATTCTGGGAATTCGGTCAGCCCGACTGGGATCACACCAAGCTGTTCATGCTGTTCGGCGTGGCAGAAGACCACGATTCAAACCCCATCAAGATGGGCATCGGCAAGATCAAGGCCCGCGGCGCGCGTGTGATCGGGGTCAACCCGATCCGCTCGGGATACAACGCGGTGGCTGATGATTGGGTCGGCATCACCCCCGGAACCGATGGCCTGTTCATCATGTCGCTGATCCATGTGCTTATGAAGGCCGGTAAAATCGATCTGGATTACCTCAGCCGCTACACCAACGCACCGGTCTTGATCAACGCATCCGAAGGCCCGGAAAAAGGTCTGTTCCTGAAAGACGAAGACGACAAACCGCTGGTCATTGATCGCAAAACCGGCGAGTTGACAGCGTTCGACAAACCGGGCGTGCGGCCCGATCTCTCGGCAACATACGAAAAAGATGGGGTCACGCACCGTCCGGTTTTCCATCAGATGGCCGAACGCTATCTGGCCGACGAATACGCGCCGGAGGCGATCGCAGATAAATGCGGCGTACCAGCGAACCGTATTCGAGCGATCGCAGCCGAACTGGCCCGCGTGGCCTTTGATGAAGCCTTCGAACTGGACCATGAATGGACCGATTTCCGGGGTGAGAAACACTCGAAGATGATCGGTCGCCCCGTCGCGATGCACTCGATGCGCGGCGTCTCGGCCCATGCGAACGGTTTCCAGACCTGCCGCGCCCTGCATGTGTTGCAGATCCTGCTTGGAACGGTCGAAGTCCCCGGCGGCTTCCGCTTCAAGCCACCCTACCCCAAGCCGGTTGAGGCGCATCCGACACCGCACTGTAAGGTGACGCCGAATACACCTCTGGACGGACCGCATCTGGGGTTTGTTCGCGGCCCCGAGCATTTGGCGCTCAAAGAAGACGGCAGCCCAGCGCGGATCGACAAAGCGTTCACATGGGAAAACCCGATGTCCAGCCACGGGCTGATGCATATGGTGATCTCGAACGCCCATGCGGGCGATCCCTACAAGATCGACACGCTGTTCATGTACATGGCGAACATGTCCTGGAACTCGACCATGAACACCAAAGGTGTCATGGAGATGCTGACGGATAAGGATGAGAATGGCGAATACGTGATCCCGCACATCATCTATTCCGACGCTTACAGTTCGGAAATGGTGGCTTATTCCGACCTGATCCTGCCCGACACCACCTATCTGGAACGGCACGACTGTATCTCTCTGCTGGACCGCCCGATCTGCGAGGCCGAGGCAGCCGCAGACGCGATCCGCTGGCCGGTGATTGAACCGGACCGCGACGTGCGCGGCTTCCAGTCAGTTCTGATCGATCTGGCCAACCGCATGTGCCTGCCCGGCTTTACCAACGAAGACGGCAGCGCCAAGTGGACGGATTACGCCGACTACATTGTGAATCACGAGCGCAAACCTGGCATCGGGCCTTTGGCCGGTTTCCGGGGCGAAAACGGCGACAAGGAAGGCCGCGGCGAAGTCAATCCCGATCAGCTAAACTGCTACATCGAGAACGGTGGTTTCTATGTCGCGCATATACCCGACGGTGCCGACTACTATAAGCCGTGGAACAATGCCTATCAGGATTGGGCTGTTGGCATGGGCATATATGACAGCCCGCAACCTTATCTGTTCCAGCTCTACTCCGAACCCATGAGAAAGTTCCAGCTGGCAGCCGAAGGTCATGGCGAACGGCAACCACCCGAACACCTGCGCCAGCGCATTAAAGACACGATGGACCCGCTACCTATCTGGTACGAAACCGACCAGACCGGTAATGAAGGCTTTACTGTCAACGCCCTGACGCAGCGCCCCATGGCGATGTACCACAGCTGGGGCACCCAAAACGCATGGCTGCGGCAATTGCACGGGCGTAACCCACTTTACGTCCCGACCAAGCTTATGCGTGAACATGGGCTGGAAGACGGCGACTGGGCCAAAGTCAGCTCTCCGCATGGTGAGATCACCGTGCCGGTCATGGAAATGGCAGCACTGAATGACAATACCGTGTGGACTTGGAACGCCATCGGGAAGCGCAAAGGCGCTTGGGCACTTCAGGAAGATGCGCCTGAGGCCACAAAGGGCTTTCTGCTCAACCACTTGATCCACGAGTTGCTGCCACCGAAGGGTGACGGTCTGCGCTGGGCAAACTCTGATCCGATCACCGGTCAGGCTGCGTGGTTCGATCTGAAGGTAAAGATCGAAAAAGCCGCCGCACCAAGCGACGCCGAAAGCCAACCCGAGTTCGATCCGATTAAATCCCCGGTTGGCACCGGTCCCAAAAATCTGGCGTGGAAGGTAGGAAAATGACCCAACTCCCCACATCTACCGACCGCAAAATGGGTCTGGTCATCGATTTGGACACCTGCGTCGGATGCCATGCCTGTGTGATCTCTTGCAAAGGCTGGAACACCGAGAATTATGGTGCACCTCTTTCAGATCAGGATGCGTATGGCGCAAACCCCTCGGGTACTTTCCTCAACCGCGTGCATTCCTACGAGGTGCAGCCAGCGGAAGGGCACGCCCAACTGATCCACTTCCCCAAATCATGCCTGCACTGCGAAGACGCGCCCTGTGTCACGGTCTGTCCAACCGGCGCCAGCTATAAACGGGCTGAGGACGGTATCGTTCTCGTTAACGAAAGCGACTGTATCGGCTGTGGCCTTTGCGCCTGGTCATGCCCCTATGGTGCGCGCGAATTGGATCAAGCCGAAGGTGTGATGAAAAAATGCACCCTTTGCGTCGATCGGATCTACAATGAGAACCTGCCCGAAGTGGATCGTGTACCCTCTTGCGTGCGCACCTGCCCGGCGGGCGCGCGTCATTTTGGAGACCTCGGGGATCCTGACAGCGATGTCAGCAAGCTGGTCGCCGTACGCGACGGTATGGACCTGATGCCCGAAATGGGCACCAAACCCGTCAACAAATACCTGCCGCCCCGACCCAAGGACAAAATTGAGGAGCAGATTGACATTCTGGCCCCTCTGCTGGCCCCGGTCGCCGAAGAGCCCAAGGGCTTCCTTGGCTGGCTCGACAAGACCCTGGAGAAGCTCTGATGCACCCGGCCCCTTCCGTTATCATCTTTACCACACTGTCCGGCCTCGGCTTTGGCCTGCTGTACTTTCTGGGCTTTGGCACCCCTGACGTCTCGGGCATCACCGCTTTCGTGTTCTTCGCCATCGCCTTTGCGCTGGCCATCGGTGGGCTGCTGGCCTCTACTTTCCACCTCGGCCACCCGGAAAGGGCATGGAAAGCCTTTAGCCAGTGGAAAACAAGTTGGCTCAGCCGAGAAGGCGTCTGCGCCGTTGCAGCTTTGTCGGTGATGGGGCTTTATGCCATCGGCGTGATATTCCTTGGGCAGCAGTGGACGCTTCTCGGGGTTGTCGGCTCCATCCTTAGTCTTGCAACGGTCTTCACGACCTCGATGATTTACACCCAGCTCAAAACCATCCCGCGCTGGAATATGTGGGCGACCCCGGCGATGTTCATTACTTTCAGCCTTGCCGGCGGCGCGTTGCTCGCTGGTGCGGAAAGTATTGCACCCACGCTGCTGGTCGTCGCCGCCATTGTGCAACTGATTTACTGGGTCATGGGCGACAATGCGTTTCAAAACGCTGGTACCGATCTGGGCACCGCAACCGGCCTTGGCAATCGTGGCACGGTGCGTGCGTTCGAGCCGCCACATACCGGTACAAACTATCTGCTGCGGGAATTCGTGCATGTGGTCGGGCGCAAACACGCGCAAAAGCTGCGGGCCATCTCTTTCGCGCTGGCCTTCGTGTTGCCGATCCTGCTGCTTATCCTTCCAGCAGATGGCGTTGTCCTGAAACACATCCTGGCTTTGTTTGCTGTCATGTTACATCTGACCGGCGTCGCGGTTTCACGCTGGTTGTTCTTTGCGCAAGCTGAGCATGTGGTGGGGTTGTACTACGGCAAGCGCTGATGGGGGCTCTGCCCCGTCTCGGCAAGCCGCGCCTCCCCCGAGATATTTTTGGCCAGATGAAGTTTGGATCCCGAATTAAAAAGGGCGGCGCTCGATCTTCGAGGCCGCCCTTTCGATTCTGTGTGTTGACTTTAGATTAGTCCAGCATGCGCCATTGCGGCTTCGATAGCGGCTTTGGTGCTGTCTTCCAGCTCGGTCAAAGGCGAACGCACTTCGGTGCTGCATAGGCCAAGTTTGTTGAGCGCGTATTTTGCGCCGACCAAGCCAGGCTCGATGAAGATCGCTTCGTGCAGCGGCATCAGCCGGTCCTGATAATTCAAAGCCTTAGTATAGTCGCCTGTCAACGTAGCCTGCTGGAATTCGGCGCAGAGCTTCGGGGCCACGTTTGCGGTGACCGAGATGCAACCTACTCCGCCATGAGCATTGAAGCCCAGTGCAGTCGCGTCTTCCCCGGACAGCTGACAGAAATCGGCCCCGCAGCTCGCGCGCTGCTGGCTGACGCGTGCCAGATCGCCGGTCGCGTCCTTGACCCCTATGATGCGCGGCAGTTTTGCAAGCTCACCCATCGTTGCAGGGGCCATGTCGATGACCGAACGACCCGGGATGTTGTAGATGATGATCGGGATATCGGCGCTGTCATGCAGAGTTTGGAAATGCGCCAGCAGCCCTTTCTGGGTCGGCTTGTTGTAGTAGGGCGTTACGACCAGCGCCGCATCCGCACCGATTTTCTGGGCAAATTGAACAAACCGAATGGCCTCGACCGTGTTGTTGGACCCGGCACCAGCGATGACAGGTACGCGACCCGCGGCGGCTTTGACCACCTCGGCAATCACCGTTTCATGCTCTTCATGGCTGAGTGTCGGGCTTTCGCCGGTCGTACCAACCGGCACCAGACCGGTCGAACCTTGCTGAATTTGCCATTCGACCAAGTGTTTGAGCGTATCCAGGTCCAACGCGCCGTTGCTGAACGGGGTGACCAGGGCTGGCATTGAGCCTTTAAACATGGAACGCTCCTTAGGTGTTTTTGCGCACCGGTCCGTCACGATTAAGGGTTTGTGAGTTGATCCCGGCGGCGCAAGGTTTATCCTGCATGGCTGTATCCTTGGTTTGTTGGGGAATGCAAGGGATGAGACGTATTCTGTCGCTTGGAATAGCGATGATTCTGGCGCTGGCGCTACAGCCGCAGGCCACTCGGGCGGATGCGACGCAGGATTTGCGCGCGGGGCTCTATGAGATTCGCAAGGGTGACTGGAATGCCGCGCTGCGCGTGGCAGGTCACCGTGGATCGGTGGCGCGGGACATCATTGTCTGGCATTGGTTGCGCGAGGGTTTTGGCAGCTCTGGTGACGTGCTGGTATTTCTGGAGCGGCGTCCGGATTGGCCCGGTCTGGCCTGGTTGCGCCGTAAGAGCGAGCCATCGTTCACCGCAGCCGATCCGGATCGGGTTCTGAATTTCTACGAGGGGATGCCTCCGCAAACCGCCGAAGGCGCGTTGAACTATGCCGTGGCATTGAAAAGCAAAGGCCGCAACGGTGAGGCCGAAGCCGACATCGTAACGGCGTGGCGGACAATGCCGATGGGGTCAGGTCTGCAAAAGAGCTACCTGGAGAACTTTAGCAAACTCCTGAAACCGCATCACGAGGCGCGATTGGACCGGATGCTGTGGGACGGGCATTTGGTCAGTGCAGGGCAGATGCTGCCCCTTGTCGATGCCGACTATCGCAAACTGGCCCAGGCCCGTATTGCCCTGCAAAAACGCCAGAACGGCGTGGATGGCAAGGTCGCTGCCGTACCTAAGGCACTGGCCAAGGATCCCGGTCTGGCCTTTGATCGTTTCGTGTGGCGGGATCGAAAGGAACTGGACGACAGTGCCATTGATCTGATGCTGGCACGTTCCACCGGACCAAAGTCGCTGGGCGAGCCTGACAAATGGGCGGAAGGCCGGCGTCGGCTGGCGCGGCTCGAGATGCGTACCGGTGATGCAGAGCGCGCCTATGCGATTGCCGCAAATCATCACATGACGCCTGAAATGGGCTATGGCTATGCAGATCTGGAATGGCTTTCCGGATTTCTGGCCCTGCGCAAACTGAATGATCCGGCCACAGCAGTACGGCATTTCCAGAATTTCTCGGGTGCCGTGCAATCGCCGATCTCGAAGGGTCGCGGTGGATATTGGCTGGGTCGTGCCCACGCGGCGCAAGGTGATGCGGACAAGGCGCACGAGGCCTATGCAGAAGGCGCAAAATATCAGACCTCGTTCTACGGATTGCTCGCTGCAGAGCAGATCGGCCGTCCGTTTGACAGCGAATTGGCTAGTCCACGCCGTGCACCGCATTGGAAACAGGCCGCGTTTGCGGACTCAAGCGTGCTTGAGGCTGGGTTGCTGTTGCTGCGCGCTGGCGAGGGTAACCTGTCTGAGCGGTTCCTGACCCATCTGGTAGAGAGCCTTGATCAAACGCAAGCCGCTCAGTTAGGTGATCTCGTAATCGAACTGAATGAACCGCATCTGGCCGTTATGATCGCCAAACGAGCTGCAACCACCGGCATGGTTTTGCCTGCCGCCTATTACCCGGTGCATCCGGTGGCTGATATGGGTCTGCCCATGGCGAAGGAGATGACACTTGCAATTGCCCGACGTGAAAGCGAGTTCGATCCAGTTGTTATCAGCGGCGCTGGCGCGCGCGGATTGATGCAGGTCATGCCAGCCACTGCCAAACTTGTGGCGCAGGATCTGGGCATACTAGGAGGGCACAAGACAGGGCGTCTGACCTCGGACTGGCAGTATAACGCCAAACTTGGGGCGAATTATCTTGCGACACTGGCCGAGGACTTTAACGGCAATGTTGTGATGATGGCGGCTGGATACAACGCCGGGCCAAGGCGTCCAATCTCGTGGATGGAACGCTACGGCGACCCGCGTCGGGGTCAGGTGGACGTGATCGACTGGATCGAAACCATCCCGTACAAGGAAACGCGCAACTATGTGATGCGCGTCGCTGAAAGCCTGCCGGTCTATCGCGCGCGGCTAGGTCAGCCAGCGCTCCCGGTGCCATTCTCACAAGAGCTAACCGGCTCGACTCTTTCGTCTTTCGCGCCATAGGGTGAACAGACCCGCGGCAATCACAATTGCTGCGCCCAGAACCACCTCAGGGCGCAGCGTTTCGTGGAAGATCGTGATGCCCAGAATGGCGCTCCACATCAGATGGAAATAGGCGAAAGGTTGCACTGCGCTGGCCTCGGCCATCTCATAACATTTGATCAACAGCCAATGCCCCAACGCGCCTGTGATGCAGAGCAAACCCATCCATAGCCAGTCGGTTCTGGCCATCGGTTCCCAGAACCACACTCCAACAGCCGTCATTGCGACTGCGCCAGCCACGCCGGTCCAGAAAAAGCTGGTCGCGGTACTGTCGCGCCGTGCAGCGTATCGAGTCAGAAGGCCGTAGACCGCGAACATGAATGCCGAGATCAATGGCACCACGGCCCAGGGGTTGAACACTCCCGCACCGGGCTGGAGGATTATCAGGACGCCGATGCAACCGACACCTATAGCGGCCCAGCGGCGCCAGCCGACTTTCTCGCCCAAAACAGGGCCGCTGAGGGCGGCTATTAGCAGCGGATAGCAGATGAACACCGCTTGGCTTTCAATAAGCCCCAGGATGGTGAAACTGAAAACTGCCACGCAAATCTCACCGGCCAGCAGAAGGCCACGGAAAATCTGCAGCCCGAGCTGCTCGGTTTTCGCCGCCGCCCGCAGTCCCCCGGTTGACCTTGCAGCCACGGCAATCACGAAAGCGGCAAAGAACCAGTACCGGATCATCACAACCATGTAGGTGTTGTAGGTGCCCGCCAGATGCCGTGAGATCCCGTCCTGTAACGCAAAGACAATCGTTGCTGCGATCATCAAGGCAATGCCAGCGTTAACGTTGTTTTTCTGACTCATGTCTTCACCGCCCGCGTCATATGCCGCTTGCGACCAAAACCGGGGGTGCGTGTCACCTCGAACCCCGCATCGGTCAAACCGCGACGCACAAAACCAGCGGCGGTATACGTTGCCGCAGTGCCATCTTGGGCCGTGTGATCAGCAACCTGCTGCATCAAGTCAGCACCCCACAGTTCGGGGTTCTTCGCCGGTGAGAAGCCATCCAGAAACCACGCCTCTGCAGTGTCATCCCAATTGGGCAATGTCTGACGTGCATCTCCGACCATGACCTCAAGATGCAATGTATCCAGCACGCATTTCTGCCCATTCCAGGCATTCAGAAAGCGCTCAGCCCACGGCATCACCTCGGGGAAAGCGGCCAATGCGCGCTCCATATCATCGGGCGCCATCGGATAGGCTTCGAAACTCGTGAACCGCAGAGGCGTGGTCTGACCCGCTGCTTCCCAGGCCGACCAGACGGTCAACAGGTTCAGCCCGGTGCCAAAGCCCAGCTCGGCGATATGAAATCCCGGTGCAAAGCGCGCAGGCAGGTCATTGCCCGCCAGAAACACATGTCGCGTTTCTTCCAACCCGTTTTGCAACGAGTAGTAGGGATCATCGAACCGATCAGAGACCGGAATCTGATCCTCTGTCCAAGTGAGTTCGGCACGCTGGTCTACCATCGGGGAATCCTGTAGCTAAGCGGCGCGACACTGAACAAGGAAAAGGGGATTGGCAATGGTCGATGTGACGGTGCGCGGCGCAGGGATATTTGGCCTATCGATCGCCTGGACCTGCGCAAGACGCGGCGCCAAAGTCCAGATCGTTGATCCCTTTGGCCCCGGGGCGGGCTCCAGCGGCGGCTTGGTCGGCGCGTTGGCCCCACACGTCCCCGAAAACTGGAACGCTAAAAAAGCGTTTCAGTTCGAAAGCCTCATCATGGCCGAACCGTTCTGGAAGCATGTCGAGGCCACAGGCGGGGTGTCACCAACATACGCGCGGCTTGGCAGGCTGCAACCCATTGCAGACGCTCGGACATTGGACTTGGCCCGCGCACGCGAACTGACGGCCAAGGAACTCTGGCAGGGACAAGCCGACTGGAACGTCAGAGCGTTGGAAGAGATCGGTGCGTGGTGCCCACCCAGCCCAACAGGATTTGTCATACACGATACGTTGAGTGCCCGCATGCACCCTCGGCGCGCCTGCGCCGCATTGGTTGCAGCGCTCGCGGTAATGGGAGTCGAGGTCACCACAAATGCACCCGACAAAGGGCAAGTCGTCCACGCGACAGGGCTTGCAGGCCTGCTGGAGCTAAGCGCAGCATTTGGCAAAACAGTCGGTAATGGCGTCAAGGGACAGGCGGCGCTATTGCGATTTGATGCGGGTGCCGTCCCGCAGCTGTTTGCTGATGCTATTCACTTTGTGCCCCATACGGATGGTACACTCGCCATCGGTTCAACGTCCGAGCGTGAGTATGATGACCCAACCAGCACGGATGCGGCATTGGAAGAGCTGCTGGATCGCGCGATGCGGGCAGTGCCAGTGTTGCACGGGGCCGAGGTGATTGAGCGTTGGGCCGGTGTTCGCCCGCGCAGCAAGAGCCGCGCGCCAATGCTGGGTGCACATCCGTTGCACAAAGGACAATTTATCGCAAATGGTGGCTTCAAAATCGGCTTTGGCATGGCCCCGAAGGTAGCTGAGGTCATCGCCGATCTGATTCTCGACAATCGCGATGCAATACCAGATGGTTTTCACCCCGAGGCGTCGCTGTGAACGCCGCATACTCTGAACCCACACGACTGAACCGCGACAGCCTTGTGCTGCCTGAGGTATTACGCCTGATCCGTGAAAGCTTTGCGTATATGGAAGGTCGTATTGATCCGCCTTCTTCTATGCACCGCCTAACTCTGGACAGTCTGCGCAGGCAGATCGATGAGGGCGAGATTTGGGTGATCGGAGACCGCCCCGACGCTGTTGTTTTTCTGACACCCAAACCGGGTCGATTATATCTTAGCAAACTGGCTGTAGACCTTCGACAGCGCGGTCGCGGTCTGGCCCGTATACTAATCGAACAAGCTCAGGTCCAAGCACGCAGGTACGGGATTGATATACTGGAACTACAGTCCCGGGTTGAGCTTGTCGAAAACCACGCGACTTTTGCCCGGCTTGGATTCTCAAAGACCGGTGAGACGGCCCATCCGGGCTTTGATCGGCCGACCTCAATTACCATGCAAAAAAGGTTGGGCTGAAGTTCAAAACCCGGCTTCGGCCCGCAGCTTCTTCATCAGCGCGTTCAGTGTGTTTTCGTAGCGCTCATTAGACAATCGTCCTTCACTATCGAATTCGTTGGAACTGTCGGCCAAATGCAATTCAGGCCCCTGCAGAATGCGAGGCTGAAAAGGAACCATGAAAGACCGCAGGATCATCTGAGCCCGCTCACCGCCGGCACGACCGGCTGCAGCAGACATCACTGCCACAGGCTTATCCATCCAAGGCCTGCCGCTGGTCCGGCTAACCCAATCCAGCGCGTTTTTCAGAACACCCGAAGGCCCCTTGTTGTATTCCGGCGTCGAAATGATCACCGCATGAGCCTGCGAAATCTGATCAGCCAACACATGTACCGCTTCGGGGATACCCTCACCAACTTCAACATCGCCGTCATAAAGAGGCAGATTCAAATCTGCCTCGATGAACGTACCGGCATCAAATAAACGCGCAGCCTCGCGAAGAAGTTTGCGATTGGTGGCATCTTTTCGCAGTGAGCCGGAAAGGCCAAGAAGGATCGGTTCGGACATGGGGAAACTCCGCTGTGGTGTTTCCCTCTTGTTAGACCGGGATGATCCTGAACCAAAGCCCACGTGACGCGCAGTCACTGTGCGCGAAACATCCGGTCAGGTATTGCCGCTGGGAACGACCACAATCTCAACCCGTCGGTTCTGGGCTTTTCCTTCCGGTGTCAGGTTCGACGCAATCGGATTGTTTTCACCCTGCCCCACGGTCGTGATGCGGGAAAAGCTGACACCGTTGGCCTGCAGAATATCGGCGACAGCATTCGCGCGACGCTCGGACAGACCCAGGTTGTATGACGCCTCTCCGTCACTGTCGGTATGACCGATAATCTGCACGTTCGAGTTCGGGTAGTTAACCAGGTTCTGTCCAACCTTCACCAGATCAGCGCGGAGGGCCGGACGCACGGTGGAGTTATCTGTATCGAAGGTGATATCATTCGGTACTGTAACGATCAGGCGATCACCCGCGTTGACGATAGTGATGCCGTCATTGGCCAACTGTTGCCGTAACTCAGCCGCCTGCCGGTCAAGCTGGTTGCCGATCACGCCACCGCCTGCGGCACCGATCGCACCGCCGGCCAGCGCCCCCAGCAACGGATCTGAATCATTAGCGATTGCGCCCACACCCGCACCGATCAGACCCCCAAGCAATGCGCCTTGTTTCGCATTCTTATTGGGATCTTCTTGCACGGTTAGAGTGGCGGGGTCGGTACACGCAGCCAAAAAAAACGCCGAACACAGCCCGGCTGTTAGTACACATTTGGAAATCGTCATAAATTCACCTTCTGCTCACGTACCCGTTCACCGGGTTTGCCTCGTTGCGCGCAGTATAACATGGTGAGAACAATGGGCCTCAAGCAACAATTGGGTGAGATCGGCGAATACTCGCCATTTAGGCCGCTCCGACAGGGTCGCTCCAGTGATTTTGCTCCTGCCAGATCGCGCGCAATGGCTCTCCCTGCCCACAAAAGTGATCTTCCGTCAATTCGCAGGCCCAAATCCGATCGGTGCGGAAGTGGCGGAACCCATTTCTCAGCTCGCACCAAGCGGCCAACATTGTGCATTCAATGTGGTAGATCAGGGCAACGGGTCGCACCGTTCGTTCGCTGCGTTCACCTTCCGAATTCACATAGGTGATGCGGATCTTTTGTTCAGCCCTGATCGCTTCTCGATAGTTTACGACTGGCACACAGCCCTTTTCAGGATCATCCATAGGAGCCCCCCATGGAGCAACCTGCAGCCAATCCGCAGGAACCCGTAACGCTTCGATCTTGCGACATACCCTGTCTGCGGCTTGCTGCAAGGTGCTGTCGCCCGTACGCGCCAACATCGAAAGACCGACCCAAAGGGCCTCAACCTCTTCGGCGTCAAAATTCAGTGGCGGCAAATCATATCCCCGCCGCATCAGATATCCGACACCTGCCTCACCCTCGATCGGCGTACGCTGCGCCTGCAACGCAGCAATATCACGATAGACAGTACGCACCGACACCTCGAGCTTTGCAGCCAGTGCATCAGCAGTCACAGGTGTCTCGGCAGCACGCAAAATCTGTATGATTTCGAACAGACGGGTTGAACGACGCATCAGAAGCTCCTTGCGATCTGCTGACAACTTAGCACACCCCACTGACAAGGTGGTGTCAGGAGTGTTGAGCGAAGATAGGTCAAACACCAATCAGGAGATTGCCCATGCCTTACCTCGACAATCACGTCATGATGACCCTGAAGTTAGATCGCTGGTCTCAGGATCACGTATTACGCGGCTTCGAAATCGAGCGCGAACTGGCTGCTGCCCGAGAATGCAAAGCCGCGCGACCCATCAAACGTACCAAGCGGTTTTCTTTAGGTAATCTGAAGATATTGTGGACCAGCACCGCCTAACTTTAAAACTCAGCTGGGGCGCGGAATTTCATTGATACACCGCCTTCTGGGTTTTTCAGTCGCAATTCTTCGGAATGCAGCATTAGCCTCGGAAAATCGCGCGCTGCGCCGTCCGCGTAAAATGGATCACCTAGGATCGGATGGCCCAGCGCCTGCATATGTACACGCAATTGATGCGATCGCCCGGTTTTGGGAAACAGGCGGATACGGGTCGACTGACCTTCGTATTTTACAACACGCCATTCGGTGATCGCTGGCTTTCCCGTCTCGCGACACACCATCTGGCGTGGGCGATTGGGCCAATCAACGATCAAAGGCAAATCCACAGTCCCCGTTTTCGCTTCGACCTGTCCCCAAACACGGGCGATATAGGTCTTACGGGTCTGACGGTTTTCAAACTGCAGCCCCAGATGCCGCTGCGCATGCGGCGTCTGGGCAAAAACCATGACACCCGATGTGTCCCGATCCAAACGATGCACCAGCAGAGCCTGAGGAAACGCTGCCTGGACACGGGTCAGCAGGCAATCGGCCAGATGCTCCCCCCGTCCGGGCACAGACAGCAAACCCGATGGCTTGTTCACCACGATCAACTGTGTGTCTTCATACAGCACGTCCAGAGGTGTTTGCGGGGGATCATAGGTCTCGCTCATGCGTGCCTGCCTATCCCAGCCCGTTACCTCCCGCAACGTCGTCCTTGCCTCAACGAAACGGTTCAGCAACTCTCGGGTCAACAAGAAGGAAGATGGCATGCACCCGACGATCAAACGAATGCAGGACGTTGTCGCAAAAGGCGATGAAAGCTTGATCCACGAGCTGCTGGCAGAGGACGTGCGGTTTTTGCCCCCAACCTATTATAGCACCTGGACAGGGCGTGAACCGGTTGCGACGGTTCTGGGTCATGTAGGTCAGGTATTCTCAGATTTTCGGTATCGCCGGATCATGGGTGACGGCAACGATTGGGCGTTGGAATTTCAATGCAAGGTCGGAGATCTGGACGCAGTCGGGGTTGATTTGATCACTTTGAACGCTGATGGCCTCATTCAAGAATTCGAAGTTGTCATGCGCCCCTACAAGACTGTCGGCGCCCTGCGTGAAGCCATGATGGCGCGGGTCATGAAAGATGCGCGTTTTCTGAAATTCAAGGATGCGCTGAACTGAAGATGCCTTTCCCGGTTGCTGCGGACCAAATTCTCCGAATCCCGTTATTGCCCGTACTGGCTGTTCAGGGCCACTCTGTGCGACGCAATGCCCGCTTGCTGCCTGAACCAGAAGGTCCTCGCGATGGGCGTGAAGGGCGCGGTCCGCCATTGCGCTTGTTGATTGCCGGGGACAGCTCGGCCGCCGGTGTAGGCGCAGGTACGCAAAAACAAGCGCTGTCGGGGCAACTGGTCAGCCTACTGGCAAAACACCACACCGTAGAATGGCGGTTGGAAGCTACGACCGGATATACCACGCAAGATACAATTGCCCGATTGCAGAGACTAAAAGACCAATTTGATGTAGTGGTTACGGCCCTTGGCGTGAATGACGTGACCCGTGCCGTGACCGCACAACGCTTTGAAGATCAGCAATCACGCCTTCTGGCCTTGCTGACCGGGCAAATCGGAGCACGAAATGTAATCGTGACGGCCGTTCCCCAGATGGCGCGATTCCCAGCCTTGCCTCAGCCCTTGGCATGGGTATTGGGGCAACAGGCCGCGCGGTTGGACCGAGGATTGCAAAAGGTGGCTGCTGGTTTCCAGCAGGTTTCCCATCTGTCATTGAATCTGCCCGACGATCCGTCCCTCGCCGCCCCGGATGGGTATCATCCAAGCCCTAAAACCTACGCGATCTGGGCTGCCGAAATCACTCGACTTATTCGTCAGGCCTGAGACCGTATCTGCCGGATCATCGGAATCGAATAGACGACCAACCCGGACCAAATCAAAGGGAAGGCTATCATTCTTGCCTGGTCAATATGTTCTCCGAACAGGGTGATCGCAGTGATAAAGATCATAGTGGGCGCGATGTACTGCAATATGCCCATGGTCGACAGGCGTACCAGTTTTGCCCCGTTTGCATAGATCAACAAGGGTACGGCTGTTACGATACCCGCACCTGCCAGCAACAAAGTGTCTGACGCAGCCGCCCCAAAATGCCCCGTTCCACTTGCGCCCAACCATGTAACATAGGCCAAAGCCGGGATAAGCAGGATCAGGACTTCAAGCAAAAATCCCTGATTGGGTCCAATCGGAAGAGAGCGTTTGAAGAATGCATAGAATCCCCAACTGATCATCAATCCCAAAGCAGCCCAAGGTAGGCTTCCGGCTTGAAACACTAGAACCAACACGCCCAATGCGGCCAGCCCGACTGCGACCAATTGTGTACGGGTTAAGGGTTCGCGTAGCAGGATCGCCCCGAGCGCAATACTGAACAAAGGATTCATATAGTAGCCAAGTGCCGCATCCAGCGCGTGGCCAGATGAAATCGCCCAAACATAAATCGCCCAGTTCACCGAAATCAAAGCCGCAGTCAGCGCTGCCATGCCCAACATCTTCGGATTGCGAAGTGCAGCTTTAAGATCACCGGTACGCCCAAGCGCAACCAACAGCAACCCAGCCACCGGAACCGACCAGATGACGCGATGTGCAACGACCTCTATCGGGCCGATATGTTCCATCGCCTTCATGTACAGCGGCAGGAAGCCCCAAAGGACATAGGCCAATACGGCCAGCACAAGCCCTTTGGGCGTATCCGTGTTGTTTGGCGTTACAGGGGTCTCTGCCACGATGGGTCTCCGACTGATACTGTATTTCTCTACGGCAAATCAGACGGGCTTGGGAACCATCAAAACTGTGAAGCCGGTCATCAGGAATCCTGATATGTTTCACCTGAAATAGGCAGGCCAAACAAACAATTCGGGGCGCCACAGCGCCCCGACAGTTTGGCTATACTTTTACGCGTTCGGACTTTGGGTCGTACATCGGTTTGAGCGATGCCTCAGCTTTCACTTTCACGCCGCAAACGTCTATTTCATAGCTCGAAGCCAGAACATCTGCCGCTTTCTCGCCTTGGCAGGGTACATAGCCCAGACCAATCGCGCCGCCGAGTGTATGCCCATAGTTGCCAGAACTGAGATACCCCACATATTCTCCATCGCGTATGATCGGCTCATTGTGGAACAACAGCGGCTCGGGGTCGGTCAGCTTGAACTGGACCAAACGGTTTTGAGGCCCGCTTTCTTTGCGGGCTATAACCGCCTCACGCCCAATGAAATCACCGCCCTTATCCACTTTGACGGCAAAGCCCAATCCTGCATCGACCACGTGATCTTCACAGGTGATGTCATGGCCAAAATGGCGGAAGCCCTTCTCGATACGGCAGCTGTCCATCATGTGCATACCACAAAGCTTCAGGTTCATATCCTGACCGACCTGATGCAGCGTTTCGAACACGTGACCCGCCATGTCGGATGAAACATAGATCTCCCACCCAAGCTCGCCCACATATGTCACGCGGTGGGCACGGGCGAGGCCCATACCGATCTCAATCTCCTGCGCGGTGCCAAAGGGGTTGGTCGCGTTCGAGAAATCCGCTGGTGAAACCTTTTCCAGAAGTGCGCGGGCATTTGGCCCCATGACAGCCAGAACGCCTTCGCCTGAGGTGACATCCGTGACGACGACGTTGAAATTGACCGCATAACGCATCATCCAGGTCTGATCCGCCAGACGGGTCGCCGCTGGGGTGACGACCAGATAAGCCGTCTCGGTCAGGCGCGTGACGGTCACGTCGGCTTCGATACCACCAGCGCGGTTTAGGAACTGGGTATAGACGATCTTACCATTGGGCACCGAATAATCGCCGCCACCAATATAGTTCATGAATTTCTCGGCATCCGGCCCTTCGACACGGATTTTGCCGAAGGACGACATGTCGTACATGCCTACATTTTCGCGCACTGCGCGGTGTTCTGCGGCCGCGTTTTCAAACCAGTTCTGGCGCTTCCAACTATATTGGTATTCACGTTCCTGTCCGTCATTGGCAAACCAGTTGGCGCGCTCCCACCCGGCAATTTCGCCCATGACCGCACCCTGTTCCAACAGATGATGGTGAAATGGTGTCCGACGGACGCCCCGTGCGGTAGCCTTTTGGCGGTAGGGGTAATGGTCAGCGTAAAGCAGGCCAAGCGTTTCTTTCGAACGCTCAAAGAGGTATTGTTTATTGCCCTGAAAGGGCTGCATGCGGCTGATGTCCACATCGCCCAGATCAAATGGCTTTTCACCCGAATCCATCCATTCGGCCAGTGCCATGCCGGCACCACCCGCCGACTGAATACCGATTGAGTTGAACCCGGCCGCGACCCAGACATTGTCCATCTCGGGTGCGAGGCCAAGATGATAGGCGTCGTCCGGTGTAAAGGATTCAGGACCATTGAAGAACGTGTGAATCCCGGCCTCGGCCAGCATTGGCATCCGATTGCAGGCTGCTTCAAGGATGGGTTCGAAATGGTCGAAATCTTCAGGCAATTGGTCAAATTCGAAACTGTCAGGGATGCCGTTCATTGCCCAGGGCTTGGCATTCGGCTCAAACGCACCTAGCAGGATTTTCCCTGCATCCTCTTTGTAGTAGGCGCATTCGTCCGGCACGCGCAGCACGGGCAATTGGGTCAGACCGTCGATCCCCTCGGTGACGATGTAGAAATGCTCGCAAGCGTGAAGCGGTACGTTCACACCTGCCATCTTGCCAACCTCGTGGCCCCACATCCCTGCGCAGTTCACCACCATGTCGCACTCGATATGGCCCGAAGCGCTGCCATCATCTGCGACCCAATCAACGCCCGTCACCTGACGGCCTTGTTTGACGATGTCGGTGACTTTCACACGTTCCTTGACGATACCACCGCGCTGACGCGCGCCTTTGGCCAAAGCCAGAGCGATATTTGCCGGGTCACCTTGCCCGTCCAATGGCAGGTAAACTGCCCCTTTAACCCCTTCCAGGTTAAGATGGGGATATAGCTCCTGCACACGGTCATTGCCGATCTCTTCGACCTCAACCCCGAAAGCGCGGGCCATAGCGGCCTGACGATAGATCTCTTCCTTACGCTCGTCGGTCAAAGCGACCGTGATCGATCCGCAGCGCTTGAACCCAGTAGCAACACCAGTCTCTTCTTCAAGCGCGCCGTATAGTTCCTGGCTGTACTTGGCCAGTTTGGTCATATTCGCCGTCGCGCGCAGCTGCGCGATCAGTCCCGCCGCGTGCCATGTCGTACCGCTGGTCAGTTGCTTGCGCTCCAACAGAACGACATCGCCCCAACCTTTCTTGGTCAGATGATACGCAACCGAACATCCAATGACGCCGCCGCCGATGATGACCACTCGGGCCTTGGTGGGAAGATCAACCATCCTGACGTCTCCGCTGATTCAGGTTTTCTGCAAAATGCCACGAAGGATCGACAATAAAAGCATCAAAAGCGTCAGCTTAAATACAAAAATCACCGATATTCCGGGCGTCTTTTCTGGCGTCTCAGAACAAACGGTGTGATGCCAAAAAAACTTTTGTAGACGGATGAAAATCCGTTTGGAAAACCGCAAACCAGCCCGATTTCCCGCACGCTCATCGTCGTATTCAGAAGCAGGTTGTTAGCTTTGGCCAGTCGCATTTCCCGATAGAAACCGTTCGGCGTGGTTCCGAAAATTGCTTTGAATTTTCGCTCAAGAGAGCGGTTCGATACTTGCAATATGTCAACGATCTGTTTGATCGGCAGAGGTTCCTCAATGTTTGCCTGCATCAGCTTGATGCACTGATCCAATTTCTCGTCACCAGTGGCCGTTATCCGGGCGCCGGAAAAAGGTTGCATGGATGAAAAGTCACGGATGTTTTCATGCAGCATAATGTCGGCAACCGTCATCTTGGCCGCACCCGAGATATGCCGCCCAATCACGGCCAGCGCGATATCTGTGGTTGCCTCCATGCCGGCACAGGTGACAACCGAACCTTGCTCGGTGGCGATAGATAGCTTGGCCTCAAACCTAGCACCACGTTCGCGCAGGAAAGAGGCATTTTCCCAATGGGTTGCCATATGATCAGCGCTATTTTCGTCGATATACCGGCTTGCAGCTTCAGCCAACAAAAATACCTGGGCGCCCCGAAACGTATAGTCGCGCACGACACGGCCCAGAGAAAGTTCAGGCTGATCCGGGTCTGAGTTTCCGATCACAAACAGATAATTCGCATTCGGTTGCGCCGGGACAGTGTCGGTCGATACTGTTGCTCCGCTGCTGCTTTCCACCGGCCCTCCTTGTCGCGACCGATAAGTGAACGTGAACGGCGGGTGGGCACACACACGGTTCGCCAAGCGCAAAACCTCAACCAGCGAGGCCAGTTCGAGCAATACGAAACCCGACGCAACCAGAATGTCAAAATGGTACTGGACGCGATCCTGCTGTTGGTCAGATTTGGTCCGGACAGGCATCTAAGTCCCTCAGACGATTTTGTGTCCGGCCGCACGTAAATTCTCGGCGAGGGTTTTGATGTGTTCCGGCCCGACTTCGCAGCAACCACCAACGATCGTAGCGCCCTGCGCCACCCAACCCATCGCGTGCCGTGCATAGGCATCAGGGCCCAGGTCATGGCGGCTTTCCAAGGCATCAACCGTTGGGGCCTCTTCCAGAAAGCCTTCTTTGATGCCTGTAAAGCCGTTGGCATAGGCCCCGTACGGGCGATCCAACATTGCGATGACATCCAAAGCCGCCGGAATCGCTTCGGGGCGTGAACAGTTGATCAGCACCGCCTCGGGTGCATAGCGCGTAGCAAGAGGGGCAATGTCCCCCAGTGGTTCGCCTGAACGCAGGCGGGTTCCGTCCTTGTCCATGACCGACAGGGCAAGCCAGACGGGTTTCCCACAGTTCTCGGTTCCGCGCAGCGCACCTTCGGCTTCCTGCACCGAGCATACTGTTTCGATCAGAAAAAAATCGACCCGGTCCGACATCATTGCAGCCAGCTCGGCGAATTTCGTGGCGGCATCCGCAGGGTCGGGTTTCAGATCGGGCCGATAGCTGGCCAATAGCGGGCCAAGCGCGCCTGCGATCCGCCCACTGATGCCACAGCGCGCCTGTTCGGCCTGTGACAAGGCAGCGTCAATGAGATTGGGCATCTGATCTTCAATCCCCTCACGAACCAATCGTGAGCGGTGTATGGCGTAGGTATTTGTCGTAGCGATCGTTGCACCGCTTCGGAAATAGGCGGCGTGAACCTCTGCCACAAGTTCGGGTTTGTCGATCATCACGCGTGTTGACCAAAGTGGCGTCGGCTTATCACCGCTCAACTTCACCAACTCCTGCCCGATCGAACCATCCAAAAGCGTAATATCAGCCATTTATTCCCTCTTTCACGGCACCAGAACAAGCTTTCCGGGCAAAGTCTTGGACAGGAAATCCTCTTGCGCCTGAACTATGTCGCGCAACGGATAGGTCTTTGAGACCAAGGGCTTGATCCGACCTGCATTCATCAATGCAACAAGGCGGTCAAAAACGTCCGGTGGCTGATAGGTGCACCCATGGATCGTGATGTCGCGCAGATAGATATCCCGCAAGTCCGCGCTGACAATGGGACCTGCGATCGCGCCGGCTACGGCATAGTGGCCACCGGGTTTCAACGCAAGTATCAGGTCTGGCCAAGCCGGACCTCCGACCACATCTATAACGACATCGAACATGTCTTCCGGCAAAGCCGCGTCGCGTTCAAAAGTCCCGATTGCGCCCTGTGACTTGACCACCTCAGATTTGGCGGCATTGCTAACGCCCCAGACCGTCGCCCCGCGCAGCGCTGCAAGCTGGACGGCAGCAAGGCCCACACCGCCCGACGCCCCTGTGATCAGCACTTTTTGACCTGCGATGACACCGGCACGAGTCAGCAGGCCTTCGGCCGTTCCAAAAGCACAGGGAATCGCGGCAATTTCAACGTCAGACAAAGGCGATTCAGTTACGTCGTACAGGTCATCACTTTCCATCAGACAATACTGAGAAAAGGCCCCGTCAATTTCTGAACCAAGCACGATAAAATCCTGTGGTCGGCCAGGAACCGGGCGCGGTAAATTGATCGGGCAAGTCACCCGCTGACCAGGCTTGAACGCCGCACCCGATCCAACCGCTTCGACAATTCCACAAAGATCGCCACCCTGGATCCGGGGAAAGTGCAGCGCACCTCCCCAACCACCTGCTTCGACCTGCTGATCGACCGCATCCGTTGCACCCGTGACGTCCGAGGAATACCAGCCGATCCGCGTATTAATGTCAGTGTTGTTCACCCCGGCAGCGGCAACGCGGACCAGGACCTGCCCCGGATCAGGGTTTGGAACTGGGATATCGTCCCGCCATTCCAACACCTCGGGTCCACCGTGGCCATTCAGATATACGCCTTGCATCTGCCGGGTCATTTGCGTTCCTTTCTATATAGGTCGTCAGGCCCTCAACCGTTCATTCGAAGGATCCCAAAGCGGTTGGTCTTCCTGCACAACAGCACGGCATTTTTGACCGTAGATTTCAACCTCCAGCTCAGTTCCTGGCACGGCCTGATCTGCACGCACCATGCCCAGCGCGACGGAAGCACCAATGCGGTACCCCCACGCACCTGAGGTCGTTTCACCCACGATCTCATCGCCGCTCCAGATGCAGGACATGTAAGGCGCATCGACCTCGCCTGCGTCCACGATCAGAGTGACAAAGGATTTCTTAACGCCTTGCTGCTTTTCGTTCTGAATGGCCGCTTTGCCAACAAAATCCTGCGGCTTGTCGAGTTTGACAAAACGACCCAAACCACCTTCAAGCAAAGAGTAATCCGTGCTCAGATCGCCCTTCCACGCGCGATAACCTTTCTCGATCCGCAAAGAGTTTAGCGCATACATGCCAAAGGGTTTGGCCCCGGCAGCCAGCACGGCTTCGTAGATGGCTGGCATCGCATCGTTTTCAGCGTGGATTTCCCAGCCCAACTCGCCCGCGAAAGAGACGCGGATCAGAAAGGCATCCTGCCCGGCAACTTTGGCAAACTGATGGGTCAGCCAGCCTTGCTGCAGATCCGCATCCGTGATGCCGGACAACACATTCCGCGACATTGGCCCCGATACGATCAGCGTATCGCGCTCGGTAGTGGTTTCGCGAACAGTCACACCTTCGGGCACCGAATTCCGGATCAAATCCCCATCATGCCACTGCGCCGTTGCGGCGGTGATCAGGACGAAGTTGTTCTCAGCCAGACGGATGCAAGACAATTCGGTCAGAATGCGCCCTCTTTCATCCGAGACATAGATCAGGTTCATGCGCCCGGCTTTGGGGATGCCGCCGGTGCAGAAGCCACGCAGCCAGTCGTCCGCGCCCTCGCCTTGTATCCAGAACCGCGAGAAGCCGGGCAGATCCAGAACCCCGCAGTGATCGCGCACGGCTTCGCATTCTTCTTTGACCCGCTGTTCCCAAGGTCCTGAACGTCCCCAAGTATGTGTAGCCTCCAGAGAGGTGTCGTCGCCGGGTTGCGCGAACCAGTTGGCGCGTTCCCAGCCGTTATAGGCCCCCATGACGCCGCCCAGTTCCTTGACCTTGGCGTGCACGGGTGAAACCTTCTTGTCGCGCGCAGCGGGCCATTCGTGATGAGGGAAGTGCATGGCGTATTCGTTGCCATAGACTTCCATGCCTTTCTGGTTGCAGTAATCCTGATCGGTGTAGTCGGTGTAACGACGTGGATCGACGGCCCACATGTCCCATTCGGTGTGACCATCGACGATCCATTCGGCCAGCACCTTGCCAGCGCCGCCACCTTGGGCGATGCCAAAGGTGAATGTATGAGCCTCGAACGCGTTTGTCACACCCGGCATCGGGCCGATCAGCGGCAAGCCGTCTGGCGCGTAGGGGATTGGGCCATTGATGACGCGACCAACGCCCGAAGTTGCCATCAGCGGCACCCGCTCCATCGCATCTGTGACGATGTCCTCGATGCGGTCCAGATCGTCGTTCCACAGTTGGAAGCTGAAATCCTCGGGCATCGGGTCATCCTCGGTCATCCAGTGGCCCTTACAGTTGGGTTCGTAGGGACCAAGGTTGAAGCCGTTCTTTTCCTGCCGCAGATAGTAGGAAATATCCACATCGCGCAGCAAAGGCAGCTTGCCGCCACTTTCTTTTGACCACGCTTCAATCTCGGGGATTTCGTCGGTCAACAGGTACTGGTGGCTCATCACCATCGCGGGCACGGTGCGGCCGCCGAAAGGTTTGAACCATTCCCCTACGCGTTGGGCATAATAACCAGCGGCGTTTACCACATAGTCACAGGCGATGTCACCCTTATCGGTATGCACGGTCCAAGTGCCGTCATCATGCTGGGTCACACCGGTTGCCGGGCAGAAGCGGATGATCTTCTGCCCCATATCGCGCGCGCCTTTGGCCAGCGCCTGGGTCAGCTGTGCCGGATCGATGTCGCCATCGGTCGGGTCATAGAGCACGCCTTCAAGATCATGAGTCTCAAGGAAGGGATAGCGTTCCTTGGCCTCCTCCGGCGTCCACATCTCCATCGGGATACCCTGATAGCGGCCCATGGACATGGCCCGCTCGAACTCCTGCATCCGTTCCTTGCTGTGCGCCAAACGGATCGACCCCGAAACGTGGTAGTTCATCGGATAGTCGACCTCGTCCGCAAGGCGCGAATACAGCTCGGTCGAGTAGCGCTGCATGTTCATGATCGCCCACGAGGTCGAAAAGGTCGGCACGTTACCCGCTGCGTGCCATGTCGAGCCTGCGGTCAGCTCGTTCTTTTCCAACAGCACACAATCCGTCCAGCCCTTCTTGGCCAGATGATACAGCGATGAGCAGCCGACAACGCCACCGCCGATGATGACCACGCGGGCCTTGGTTGGAAAATCACTCATGTGTTTGGTTCCCTATTAGTGAGCCCGCTGGGGCAGGTTGTCTTTGATGTCATAGTAATCGCCCTTGTCCGCCACGAAGATGTGCTGGGCGAGATTCAAACCGGTCGGCTCATCCAAAGAGCCCACGGAAATTGCGATCGTGTCCTCGTCATTGTGCTGCCAGAAGAGGAACGAGCCACAAGCGCGGCAGAAGCCGCGCTTGGCAATGTCAGAGGCGCGATACCAGCCCAGCGTTTCGCTGGTGGTAAAGTTGAGATTGTCCTGATGCGTGACGGTCGAGGCCCACAAATGCCCCGACTGTTTGCGGCACTGCCCGCAATGGCAGGCATTTGGTGGCGTGAGGTCTCCGTCAACAACAAAAGCGACCGCGCCGCAAAGGCAGGAACCGGTATGCATGTCTTTATCCCCTCGCTGTCGGCGTAGAGCTGGCCCCCAGCAAAACGCCATAGATGATGAAACAGGTCGCCATCACGCGGCGTACCCAGATATTGAACACCGCCCCCAGTGCGGCCTTGCCCATCAGTGCCCCCAGCAAGGTGAACCCGGTATAGCTGAGTGTCGTGATGACCAGTGCCGTCGGCATGATCACAGCCATCTGCTGCCAGATGGGTACATCCGGCTGCACAAATTGCGAAAATGCCGCGAGGTATCCGGCGACGCTTTTGGGGTTGATCGTGGCGACGGCCAACGCGTGAAAGTAAACATGCCGCGCCGGACGCTCAGAATCTGGAGCAGGCTTCGCAGCGTTCATCCAACCGCGAACGCCCATCCAGATAAGAAATCCCGCCCCGATCAGTTTGGCGATAAAGAACCCCATTGGCGACGTGGCAATCAAAACAGTAATCCCCACTGCCGAGAGGATCAGGAACACGCTTGCCTGTGTCAGAATGGCGAGTACGCCCAGCATAGCTTTGGGGAATGGCAGGCTCATTCCATTTGAGATGCAGTTGACCGCATTCGGCCCCGGGGTGGTCACAAACACCACCCAGAACAGAGCGAATATGGTCCAGGCTTCAAAACTCATCAGTACACCGGAGGCGCTATGACCCAGATGGCCACCGCGGGTTCGTCAAAGGGGTTGGACCATGTGTAGGGTTCGTGCTTGATCCGGAAGCTGTCACCGGGACCAACCTGAAAACTGCGCGTACCAATGGTCAGTTCCAGACGGCCTGACACCATATAGCCGACTTCCTGTGTCGGCCGGTTTGCTGGCGTCTGCATCTGCGAATGCGGCTCGAACGTTGAATGCACCATCTCGAAATCGTCGGTCAGGTCAGGCGAAAGCAATTCTTCAATCAGACCTTCTTCACCCGAGCCCATCGGACGACGTGATCCGGCCCGCACGACATATCCTTGATCATCCGCTGGGGCTGCAGAATGAGCAAACAGCATCGACATCGGCACGCCTAAACACTCTGCAATCTGTCGTAGATCCGAGATTGAAGGCTCGGACATGTCTCTTTCGACTTGGCTGAGCCAGCCTACGGACCGATCCAATCGATTAGCGATTTCAGTCAGCGTCAACCCGCGCGCCTTACGCAGCGCGCGCAGGTCGGCACCGAGTGTTGCGCTGTGGGGGGCCTGAGAGTTCAATTTGCGCTCCGAGTTAGCGTGAAATTTTTTCTTACTTTTTCACGGTGCCTCGAATCGGTGAAATTTCCAAGCATTTTTTCACTTGGGTCCGCAAAAATAGTTGGCTAAGCACGGTCCATGTGGATTGCCGTAATTTATCTTTGGGCCATTAACGCCCTAACCTTATTGATCTTTGGTTGGGACAAGTTGCGTGCACGCCGCAGAAAGCGGCGCATTCCTGAGCGGCGCTTGTTGTGGTTGGCAGCTCTGGGCGGCAGTCTGGCCGCGCTTCTTGGGCGCTGGATATTTGGGCACAAGACACGCAAGCGCGGATTTTCCACTTGGCTTTATGCCATTACCGCGTGTCACGCCGGGCTTTGCTATCTGATCGTCTCTCACGACCTCGGGGCGCTATTGCAATAGATGCAGATTCCTAGCGCGCAAAAACATCCGCAAGAATGGAGCCAAGCGCAACCGCGTCATCCTCGGTAAACGCATCAGGTTGATCGCTGTCGATATCAAACACTGCGATAACGTCTCCGTTAGCATCCCGCACGGGCAGCACCAACTCGGATCGTGTGGAAGATGCACAGGCAATATGGCCCGGGAAGGCGTCGACATCCGGGACCAATTGAATCTGCCCTGTCCTGGCAGCCGCGCCACAAACGCCCCGTTCGAAAGGGATCACAAGGCAGCCGTGCCCACCTTGATAGGGTCCGATTTTCAACACCTCGGGCTCGGTCACGCGATAAAACCCTGTCCAGTCGAAACGGTCGTCGGAGTGATGCACTTCGCATGCCACCGTGGCCATCAGCGCAACCTCGTCGGTTTCACCTTCGGTCAAGGCGGCAATGGTTTTGGCGAGTGTGTCGTAATCGGCTGTCATGTTGATAGACCTTGCATGCGGGAAACTGCGGGCGCTGCCGCCAATTCCCCGGAGTATTTGCAAAAAGTCAAAGCGTCAAACGCGTTCTATTGCTATGGCCGTCCCTTCTCCGCCACCGATGCAGATTGCCGCGACACCGCGCTTGAGGTCCCGTTTTTCCAACGCGTTGAGCAGCGTGACCATGATCCGGGCCCCGGAGGCGCCAATCGGATGACCAAGCGCACATGCGCCGCCATTCACGTTTACGATCTCACGGGACAAGCCCATTTCGTGCATGAAGGCCATGGGCACAACAGCGAAGGCTTCGTTGACTTCCCACAGATCGACATCCTCTTTCTTCCAACCGATACGATCCAACAATTTCTGCGCGGCAGGGACCGGAGCAGTTGTGAACAACCCCGGCGCTTGAGCATGGCTGGCGTGACCAAGGATTCGCGCACGCACGGTCAGGTTCTGCTTTTCAGCCGCCTCAGCCGAAGCAAGCACAAGGGCGGCTGCACCATCCGAGATCGAAGAAGAATTGGCCGCCGTTACTGTTCCATCCTTGCGAAAGGCTGGTTTCAGCGTGGGTATCTTCTCGGGCCGCGCCGACTGTGGTTGCTCATCTGCATCCAGCACGACCTCTCCCTTGCGGGTTTGAATCGAGATCGAGGTAATCTCTTGATCAAAGGCATTATTTTCCTGCGCTGACAGAGCGTTCGAAAGCGATCGCAGAGCATATTCGTCCTGCGCCTCGCGCGTGAACTGGTAGGATTCGGCGCAGTCTTCGGCGAAAGTGCCCATGAGGCGGCCTTTGTCATAGGCGTCCTCAAGCCCGTCCAGAAACATGTGATCAACCACCTGCCCGTGCCCGATCCGTGCCCCGCCGCGCATCTTGGGCAGAAGGTAGGGTGCATTAGTCATGCTCTCCATCCCGCCAGCGACCATTGTCTGAGTATGGCCCAAAGCGATCTGGTCAAACGCAATCATTGCGGCCTTCATGCCGGAGCCACACATTTTGTTAAGCGTTGTGGCGGGCACCTCTTCACCCAACCCTGCCGCAAATCCCGCTTGGCGCGCAGGGGCTTGGCCCTGACCCGCTGGAAGGACGCAGCCCATAAGCACTTCGTCAACGGTCTCAGCCCCTGCACCTTTCAACGCGGAACGGATTGCAGCACCACCCAAATCCGCAGCAGTGACGCCGTCAAACATTCCCTGAAATCCACCCATTGGCGTGCGTGCGGCCCCCGCGATCACAACTTCGTTCATCCGGAATCTCCTTCGTGCTTTCCCGACCATGGATACCGAATGGTAAGAATTACCGTCTAGCGTATTTCTACGATCAAATTGCAATACGAAGGGCGGTTGACCATGGGGCTCAGCAGCGACACGACCGGCGAGACACAAGTAATATCCGTTCACTGCGACCGCATAGATGCCGCAATGGCGATTCAATTCAAAGAAGACATGCGGGCAGAAACACAAACCGGTGCGAAACGAATTGTCCTGGATTTGTCATCGGTAGAATTCATAGACTCTAGTGGCCTGGGGGCCATTGTCGCCTCAATGAAACAACTGGGCGACGGGCGACGCCTGGACTTGGCAGAACCGCGCCCGATTGTTCAAAAAGTGTTTCGTCTTACGCGTATGGACACCGTTTTCAGGTTGTTCGCTTCGCTGGATGAAGCGATATGCGCAGAGGCGGATTGACGACCGGCAGGAGTAAATCGCCGTGGGCGCCAATTGCAAACAAGATTGTCTCAATTTGAGCTTTCCTGCGACTCAGGTTCAGGCCTCCGAAGGGATAGCTATTTTAAGTGCTCGACTGGCAAAACACGGCTTGCCAGAAAGTAAAGCTGACGATGTTAGAATTGCGCTCACCGAAGCCATAAACAATGTGGTTGAACACGCCTATGCCGAGATTTCCCCGACTGACATTAGAATTGATTGCTCTTTGTGCGCAAAAGAACTGATAGTCCAAATTTTTGACTCCGGCGATCCAATGCCCGGTTTGCGTGTGCCAAGCAGCCAACCGGCACCCATCGACACAGATTTGGAGAACCTTCCTGAAGGCGGCTTTGGCTGGTACCTGATTCACCGACTTAGCAGCGACATTCAGTATGAGCGCAAAGACGGAGTTAATCTGCTCTACCTTCGCTTCAACTTTGACACGCCACACTGATCGGCACCAAATGGCCACAATAACGCCCAGATCGAACCATTGTCGCGCCGCAAACAAAGATCATAAACAAGGGGTAGCTCAGATAGCTTCCCTCGGCGCCTAGCGTCACAGCCCCCACCCAGTGAACGGCGCCGAGGAACCTCCTTCCTGAAATTGTTGGACAATTTTATCCCAAGCCCTAATCTCGGCCTGATTACGGAAGAGGTACGCTATGCGCGATCTGCACAAGCCCGGACGGTCTGAAGTTCTGGCAACCGAAGGAATGTGTGCCACATCACATCCACTGGCCGCCAAAACAGCTTTGGACATTCTTGAACAAGGTGGCAATGCGATGGATGCCGCCATTGCGGGTGCTGTGCTTTTGGGCATTTGCGAGCCACAGATGACCGGCTTGGGTGGCGATTGTTTTGTTCTGTATAACCGCGCAGGTGAGAACACCGTGCGCGCACTAAACGGCTCAGGTCGTGCCGCAGCGGATGCTGATGCAGGGGCATTGCGTGATCGCGGACTAAACTCCGTCCCTCTGACCAGCCCCGATGCGGTGACTATTCCTGGCGCCGTTGAGGCCTTTTGCCGATTGGCACAATCGGAGGGACGATTGGGGCTGGAAGCGATTCTGCGACCGGCCATCCACTATGCTGAAATTGGCGTACCAGTTGCGCCGCGCGTAGCGTTTGATTGGCAAAATAGCGCCGCGACCCTGCAAGGTGCAGCACGGGATCACTATCTGAAGGATGGCAAACCCCTGCAAACCGGTCAGATTTTTCGGGCACCGGGCCAGGCAGAGGTACTGCGCCGTGTGGCACGACACGGGCATGACGCGTTTTATAACGGTGAGATTGCCGAAGACATGCTGGCGGTCTTGTCCGAACTTGGAGGCACACACACAGCACAAGATTTCGCAGCGGTTCAGAGTGACGAAGCGTCGCCTGTTCGTGGAGATTACGCAGGTGTCGATCTGTACGAACATCCTCCAAACGGTCAGGGCGCCACCGCAATCCTTTTGCTAAACATTCTGAAACATTTTGATTTGGCAGCACTCGACCCATTGGGGGCCGAGCGGGTGCATATTGAGGCCGAAGCCACCAAGTTAGCCTATGACGCCCGCAACCGGTTCATTGCCGACCCCGATCATAGCAGCCGGATGGCGCATTTCCTTGCCCCAGAAACCGCTGCAAGCCTGGCTGCCCTCATAGACCCGAAACGCGCTATGTCCGCAGCCGCCCCTCTGACTGAATCCGTGCACAAGGACACCGTCTATATCACCGTCGTTGACCGGGATCGCATGGCGGTTTCGCTGATCTATTCGATCTACCATGGGTTCGGCTCGGGCATTGCTTCCGAGAAGTTCGGAATATTGCTGCAGAACAGGGGGGCCGGGTTTAATCTTGAACCTGGACATCCGAATGAGTTGGCAGGTGGGAAGCGTCCTATGCACACCATCATTCCCGGTCTTTTGCGTGAAAATGGCCGGATAACGATGCCCTTTGGCGTCATGGGGGGTGCCTATCAACCGACCGGCCATGCCCGGCTTGTATCAAACCTGACGGATTTCAAGATGGAGATGCAGCAGGCCATAGACACCCCCCGCGCGTTTGCGGATGGAGGTGTATTAAAAATGGAACGCGGCTATTCTGACCCAATCAAACAACAATTATCCGATATGGGGCACATCATTGAAGTTCTGGAAACACCCCTTGGGGGCGCGCAAGCCATTCGAATCTGTGACACAGGCATCTTGATAGGGGCAAGTGACCCGCGTAAAGACGGCTGCGCCCTTGGATACTAAACACTTACAATACAGCTACGGAATTCAGTTCAACTGAAAATGTAACGGGTATGATCCGTCCTGAAACGGGCCGAACATATTGGGGATGTCGGGGTGATCAACGGGCTCACCCGATTGGTCTTCGATCAGATTTTGTTCTGAAACATAAGCCACATAGAAGGATTGGTCGTTTTCAGCTAGCAGGTGATAGAACGGCTGATCTTTCAGAGGGCGGCTATCTTCGGGGATGGCCTGATACCATTCTTCTGAATTCGAAAATTCCGGATCGACATCAAAAATTACCCCTCGAAAAGGGTGTCTTTTATGTCGAACCACCTGTCCCAGGCGGTACTTGGCTTGTGTCTTTAACATTGTTTCGGCCCCCAAAGAGGTTACTACCTCTTTTCGGGCGGAAAAGCCAATCATTGAGTGGAAATTCGGGGAAACAGTCTGTGCACCTACTACTGACAGTGTTCGAAATCGTGGCCCCTGTGTTCCTTTTGGCTGGGATCGGGTTCGCATGGGTTAGGCTTGGATTTGAGTATCGGCTACAGTTTGTAACGCGTCTTGCGGTCACACTTGCGGTGCCCAGTCTGATTTTTGTCGCCCTGATGCAGACCAATATTCCCGGTGGGGATCTGACCCGGTTCACCATTGCGGCAATTGCGGCCCATATCGCGCTGGCAGCAGTGTTTTGGGCCTTTGTGCGATTGACCAGAATGGAGCAACGCACTTATCTGGCACCGCTTATCTTTGGAAATACCGGCAATCTTGGGCTACCGCTTTGCATATTTGCATTTGGTCAGGCAGGATTGGGTTATGCGGTGATCTTTTTGGCAGTGACCGCCCTGTTCTCATTCACCTACGGTATCTATCTGGTTGCCGGGCGCGGAGCTTTTGGGAAGGTTCTGCGCGAACCCATGGTTTGGGCCACGTTGCTGGGGGCTTTGTTTCTTTGGCGCGGATGGCAAACACCTCTGTTTCTGACCAACACGCTGGAATTGCTGGGTCAGATGGCAATTCCGATGATGCTGATTACACTGGGCGTAGCGATTGCCCGACTGACAACCCAAAAACTGCAACAGGCGATTTGGCTTTCTCTGCTCAAGCTTTCTGTGTGCTTCGGGCTCGGCTGGGCTTTTGCCGCCGGTTTTGGGTTGGGGCCTGTGGCTTTTGGAGTGTTGGTCTTGCAGATGTGCACGCCTGTCGCCGTGACATCATACCTGCTGGCGGAAAGGTTCGAGGCTGATTCCGACGCCGTTGCCGGCATGGTTATGGTCTCGACGATGTTGTCTGTTGCAGCACTACCTCTAATTCTCGCTATTATTCTGTAACGATTGTGATTTCCAAAATGCTCAATCTGCGCTAGAATAAAGAAAAAAGGCACGAGGCACATGAGCAGATTTCTTTTCGTACTCTTCGGGGTGCTGCTTTTGGCATCCTGTGGTGGCGGGTCGAAGCAGCCGCCAAGCAGATTGAATGACGCGTGCAGCATTGCGCGCGAGAAGCCCAACTATATCAAGGCCTTCAAAAGCACCGAGCGCAAATGGGGCGTTCCGGTCCACGTTCAGATGGCAACGATTTACCAGGAAAGCCGGTATAGGCACGACGCACGCACGCCGCACAAATATGTGCTGGGTGTTATTCCGATGGGTCGTCAAAGCAGCGCCTACGGTTATGGCCAGGCGCTTGATGGCACGTGGGAGCAGTATCAGCGTGAAACCGGTAAACGCCGCGCCAAGCGGGATCGTATTCGCGATGCGTCAGATTTCATCGGCTGGTACATGAACAAAAGCTATGAGCGGAACGGCATCCACCCTAGCGACACACGCAACCAGTATCTGGCCTATCACGAAGGTCATACGGGTTACGCGCGCGGCAGCTACAACAGCAAGTCATGGCTGCTGAATGTGGCGAGTGATGTGGACGCCCGCGCAGAACTGTATCAGGCCCAGTTGGCGAATTGCCGATATTGAACCTGTCGCGTCAGCGATTGCTTGACCCGATTCTGGCCTTGTTAGAAAATACATTTGAATCGAGGGTCCCCCCCTCGGTCAGAGGCCCAAGCAGAACGGTCGTCCGACTGCCTGCGTTGTCGTGTATCACCCATTTGCGCAGCTCAACCGGATCGGAAGTAAACATCAGTTCGATCCGGCCGCTTTCAGGGTTCTTGGGGTCCTGAGCCGTGACAATCGTAGCTGTTCCGTCAAAGTCGTGACCCACGACCATGTTGGCTTGTGCAAGATTGACATTGCGCGCCAAGACCAGAGACAGCGGGGTACGTTTCAAAGGGTACTGCTCGGGCGGTTGGTTCGATTTGGGGTCGAATATCTGCACCGTTCCGGCCCGTGCCAAAACCACCGCGTCATTTGGCGGATCATATTCAAACCGCATCTTACCCGGGCGCTGCAACCACAGCTTTCCGGTGCTCAACGAGCCATCATCATTTACTTGCGTGAACGTGGTCTGAACCGTTTTCAACTGATTCAGATAGTTAGAGATCTGCGACAGCGGCAGCTTGTCCGCCGCCCATGCGGCAGGTGCGGCTAGTGTCAGAGCAAGGGCAAAAGCAATCTGTTTCATAAGCCCCAGATAAGCGTTCTGCCCTTGTTATTAAATATCCTATTGCTCGGGGACGAGGATTTCACGTTTGCCCACGTGATTTGCCCCGGAAACAACGCCTTCGTCTTCCATCTGCTCAACAAGCCGCGCCGCTTTGTTATAGCCAATGGCGAGTTTCCGCTGAATGTACGAGGTTGAACATTTGCGATCCTTGATCACAATCGCCACCGCCTGATCATAAAGGGCGTCTTCTCCGTTGGTGTTACCACCGGTATTCAAGCCCAGAACGGCGTCGATATTGTCAGCCTTTTCCTCGGCCGGGCCATCGACTACGCCGCTCATGTAATCCGGCGGACCGAACTGTTTCAGGTGATTGACGATCTCCTCGACCTCTTCATCTGAGACAAACGGACCGTGGCAACGGGTAATCTTGGCGCCGCCCGCCATATACAACATGTCGCCCTGCCCCAGCAGCTGTTCGGCCCCCATCTCACCCAGAATGGTGCGGCTATCGACTTTCGAAGTTACCTGGAACGAGATCCGCGTCGGGAAGTTAGCCTTGATCGTGCCGGTGATCACATCGACCGAGGGGCGCTGCGTGGCCATGATCAAGTGAATACCTGAGGCGCGCGCCATCTGTGCCAGACGCTGGATGCAGGCCTCAATCTCTTTACCTGCGACCATCATCAGGTCGGCCATCTCATCGACGATGACGACGATATAGGGCATTGCCTCAGGCGCGAATTCCTCGGTCTCGAACATCGGCTCGCCGGTTTCATCGTCGAATCCGGTCTGGACCGTGCGGCTGAACATCTCTCCCTTGGCCAGCGCGTCCTTCACGCGGCCATTATAGCCCGCGATGTTGCGCACGCCCATCTTGGACATCTTGCGATAGCGATCTTCCATCTCTCCCACGACCCATTTCAGGGCGACGACCGCCTTTTTCGGGTCAGTCACGACGGGTGAGAGCAGATGCGGAATACCGTCATAAACGGACAGTTCCAACATCTTCGGGTCAATCATGATCAGGCGGCATTCATCCGGCGTCAGCTTATAAAGCAGCGACAGGATCATCGTGTTGATCGCTACCGACTTACCGGAACCGGTTGTACCAGCAATCAGTAGATGAGGCATCTTTGCGAGGTTCGCTACGACAGACTCACCGCCGATATCCTTACCTAATGCCAGCGGCAGCGCGTGATTTCCATCGCCGAAATCACGGCTGGCGAGGATTTCGCGCAGCACCACCATCTCACGATTTTCATTCGGCAATTCGATCCCGATCACCGAACGCCCCGGCAGAGTCGACACCCGCGCCGACAGGGCCGACATCGAGCGCGCGATATCGTCCGCCAAACCAATCACACGGCTGGCTTTCAGGCCCGGAGCCGGTTCAAGTTCGTACATTGTGACCACGGGGCCGGGGCGGACGCTGACGATCTCACCCTTGACGCCATAATCATCCAGTACGTTTTCCAGCATCCGCGCATTTTCCTCCAGCGCCTCATCACTCAGGTGATGACGCTGAATGCTGGCCGGGTTTGACAACAAGCCCAGCGGTGGCAGTTCGAAATCGGAATGCCGCTCCTCAAATGAAAGTGTCGGCTGCGCCTCGGCCTGTGCCCGGCGCGAAGGCGGGGGAGTGCGCCGAACCGGCTGAGCCACTACGGGCTTACGCGGTTCAGCCACCGGTATCTTAACCGCCTGCCGTGGTTGCGGCGCCTGTTCAGGGGCATCCTCAAACACTGCCTCGTCTTCATAGTCCGGTTCGGCCACAAAATCAGCCTGAGCCAAATAAGACGCCTCAGAACCAGCAGTCATCGGTGGTTCGGGGGGCAAACCGGCAGATGTCATCGGAGGCTCAGGTGGCAATTCATCTGCCACGCCAGAGTTCAATATCAGCGGATCCGGGCCCCTACCCCGCCCTTTGGTCAATGGCAAGCTCGGATCAGGTTCAGGCGTCAGCTCCCCTGCCGCGACCTTACGATTGCGTACCGCAGCCGAAATCTTGGACCGAATACGATCCTCGCCGGGCATATCGTAATAGCCTTCGACAGCGACGTTTTCGATCAACTCGGGCTCGGGCATCGGTTCGGGGCGGCGGATCAGCGATGGCATCCGCGCCAGAAGACCTGTCTTAGCTGCGGGCTCCTGAATTTCAGGCTCAGGGTCTCCAAAAACAGGATCTGCATAGGCCAGATCATCATCAAAATCCGCCTGCACCGCTAATGAGCGTTCTGCTTTACGCTCGGCCCACTGCGCCTTTCGATCGCGCGCGGCCTGCGCGGTCGCGGTCGCCCCTCGGCCCAGCGCATTCATCAGCAAGTCATAAGCCATGACCAGCCCCAACAAGAAGGCCCGGAAACCATTGCGCACATCGACTTTGGTAAAACCCAACACGAAAACGCCCAGCGCCAGCATCCCAACCGCCATCGCGAGCGACATCAGCTTGACAAGAAAATGGGAAGAGATCGGCAACAGCGTCAACAAAGCGCCCATCACCGTGTCACCAAACAGACCGCCCAACCCATAGCTATGCGTAGCGCGCCACTCAGCCCCCGGCACCAGCGTCGCTGCGTATACGGCCAGAACTGCAATCCAGATCGGAGCAAAAATCAAACGGGCAATTGCGCGATCTTCGCCAAAATGGCCAGCAAAGCGCACGCCCCATGTGACCAATACCAGCGCGACACCTAGGCTGCCCCACCCCACGATCATGAACAACGGTGCGGCGATCGAGGCCCCGATGCGCCCCATCCAATTCTGCACAGGTGCGTCGGTCGATACCATCCAGTTCGGATCGTCAGGCGTATAGGACCATACCATCGCGGCGGCTGCGAGCCCCAACAAGATCAGAGCGATCCCGATCAGTTCCTTACTGCGCCGTTCGATGGCGGCTTGCGTGGTGCTGTCCAGCAGCGGGTCACGGTTGCGCGCGTTCAATGATGCCATTTTGCCCTCGTACCTCACGAATAGACGCAGTCGCGGAGTGTAATTAAACCGCGCTTCATCTCTGTTTTTGGGGCCACCATAGCGACCCTGATAAATTGCTCGCCCGGGTTTTGCCCCGGATCACCTTGGGAAAGATATGCGCCCGGCAGAACCCGAACGCCGGTTTCCTGCCAAAGCTTCAATGCGGTTTCTTCGCCGTTTTCGACCGGCAGCCACAGGAAGAACCCGGCCTCAGGCGGCATGTAACCCTGCACACCTGCAAAGACCTCATCCGCGATGGCGTATTTCTCCTGATAAAGAGCGCGGTTCTCCTGCACATGCACCTCATCGGCCCAGACTTTGGCGGCGGCGACCTGCAACGGTGCAGGCAAGGGGGCACCCGCATAGCTGCGCAACAGCTTGACCTGTTTTATTGTCTCAGGCCCACCCGCGATCAGCCCGGACCGCAATCCGGCCAGATTTGATCGCTTGGACAGTGAGTTGAAAAGCGTAACCCGCTCGGGATCAGCGCCCAGTTCCTGCGCAACGGTCAATGCGCCGACCGGTGCCGCGTCGCGGTAGATCTCGGAGTAACACTCATCGGCAAAGATGCGAAAATCGTATTTCTCGGCCAATTGGATCAGTTCAGCCCAATAGTCTCGCGATGCGACCGCCCCCTGAGGGTTCGCGGGTGAACAGATATAGGCGACGGCCGTGCGATTCAGCACCTCTTCGGGCAAACTGGTGTAGTCCGGCAAATGGCTGGTCGCAGCGGTTGCGGACACAAAATAGGGCTGCGCTCCGACCGAGATCGAGGCGACCATATAGACCTGATAAAATGGGTTAGGGCACAGAATGATCGGCTGCTGGCCGTTCTTCTGTTCAGGGCACAGTGCCATCGCGGCATTGTACAACCCCTCGCGGGTGCCGTTCAGAGCCATCACATTGGTATCTGCATCCATCGACACGCCATAGCGGCGGTTGACCCAGTCAGCGATTGCAGCGCGCAATTCGGGCGAGCCCTCGTTTGGCGGATAGCCTTGAAATCCGGCGGCGTTTTCCATGATCACGTCGGTTACCCAGGGCGGGAAATCGTGCTTAGGCTCGCCAATGGTCATGTGAACGATATCGCCACCCGGTTGATGATGATCCAACAGGGCGCGCAGACGCGGGAATGCATATTCCGGTAGGTTCGAAAACCGCTCGGGGTAATTCATCATACTGCCTCAATATCGGGGTCATTTTGCGCCCCGTTTCTTGGCAGATTACAGATCGACCCGGGTCTCGTCCAGACAAAGAGGTTCCGAATCAGGGGATTGTGGCATTCAGGTCAAAACACCTTCGGCGGCTGATCCGAGCCGTAACAAGGCCTCTTCCGACCCCGGATAGCCCAGCATCATCAGCCCGCAACCGGGTGTTCCCGTGGGCAATGTCAGCGCCGCAAGTCCCATCAGATTTCCAATCCTTGTGTTTCGGAGGGCAAGAAGATTCTCGGTGACATAGTAGTCATGGTCATTCATCAGCCGGTCCAGATTAGGCGGCAAGATCGGTGCGGTCGGCGCAAGCACCGCGTCAAACCCGGCGGTCGCCGCGTCCCAGGCCTGACGGCAGGCAGTCAGCATTGACCAGGCAGCCACGTAATCCGGGCCGGTATATGCTTTGCCCATGCGGAACCGTTCCAGGATTTCGGGATACATCGCTTCAGGGTTCGCTTCGATCACGTCGCGCCACAGACCATAGGCTTCGGTCGTATAAAGCACACCTGACAGTCCCATCGCATCGTTCAACTCGGGCACTTCAAGCGGAACAATCTCGGCCCCGGCCTCTTTCAGACGCACCAGCGCCTCATCATAGGCCTTAGCAGGTACCTCGCGCAGATCATCTTTGGCCACGTTCTGCAAATCAGCAAAGCGGCGACCTTTCAAAGAGGCCCCGCGCAGATCAGCCGGGACTGTGCCCTCCAGTGCAGCCAGCATATGAGCGGCATCCTCAACAGACCTTGTCAAAGGCCCAACCGTATCGAATTTCAGGCAAAGCGGTACGACGCCTTCGAGGCTAACGCGCCCCGCCGTGGTTTTGAGCCCCACAAGATCGTTCCATGCAGAAGGAATGCGCACCGATCCACCCGTGTCTGATCCGATGCCACCAGCCGCAAGACCCCATGCCACCGAGGCCCCTGCCCCTGAGGATGAACCTCCGGGTACGGCCTCTTCGTCATTCACACACGGAGGTGTGGCCGTCACAGGGTTGAGGCCCAAACCCGAGAACGCCAATTCGCTCATGTGGGTTTTACCCAGACAGACCGTGCCCATAGCGGTCGCGTTCCGTACCACCTGCGCATCAGATTCGGGCACGCGGCCTTTTAGCAGGGCCGAACCTGCCTCGGTTCCGACGCCTGCCGTGTCAAACAGGTCTTTCCAGCTGATTGGAACCCCATCCAGCAATGATCGACGCAGGCCAAGTTTGACGCGCTCTTGCGCTGCTTGTGCCTCGGCGCGGGCGCGGTCGTGGGTAACACAGGCGTAAATGCGATCGCGATGTGGATGGGCGTCAATCGCGCTCAGATATGTTTCGGTCAGTTCAACCGGATCGATCTGCCCCATTCCGATACCACGACCCAAATCACATGCCGTCATGGTCAGCCAGTCTTGCATCCGGTCACCTCCCGAGTAATTCCGTGTCCGGACGGTAGCGACAGGACCGCACATGGACAATCCCGAATGGGCACGCATATTGCAGCACATGGAACACAGATCCGACATCCTGATTGTTGGCGGCGGCCTGAATGGCCCTGCTCTTGCGCTGGCGCTGGCTCAGACCGGGCATTCGGTCACCGTAATTGATGCACTGGCAGAGAAGGTACGCAAGAACGCGGCCTTTGATGGGCGTGCTTACGCACTGGCGCTGGCCTCACAACGTCTTCTGGACGCAATCGGCGTTTGGGAGAAGGTCGAAGACCACGCCCAGCCCATGCTCGAAATCAAGGTCACGGACGGCCATGCCGGTGCAGGACCCTCGCCATTTTTCATGCATTTCGATCATGCTGAGATCGAAGAAGGTCCAATGGGCTATATGGTCGAAGACCGTCACCTTCGGCGCGCCTTTCTGGAAGCCATGGCCGAACATGCCAGGATCACTGAAATCAGCGGCAAAACGGTTGTATCTCAGGACATCACAGCACTCGGAGCGACGCTGACGCTAGACGATGGTTCGACTCTGTCTGGCAATCTTTTGGTCGGTTGTGATGGTCGTCGCAGCGGGACTGCAATGCGCGCTGGGATAAAGCGCACGGGATGGGACTATGGCCAGACTGCTTTGGTTTGCGCCATAGAACACGAACTGCCCCATCACGGAATTGCCCATCAATTCTTCATGCCCCCCGGCCCGCTGGCGATTCTGCCTCTAACCGGGAACCGTAGTTCCATCGTGTGGAGCGAACGCAGTGAGACGGCCAAACAGATCAATGCCCTGCCCGAGGCAGATTACCTGCAGATCCTGCGCCCGCGCTTTGGTGATTTCCTTGGAGACATCCACCTGCAAGGCGACCGGTTCACATATCCGCTGAACCTGACAATTGCCAATTCCTTCATAGCGGATCGACTGGCCTTGGTTGGAGACGCCGCCCACGGTATGCACCCCATTGCCGGGCAAGGCCTCAACGCGGGACTGCGCGATGTGGGGGCCTTGGCCGAGGTCCTGACTCTTGCAGGCCGACGTGGCGAAGATATCGGATCAACGCTGGTACTGGAGCGTTATCAGGAGTGGCGTCGGTTCGACACCGCCTCGCTCGCAATGGCGACGGATGTGTTCAACAAGCTGTTTTCAAACGACAACCCTCTACTCCGCATGGGCCGGGATATCGGTATGGGCATTGTCGGATCTCTGCCCGGGCTGCGCCGGGGCTTTGTGCGCGAGGCAGCAGGGCTGACCGGTGATCTGCCGAAACTGCTGCAAGGGCGCCCGATTTAGTCCAGTTCGCGCGCCTCATCCACAAGCATCACCGGGATACCATTGCGGATCGGGAAGGCTAGCCCGGCGGCTTTAGAAACGAGTTCCTGCCGCTCGGCATCATAGTGCAGCGTCGTGTGCGTCTGCGGACAAATCAACGCCTCAAGCATATGACGATCAAAAGCGTGTTCGGGTGTGCTCATTGCAAATGTTCCTCATTCGATCCGCCACGCATGGCGAACTCAATCAATGTCACCAAGGTCTCGCGCCGGGTACGCAGGCAGGGGGCTTCAAGCAGGGCCTGCTTTTCCTCAGGGTCGAATTCGAGCATCATCGACAGCGAATTGACCAAAAGCTCGTCGTCTGCGTCTTTCATCGTGTCCCAATCGGTCGACAACTGGCGCGATGAGAAAAACCGTTCCAGTAGTTTTAGGAACCTGTTTCGATCAAAACCGTCATCCACTTCGGCCTTGCCCAGATCACGATCGAACCCATCCCACGACACCGAGGCGCGCCGATAAGGGGTGAAACTGTCCAGTTCTGATTTGACCCTAAAACGCGATATACCAGTCAGAGTGATCAGATAGCGACCATCTTCAGTCTCGGAAAACTGTGTGATGCGGCCGGCGCAACCGATTTGATGCAGCTTGGTCTCGTCCCCCTGACAGGTGTTCGGCTGCACCATCCCAATCAGCCGCTCCGACGTTTTAAGCGCGTCATCAAGCATCTGGAGATAGCGCGGCTCAAAGATGTGCAGCGGCAGGCGCGAGCGCGGCAACAGCAGCGCTCCGGGCAGAGGAAACACAGACACCGTTTCCGGCAGATCAGCGGGGTGCATCATGTAGACGAGTGTAGCCCTGATCGGAATTTAGGCAAATATCATCGAGCTGAGCTTGCGCCGTCCGTTCAACACGATCGGATCATTGGGCTTGAGCGCATCGAAGATCGTGAAGAGCTGGGCCTTGGCCGCGCCCTCATTCCATTCGCGATCCCGGCGGAACAGTTCGAGCAATTGAGCGACCGCCTCATCAACATCACCGTTGGCATGCAAGGCCTGCGCAAGATCAAATCGGGCTTGATGGTTGTCAGGCTCAGCCTCAACCGCCGCAGTCAATTCACCAACCGGCCCCGCATCCGCCGCCTGTTTGGCCAGTTCGAGCTGCGCATGGGCTGCTTCAACCTCGGGTGAAGTTGAAATCTCGGCCGGGGCACCGTTGAGGATGGCTTCAGCCTGATCCAGATCACCCAGCGCGATATGCGCCCGTACTAGCCCGCCATAAGCTGCAGCGTGGTTGGCATCCTCGCCCAGAATAGCCGCAAAGGTTTGCGCCGCGTCAACAGCCGCCCCTTCAGTCAACATTTCTTCTGCGGACTGAACCGCATCGTCCAGCTGATTACCGGGGCTCTCGCCACCTGCGGCTTCGATCACGCGATCAATAAATGCCTTGATCTCAGACCCTGGCAATGCGCCTTGAAATCCGTCAATTGGTTGACCCTTGTGAAAGGCATAGACGGTTGGAATCGACTGAACACGCAGTTGTCCCGCAATCATCTGAGCCTCATCCACGTTGATCTTGACCATCTTGACCGCGCCCTTGGCTGCGGTCACCGCATCTTCCAGTGCCGGGCCTAGCGTTTTGCAAGGACCGCACCATGGAGCCCAGAAATCGACGAGGATCGGCATCTCTTGCGAGGCTTCGACCACATCGGCCATAAAAGTGGCCTCGGTCCCATCCTTGATCAGATCAGTGGTATCAGGGCTGGCTGCGCCGTTCAAAAGATCCATGGTATTTACTCTCAGGTTCGTATTTGCGCTCTATATGCAGCCCCGCAGTTCAGAAACCAAGGGCTGAGTCGAGCGTTTTTACATCAATCAGACGTCGAATGTCGCAAAAACCGGCGCGTGATCGCTTGGTTTCTCCCATCCACGCGCATCGCGCAAAACTCGGCTGGAATGGCCAGCGTTCGAGATATCAGGCGTGGCCCAGACATGATCTAGCCTGCGCCCCTTATCTGCCGCGTCCCAATCCCGCGCCCGGTAGGACCACCAGCTATAAAGCTGCCCTTCGGGGATATCCTGCCGGGTAATATCGACCCAGCCACCCGCATCCTGCGTCTCGGCTAGCGCTTCAACTTCGATCGGCGTATGCGAAACCACCTTGAGCAGTTGTTTGTGCGACCAGACATCATCTTCGCGCGGGGCAATATTTAAATCGCCAACCAGTATGGACTTTTCCGGCTTCTCTGCATGGAACCAGTCCCGCATATCGGTCAGGTAGTCCAGTTTCTGACCAAATTTCTCGTTCACCTCGCGATCCGGGACATCACCTCCGGCAGGAACATAGAAATTGTGGATGGTCACACCATTATCCAGCCGACCCGCGATATGGCGTGCATGACCCAATCCCGCGAAATCTTTGTCCCCCACTTCCTCTAGCGGCAGCCGGGACAGGATGGCGACACCATTATAGCCCTTCTGCCCCCGCGCGATCAAATGCGTGTAGCCAAGCTCGTCAAAGCCCTCGGTCGGGATCTTGTCGACCGGCGACTTGCATTCCTGCAAACACAGCACATCTGGCGCCTCTTCCTGCAGCAATTTCAGCACGATAGGCTCACGCAGGCGGACCGAGTTGATGTTCCATGTGGCAAGGGTAAAGGGCATATCGGAAAGTTCCTTTGTCTCGATTTGCGCAGGTTAGCGCGCGACCGTGAGCGGCGCCATGGGAAAAGATCAACAAATCGGATCCTATTGCGTGAAACAGCATGTATCGGGCTTTCAGCCTGTTTTAATACGATACTTTCTGAACTTCGCACCCTCATACTCGATTTCACCGATATAGTGGGCACCCAACCGTGCCAAAGCCCCCAATTTTCGACGCGATAGAGGCAGTAAAAACGTCACGAACGGGATGCGCGGGTCCGCAATAGCAAATTCAATTGCCTGTCGCGTGATCCGCGAGCCTAATCCAAAATATTCAGGCCTCAGAACCAAACCATAGTCCCACTCGTCGCCTTCTTTTTGGAACCCACCCCAACCTATGTATGTATCGCCCTGCAATATTGCCCAATGCCCAAGCCCGTCACGCACCCAGTACTCTTCCTTGACCTGAACAAATTGGACGACGGCTACGTTGTCCCATCCGCTTGTTAACAGAGGCAAATGTTCAGCCAAGCGAGGATCAGACATGTGCGAAAGAATATCTTGCGGATCAACCTCGGGTAGGCGTTTAAAGGTCAGTTTCATCTCAATCTCTGATCGTGACAACATAGTAGAATTCAGGCGATCAATTGGCTGAGCGTTAAAAAAAGCCGGGCCATGGGGCCCGGCAGTCCAACAGGGAGGTGCATGTCATAACCCGGACATGCGCGGGTTGGGAGTAATCTAAAGATACCTACAGGGTATCACTTTGATCCAAGTCAATCCACCATTAGTCAAGCAACAAGGCGATATCCGCCCGATTCTGTGACCAAAAGGCGCGCATTTGACGGGTCGGGTTCGATCTTCTGACGTAGACGGTAGATGTGCGTTTCCAATGTGTGCGTCGTAACACCGGCGTTATAACCCCACACTTCGTGCAGCAGGACATCGCGCGCGACAACGCCATCGGTCGACCGATATAGAAACTTGAGAATGTTTGTCTCTTTCTCAGTCAGACGGATCTTGCGATCATCTTCGGTCATCAGCATCTTCATCGCTGGTTTGAAGGTGTAGGGGCCAAGAACAAATACTGCATCCTCGGATTGTTCGTGTTGACGCAGTTGGGCCCGAATGCGTGCCAAAAGAACCGGGAATTTGAAAGGCTTGCTGACATAGTCGTTTGCACCTGCATCCAGGCCAAGGATCGTATCGGCATCACTGTCGTGCCCGGTCAGCATCAGTACAGGGCTTTTGACACCTTGCTTGCGCATCAGGCGGCACAGCTCGCGGCCATCGGTATCGGGCAGGCCGACATCTAGAATAACCAGATCATAAATCGCTTCGCGTGCACGCTCCATTGCGGACTGACCATCTGATGCTTCGAACACATCAAAATCTTCGGTCATCACGAGTTGCTCGCTGAGCGCTTCGCGCAAATCTTCGTCATCATCCACCAGCAGGATTTTCTTGAGCTGAGCCATGTCCGGTCCTCCTAAGCCTTTTCCATCACTTGCGTACGGAGAATGCAATCAGCAAGATATACTGCAGTCGCCTCACGGCCTCGTGTCTGTCGCATAGGAATTGTTTCACATTTCCCATTGATCAGGGTAGGAGAAAGACAAATCGTTATAGGGTAACATACATGAGTCTCGTCCCCAACATAACTGAACTGCTGGCGCGGGCGCGGGCCGACCTGCGAATGGGCGTTCCTGTCGTTCTGACGGATGAACTGGGATTCGGTGTTCTTGCGTTCGCCACGGAAACGCTGAGCCCGCAGAGACTGGCAGACTTACGTACCCTTGGTGGAGAACCGGTTGTGGCCATTACAATGCGGCGCGCCGAAACACTAAAAGCGCGCGCGTATGACGGCGATCTGGCCCGGGTCATGATCCCGGCGGATGCCGAGCTAAGCTGGGTCCAGGCAGTCGCAGACCCCTCGGACGATCTGAACGCGCCCATGAAAGGGCCGTTGATGACCCAGCGGCAGGGCAGCGCAAATTTGCACCGGATCGCGATTGCGTTGGCCAAATCGGCCCAACTGCTACCCGCGACTGTGGTCGTCCCCATCGATGAAAGCCATGAGTTTGCAGCAACGCACGGACTGACCCGTATCGATCATGCACGCGCGGCACCACATCTGACCGATCGAAGCGCGTTGCATCCTGTCGTCGCCGCGCGCCTTCCGATGGAAGTTTCAGAGGCTGGTCGCCTGCACGTATTCCGCCCCGAAGACGGCGGAGAGGAACATTACGCCGTTGAGATCGGACGCCCGGACCGAGACAAACCCGTCCTCGCTCGGCTGCATTCAGCCTGTTTTACCGGTGATCTTATGGGCAGCCTGAAATGCGACTGCGGTCCGCAATTGCGCGGGGCTCTAACTCAGATGGGCGCCGAAGGTGCGGGGGTTCTGCTCTATCTGAATCAGGAAGGGCGCGGCATTGGACTCGCCAACAAGATGCGCGCCTATTTCTTACAAGATCAGGGCTTTGATACGGTCGAAGCCAATCATCGATTGGGTTTCGAAGATGACGAGCGGGATTTTCGACTGGGGTCTGACATCTTGAAGTCTCTGGGGTTCAGTTCGGTACGTCTGCTGACCAACAACCCCGCTAAGATCGCAATGATGGAGCGAACCGGAATCGCCGTCACTGAACGCGTTCCTCTGAAGGTGGGCGAAACTGATTTCAACCGCTCGTATCTTGCAACCAAAGCGGCGAAATCGGGTCATTTACTGTGACACCACGCGATCTGGTTCTAACACCTCGGGGCATACGGTTTTTGGGGCGCATGTTCCCCTGTGCAATAGGCAGGGGATCTCTGAGTCGAACCAAGCGGGAAGGAGATGGTGCTACACCAGTGGGCGCGCATCATATTGTCGGGATGCTCTACCGCGCTGACCGAATGTCGCGGCCCGCTTCTTGGGCGCGCCCTATCGGAACAAACGATTTATGGTCAGACGACGTAGAAGACACCGCCTATAATCATCTGGTTCATGCGCCTCACGGCTACAGCCACGAAAAACTGCGTCGTCCCGATCCGTTGTACGATCTGATACTTATGACCGACTGGAATTACCCTGACTCAATACCCGGTCAAGGTTCGGCCATATTCCTGCATCAGTGGCGACGACCGCGCTATCCCACAGAAGGCTGCATCGCCTTCCGGCGCGACCATCTACGATGGATCGCGCGGCAGATTGCACCGGGTAATCGGCTGATCATTCCTCAGGCTTAACGCGCGCACCAAAGATGGCTGATCCGACGCGAACGTGAGTCGCGCCCAAGGCAATTGCGGATTCGAAATCGCTGCTCATCCCCATCGATAACCCGTCCAACCCGTTCCTTTCGGCTATTTTTGCCAAAAGCGCGAAGTGCAGTGCGGGTTCTTCATCGACCGGTGGGATGCACATCAATCCACGAATGGTCAGGTCAAGGCCTCGGCATTCAGAGATAAAGGTGTCCGCATCAAGTGGAAGTACGCCTGCCTTCTGATCCTCTTCACCCGTATTGACCTGAATGAACAGATCCGGGCACTTGCCCATCTCTTGCGCCAATCTCGCCAGCGTTTTCGCAAGCTTGGGCCGGTCGACCGAATGGATCGCATCGCAAAGCTCGATCGCCTGCCGTGCCTTGTTGGTCTGCAGCGGTCCGATCAAATGCAAATCGACATCTGGATAAATTTCCCGGAACGCGGGCCATTTGCCCGCTGCCTCCTGAACCCGGTTCTCTCCAAAACACCGATGGCCCTGTTGCAAAACGGCTTCGACCCGATCGTTGGGTTGAACCTTGGAAACCGCGATCAACTTTATAGACCCAGTGGCGCGCCCGGATGCGGATTCCGCATTTGCGATACGGTCAGTGATATCTTGCAGCGACATGGGGCCTCTCATTTTGCGTTTGCTGCAGCAAAACATCATGTAGACGAAAAAGAAAAGGGCAGGTCCGAAGACCTGCCCTTAAACCTTGCGGTTCAAATCAACTTAGAAGTTGAAGTTGACACCAAAGTCTGCGCGAACGCGCTCGTCGCCATCACCGGAGCGTGACTGGCCAAGGCCACCTTTCAGCGACACACCGCCACCCAGGTCATGGATGAAGCCAATACCGTAAGCCTGGACATCGTCGTCCGCGCTACCGTCACCGTATGCGGCGGTCAGAGTGGTCGCCGCGCCAAAGTTGTAGGCCAGCGAGAAACCATACGCGGTGCCGTTGCGCGCATCGTCTGCAACGTCATCGTCAGCTACAAACAGGGTACCGTTGAAGTCGCCGAAGTCAGCACCCAGGGTCAGTACAGTCAGAGTGTCTTTCTCACCACCGAACGGACGGTCGGTCTGACCATAGGCCAGAGCGGCTGTGACGTTGCCGAAGGTGTAAGTTGCACTGATATCCCAGCGGTCGCCGCTGTCGGTGTCTGCACCGGCAGTTGCGGTTTCAGCAAAAGTGGCTTGGTCATACGACGCGCCAAAGGCGAAATCGCCAACTGCGTACTGGAAGAACACAGCGTTCGAACCTGAACCGGTCGACGAGAATGCCAGGAAGTTGTAGTCAACAGCGGCATACTGACCGATGAAGAATTCCAGGCCAGGCTCGTTACCGTAGTAGTTTGCCAGGTTGTCGAAGGCACCCGATACGTTGCCCGCGTCAACACGCAGACCGCCGTAGATTGCCGAGAAGCGCGCGCCGCTCAGCTGAGCTGTGCCTGCTTCGCCGTTGCCGGCGTTTTCGTCAGCTTGCAGACGAACACGAGCCGAGAACTCAACACCACCGTCGGTTTCTGCGGTGCCGTCGATGTTCAGACGGAAACGCGAGATCAGGATTGTGTTGTCGGTGTCAACGCCAGAAGCGGTGCCGCCATCAATCGAATCAACGGTGCCGGTACGGTCTTCCAGGTAACCAATACCAAAGCGGCCATAACCGCTGAATTTAACGTCGGCCGCTGCAACACTTGCGGTTGCGATCAGAGCGGTCGATGCGAAGAGAACTTTTTTCATCTTGTTTCCCTCGGTTTCAAAGATATTTCTACTCGACACATGCAAAGCACGCGTCTCAGCACGGACATCGTTTCGCTTTTTTTACCCCGGTTGCGCAAGCTTGGCATAAACGCTCTGCCGTCATTCAGATCGAATTGGTGCAAGGATGCCACAGTCGATTTTCCGCCAGGTCCTGCGGGCAACTCACGCCCATATGTAAAGAATAGGCTTGTTGCAGCAGCACTCCTTGTCTAGGAGTGACATTCAAACAGTACAAAACAAGTAAAACAGGACCTTCCAACGATGCGCCTGATAACGTTTCTGGGTTTGATCATGGTGACGGCGACTGTCTCTGCCTGTAGTCGTGGGCGACTGCCGCCAGGAGACGCCAGCGTTTTGACCGTTGATGGCAGCTCGTCAGAAGAGCGTGAGCTGAATGATCCGAATCGTACGACGATATGGGACATCTTCGGCCCGGACACATCCGAGCAGGTAACGCAGGTAAACCGCTATCTTTGGGCCGCGTCCCTGGACGTGCTGAATTTCCTGCCCATTGAAGAGGTTGATCCGTTTACAGGTGTGATCGTTACCGGTTACGGAAGGCCGCCCGGCGGCGGGCGGTCGTATCGCGCAACGGTACATATTAGTGATCCAGCGCTCGAGGCGCGCTCACTTTCTGTAGCGCTTCAAACCAGTGGCGGTTCCCCGGTCAGTGCGGCAACCTCTCGCGCGGTTGAGGATGCAATCCTATCCCGGGCCCGTCAGCTACGGATTGCTGACAACAAGTTCTAGCAACCCGCAAGAAATCACAATAATACAACGCCGGGTTCATGCCCGGCGTTTTCATTCACGAAGGACCGCACCATGTCGCGCTACTCGGCCAACGAAATCGAAGCAAAATGGCAAGAGGCCTGGGACAAGGCCGGAATCTTCACCGCCAACCACAAGGCGGACAAGCCGAAATACTACGTGCTTGAAATGTTCCCCTATCCCTCAGGCCGCATTCATATGGGGCATGTGCGCAACTATACGATGGGCGACGTGATCGCGCGGCATAAACTGGCGACCGGACACAACGTGCTACATCCGATGGGCTGGGATGCCTTCGGAATGCCAGCCGAAAATGCCGCGATGGCAATCGGCGGCCACCCTAAAGACTGGACCTACGGCAACATCGCCGACATGCGCGGACAGATGAAACCGCTGGGCCTGTCGATCGATTGGTCCCGTGAATTTGCCACCTGTGATCCGGAATACTACGGCCAACAGCAAGCGCTGTTTCTAGATATGCTTGAGGCCGGTCTTGTCTACCGCAAGAACGCCGTAGTGAACTGGGACCCGGTCGACATGACCGTTTTGGCCAATGAACAAGTAGAAAACGGCCGTGGCTGGCGTTCGGGTGCATTGGTGGAGCGTCGGGAGCTGACTCAGTGGTTCTTCAAGATCTCGGATTATTCCGAGGAGCTACTCGACGCGCTGGACACGCTGGATAACTGGCCCGCCAAGGTGCGCCTGATGCAAGAAAACTGGATCGGCAAGTCGCGCGGCCTTCAGTTTGGGTTCGAACGAACCGATGGCGAAGAGCCTATCACCGTCTATACGACTCGTCCCGACACGCTGCTGGGGGCGTCTTTTGTTGGCATCTCGCCTGATCACCCGATCGCCAAGCAGCTTGAGGCCGAGAACCCCGAAGTTGCTGAATTTGTTGCCGAATGCCGCAAGGGTGGCACGACCGAAGAAGCCATCGAAACGGCCGAAAAGCTGGGTTACGACACCGGCATCCGCGTCAAGCACCCTTTGGACCCGAACTGGGAGCTGCCGGTTTGGATCGCCAACTTCATCCTCATGGACTATGGCACCGGCGCGATCTTCGCCTGCCCCGCCCATGACCAGCGCGATCTGGATTTCTGCCGCAAATACGACCTGCCGGTGATCGACACGTTCTTCGCACTGGACAGTGACACACCGGTCGACAAAATCGCCTTTGTGCCGCCTAAGACCGAAAAGGTCCGCTGGGTGAAACATTTTGCCGGTCTGACCGAGGCGACCGGTGATGAGGCGATTAACGCGACGGTCGATTTCGCCGAAAAAGCAGGATGGGGTGAGGGCGTCACTAAGTACCGCCTGCGCGACTGGGGTCTGAGCCGTCAGCGGTATTGGGGTTGCCCGATTCCCGTTGTCCATTGCGACAAATGCGGCACCGTGCCCGAGAAGAAAGAGAATCTGCCGATTCAGCTGCCCTATGACGGAGGCAACGGCGAACCAATCGACTTTTCGATCCCTGGCAACCCGCTGGACCGTCACCCTAACTGGCGTGACACCCCTTGCCCGTCCTGCGACGCACCGGCCAAGCGTGAAACCGACACGATGGACACGTTCGTCGATTCGTCGTGGTACTTCGCCCGTTTCACTGCGCCGCGCGCGGAATCGCCTACCGATCTTGCCGAAGCCGAGTATTGGATGAATGTCGACCAGTATATCGGTGGGATCGAACACGCGATTCTGCACCTGCTCTATTCCCGTTTCTTCGCCCGGGCGATGAACATCACTGGCCACCTGCCGAAAAAAGCCATCGAGCCCTTCAATGCGTTGTTCACGCAAGGCATGGTCACGCACGAGATCTACCAGACGCGCGATGCCAAGGGCCGACCGGTCTACCACCTGCCCGAGGATGTGACCGACGGCAAATTGGCCGACGGCACCGAGGTAGAGATCATCCCTTCGGCCAAGATGTCGAAATCCAAGAAAAACGTGGTTGATCCGGTAAGCATCATCTCGGCCTTCGGTGCCGATACCGCGCGCTGGTTCGTGCTGTCCGATTCGCCACCCGAACGCGACGTGGAATGGACCGCGTCCGGCGCTGAAGCCGCGTTCAAGCACCTGAGCCGCGTCTACCGGATCGCATTGGAAATCGTCGGGTCGGACGTGGCCGCTAATGCCGAGGACGAAGCGCTACTGCGCGAGATGCACAAAGCCATTCACGATGTGTCAGGCGGCGTCGAATCCTTCGGCTTCAACGCCTCGATCGCCAAGCTTTATGCCTTCACCAACACGCTGGCGAAATCAAAGGCGGGCACCGCAGCCAAGCGCGAGGCCGCAAAAACGCTGGCACAGCTTATGTCGCCCATGACCCCTCACCTGTCAGAAGAGCTTTGGCAGATGCTGGACGGCGAAGGTTTGGTCGCAACAGCACCGTGGCCTGTGGCCGATGGGGCGATGCTGGTTGATGACACCATCACCCTGCCCATTCAGATCAACGGCAAGCGCCGTGCAGAAATCAGCGTTCCGAAAGACATGGACAAGGCAGAGGTTGAAAAAATCGCGCTCAGCACCGAAGCTGTGCAAAAGGCGCTGGATGGCGCTGCTCCGAAAAAAGTGATCGTTGTTCCGGGCCGAATCGTAAATGTCGTCGTTTGATCGCAGAACCTTGCTGTTGATGCCGCTAGCGCTTGCCGCTTGCGGGTTCGAGCCGGTCTATGCACCCGGTGGATCAGGCTCGGCTCTGGATGGCAAGGTCGAGGTATCAGCACCGAATACGGTCGAAAGTTTTCTGCTGGTACAGAATCTTGAGCGTAAATTGGGCCGAAGCGCGACCTCCGGCAATGAATACAAACTAGATGTCGTGGTTTCGACGGTCACCCGCCGAGCCTCAATCACGACGGCAAATGAAACCAATCGCTACACGATTGATGGCAATGCCAGATACGAGTTGAAGTCCGACGCGACCGGGCAGGTCCTTGCCTCTGGACGGGTCACAGATTTCGTCGGTTATTCTGCCGCTGGCTCGACCGTCTCAACATTGGCTGATGAACGCGACGCGACCGAGAGATTGATGGTGATCCTGGCCGATCAGATCGTAAATCGTCTATATGCCACACCGGGCCTGTCCGCATGAAGCTGAGCCCGCGCGAGGCTGAGGGATATTTTGCCAAGCCGGATGAGGGCAAAGCGGGTCTGCTGATCTACGGCGCGGACGCCATGCGGGTTGCCCTGAAACGCCAACAGGTACTGGCCGCCCTGCTTGGACCCGGCGCGGAAGAAGAAATGCGCCTGACCCGAATCCCTGGAAGCGAGCTGCGCAGCGACCCGGCCTTGTTGCTGGACGCAGTAAAGGCGGTCGGGTTTTTTCCCGGACCACGCGCGGTATTTGTCGAAGACACGACAGATATGGCAGCGCCCGCGATTCTCGGCGCTTTGGAAGACTGGGATCATGGCGACGCTCAAATCGTTGTAACCGCTGGTCAGCTCAAACCCAGCTCAAAAATCCGCAAAGCGTTTGAGGCGAACCCGGTAGCGTACGCCGTTGGTATCTATGATGATCCACCCTCTCGGGCCGAGGTAGAACGAATTCTAGCGCAAGCCGGGTTACAAAATATTCCACGTGATTCGATGTCGGCCCTCAGCGAGCTCGCCATGGCGCTGAGCCCAGGTGATTTCACGCAAACCGTTGAGAAACTGTCGCTTTACAAGCGTGGCGATACAAGCGAACTGACGATAGAAGATATCGATGCATGCGCGCCACGGTCAACTGAGGCTGCTCTGGATGATGTGTTGAACGTTATCGCCGAAGGCCGCGCGCAAGAGATCGGGCCGCTGATCCGGCGGTTGCAGGCGCAGGGCACCAATGCGGTAACGTTGTGTATCGGTGCCACGCGACATTTCCGGACTCTTTATGCCTGTGCGTCAGATCCAGGCGGGGCGGCACAGGGAATCGGCAAATTGCGCCCTCCGGTCTATGGCAAACGGCGCGATCGGATCTTACGGCAAGCCCAGAGTTGGGGGGCACAAAAATTGCAGACCGCATTGACGGTTCTGACCGATACTGACCTGTCCTTGCGCTCGGCTGGCCAAACTGCACCAGCAATGGCGCTAGTGGAGAGGGCCATGATCCGCTTGGCAATGCTGGCCAGATCCGGCTGAAACCTATCGGTTCAACCATTCAACTGCCGACTGCCCAGCCCATCGACCCGTCGCCAGACAGCCGGTAAGAAGATAACCGCCAGTTGGCGCTTCCCAATCCAGCATCTCGCCTGCACAGAAGACGCCAGGCAAGGCGGTCAGCATTAGACCTTCATTCACCGAATGACGCTCAATACCACCTGCAGTCGAGATCGCTTCATCCATCGGGCGCAGACCAGAATGATGTAAAGGCAAGTACTTCAGGGTCTCAACCCAATGCGAAGGTGCCAAATCGCTGCCTTTGGTCATTTCATGAAACAAAGCGACCTTCTGCGAAGACAGGCGCAAACTATTCTTCAGCCAATGCGACAGGGTTGCCTTGGGTTTCTTCGCACTCAATCGCTCATGCAGCGCATCCTTCAAAACATCCGGAACCAGATCCACAAAAAGCGGCAAGCCATTCCGAAGTGCCGGCGTCAGAGAATACAGGCCCCCACCTTCCAAACCCTTTGCGGAAATCGTCGCCTCACCTCGGCTTTGAAATTGACCTGCCCACCATCTCACCGACTTTAGGGCCGCACCAAAATGAGGTTGCATATAAGGGCTCCAATCGACTGAAAGAGCCGCATTTGCGGGTGCGAACGGGGCCACGCTGACACCTTGTTCTACAAGCCAAGGTGCCCATGCCCCATCCGATCCAAGCCGCGCCCAACTGGCGCCACCGAGCGCTAATATAGTCGCTTCTGGGGTGCAAAACTGTGCCCCAATGGGCGTTTCAAACACCAAAGCGCCATTTTGCCAACCTTTCCAGCGCCATCGGGTTTTGATCTCGACACCAGCCCGATCAAGTCGGGACAACCACGCCCGCAATAAGGGCGATGCCTTCATCGCTTTGGGAAATACACGGCCAGTTGAACCTGTGAAAAGTTCTTGCCCCAGACCACCGGCCCAAGACATGACCGCCTGCGCGTCAAACGCTTGGATCATCGGATGCAGCCAGTTCGCAGCTGCCCCATATGCGGAAATAAGAGTCTCAAAGGGTTCGTCTTTGGTCAGGTTCAGCCCAGACTTTCCTGCCATCAAAAATTTGCGCGCCACCGAAGGTTTCGCTTCGGCCACAAGAACCTTATGCCCCGCAGCAGCAAGTTGCTCGGCAGCAATCAATCCCGCTGGTCCTGCTCCTATGACGACGGTTTGCGCCATTGTGTTCCTCTTGCCCAATGCACGCTTCGGCGCAAAGTTAGGTCATGGCAAATTCTGATCCGATCTGCCCGCTCTGTAACCGCCCGATCCCTGAAGGGGGTGGTAGCCTGCACCATCTGATCCCAAAGCTCAAAGGAGGCAAGGCCGGGCCAACCGTTTTATTGCATCAGATCTGCCACAAAGAAGTACATGCTACACTCACCGAGGCCGAATTGGCGCGCGACTACAACACGGTCGATTCGCTGCGCGCGCACCCAAGGCTGAAAAAGTTTCTGGATTGGGTGCGTAAACGCCCACCGGGTTTTCGGTCAAAGGTGCCCGGTAAACGGCGCGGTCGTTAACTACCCGGGAGCCATGGATCACCGAATGCATCCTCTCGCGGGTCTGCCAAACCTTCGACCTCGATCCCAAGATAATCCGGCACCGGCGCAAACCGGGCACTTGGGATATGTTGGAACTCCAACGTCGTGTAGCGGCGCTTCCACAGCCATTCGCGATTCTCGACCGCCCAGAGATCGGGGTTAGGAGGCGCGTCGGCTGTAAACGCATAGAAATGCAGATCAAAGCCGTAAGGTTCGACATCTTGCATAGATAGCAAAGTCATTCCCTGAGATCGACAAAACGCATCTTCAGCGGCGATGTCACCAGTCCGCAAGGTGATCTGACCAATGTGGGCCTCGGCAAATGGGGTGTCCGGGCCGGCGGCTTCGTCGGGTCGGTTACCCTCGAAATCATGCTGCAGCAGCTCGATGACAAACCCCTCGGGATCACTCAGATGGCACATGTAGCCAATGTCCAAAAACTGTCCCGGCGCGCTGACCGCGATACCCTTCTGGCGCAGTATATCTGCCGCAAGATCAACATTCGGCAGCGTGATCCCGATCTTCCAATAGCGCTGACCACGGTCGTGGTGATAGCCGCCGCCACCCGGCATCAGCAAAAGATCAGCATCTTGGCCGGGGTATCCCACGCGGCGATTGGCACCTTCGGCCTGAACCAACATACCAAGCGTATCACGATAGAACGCAGCCAACCCATCCGGATCTGCCACTCGCAAGCGCAGTGCAGCCATTCTCATGGGCACAATCCGGCGATACCAGCTGCAATCGCTGGGTCAGCAGACAGACTGTCTGCTACCAACTCCCGCGCGGTGGGCATCAGTAGATCGGCCTCGACAACCCGATCAACCAACCCAAAGTTGTACGCTTCTTCGGCCGAGATCTTTTGCCCGGCCATCAAGATCATTTTAGTTCTGGATGGGCCAATCAAAGCGGCCATCCGTTTAGGATCAGAGGGTTGCGGCAAAAAACCCAGCTTCATGACTGGATAGAAAAACTTGGCTGACGGAACTGCGATACGCAGATCACAGGCCAGAACCATACCGTTGGCCCCACCCGCCAGCGTGCCATTGAGCGCCGCCACCGTCAGGCAGGGCAACGCAGCAATCGCGCCCGAAAGTCGTTCCCACAGATCTGAGGTTGCAAGTCCCGCCCGCGCTTCCTCGAGATCTGCACCTGCGCTGAAAACCCGGCCTACGCCGGTCAGGATCAACGCGCGGGCCTCAGTTGCGGTCTCTGCGATGTGGACCAATTCACCCAGCATCGCTGAAGTCAGTGCATTGGCCTTTTCCGGGTTGTTCAACGTGACCGTCCACAACCCGTCTTCTTGGGTCAGATCAATCACGTCAGACCAACTCGTTTGCGAATTTCTTCATTGCGCAGCGATATCTCGGTCCCCAAAAACTCATCCGCATCCGCCGAACACATCCACATCAACGCTCGCGCAGGCCAATCTGCCGGGATATGATCGTCCCAATCCAGTTGGCTGACCGGATTGATACCGCTGGCCTTGATCACCCGCTGCATATCAGTGGCCACGGTCCCCGGCGACAAGCCCATGGCGCGGATGCCATGATGCGCCTCTTCCAAATGAACGCATTCAGTTAACATCTTGGCGCCAGCTTTGGAGGCGCAATAGTGGCTCCAGGCTTCCACCGGATTAGACGCCGCGCCGGACGAGACGGTCAAAACCGTGCCCCCGCCTGACGCCCGCATGATGGGCAAAGCCGCGCGCATTCCATAGAAGATACCTTTTAGATTGATATCGATCGCATGGCTCCAAGCCTGTGTATCCGCGTTCGACAGATGAAAAATCGGATCGATCACACCCGCGTTCCCGATCAGCACGTCCAGTGCACCAAACCGATCAATGCAGTCGGCAACTGTCTGTTCTACCTGCGCAAAATCGCTGACATCGCAAGCCAATGCGATCACATTTTCACCCAGCGCCGCAGCCAGCGCTTCGATCTGATCACGGCTGCGCGCGACCAAAGCAACATTGGCCCCGGCTGCGGCAAAAACGCGCCCGGCTTCTGCGCCGATGCCTCGACTAGCCCCAGTGATCAGTACAGTTTTCCCTTGCATATGCATCGCTTAAATCCCTGCATTTGAAATTGTCTTAACTCGTACCCTGCAAATGGGGAATTGGTCCACCCCTTCCCCCTTGACGCTGATCGCTACAGGCACGACGATGCCGTCAAATTGATCAAGAAGGGTTCTCTTATGACTGTTTTCCTTCGCCGCAGCTGCGGTGCAGCTTTGGCATATGCCGTTGCCACAAACGGCGCATTTGCAGATGTAACAGCCGATGATGTCTGGTCCGACTGGCAGGCCTATCTGGGCGGGATGGGCTATGACGTAACGGGTGAGCAAAGCGTATCAGGCAGCGTCACAACCATCTCGAACATGACGATGGCGATGGCGATTCCGGATACCGAAGGCACATTTGATATGGTCATCCCCGAGATGACGCTGACCGAGAATGGCGACGGCACGGTCAATATCGGGTTCCCTGCCAGCTTTCCAATGACAATTTCGGGGGAGGCTGAGGGGGAGACATTCTCGGCCGATCTGGTCTATTCTCATGACGCTCTGGAAATGGTCGTCTCGGGTACTCCCGAAAATATGACTTACGACTATACGGCGAACAGCCTGTCTCTGACGCTGGACTCGATGGAATTCGACGGTGAGACTGCGCCAGATGACATGTTGGCCCTGAATGTCCAGATGAACGATATTGCTGGCGCTTCCCGGATGGAAATCAACGAGAAGCGCAATATAGAGCAGCAACTTACCGCTGGCAGTCTGTCCTATGACGTCGCCTTTAACGAGCCTGATAGCGAAGATACGGGCCGGATCAGCGGCAAGCTTGATGACCTGAAATTTGACGGTGATACAATCATCCCACCCGGCATGGATGTCGCAAGTATTGAAGACATCTACAAGGCAGGGTTTGCCGCGTCAGGGACCTTTACCTATGCCTCGGGTAGCACCGAAATGGCGGGTACATCCGAGGGCGAACCGTTCTCGCTGAGCAGCAGTTCCGAAGGTGGCAGATTTACCGGCAGCATCGATGCCCAGAGACTTGTTTACGATCTTGCGCAGAACGGCACGAAGCTGGCGGTCACAACGGCCGACCTGCCGTTCCCAATCGAAATGGCAATGGCCAATGCCGGGCTGAAATTTGAGTTCCCCGTTCAGGCGTCGGAAGAGATCCAGCCCTTCGGGTTTGGCATAAACCTGACCGATTTCACCATGTCCGACATTTTATGGAGCATGTTTGACCCTGCAGGCGCGCTGCCCCGTGATCCGGCAACCATTGCGTTGGATACGACCGGCACCGCCAAGGTTCTGGTTGATTTCATGGACCCAGAAGCAGTGGAAGAGCTTGAGACATCTGATGTGGTTCCGGGCGAGTTGCATTCACTGAAGATCAACGAACTGCTTGTGTCGCTGGTCGGGGCAGAGTTGACCGGGAATGGAGACTTCACGTTCGACAATTCCAACACCGAAGAGTTTGATGGTCTACCCGCCCCGTCGGGCGTCGCCAATCTGAAACTTGTCGGGGCCAATGCTCTGCTCGACAAGCTGATCGGCATGGGCTTTGTCTCGGAAAACGACGCGCTGGGTGCCCGTATGATGATGGGTCTGATGGCTGTTCCAGGCGAAGAACCCGACACGTTGAATTCGAATATTGAGTTCACCGAGGACGGACAGATTCTGGCCAACGGTCAGCGTATCAAGTGATCAACATATGGGGAAAGGCCGCAATCGTGGCCTTTCCCGCCTGAGGCACATTACGCTATTGTGCTGCAGGCCTTGCGGGACGAACGATCCGAGGCTAGGTCCAGTATAACCAGACCGGAGGCCTCATGACCCGAACACCTCAGAACATCAGCGACGAACTGCTGGACGCAGCCCGCAGGGCTGGCGCCGAGGCGGCTGATGCCATTGTTATTGATGGATCATCCGTTTCTGTCGAGGTGCGTGGTGGTGCGTTGGAACATGCCGAACGCTCGGAAGCAACCGATCTGGGGCTGCGGGTTTTTCTGGGCAAGCGTCAGGCGATCGTTTCCAGTTCAGACAGCCGTCCCGAGACCCTCAAAGCGATGGCCGAAAGGGCAGTTGCCATGGCCCAGGAAGCCCCGGAGGATCCGTTTACCGGTTTGGCTGAACCCGACCAGTTGATCACCGACTGGGACATGGATGCACTGGAACTTTTTGACACGGCCCCTGAACCCAGCGCCGAAGCTCTGATGCAGGACGCGTTGGCTGCCGAAGCAGCGGCGTTGGAAGTTGCGGGCGTATCGCAGGTTTCTGACGCGGCGTCGGCTTATGGCACTCACCGGGTCCATCTCGCCGCGACAAACGGCTTTTCGGGTGGCTACATGCGCAGCAGCCGTTCAACCTCATGCGTTGCCATATCCGGCGAGGGCACGGGGATGGAACGTGACTATGACGGTGACAGCCGTACCTTTCAGTCAGATCTGCGCAGCCCGGCCGAGATTGGCCGAACAGCAGGTGAGCGCGCGGTTCAGATCGTCGGTGCGCGCAAACCGCAGACCGGCAGTTTCCCTGTCGTCTTCGACGAGCGTATTTCTTCGTCCCTGATCGGCCATCTGCTGGCGGCCAGCAATGGCGCCGCTATTGCACGCGGAGCCTCTTGGCTGAAGGAAAGCCTAGGGCAGCAAGTTCTGCCGTCACACCTGTCGCTGATCGAAGACCCGCATCGCCCGCGCATCTCCGGCTCGCGCCCATTTGACGCCGAAGGCCTGGCAACACACCGGCGGGCTATCGTTGAGGATGGCGTGCTGACTGGGTGGACACTGGATTTGTCCAGCGCGCGCAAACTAGAAATGAGTTCTACCGGGAACGCCGCGCGCGGCGTATCCGGGCCACCCTCACCCAGCAACTGGAACCTTAGTCTGACGCCGGGCGACAAAACACGTGCTGACTTATTGCGCGATATGGGGACAGGGCTGTTGGTTACGTCGATGATTGGCTCGACCATCAACCCCAATACCGGCGACTATTCCCGCGGTGCATCGGGTTTTTGGGTCGAAAACGGTGAGATCACGCACCCTGTCAACGAATGCACCATCGCGGGGAATCTGCGCGACATGTTGATGCGCATCATTCCTGCCAACGATGCGCGGGCTTACCTGTCGCGCGTTGTGCCCTCGCTGCTGATTGAAGGGATGACCCTTGCCGGCAACTGACCTGTCCCTGCTGATCGACGCCGCGCTCGAGGCGGGAAAGATCGCCACGCGCTATTCGGGCCCTGACGCCCAGCGCTGGGACAAACCCAAAGGCGCAGGACCGGTTACCGAAGCTGATCTGGCCGTCAATGCAATGCTCGAGCGTGAACTGCAGGCTGCCCGCCCGGACTACGGCTGGCTCAGCGAAGAAACCGAGGATTCACCTGATCGCCTGACCCGTAATCGGGTCTTTGTCATTGACCCCATCGATGGCACCCGCAGTTTTGCCGAAGGATCACGCACCTGGGCGCATTCGCTGGCCGTGTCTGAGCAGGCGGAGGTAACGGCAGCGGTCATTTATCTGCCAATGCGCGATCTGCTTTATGCCGCCGCAAAAGGGCAAGGCGCAACGCTGAATGGCAGACCCATATACGTTTCTGGGCGGGTGCAGCTGTCCGACGCCGAGATTCTGGCCGCAAAACCTAATCTTGATCCGCGCCATTGGCTGTCTGAGGCTGTCCCGGACTTTCGCCGAGTGTACCGGCCGTCACTCGCTTATCGGATGGCATTGGTTGCACAAGGACGGTTCGACGGAATGCTGACCCTGCGCCCCAGCTGGGAATGGGATATCGCCGCCGGTGATCTTATCCTGCGTGAGGCGGGCGGACGCTGTACAGATCGGTTAGGGCATCCATTACGGTTCAATAATGCTCACCCTCGCCTGAATGGCGTTGTAGCGGCGGGCTCAGAGGTACATGAAAATCTTCGTTCCAGATTGGACCCACGCGGGATCGGCATCTCAGCATGAGTAAACCACGATCTCTCAGCCTGGCGGCCTATCGGGTCCTTTCTTGGGGTGTTCCCAAGAACACCAGTTTTGCAGGTATAGCGCGTCCCGAGGGAGAAGTTTTATGGGTGCATGTCAGCACACCATACCGGCTGCGCGCCGTTGATGATTTCTGTCGCCGCTTGATGTCCGCGCGACCGGGTTTGTCGCTGCTTCTAACAGCGCCTCCCGACGCCGATATCGGAGAATGGGAAGAGTGCAGCTGCCAAATTCTAAAGCTCCCGGCCGAACACACCGGTGCCGCACGAGCTTTCCTGGACCATTGGCGCCCCGATATGGGACTTTGGTTCGGCGGTGGATTAATGCCAAACATCATTACCCGTGCGCAGGAACGGTCAATCCCGCTCGTACTGCTTGAGGCATTGGTTGAAGTGAAGACGGCACGAGGTGGGCGTTGGCTCCCGGATATTACCCGTTATACGCTGGATTGCTTTACGACCATCCTCACCACAAATGATGAAACAGCACGCCAAATCCGGAGGTTGGGGGTCAACTCGGCAAAAATTTCGGTCGAGCCTCCTCTTCATGTCAGCCCCAACCCAACCCCCTGGCCCGAGGATGAATTGATCGAGACCAACCACATTCTGGCCGGTCGGCCAGTTTGGCTGGCCGCATGGGTTCAGGCCAAGGAGTTTATTTCGGTACTCAGTGCACATCGCCAGGCACTACGATTGTTACCGCGTCTTGCTATGGTTCTGCACGTGGCCGATGCATCCGAGGCCGCGCCATTGTACAAACGTTTAGAGGCGATGGACTTGCGATGCGCTAATTGGGACGAAGGTCATGCCATTGAGGATACAACGCAAGTCATCGTGACATCAGAACCCGAAGATCTGGGCCTTTGGCATCGTGTTTCAGCCGTGACATTCATGGGCAGTTCGTTGGAACGCAACGCAGGTGGTCAAGACCCGTTAATTGCAGTCGCGTTGGGATCGGCGGTGATTAATGGCCCGCATGTCGGCAATTACCAGGTCCTTTATGATAGGTTGAACCAAGCCAACGCCGCCATAACCATAAAATCGGCGACTGAGTTGGGCGATGGCGTAGTCGAGTTGCTGGCTCCGGACCGTACCGCAGACATGGCATTGGCCGGTTGGCAGATTGTAACCGAAGGCGCGCCACAGGCGGATCAACTGATCGATATGGTGCAAGACACGCTGGACCGGCGGAGGGCCCACCATGCGCGCCCCTGATTTCTGGAATTCGGCCCCCGATCAGTTGGACTTGCGGGCCAGATTACTTGCACCACTCGGCCGCATCTACGCGTCCGCGACAGCCCGCCGCGTGGCGAGCGGTCAGAGCCTCTCACCGGGGATACCGGTAATCTGCGTCGGCAACCTGAACGCGGGCGGCACCGGCAAAACGCCAACCGTAATATGGGTACTGGATTGTCTTAGGGGCATCTGGCACCAGCCTCATGTTGTCACCCGCGGACATGGTGGATCTCTGGAAGGCCCAGTGCAGGTTGACCCACGGAAACACACCGCGGCGCAGGTGGGCGACGAACCCCTTTTGTTGGCCGCATTCGCCGAAGTCTGGGTTGCCAAGGATCGTGCCGCCGGAGCACAGGCCGCCACAGCTGCGGGCGCGACCGCAATTGTACTGGATGACGGATTTCAAAATCCCTCTGTCAACAAAGACTTTTCGATCATCGTGGTGGATGCCGCGCGGGGATTTGGCAACGGGCTGTGCCTTCCTGCCGGACCCTTGCGAGAACCTGTGGAAGCGGGGTTGAAGCGAGCTGATCTTGTATTGTCCCTTGGCGATTCCGAGGCGCAATCGATTTTCGTTGAAAGATGGAGCCACGCCCTTTCGGTGCCCCACGCCACGGGTGAGATGCGACCGCTGCAAACCGGAATGGACTGGAGCGATACCTCTGTTCTGGCATTTGCAGGCATCGGATACCCCGAGAAGTTTTTTGAAACTCTGCGGCAACAAGGCGCAAAACTGCTGCGCGCCGAAGCTTTGGACGATCACCAGCCGCTGACAACCGCCCTTATGAGCCGCTTGGAGAAGGACTCTAAAGCGTTGAGCGCCCAATTGGTTACAACCGAGAAGGACGCCGTGCGCTTACCTGCGGCGTTCCGAAGTAAGGTCCTGACACTTCCGGTCCGGCTACACATCAATCAGGATGAAATGGTCAAAGCGATGTTAACCAAAATCGCGCCCTCACCCTGAACGAATGGCCAGCCTGATACAGGCTGGCCCAACAGGGATTAGCTGCCCAGCTCGTCTTCGATCAACTTCTTGAAGTCGTCATAAGACTGGTTATCAACCTTCTTGCCATTCACGATGAAAGAGGGTGTCGCCTGAATTCCATCACGTTCAGCGTTCTCTTGGTACCAGGCTACCAACGTCTGCGCGCGGGTGCCGTCCTGCAAGCAGGCTTCAAGCTGATCATTGTCGATACCTGCTAGACGACCAATCTTGCGCAGCTCGTCAACGATTTCGGCGGGACCTCCGGCGCGAGTCCATTCGGACTGACCTTCATACAGCAGATCGGTAATGCCAAAAAACTTCTCGGGACCCGCACACCGCGCCACCATCGATGCCCAAAGGCCATAGCGGTCGAAATACACCTCGCGGTAGGTGAACTTGACTTTGCCCGTGTCGATGAAGTCCTTCTTGAGCTGCTTATACGCGCCCTGATGAAAGTTCGCGCAGTGCGGACAAGTGTATGACGCATATTCGATGATCTCGACTGGCGCGTCTTCCGCCCCCTGCACCATCTCAACGATGGTTGACGTGTCCAGATCCGCCTCTTGCGCCTCGGCGGTACCGACAAGCGGGTTCGAAGGGATCGTATTACTCGACGTTGTCAGCCAATAGCCGCCAGCGGCTACGGCGACAGCCGCACATACTACGGTTGCAATCCGGCTCATTCCTCAGCCCTTTCTTAGCGTTTCTGTCTGGATAAAACGTTGCGGCCCAATCGTTCAAGGGCTGCACGCAAATCTTCATCATGAACTGCGCGCGACACATTGTCGGCCTCAGCTGCAACTTCTGGTGAAACAACAGGTTTTGTCTGTTTCGGTTTATGATCGAAACTCGCCTGCCCCTCGGCAAACCCGGTCGGCGCGGTCTGGGTGATACGTACCCGATTGATCGCATTGTAGCCATAGACGGCATTCACCTTGTCACGGATCTGCTCTTTCTGCATCTCCAGCATTGGCGCCTGCGGTCCGGTTGTCAGCACCGTCAGCGTCGCCCCAAATCCGCCCTTGGCGTATCCTACATTCACCGGCCGGGCGATCGACGCGATGTCCTGGCCCACAATCTCGGCCCAATGGGTCAAAAGGCGCGAGACGGCAAAACCCCGGCTTTCCCCGGCCTGCCTGATCCGGTCATTCAGCAAAGTGGCGGTGCGCTTGAACCCGCGGGTCGAAGAACGTCTGCGTTGCATCTGGTTTCCAACTCTTGCGCGGCTATTGTAATAAGCTGCGACCTGTGCGCCAGTGAAACCCGACAGGGAGTTACATAAAACTTGCGTGACTGCACCGAAATCGACCTGAGCAAGACGCTGTTGGACTGGTACGACCGCCACGCGCGGGAAATGCCGTGGCGCATTGGCCCGGTGGATCGCGCCGCCGGTGTCATGCCTGATCCCTATCGGGTCTGGCTTTCCGAAGTTATGCTACAGCAGACCACCGTAGCCGCCGTACGCGACTATTTCATCAGATTCACCACCCGTTGGCCTACTGTCGAAGCCTTGGCGCAGGCCCAAGACGACCAGGTCATGGGCGAGTGGGCTGGCCTTGGCTATTACGCGCGCGCGCGCAACCTATTGAAATGCGCGCGCGTTGTCGCTGCTGAGTATGATGGTCAATTCCCCGAGAGATACGACGCATTACTGAAACTGCCGGGAATTGGGCCCTACACCGCTGCTGCTATTGCAGCGATTGCATTTGATCAATCCGAGACTGTTTTGGACGGCAACGTCGAACGAGTCATGGCGCGGTTATTTGACATTCACGATCCCCTGCCTGGTTCAAAACCCCTGTTGAAAGAAAAGGCCGCGTCACTGACACCACCTCTGCGGCCCGGGGATCATGCTCAGGCGGTTATGGATTTAGGCGCGACGATCTGCACCCCTAAATCTCCAGCTTGCGGGATTTGTCCCCTCTATGCGACCTGTATGGCGCGGGCTGCGGGTACGCAGGCAGAATTACCGCAAAAAACACCCAAAAAACCGAAACCTACACGGTTGGGCCATATCTATATCGCCCAACGCAGTGATGGCGCTCTGCTATTGGAACGCCGCCCCGACAAAGGCCTGCTGGGCGGCATGTTGGGCTGGCCGGGCTCGGACTGGTCCGATGCGCCTGTAGAAAATCCTCCGTTCCCGGCGCGTTGGCAAGAAATACCGGGCGAAGTGCGGCACACTTTCACCCATTTTCAACTGATCCTGCGTATCTGGACGACCAAACTGCCCGATGGGTTTACTCCGGATGATCTTGTGATCATGGACAAACACCAGTTCAAACCCAGCGACTTACCCACCGTTATGCGCAAGGGTTTCAATCTCTGGCGCGGCCAATAGACCGCTGTGCAAAACATAAAGAGCGGTCTACTGTTCGGGCAACGTTTTGGAGCCCCAAGATGATTGCATCTGACACCCTCTCTCGCTGGCATTCTGCCGTTCCATATTGGGTCTCATACCTACTGATCCCAATCATTTGGATGACTTCCTTCGCTGGTGGTTGGTGGGTCTTGCTTGTGCCTCTCTCAACTTGGTGGGCCTTCGCTGTGCTGGATCAACTGACGGGGCTTAACTTGGAAAATGCCGACCCGGACGCGCCAGATGAAGAGCTGGACTGGTATATTTGGCTGACCAAAGCATGGGCTCCGGTGCAGTTCCTCACGCTTTACGGACTGATCTGGTACACGACCCGCGCAACGGGACTGACCACAATCGAAAAAATCGGCGTGTTCTTCGGCATGGGCGTTATTTCAGGCACGATCGGAATCAATTACAGCCACGAGTTGATGCACCAGAAAGGCAAGCTGGAACGATGGCTGGGTGATATCCTGCTGTCGATGGTGCTTTACTCCCATTTCCGGTCCGAACATCTGCTGGTCCACCACCGCTATGTTGGCACCCCACGCGACCCTGTGACCGCACTCTACAACGAAGGCTTCCACCGTTTTTATCCGCGCGTCCTGCGCCAAAGTCTAAAATCGGCGTTTCACGCCGAAGCTAACAAACTGGCCCGCAAAGACCGCCCCTGGACAGCTTCCACGAACCCCTTCTGGCGGTATTGGGCCTTGCAATCGACCATGCTGCTTCTGGCGTACCTGCTCGGAGGATGGGCCGGGATAGGCTTATTCCTGCTGCAGGCAGGTACCGCGATCTGGCAGCTAGAATTGGTCAACTATGTCGAACATTACGGCCTGACGCGCAAATATCTTGGCGACGGTAGGTACGAACATGTCAACCCGCGCCATTCGTGGAATGCGTCGCATAAAGCGTCGAACTGGCTACTTATCAACCTGCAACGCCATTCGGATCACCATTACAAACCAAGCCGCAGGTTCCCTTTGCTGCAACACCATTCTCAGGACGCCGCCCCGCAACTTCCATATGGGTATCCGGTCATGACAATTGCGGCGATGATCCCACCATTGTGGCGACGCATCATGAACCCCAAGGTCCGAGCGTGGCGACGTCAATACTATCCCGAGATCGCCGACTGGCAGCCCTATAACAAGGCGCAGAACCCTCTGCCTCGCACCTAACCGCAGCACGCGCCAGCGTGCTGCTCCGCCCAACAGGAAGGATCGCATCTTTGATGCGGTTCTGACAGGCGGGAGCCCCTATTTTTGGAGCACCCAAAAATCCATCGGGGCGGCGACACCTCGCACCGTCTGATCCGGCCGCTGTTCAAATCCTGCCATCAAGTCTTCTGAGTTCGGTGTTTCTTGCAACGCTTGGGTGCGCAATGCATCGCTGACAATTATGCGGGCAGCGCATTCGCGCGTCATGGCCTCAAGCTTTGCAGCAACATTTACCGCATCGCCTATCACGGCGAACTCCAGCCGGTTCGCTCCGATATCACCCAGGACAACTGAGCCATAGTGAACCCCTGCACCAATCTGAATCTCTGCCTCACCGGCGCGTTTGCGATCAATATTCCAGCGGTCGATCATATCGACCATCGACCGGGCACAAGCCAATGCATTGCTCGCATCCAATTCACCCGGCAGCGGTGTGCCAAACGTAGCCATCAATCCGTCTCCAAGATACTTGTCTAGCGTTCCATGATGGCGAAACACCTCTGTCTCCATCCGCGCATGGAACCCGCGCAAGACCTCGATAACCTCATACGGATCGCGCCCCGCAGAAAATTTGGTGAACCCAACGATGTCGATGAAAAGAACCGCAATGTCTTCTTTGCGGACCTGCTTCAAAGGCTCATCGTTCTGGCTGAGCTCATCAACCACATTCGGAGAGAAATAGCGCGACAAGTTCGCGCGCTCACGTTCAAGTCCGGCATTCGACATCAACAAGCGATTGAGGCGCCGCATCGAAACACCAAGCGTCACTGCAACCATGACAAAAACAATCACCTGCTGAATACGGAGCGTCGGCATGAAACTGTTGGGATCCATGAATTCTGCGACGTCTGGATAACCTGCCAAGGCCTCGGATACGCGCTCGCTGATCCCCGGTATCGGCGTGGAGACCCACCATGCGATCACCCAACCTGCTGTCCACATGAACGCCGTCCAAGTTCCAATCGCGATGACGGTACGCCAGGAATAGGCAAGAGTTCCTGCAGCCAGAATGATGAAGAAATACTGGAAGTTGTCGAACCGATACTGCATTGCCAGCGGCCGCACGTCGTCGCTGAACGGGTTAGGAACGATCATACCCAGTGTCATGATCAGCAGATCAATGAAGATCAAAAGTAGCTCTGTTCGGGACTGACCAACGCGCCCCGCACGTCGGATCAACCAACCATTGGCGCAGATCAGCAACAGAATGAAATGGTACCAGAGAACCTCCCAGTGGGGATTCAGGTAAATCAGCAATAGTGCTGTAAAGGCCATTGCGATCCAGCGCGCCCGAACTGCAAGCTCCAAACCCTCACGCTTATTCCGTTCCAGCGCGGCTTCGGTGTACTTGTTGTCTAGGTCATAATTGTCCGGCTGCGTGAAGAACAGTCTGCTCAGACGAGATTGACTGGCGGTTGTCTCGGTCATTGCATCGGTCTCCCATATGCGCTGTCAGGGGCTACCCTATGCAAACATCCTATAGAGGAAAACAAAAGACCCCGCCTAAACGGCGGGGCAAGGCTTAGTGCCTTGTGTCAGGCCACAGGCACCGGCGGTATTGAGTAAATCAGCTATGCATCTCTGATCGGATCTGCTGACGCAGCACATCAATTGGCACAGTCTTGCCATCGCGTTTGAAGCACCAGTAAGTCCAGCCATTGCAGGACGGCGCGTTTTCAAGATGCGCCCCCACTTGATGGATCGAGCCCTTGACGTTGTCGCCTACCAACGTCCCATCCGCGCGTACCTTGGCCTTGTGGCGCTGGTTCATGGAATAAAGCTCCTCACCCGGACGCAGCATGCCGCGTTCGACCAATTGGCCAAATGGCACGCGTGGCTCGGCGCGTTTGCTGGCGCTGACTTCCAGCGCCTCGCGGTCGAATTTACGGACCTTGGCGATGCGCTTTTCAGCCACCTTGCGATAGCTTTCTTCGCGTTCGATACCGATGAACTCTCGCCCCAGCATTTTCGCGACAGCACCCGTGGTGCCAGTACCAAAGAAGGGGTCGAGCACAACGTCACCCGGATTGGTCGAGCCAATCAAAACACGGTGTAGCAGTGATTCTGGCTTCTGTGTCGGGTGCGCCTTGTCGCCATTTTCATCCTTCAAGCGCTCGTGCCCGGTGCAGATCGGCAGCACCCAATCGCTGCGCATCTGTACGCCTTCATTCAGCGCTTTCAGCGCTTCGTAGTTAAACGTGTATTTCGCACCCTCACGTTTGGAGGCCCAGATCATCGTCTCATGCGCATTGGTGAAGCGCTTGCCGCGGAAATTCGGCATCGGGTTCGATTTTCGCCAAACCACATCATTCAGAATCCAATAGCCCGCATCCTGCAGGGCGGAACCCACGCGGAAAATGTTGTGATAAGACCCAATCACCCAGATCGCGCCATTGGGTTTCAGCAAACGATGCGCCGCTTTCAGCCATTCACGCGTGAACTGGTCATAGGCGCCAAAGCTTGAGAATTGATCCCAGTGATCATCGACCGCATCGACCTGAGAGTTGTCTGGCCGGTGCAACTGGCCTTTCAACTGCAGATTATACGGGGGGTCCGCAAAAATCAGATCAACCGACGCCTCGGGCAGACTGTTCATCACCTCGATGCAGTCCCCGGATAGAATCGTGTTTAAAGGGAGCGCGGTTGCGCCCTTCGTCTTGATTGTGGTCATATCACTGCCTCAGTTCCACGGCGCTTTTGCGCTCATTTGGTTGGGACAAGGATGAGTCAAAGATGATTCGCCGTCAATTTCTTTTTTGAATCAGCGACTTACGATTTACTCTTGATACAAGATATTGTGGACCGGTTTGAACGAACGTCTATGGTGTGGGGTCACCCCGAGATTTCGCAGCGCCTCGCGGTGCTGTTTTGTCGGATATCCGGCATTTGCCTCCCACCCGTAGCCGGGATGCTGTTGCGCCAAATCCACCATCAACTGATCGCGCCAGGTTTTCGCGATGATTGACGCCGCCGCAATCGACACCGACCGTGCGTCGCCCTTCACCACCGCCTGCGAGGGCAGTTTCATCCCGCGCGGGATCAGGTTTCCATCGATCAGCAGAAAATCCGGTGCAGGGTCGAGCGCCGCGACCGCACGCACCATCGCCAGATGTGAGGCGCGCAGAATGTTGTGCTCATCTATCTCGGCGACTGTGGCTTCGGCCACCGCGACCTCTGCCCGATTGCGCAATGTCTCATCCAAACCAACGCGACGTTTGGCCGTCAGTTTTTTGGAATCGTTCAGCCCGTCCGGAATATCCTGCGAATTCAATACCACCGCTGCCGCAACAACCGGCCCGGCCAATGGACCACGCCCAACCTCATCCACCCCGGCAATTCGGGTGTATCCGCGCGCCAGCAAAGCCCGTTCGAGTTCGAAATCAGGTGTCGTCATACAATTGGCAAACCGCGTTTCCTTGCCGGGCGCAAGAAAAAAGAAGAGGGCAGCTTGCGCCACCCTCTCCCGCGTGGCGCTTCTGTGGCGCCACTCCTGCTCGAAACCGGTTACTGGTAAACGACGCGGTATCCTTTCTGGCGCAGGCAGGCGGGTTCGTATGCCCGTTTTACCCTTTTACCATTCCAGAAACCAACCTTGCATTGGTGTGGCAGGCTATCGGCATGTTTATAGTGCTTCTTAAGGCAGTTCGGCCCAAGCAAGGGACGATTGCTCGAATAGGCATTGAACGTGCGCAGGCAGCGCTGCGGCAGATCATAACGGGCCACCCGCTTTGGCAACGGGCGTACAGCATGTTTTTTCTTAGCCTTCTTCGCCTTGGCTTCCGCCTTCTTATGACGCTTGCGGCGTTCTGCCTCTTCGTCGCGCTTTTTCTCTTGATGATAGTGGTTGACCGCAGCACCTATGATCGCGATTGCAGCCAATCCGCCGAGAATATCTCGGGTATCCGCCGCGCGTGCCTGTGACGTCGAGATCCCGGTGATGGCGACGGCGGTTGCGATGATCAGAGCAATGAACTTCCGGTGCATGATACGTGTCCTTTCGGATAATGGGGCAGGCCTGTTAACGACCGCAAAACTGATGACCCGACATTGCGACCTCCCCCTTCAGACAAGCAATAACGGCAATCTGTTATCCAATATCAGCACCTCAAAACCCCTGAGGTTATTGAATATCCGCCCAACCCATGCGCAGGATGCAGCCCATGAAACAGATCCTCTCTTCTCTGGCTCTGACGGCCCTGATATCGATTGGGTCGCAGACCGTCGCGGCAGATTGCTTTGCCGACTACAAAGCCAAGCAGGACAACCCCTTGCGCCTGCACTATGGCGTCATGCAGGTCTCAAGCTGCGATAAGGGCTCGGCCCGGAACGAAGTCGCCAAGCGGCTGAAATCAAACGGCTGGACCCTGCTGAACGTGATGACCGTTTTTGAGGCGACTGGATTGGATCAAAGGAAGGCCAATGCCGGAAAATTCTATCTCCGTTACTGAAGCGCGTCGCTCGGGGGTTCGGCTGGTTGGTCTGGGGATAGCGGCAATCGTCGCGATCCTGGTGATTGCAGCGGTTTTCCTGTTCTGGACGCTACCGGATGCGAACGCTTTCAACGCGCGTGTCGAGCGGTTGTTTGTCCAGTCTGACCTGACCTCACAATCCGAAATCCGCCTGCTGGAAATACTGGCCCAATCCGGCACAGCATTCGCCGATACGCTGTCCAGCTATAGGATGGTGATTTTTGTCCTGTTGGTATTTGCAACCGCGATGTTGATCACTGCGTTGGTATTTCTGGTTATGCTAGTATTGCTGAACCGCCGCATGGCGCAGATTGAGCGGACCGGGATTCAGGTGACCTCGCTGCTAATCAGCCGCGAGGAAAACACGGTATACCTCAACAACATGGATTTCAGGCTAACTCCCGCAGCAATGGAAACCCTGTCGGTATTAGCCGAATCCCGGCTGGATGACGAAGTTCTGTCCGGAGCGCAGATCGAAGCCATGATTTCAGGGCGGAACGTGGTCGATTGCGAAGAAGCCGCCGGTGCCACCCGTATCAAACGCCTAAGGGACGCACTCGGCAATCAGATGGTCAGTGAATTGCTGGTGAAAAACATCGCAAAAAAAGGCTACATGTTGTCGATCGAAAAAGACGTTATTCAGATGGTCTGACTGCTTCAACGCGGTAAAATCTGTGTACACATCTTGGAATCGTCACCCTGAAGGCCCATCATATAAGGGCTTGGCCAGGGGAGGTTGCAGATGAACGTCCATGCCACACCAAATGTCAAAGGCTATGGTATTTCGGTTGAACCGTTAAAAGGGCGGATTGCGATCTACCGTGGTGATATCCTGCTAGCCGAAAGCCATAATGCCAAGGTTATGTATGAAACGCGGCTGCCCCCTGCAGTTTACATCCCGCGTGAAGATCTGTGCGTGGAACTCAGCCCCGAGACTGAGTTGCAAACATTCTGCCCCTTCAAGGGTACCGCAACCTATCACGACATCAGCCTGCCGGAAGAGCACCTGAGAAACTCGATCTGGGCCTATGAAGATGCCTTTCCCGAAAGCGCAGCCATTCAAGGACATATCGGCTTTATGCCCAACACGGCGACGCGGATCGACCTTGGAGAAAACCAACTTCGGCAACCCGATGACGGCAATATCAGCGGGCCTTTGATCGACTGGTTGATGCGCGGAGCGTCGGATATCGAAACACCCGATGCTTTCACCAAAGCACTGGCCGAGAAAATGCTGGAACACGGCATCGCTATACAGCGCCTTAGCATCCTGGTCTGGTCGCTGCACCCATTGATCGCAGGTAAACACTACATCTGGGAAAAGGACACGGCCGAGATTTCAACCCACACCCCGACCTACGAGATCCACGATCACCCTGCCTTTACCAATAGCCCCCTGCGCCACGTCTCAAACGGCCTGGGCGGCGTGCGTCAACGCCTGAACAACGACAATCCCCAAAACAGTTTTCCGATCATCGAAGATCTGCGCGCGAAAGGGGCAACAGACTATGTTGCCATGCCACTACCCTTTTCGGATGGGCGAATAAACGTCCTGACCCTGACCAGTGATCACCCAGATGGATTCACAACAGAAAACCTTGGCCTGGTTTTTGAGTGCTCTTCCGTAATCGCGCGCTTCTACGAGGTCTTCATGCAGCGCGAAAACGCCCAGGTTTTGCTTGAGACCTATGTGGGCAAACGCTCGGGCGCCCGGGTTTTGGGCGGTGAAATCCGCCGAGGTGATGGTGATGATATCGATGCGGCCATAATGTTCTGTGATCTGCGCAACTCAACCGCGCTCGAAGAGACGTTGGGCCGCGATGAATACATCGATTTGTTGAACGCGTTCTTCGAAACAGTATCGGGGATCGTGCACGACCATGATGGAGAAGTGTTGAAATTCATCGGCGACGCGGTACTAGCTGTTTTCCCGGCGGGTGACGACGCCGCTAATGCCCGGACCAACGCGCAGCTCTCCGCGATTGAGATCGTCGAGAAACTGGCTGAGCTGCGCAACGGCGAAAATGACTATCATTGCGATTGCTCAATAGGCGTCGCCTATGGTCGTGTTACTTACGGCAATGTAGGCTCACAAGAACGGCTGGATTTTACGGTGATCGGACAAGCGGCCAATATCGCCGCCAGACTAGGGGAATATGGCAAAACAGCTGGCCACAGAATCGTTGTATCCCACGATATCGAGCCCGCCTGCAAACAGGCCATCCCGTTGGGAGAGATCAAACTGCACAACGTTTCGCAACCGATTAGTTCTTTTGCACTGCAAGCTTCTGCAGATATCTAACCGGATACTTATATTGTCAGCGGACACGACGCGTCGAAAGATCTGAACACCTAGCTGCCGAAGCCTGGTCTTTACCACATTCGAATTTACGCTTCAGAGTTTTAGCGATTTCTGACCCAGATCGAACTCCGTCCGAGATCCGGAATTTAGTATCAAAACCCGCCACCCAGCAGGATCAAAGCCGTCTGTGCAGGTGAAGTTACACTCTGGATTTGCGCGATTTGGCTGCGGGTCAGATAGGTATCTGTCAATTTTTCGACGGCTTCTATATCCGTAAATTGCGCCAGATCCGAGGATCCGGTGGCGCGATGCAACCGATCCTTAAAGACTTCAAGTTGTTTGTCTAAATCCAACTGTGCAAATGATCTGGGCAGGCCTAATGCCGTTTCCATCATATTGCGCAACGGTGGCAATCCCATAAGGTCGAACCATTTTCTGTTCTCACTTCCACCTTGTTGAGCTATCTCGCGCAAGGCGTGCTGCGTGAATAACGCGATACGCATCGTTTTATCGGATTCATCAACCGATATTTCGAACCGAACGGTCAGATTATCTTCGGCGATCTTCTCCATCGCGCTGACCAAACTCGTCTTGGGAATCTCACCCGGCCCCAATCCAAAAGCTTTTGCAAAGTCACGATATCGGTTGTCAGCCAACCTATTCGCCAATGCATCCTCCGCCTGAGTACCGTCCGACAGGATCTTTTGAATGAAAAACCGATTGTTCAGATCATCTTCGAGGCCAAAAGCGCCCAAGGCGATCTGTAGCAAGCGACGATCAGCAACCAGATCTTCAGCCAAGCGAACATTTCCTATGTTTTTCAGAAAATACGCTGTCTCACGCTCATTAATCGACGAGTTCGAAAAACTTTGCAGTTGCGCGTCATACGTCCGCTGAAGAAATCGCCAGCCCACAATTCCACCGTTGGGTACGACCGGTTGAAAGGTCATTGCTCATACGCCATCAACCGCTCTTCTCGTGGTAATAAAGAGCGCAACGCTTTTAGGCACTTATAGTATTGCTCGGCCACCAACGCTTCTGTGGCATCGGCTAACACTCGGCGGCTATCGGTATCTGTAAAGACCTGGCTTAACTCCTCTACGCGTCGCAGCAACTGCTGACGCGCTTGATCGGGTTCAGTGTCACCAGACAGCACAAGCTGTGCCGCATAGCAGACACGACGCACTGGGGTGTTCACCTCCTCAGGGTGAATTGCATCGCGCAGACGCAGAACTTTGGCTTGCGGTGTCATGATGGAAAATCTGCTGCGGCGGTCACCATTTTCGATGACGACACCGTTGATCAGAACCCGCTCTTTTGGGGCAAGCTTTAGCACCAGACCGCCCATCAATTCCCCCTCATTTGACGTAGTCCTCGCAAGACTGCCATGTTGATTTCAAGCAGCGGCTCTACTGTCGCTTTATTTCCCAACACCTGGCTGCTGTGTTGTTCCGTGAATTCAGCGAGATAAAATACTCGAGCCCGCAGATTGTTCGGCAGTGCATTATCAGCATCCGCAACATCGGTCGCCAACACGCTCCATAACCGGCGGTTTTCATGCAATGCCTGGACGAAGGCGCTAAAATCCGTTTCCCTGCGTGCTGCCGCAGACTTCAGACGGTGTGTGATTTTGGATATCGCCTCATATTCTGTATCCCGGGGCGTTCGCGTCGGCGCAGCAGATTGCGCATAAGCGCGTTGGGCGAGCGTTTGCGGACTCACTTGAAATCCTTCCGATTGTCCATCAGCGGGCAGTTAAATCCGGGGCACGGCGCGCGCGCCCCGGCTAAGTTCCTGAATTAGCGGAACAGCGACAGGATGGACTGCGGAGCCTGGTTCGCAATCGAAAGAGATTGCGTCGCCAGTTGTTGTTGCACCTGCAGAGCCTGCAACCGCGCCGACGTCTCTTCCATGTCGGCGTCGACCAATGAGCCAATACCGGATTTGAACGAGTCCGCCAGGTTCGAGATGAACTCTTTCTGGGTTTCAATCCGGCCCTGCGACGAACCAAATGCGGCCGATGCATCAATCGCGGTGTTGATCAGTGTCTCGATGGTTCCTAGTGCTGCTGCGGCACCTGCATCGGTCGATACGTCAATCGACGACAACGCACCCAAACCGCCTGCTCCGGCATTGGTGAATTGCGCCGAAACGGTCGCATCGCGATCTGCGTCAGCACCCGCTGTCGCAGTCCCGGTAACGAATGAGAGCGTACCCGCCACGCTGGAGTCATAGTCGATAGCCACACCGGTAATACCCAAGGCATCAATCTGGTTCTTCAACCCAACTGCGACAATCGCATCAGTATAAGCTGAGTCGTAGGTGCCCGACGGGTCCAGATCTCCAGCTTGAACCGTATAGGAAGCAACTTTGTCACCGATGGTAATCGACACCTGGTCACCAGCAGCAAAGTTGTCAGTCGAGCTGTCGATAACGATATCACCCGAACCGCCGGACTTATCCATTGTGAACCCGGCCGCATCATTGTCGGTGGTTACGTTATCCGACCCCGCCAGAACCCCCTTCGATGCATAGCCGCCGGTCGACAAATCCTGGCTCGCGACCAAAATTGATGATGCATTTACGTTTCCAGCGCTATCACGGTCCAGCGACGCAAGAATGGATGCTGTACCTGCCGACCCATCGACTAGATTTAGACCATTGAATTGCGCCGCGCCTACGACCGATGCGATCTGGTCCCGCAATGCCGTCACATCGTCATTGATTTTGCCGCGGTCGACATTGTCTTCCTGTGCCGCAACAATCTTGCTTTTCATCTGGTTCAGCAGATCTGTAACCGTTTCCGAAGCGTTTCGTGCAACTGCCACTGTGGATTCACCCAGCGCCAGGCTGTCTTTGATGGCGCTGAAACCCTTAACGTCCGATTCCATCACTTTGGAAATAGCCCAGACGGCAGAGTTGTCCTTGGCCGTCGCCACATCTTTACCGGTCGAAATCGCGTTCTGCGTCATCGCCAGGTTCTTGTTTACGGATTTGAGAGTTTGCAGCGCAACCATTGCGCCATTGTTCGTCAGAATGCTGGACATATTTGTCATCCTATTTGCGTTCGAGCGCCTTCGACGCCCATGTTGGACCCACCGAACCGGCGGGCATTCCCTCGTTCTGACCTTTGCGTCGCGCCCTGTGGCCTTCGCGCCACCTGCTGTTCCAGGTGCAATCCCAACTTTGACCCTGATCCCCTAACGGAGTGCTAAGACGAATAAATCCAAAGCTTTGGATTTGAATCAAACCCAGCCTTATGCACGCTTCTCCAGCTTTGCCTGCAAGCGCACCGAATACCCATTCCGCTGACCCGCCGCGTCATAAGTACTGAACTCCTGACGCAGGCGACGCAGTTCCGACATGCGTTCAGCAACGGCGCGGATGCCCTCGGCTGCACTGGTCAATAGTGCCTGATTACGCGCGACTTTCATCTGAACACGAACAAGGTCGTCGCTATCAATGACTTTCAGGCCGTTGAGAGCATCAATCAGGTCTTCCTTTTCAGGTGCCAATCGGTTCAGGTCGTCAAGATCGCCGCCTATCAAAGCCTTACGCTCCTGATCCAGCAGATCCTCCAACGCCTTTATCGGATTTTCACCCATCGGCCTTCTCCATCATTGCATTAAAGAGAACCTCTGACAGACCAATTCCACCAGCGCGGGCCATCTGCTGGGCCTGCTGCTGAATTAGAAACGAAGAAAACTGATCTTCACCTGCGCCTCCTCCGAACGATTGCCGCGCCTGCCCAAGGCCCGCGGATTTCAACATCTCGGCGAGAAAGGTCGCCTCAAGCTCGATTGAGGCGGCTCTAAGCTTATCTGAAGCTTGAGCGGCCGGCGTCGTTGCTCCAATCGCTGATATCGACATTGGATTCTCCGTAAATTGCTTCAAACTTCATGATCAAAGAGGAAAGCAGTTAAAATAATTGTAACTTCCTGAGGTCAGAGTCCGGGTCAGGCAAACACAGCCGGAGCAAGAAATGTCCAACCCGCTGACCGTTTTGACGGCCTCAACCACAACAGGAGGCAAATCCGATGCCCAGCACGGGGGAGCGCGAGAGAACAAGGGAGCTCAGGCCTTTGAGGACGTCATGAACGAAGAGGCCGAGTTGAACGATCCTGAGAGGTTGCCAACAATTTCAAAACAGAAAGTCGCAGTAGAAGAACAGCCGGATGTCGAAATCAACGACTCTGTTAGAACTAATGAGGAACCACTATCCCAAAACGGTGATGAGGAGTTGCCAAATCCCGAGGCTGCGTTTCCGCAACTGTTGACGCTTGCGGACAGCGAATTGCAAGCGCCGGGACAGTCGGAAATAGCAGTACCCTCGCCCGCTGTAGGACCGGTGTCTAATCAGAACATATCCACTTCACCAACCGATCAGACAAATAGGTCGACAACAATAAGTTCGACCACCCCGGCAGCGTCCGAAATCCCAGCAGCGCCGGAACAAAAATCCGATAAAGTTGAAAAACGGGTGCTCACACGGACGCTAGGTCCGTACGGGATCAGCCCGAATTCGAAAGCACGCCCAATTCAGTCTCGAAATTCGGCCGAAGTCGGCATCCGCCCGGATTTAGACACACCGATCGCGTCGGTACTTAAAGCAGTCTCGCAGCAGCAGCCAGCTGGCGCCACTAGTGCTCTGATATCGACCCAAGCCACAAATATAGCTCCTGTGGACACAATCCGCGAACCTGCAACCGACCACGAGATTCTCGATATTCCGACACTAAAGGAAGCCACATCTGTGCCCACGCAGCGGGAAACCATGGGCATAACACCATTTATACCCCATCGCGCCGAATATGCCCGCGCCATTGCGGGCCAACTGGCAGCCGTCATCTCAGCAAAGCCCGGCGCTCAGGGCATAGACATTGCCCTCAACCCCGAGGAACTGGGCCGCGTCTCGATCACATTAACCAACCGTGAAGACGGGTTGCATCTGATGATCATGACGGAACGGCCAGAAACGCTTGATTTGATGCGGCGGCACATCACGCTGTTATCCGCTGAATTCGAGAAACTTGGATACCAAGGTATGTCACTTGATCTGGGCCTATCCGGTAACACAGCAGAGCAAGAAAAAGATCCCGAGGCGCAGCAGTTCTCTGACACATCGGAGGTCGCTGTTGATGAGACTCATAATGCACCAATAGTTCAATCCGGCCCGCGTGGTGGCCTTGATGTGAGGCTTTGAGCGATGATCACCCCGTCGAGTTCAACCGCAAACCCAATCGCCACCTCAGGTGTACCCAGCAACGCGCAACGTTCTGCTCTGACGTCGGATTTCGAGACATTCCTGCGCATGCTGACGGTACAGGCACGAAACCAGGATCCGCTGGAACCATTGGACTCATCAGAATATGCCTCGCAGCTCGCGCAGTTTTCGATGGTCGAGCAACAGGTCAAGGCAAATGAACTTTTATCTGGTCTGGCTTTGACGTTGGGATCGGTCAATCTGAACCAGCTTTCTAGTTGGGTTGGTATGGATGTTCAAGTTGCCGCACCATTTCAGTTTGAAAATCAGCCCGTTACGCTCTTTGCCAGTGCAGCTCCTGATGCAACCAGAGCTGAACTGATCATCCGCAACACGCAGGGCGACGTGGTCGACCGAATTACCGTACCCGTCGATGAAACCGAATTCGAATGGCACGGTGTTGACAGTACCGGCACTGCCTTTCTGGCAGGGAGTTACTCTGCGTCTCTCGTGAGCTTTAAGGGAGACAAATTGCTAACCGAAACGCCCACTGCCGCCTTTGGCCGTGTTGTTGAGGCCAAGGTTGGTGAAGGCGCGGTCATGTTAACACTTGAAAGCGGGGCAGAAGTATCTGCGAATGAGGTTACTCAAATCCGAACAGGTGCTTGATCTGTTGGGCGGCGCAGGTCAAAGCTTGGCAAAATCGACTCGCTGCTCAATCTGGTAACTTCCCTGTCTGACCAAATCCCACCTCCGCCAAAGCTGGTTGCCCAGCTACATTCTCAAGGGCTGATTGATGTTCGAGCCCAATTCCAGGTGCTGTACGGTGGGCGTACAAATCAGGTGTGGAAGGTACTGTCGGATCACAGCGACGCGGTCCTCAAGCTGTATCGCACACCGTTTCAGAACCCGCTGTTTCGCAACGACGCTAGACTTGAGGCGAACTGCTTGCGCGCACTCAACAGCACCGGCTTCGTGCCCAATCTTCGGGCAACCGGGTCTTTCGAGAAGGCGAGCTGGGTTTACTACGATCATGCACCAGGCATTCCATGGCGCGAAGGCGTCGAAAACGTCGCTGTTCTGCTAAGGCGACTACACAGTCTTTCGATAAATCTGGATCTTCCCGCTGGCTGCAATGGCAGTGAGGATCTGAGATGCCATGCTGAGCAAATCTTGCGCAGTTGCCAGAACGCTGAGACTCAGCAGCTGATCGCGTTGAAGCCGCGGGGGCAAATACCACCTCTTGCCGAGCGATGTCTGATCCATGGTGACCCGGTGGCGGGCAACATTCTGCAATCATCTGCCGGGCTGACACTCATCGACTGGCAATGCCCGGCCTTGGGTGACCCATGTGAAGACTTAGCCATATTTTTATCGCCCGCGATGCAACAGCTTTATCGCGGTGCACCTCTGTCGGAGGCGGAGGTAACGAGCTTTCTAATCGCCTATGATCGGCACCAAGTTACTGCGCGATACTTATCTCTGCGCTCTTGGTATGGCTGGCGAATGGCGGCTTATTGTCTGTGGCGGTTCGAAAACGGATCACCTGAATATGTTCGGGCCTTTGAATTGGAAATCCAAGCCTTATAGATCTGCAAGCCCAAGCAATGCGTAGGCTGGCGGCATCAAGGCACGACGCCATCTTCCCAATGGAAAACGGGCCGGCGGTTGCTTGATCGGCAAAGGGAGCTCGCTTGGTTGCCCGAGGACCATCCGGGCAAGGGCTCGGCCACAATATGTCCCCATAGCAACGCCGTTGCCGTGATATGCAAAGCCCGCAAACAACCCGGCTTGATCCGGAACCGGACCCGCAAATGGCACGAGGGCTCGGGACAGGCAGACCATACCGGACCAGACATGCGTAACGTCAACTGAGGCCCACGCAGGAAACAAGTATCTGAAATCCTGCAACGCCTTTTGCCGAATGCGCGATTCTGCACGGGGTGACGACATCAATCCCCCACGCATTCCGAACAGAAACCGCCTATCGGGCATCAACCGGAAATAATGCAGCAGGTTGCGCGTGTCATATGCGATCTGATCCGAAGTCCAGCCTTGAGCCTGTAATTCGTCTTGGGACAGAACGCGTGTGACAAAAGCCGTCGATTGCGTCGGCATATAGCGCGCAGCCATCCATTGGGGTAAATCCTCGCTGGAATACCCATTTGTGCAGGTTAGCACGTTCGAAGCCCGAACATGACCGGCGGGGGTATGCAGATCAAAGCCTTGCGCGATTTTGCATATCTTCTGAACCGGGCTGTGTTGGTACAACTTTGCACCCTCAGTCTGCGCTGCGTTGGCCAAACCAAAAAGGTACTTACGAGGGTTCAAACCAAAACCTATAGGCGTTGTGTATCCGCCAAAAAACGCGCCTCCCAACCCTAAATCTGCCAGTTCATACTGCTCATGCAGCTGGCCTTCTGAGGCGACGCTGTGACGTAGTCGTGCCATCGCTCGCTTGGAATGGGCCAGTTGAGTTTCACCCCGCGAGTGCCTGTCCGCATCGATTTCATGACGCGCCAGAAGATCGGCAACCAACGACACTGCGTCTTTTTCAGCCTGAAAATATGCTGCTGCCTCAATTGCACCGTAACGACGTCTGAGAGTGGCTTCACTGAGCTTCGAACCACCCAGACAGCAGAATCCTCCGTTTCGCCCTGACGCGCCCCAGCCCGGAGAGTTTGCCTCGAACACAGCAACCGATACGCCCTTTTTCGCTAAATGCAACGCTGCAGATAGGCCCGTGAACCCGCCGCCGATTATGGCAACATCGACCTTCAGCTCTCCTTGGTGCTTAGGCCAATCAGGTGCCTCAATCGTCTCGTCCCACCAGCATCCTGAACGAGGGGCCGCACTGTAGGCGTAATCCGAAAAGATTCGCTTCATTCGGTGCGCGCCGCGGCTTGTTCATCCTGCTTTTGCCGCATCATCGCGCGTTTGGTCACCAATGATGCGGTGATGACACCCAATGTTACCACAGCGATCATAAGCGTCGACAACGCGTTGATTTCTGGACTGACACCCAGACGCACAGCCGAGAAAATTTTGATGGGAAGTGTCGTGGCGGATGGTCCTGAGGTGAAGGACGCAATGACCAGATCATCAAGTGACAAGGTAAACGCCAACAACCAGCCGGAAACCACGGCGGGCGCAATGATCGGCAACGTCACTAGACGAAAAGCCTGCGCCGGCGAGCACCCCAAATCCAGCGCGGCCTCTTCCAGCGACCTATCAAATGTAACAAGGCGCGAAGAGACGACCACCGAAACGAAGCACATGGAAAATGTCGTATGAGCCAGAACGATGGTCAGGATCCCCCGATCCAACCCGATCCCGATGAACAACAGCAGCAGAGACAGGCCCGTTATCACCTCTGGCATCACCAGAGGGGCGTAGATCATCCCCGAAAATAGCGTTCGTCCAAAAAACCGCCCGCCACGCACCAAAACATATGCCGCTGCCGTGCCAAGGATCGTCGCCAAAGTCGACGAGAACACAGCGACCCGCAGTGTAACCCATGCTGCGTCAAGGAACGCCTCGTTCTGAACGAGCTCTCCGTACCATTTGGTCGAAAACCCGGCCCAGACCGTGACAAGCTTGCTTTCGTTGAAGCTGAAAATGATCAGGATGATCATCGGGATATACAGGAACGCGAACCCCAACGTCAGCGACACCGTGTTGAACCAGCTGAGTCTGCTCATTGTTCAGCCTCCGTCTGCTTTTGCTGGTTGCGCTGGAACAGCACGATCGGAATCACAAGGATCAGTAGCAAAACCACGGCCACCGCACTGGCGACCGGCCAGTCGCGGTTCGAGAAGAACTCTTCCCAAAGAACCTTACCGATCATCAGAGTTCCGGAGCCACCCAGAAGCGACGGGATCACGAACTCACCAATCACCGGGATCATCACAAGAAAACAACCCGCAATGATACCCGGGCGTGACAGAGGGATTGTGATCAACCAGAAAGCCTGCATGCGTGAACACCCAAGGTCTTCGGCGGCCTCGATCAGCGACCCGTCCATACGTTCTAGAGACGAGTAAATCGGCAGAATCATGAAGGGCAAATAAGTGTAGACGATGCCAATATAGACCGCCGTATTGGTGTTAAGAATGGTCAGCGGGGTTGAGATAGTGCCCGTCCACAGCAGCAGTTGGTTCAGATAACCTTCATTGCTGAGAATGCCCATCCACGCGTAGACCCGGATTAGGAATGACGTCCAGAAGGGCAAGATAACCAACATCATGAATGTGGGCCGCCATTCTTCAGGCGCGCGCGCCATCGCGTAGGCGATCGGGTAGCCGACAATCAGCGTAAGAATTGTTGAAATCAGGGCGATTTTGACGCTGGAAAGGTAGGCTTTCCAATAGAGATCATCCTCGGTCAGCCAGACAAAGTTTTCCAGATCAAGTTGGCTGAAGAAATCCTTGATACCCGCCCAACCTTCGGACAGGTCCAGCGTCGGAGTATAGGGCGGAATGGCAAGTGCGGTGTCTGAAAACGATATCTTCAGGACGATAAAAAACGGCACCAGAAACAGCGCCAGAAGCCAGACATAGGGAATGGCGATCAGAACAGCGCGACGCATCAGTTTTCCAACAAGACCGCGGCAGTCGCTGTCCAGGACAGCCAGACCGGGTCTTCCCAAGTAAACGAGCGGCGCGAGATACGACGGGTATTCGCCGTTTGTGCTTTGATGATCGTGCCGTTTGGCAGCTCAACATGATAGGTCGACAGGTTGCCCAGATAAGCGATGTCATGCACCTTGCCCTGGATCGCATTGATCGCATCTGTGGGGCGCTCGGCTGAAATGGCGACTTTCTCGGGACGGATCGCCAGATGGCAGCCCTGCCCATTGGACAACGCGGTCGCGGATGACGCCGTGAGCGGTGGCTGACCCTCGGCCCAATCGATCTGATAGCTTTCATCCCCTTGTGTCGTGGCACGCCCTTCGATGATGTTCACGTCGCCGATAAAATCAGCGACATAGACGGAATTCGGTGTCTCATAGATGCGATCGGGTGTCGCCACTTGCATCAACTTGCCCTGATCCATGACAGCCACTCGGCTGGCAACGGTCATCGCCTCTTCCTGGTCGTGAGTCACGATGACGAAGGTCGTGCCGGTCTTTTCCTGAATGTCCATCAACTCGAATTGGGTATCTTGACGCAGCTTCTTATCCAGCGCCCCCAAGGGTTCGTCGAGTAAAAGCAGTTTTGGCGCTTTGGCCAAAGACCGGGCCAGCGCCACGCGTTGGCGTTGACCGCCCGAGATCTGATGCGGCTTACGGCGCGCAAACTGCTCAAGGCGGGTCAGGCGCAACATCTCTTCAACTCGTTCTTCCAGATCGCGCTTGGGCATGTTGTCCCGACGCAGACCAAAAGCGATATTGTCCCAGATGCTCAGATGAGGGAACAGGGCGTAAGACTGAAACATCATGTTCACCGCCCGCTTATTGGGCGGGATCGGATCGATATCCTGACCCCCAAGAAGGATATGGCCATCGGTCGGAGTTTCAAAACCGGCCAGCATCCGCATCATCGTGGTCTTTCCGCAGCCCGACGGCCCAAGCAGAGCAAAGAACTCACGCTCATAGATATCCAGCGAAAGGTTATCGATCGCGGTGAATGCGCCAAATCGTTTGGTGACGTTCTGGAACTGGATCAAGGGTTTCGCCTGCGGATCGTCCCACGGCGCAAAGACTTCAGTGTTCAAAGTGGCCCCCGGTAATCGGTCAGGATAAATATCGCGCAAGGCAGTTTGTCTGCCTTGCGCATCAATCAGATCAGGTGCCTGATTTCACCTTGGTCCAGAGACGAGTCACCACCCGCTGGGTTTTTGCCGGATAAGGCGTGGTGATATAGAGATTCTGCATCGTCGTATCATCCGGATAGATCGCCGGATCTCCGATTACGTCCTCTTCCAGGAACTCTTGCGAAGCCTTGTTACCGTTGGCGTAGTAAACATAGTTCGACGCGGCAGCCATGTTGTTGGCATCCAGAATAAAGTCCAGAAACTTGTGTGCGCCTTCCGGATTTGGTGCATCAACAGGTATCGCCATCTGGTCAAACCACATCAGCGAGCCTTCCGCGAATGGATGGTATTCGATGACCACACCATTTTCTGCCTCATCGGCACGATCCCGAGCTTGCAGAATGTCCCCTGACCAACCGACGGCCACACAGATATCACCGTTGGCAAGCGCATTGATGTATTCCGAGCTGTGGAACTTCTGCACATATGGACGCACGCCGGTCAGAACCTCTTCGGTCTTCGCAATGACGTCCGTGTCATGGCTATCCGGGTCCTCGCCGATATATTGCAGCACCATTGGAATAATCTCTGCCGGAGCGTCCAAGAAATGGACACCGCACGAGGCCAGCTTTTCCATGTTTTCAGGCTTCAGCACCAGATCCATGCTGTTGAGCGCAACATCGTCGCCCAGAACTTCTTTGACCTTGTCAACATTCAAGCCGATGCCGGTGGTTCCCCACATGTAGTTGATCGAATAAGCGTTGTTGGGGTCATACCCTGCGGTGCGCTCCTGAATCACATCCCACAGGTTTCCTGCATTCGATAGTTTGGCTGCGTCGAGTTCCTGGAACGCGCCAGCTTGAATCTGGCGTTGCAAAAACGTTCCCGAAGGCACAACCACATCATAACCTGACCCACCGGCCAGCATTTTGGTTTCCAGAACCTCATTGCTATCAAACACGTCATAGATCAGGGTCAGGCCTGTCTCTTCTTCGAATTTGCTCAGCAACTCCTCGTCAATATAGTCGGACCAGTTATAGACGCGCACTTCTTCGGCAAAAGCGGCCGAAGTCCCCAATGCGACGATCGCTGTCATCCCCAGCGTTTTTAGTTCCATAGTCTTCTCCCTGCGATTATGCGGCTATTTTCACTTTTTTTTGGATTTGATCAAGTTTTGCGTTTTGCAGTGGTTTCACCTATGGTCGGAACAGGTGTAAATTCAGACAAGATAGAAACGCGCGGATTGAGGTAAACCATTTGGATTTGATCAAAAATAAGGCGAGCACACAGCCGGATGATGAAGAAAAACGCCCTGCGCATGAACAGGTCTATCGCACTCTGAAATCGCAGATCCTGTTTGGTGATCTTGTGCCAGGACAGCCGGTAACGATTCAGGGTCTGACTGATTCGTTGGGCGTAGGCATGACCCCGGTGCGCGAGGCGATACGACGCCTAATTTCTGACGGCGCCCTGATCTTTCAAGGCAACCGACGGGTCAGCGTGCCCTTATTATCTGCCAATGATATCGAGCAGATGATTTTTGCAAGAATATCAATAGAAACAGAGCTTTCAAGGCGTACCACCAGGAACATTTCGTCGACCGAAATTGACCATCTGGAGAAGCTGGATCAACGGCTCGACCTCATGATTGCAGATGGGGATGTTGGCGGATATCTGCGATTAAACCACGCCTTTCATCAAGCCCTGTATTCGCATGCCGATGCCCCGATTCTGGTCGACCTGGCCGAACGTCTGTGGTTGAGATTCGGCCCTTCACTGCGGATTGTTTGCGGTCGATTCGGCACCCAAAGCCTACCCGATAGACATAAGGATATCATCGTCGCACTGCGCAATAAGGATGCGGAGAAGGCTGCTTTGGCAACGGCACAGGACATTGAGCAAGGTATGGGAATGATGGGCGATGCCCTGCCCGGCACCTAGAATGCAGCGATTCGATTGACAGTATAAAATTTGATCATATTCTGTCCTGCAATCACGCTTGCAGGAGAATCGCCGATGTCCACTATCACCAATCACATGCCCACCGCCGAATTGCAGGCGCTGGATGCGGCACATCACATTCACCCGTTCTCGGCAAATGGATCGCTGGGTGAGGAAGGCGCACGTGTAATCACCCGCGCTAACGGCGTGTATCTGACCGACAGCGAAGGTGAAGAGATTCTGGATGCCATGGCCGGGCTCTGGTGCGTCAATATCGGCTATGGCCGCGATGAACTGGCCGACGCCGCTGCCCGTCAAATGCGCGAACTGCCGTATTACAACACGTTCTTCAAGACGACCCACATCCCGGCTATCGCACTGGCCGCCAAGCTTGCTGAACTTGCACCCGGTGATCTGAACCACGTGTTCTTCGCCGCTGGTGGGTCCGACGCCAATGATACCAATATCCGTCTGGTTCGCACCTATTGGGCTGAGAAAGGTCAGCCGGACAAGAATATCATCATCAGCCGCAAGAATGCCTATCACGGTTCTTCGGTCGGATCCGCATCGCTGGGTGGAATGGCCGGAATGCATGCGCAAGGCGGCATCCCGATTCCAAATATTCATCACATTAACCAACCAAACTGGTGGGCCGAAGGTGGTGACCTTGCCCCTGAAGAGTTTGGCCTCGCCCGCGCGCGCGAATTGGAAGAGGCCATTCTAGAGCTTGGTGAAAACCGCGTCGCAGCCTTTATCGCCGAGCCAGTGCAGGGTGCGGGTGGTGTTATCGTTGCGCCAGACACTTACTGGCCGGAAATCCAACGTATTTGCGACAAATACGATATCCTGCTGATCGCAGATGAGGTGATTTGCGGGTTTGGTCGGACTGGGAATTGGTTCGGGTCACAAACTGTCGGCATCAGACCACACATCATGACCATCGCCAAAGGCCTCAGCTCGGGCTACGCGCCTATCGGTGGGTCTATTGTAAATGATGAAATCGCCGAAGTTATCGGCAATACCGAATTCAACCACGGCTACACATATTCCGGCCATCCCGTTGCTGCTGCGGTTGCGCTGGAAAACCTGCGCATTCTGGAAGAAGAAGGAATTGTGGACCATGTCCGCGATGTCGCGGCCCCCTATCTGAAGAAGAAATGGGAGGCACTGGTTGATCACCCATTGGTCGGCGAAGCCAAAATCGTTGGCATGATGGCGTCAATCGCGCTGACACCGGATAAATCCAGCCGCGCCAAATTTGCGTCTGAACCCGGCACGATTGGGTATATCTGTCGCGACCGCTGCTTTGCGAACAACCTGATCATGCGCCACGTGGGCGACCGGATGATCATCTCACCACCCCTGATCCTGACGCCTGAGGACATCGATGAGATGTTTGTGCGTATTAACAAATCGCTGGACGAAGCATTGGAAGAAATCAACAACAGGGGATTGATGAAATCCGCGTCCTAATCACGATCAAAGGGCGGCCCATTTGGTCCGCCCTTACTTTCAACGCATCCGCTCCAGCAGACTGAGCGACGGGTACCCGTCCGGAACCAGCCCTTGAGCGACCTGGAACGCTCGGACCGCATTGATCGTATTCGGACCGGTGCGACCATCAATCCCTTGAGTGTCAAACCCAGCCTGCGTCAACCGACGCTGCAGCTCTTTCTTTTCGGTAAAACTCAGCACGCGATCTCCACGTGGCCATTCGGCTTGAAACGGAGCACCGCCTGCAATTCGGTCAGACAGATGCCCGATCCCGATCACATAAGCATCGGCACCATTGTATGCTTCGATCACCTTGAAATTATCGAAAATCATCAGAGCAACACCACGGCCACCCGCTGGCAACAAAATTGCAGCTTTTCCATAGTCGGGCACCACCTGGCCTGTGCGCGCGAGTACTCCTCGGGCCGCCCATTCTGACGGCATCAGTGTAACGTCTCGTCTTGCATCTGCATAATCAAAGCCGGATGGCAACTTGACCTCTAACCCCCATGGTTGGCCTTTGGTCCATCCATGCTTTGCCAGATAGGCAGCGGCCGACGCCAGAGCATCAGTTGGATCATCCGACCAGATATCGCGGCGCCCATCGCCATCGAAATCTACCGCGTGATCCAGAAATGAGGTCGGCATGAACTGCGTGTGCCCCATCGCTCCGGCCCAACTGCCGACCATATTCACAGCATCCACGTCCCCGGCCTGCAGTATCTGAAGGGCCGCGATAAGCTGGGATTCAAAGAAACTCGCCCGCCGTGCATCAAAGGCCAGTGTCGCGAGCGATCTGATAGTTTGCTTGCCGCCCCGATAAGTTCCAAACGAGGTTTCGAGTCCCCAAATCGCGGTGACAACCTCTTTTTCAACGCCATATTGCGCCTCAATCCGGGTCAGAGTCTCCCGGTGCCGGTCCAAGCCCGTACGACCATTCGAAATCCGCGTTTTTGAAACTGCCGAATCCAAATACTCCCAGATCGGTTTTGAGAACTCGGCCTGATTGCGATCTCGTTTGATGATGTCGCTGTCATAGGTCACCCCGGCCAATGCCCGGTCCAGCGTTCGGGCCGAGATTCCTTGAGCGCGGGCCCGCTCGCGAAACGCTCCAAGCCAAGCCTGGAATCGCGCGTTCCCTTCGGCTGATACGCGATAGTGCTCGACCTCAGGACGCAATACTGGTCTTACCGAAACCATTACGTCTGCCGAAGCCAGTTGAATATTGTCGACCAATGGTCGGGCCAGAGGCCGTATCGATTTGTCTGTTGTATCCGCCTGCACGATGGATGCCCATAATGCGGCGGTCATGACGCCACCTACGCACTTACGCATTCCGATTATTCCTGATTACTGCTCAGGCTCAATGATAGCGCACAATCGGTATTTCTCAAAATGTAGAAAATTAGCTTTCCTGTTCCTGTGCCTCGCGTTCAGCACGAATGCGGGCAATCGCCTCTCGCAGCAGCGACACACGCTTGGGGCGGAAGCTTTCGTCGGACACATCCATGTCTTGCATACGGTCTAGCCGGAAAACGCGAAAATCCTCGCGCAAGTGACACCAGCTGAGCAGAACGCTGGCGCGATCCATGTAGACGATACTCAGTGGATTGACCCGACGCCGGGTTCCCACGCCCTTGGCATCGGTATAGGCAAACTCAACCGCGCGTTCGTCCCATGCTGCTTGGCGCAGGACTGCAACATCAATTGTTGGCACCGCTGGCCTGTCAAACCGCGTGGCGGTCAGAACAGCATGGCTTAGTCGGTGGGATTGGCGCTGCGGCAACCGGCCTTGCAGCTTTCGCAAGGCCTCGCTTGCCGCATCAGACAGCGCCGGATCGCCAATCAACTGCACCTCTCTTAGACCTAATACCAACGCTTCAAGCTCGTCATTGGTAAAACCCAGTGGTGGCAATGTTGCATCTTCGATCAGGGTAAACCCAAACCCGGCCTCGCCGTCTATTACGGCCCCCAGAGCACGCAAAGCATCGATGTCCCGATGTATTGTACGCGGTGAAACGCCCAAATCCTGTGCCAGCTGGACCGACGTTCTGGGTGATGGGCCAGAACGCAGGGCTTGCATTAACTGAAACAGGCGAGCGGTACGAGACATACTGCACACTAACCTAAACCTAATGTCAGAAACTGTCATTAGTCAGGCGTATCCCTCGGACGTCCCAATTATGGAGCTGATGATGCTGACCCTTCTTACTTTCCCCTCTGCGTTCGGCCTGTTCAGTGCCAGCCCGTTCTGTGTGAAAACCGCCCTGATGCTTCAACGGGCAGGACAGCGCTGGCAGCGGTCCGACCTTTTGGACCCCCGCAAGATGCCGCATCAGAAACTGCCGGTTCTGCGCACACCCGAGCGCCTGATCCCCGACAGCGACTTGATCCGCGAGTGGCTCGAGTCTCAGGGTGCAGATTTCGATGCCGGTTTAAATGGCCTGCAAAAAGCCAAATCCCGTACCCTAATCCGCATGGCCGAGGAACATCTTTACTTCCATGTCGTCCAGGACCGCTGGGCCAATGATGAGGTCTGGCCAATCCTGCGCGATACATTCTTCACAGTCGTTCCAGCACTGATCCGCAAGCCGGTTTCGAACTCACTCCGTAAATCCGTTGTCAAAGGGTTGGCCTTTCAAGGCGTTTCCCGTTTCTCACCCGCCGAGCGACAGGACCGACTGGAGCGAGACCTTGAAGCTATCTCAACCTACCTTTGGCAATCGCCCTACCTGATGGGTGAGGAACCGACCTCGGCGGACATGAGCGTCGGTCCAATGCTGGCCGCGATGCGCGCGACACCGTCCGACACCCCCCTGACCCGCCGGATCAAACAGGATAAGTTGCTCAACAGTTATATCGATCGAATGGAACAGGCGATCCCATTGTCATGACACCCTTTGAGGATGCAAAAGTCGCCGCAGCCTACGAGGCGCTGCCAGAAGAAACTCGCGCCGGAGCACTTATGCTGCGCGAGTTGATTTTCGAAACTGCGGCCTCGCTACCGCGGGCTCAGCCGCTGGAAGAAGCGTTGCGGTGGGGGCAGCCAGCCTATTTGGCACCCAAGGGATCAACGATCCGACTGGGTGGACACAAAGCCGCTCGGTTTGCGTTGTTCGTGCACTGCCAGAGCAGACTGATGGGGGATTTCACTTCTGCTTTTCCCGATGAGGATCAGATAGATGGCAATCGCGCCATTCTATTCGACACGCCCGATCAGATCGACCCAACACGCCACGGCTGGTTGATTGCGCGCGCGTTAACCTATCACCTCTGACGGCGTTTGCGTTCTACCTTGCGCTTGATCTTGTCCTTCTTGCGCTTGGTGCTGACCGCCTTGCGTCGCGACCCGCGTTTGGTTGGACCGCGCCCGCGCGGCAGGGCTTGATCATCGATAGAGAGCAGTTCCAATTCCAATCCGCCGGTTACAGGCGTTGCCTCGGTCAGCCGCACGGTGACACGCTGACCAATGGCAATAATCAGGCCGGTATCCGAACCCATCAGCGTCCCGGCTTCACGGTCAAAATGAAAGAACTCACGTCCCAGCGAGCGCACTGGAACCAGACCATCCGCTCCGGTCTCGTCCATCTTCACGAAGGCACCAAAACGGGCAATACCGCTGATCCGGCCTGTGAACTCATTACCCACCCGCTCGCTGAGATAGGCCGCCAGATAGCGATCAGTCGTATCGCGCTCGGCCATCATCGATCGGCGTTCGGTGTCCGAGATATGGGTGGCCGTTTCCTCCAGCCGCGCGATTTCCTCCTCGGTCAGCCCGTCCTTGCCCCAGCCATGGGCCGTGATCAGCGCGCGGTGCACGATCAGGTCCGCATAGCGGCGGATGGGTGATGTGAAATGTGCATAATTCCGCAGAGCCAGTCCAAAATGTCCAAAGTTTTCAGGGTTGTAATAGGCCTGCGCCATCGACCGTAAAGTGGTTAGGTTGATCAGCTCGGCATCTTCGGTACCCGCGGCAGCATTCAGCAGCGCGTTCAGGTGCCGGGTCTGCAGCACTTGCCCTTTGGCCAGATTCAAACCTGCTGCTTGCGCCGTCTCTCTCAGGCTTTCCAGCTTCTCAGGTGCGGGCTCTTCGTGGACGCGGAACAACAGCGGGCGGCGTTTGGCGATCAGGGTCTCGGCAGCGGCGACATTGGCGAGGATCATGAATTCCTCAATCAACTTATGCGCATCCAGCCGGTCACGGAACGCGACGCTGGTCACCTCGCCTGCGTCACTCAGAACGATCTTGCGTTCAGGCAGGTCCAGTTCCAACGGCTGGCGCTCCGCCCGCGCTTTTTTCAATGCGGCATAGGCGGCATAGAGCGGTTTCAGAACGGTTTCCAGCAACGGCCCGGTGCCGTCGTTCGGGTTGCCATCGATCGCTTCCTGCACCTCGGTATAGTTCAGCGAGGCGGCAGAGCGCATCAGGCCGCGCACGAACCGGTGGCCGATCTTATTACCCTCGGTATCAATCTGCATCCGAACCGCGATACAAGCGCGCGGCACACCTTCGTGCAGGGAACACAGATCGCCGGATAGGCGATCCGGCAGCATCGGCACCACGCGGTCCGGGAAATAGCTGGAGTTGCCCCGCTTGCGCGCCTCGCGATCCAGCGCCGTACCGGGTGTCACATAGGCGGCCACATCGGCGATGGCGACCCAGATTACATGGCCACCTTTATTCTTCGGGTCATCGTCTGCGTGCGCATAACAGGCGTCGTCATGGTCCCGTGCATCCGCAGGATCGATCGTCAGCAAGGGCATATCCCGCAGGTCTTCGCGCCCTTTCAGGCCAACAGGTTTGGCCTTGTCGGCCTCTTCTATCACCTTGTCCGGGAAATCGTCAGGAATGCCATGTTGGTGGATGGCGATCAATGAGACAGCCTTGGGCGCGGTCGGATCGCCAAGCCGTTCAACAATGCGCGCGCGTGGCAGGCCCATGCGGTTCTTGGGTCCGGCCTGCTCGGCCTCAACCAGCTCACCGTCCTTGGCGCCCAGAACGGCCCCGTCCGCGACCAGCCATTCGGTGGAACCAGCCTTGTCGATAGGTACGATCCGGCCACCCTCGGCCCCTTTGCGGAAGATGCCAACGACCTTGCGCGGGTTGGTGCCGATACGGCGGATCAGACGTGCCTCGTAATTGTGGTCTTCCTCGTGCACGACGGTCAGGCGGGCCAGAATGCGGTCACCCTCGCCCAATGCCGGGTCGCTGGCGCGGGTGATGAGCAGAATAATGGGCTCGACTCCCTCGCCGTGCCATTCCAACGGACGCGCAAACAGGTCGCCATCCGCGTTCGGAGCCTTGACCTGCAACACGCTGACCGGCGGCAAACGATCCGGATCACGGTAGCTGCGCTTGCGCTTTTCCAGATGGCCCTCGGCCTCAAGCTCTTTCAGAATGCGCTTCAGGTCGATCCGATCTGCGCCCTTGATGCCAAAGGCCTTGGCGATATCACGTTTCGAGGTCAGGGTAGGGTTCGCCGAGATCCAATCGAGGACCTCTTGCTTGGTCGGAATGCGTGTCATGAGTTTGGCCTAGCACGGGCATGCGACCGCGTCATGACCAAAAAGCGGCCTGTCGGGTCAGCCGTGCAGATCCGCCACGGTATCCACATCGCGCAGGTGATCCAGCAACGTCACTCGACGTCCATTTACCGAAGCTAGCGTGTCGGCCAAAGCGTTCTCAGTCGACCAGCGCACGTTGTTGAACATCCCTGACGGCAACGCGCCATAACGCTGCGCACCGACCAACCAATAGCCCCCGTCAGGGGCTGGCCCGAACACGATTTCAGCCCGGCCCAATGTGCCGAAGGCCCGCGCAATGTGTCCGCGTGAAATCCCCGGAATATCTGCACCGATCAAACATACTGGCCCATCGGGGGCACCGCGCAGCATCCGCCCCATACGATCACCGAGATCTCCGCGCCCTTGCGGCTTACGCGGCAGATCGACTGGCCAGACACGGCTGTTCATCCCCTCCCGATCCGGAGAAACCGCCAGAACAATCTGCCAGCGCGGATCGCGCAGGCGTCGGATAAGTGACCGAGTTTGATGTCGAAACCACCAGGCCGCACCGACCATGCCAATATCGCGCCCCAAGCGAGTTTTCACCCGCCCCGGACGTGGCTCTTTCGCCATGATGACCAAAGTCTTTTGCATCAATCAGGCGAAATAATCCGATAGAATACGCGCGTATATTGCCTTGAGCTGATGAATTTGTGCCACCTCAACACACTCATCAACCTGATGCATCGTGCGCCCGACCAGCCCGAATTCGACCACTGGGCAATGGTTCTTGATGAACCGGGCATCCGAAGTGCCGCCAGTGGTTGAAAGCTCGGGGCAGATATTGGTTTCTGCCTCAACGGCGCGTGCTACCAGATCCGAGAGCGGACCCGGAGGGGTCAGAAAGCTCTCACCTGAGATTTTGATCTTGGTTTCGATTTCAACTCCAAACGCCTTGGCAACTGATTCAGCCTCGGATTTCAACCAGTCGCTCAGGCTGGCGCCCGAGTGCAGGTCATTGAACCGGATGTTCACTGTTCCAGAGCATTGCGCCGGGATGACGTTCGTCGCTGGATTGCCCGTATCGATCGTCACCACGGCCAATGTTGAGGCATCAAAGTGGTCGGTCCCCTGATCCAGCTCGCGACTGGCCAGCCGATCCATCAACCGCGCCATTGCTGGCAATGGGTTTTTCGCCCGGTGCGGATAAGCAGAATGCCCCTGCACCCCGGTCGCGGTAAACCAAGCTGACATCGAGCCGCGCCGACCGATCTTCATCATTTCACCCATCTTATTCGGACAGGTTGGTTCCCCTACTAGACAGACCGACATCCGCTCATCCGTCGCATCCATGTGATCCAGCAGGGCGACAGTGCCATCGACCGCATCACCCTCTTCATCACCTGTTATTGTCAGAATCACCGCACCATCCGGAGGCGTATTGCGCACAAAATCAATGGCTGCTGCGGCAAAGGCCGCCACACCCGATTTCATGTCCGTTGCACCACGGCCATACATTACTCCATCACGAATTTCTGCTCCGAATGGGGGCGCAGTCCAAGCGGCCTCATCACCCACCGGAACAACATCTGTGTGGCCGTTGAAGCCAAAGCTGCGAGCATGCCCTTTCTTCCCCCAACGCGCAAATAGGTTGCTGACACCTCCGCGATCCACACGGGTGCATTCAAAACCTGCATCTGCGAGTTCACGTTGCAGTAAAACCAGCGCGCCGCCCTCTTCGGGTGTGACCGAAGGGCAACGGATCAGATTTGCGGTCAGCTCAACTGGATCGGTCATAACGGGCCTCTTGTTCTGATGGATGCCGGCGTTCGTGCACAGATTCAACGAATTGCCCGGCTTGCCAACCCCGAATAGTCAGATTTCCAAACCAAAATCCAAAGACTTCGATTTTAGCACCCCAATAAAACATGAGCCTTGACCCTGCGGCTGCCTTGCCGCGCTGCCCTGAACTAGGTTAGAGGGCCGCGAAACAGGTGATTCCAAATGAAGCGCGTCTTCTTCGCATTGATCTGCCTGACTTTCGCGACTCTCGCGCAGCAAAGCCAGGCTCAGACCCTCACGGTTACAACTGTGACCCGCCCTCCGTTCTCGTTTGTCGAGGACGGGGTCCAGACCGGTTTCTCGATGGACCTGCTGGCGGCGTTATCTGAGTCGCTGGGCTGGGAGTATTCGATCAACCGGGTCGAGAGCTTTGGCGAAATGCTGGGGGCCGTTCAGGACGGGTCAGCCGATCTGGCGATTGCGAATATTTCGATCACCGCCATGCGTGAAACCCGCATGGATTTTACGCAGCCCATCTTTGAAGCCGGACTACAGATCATGGTTCCGTCGGAGGCAGCGCGCCAACCGTCTTTACTGCACGCCCTGCTGTCGCGCGAGCTGTTCATCGCCATTGGTCTGGCCTTTGCCATTCTTCTGGGCGGCGGCATGCTGATGTGGAGTTTCGAGAAACGCGCGCAGCCCTATTTTGACCGGAAACTGAATGAGGCTTGGTTCCCTTCCTTCTGGTGGGCGCTCAACCTCGTGGTCAATGGCGGGTTTGAAGAGCGGATGCCCCGCACGCCGTTTGGGCGCATTCTGGGGGTTGTGCTGGTGGTTTCTTCGCTGTTCATCGTATCCGTGTTTACGGCCCGGATCACATCGGTGATGACTGTAGATGCGATCACCGGCAGCGTGAATTCGGTTAATGACCTCTATGGCAAGCAAGTCGGAACCATCTCTGATTCAACAGCAGCCAACTTTCTGAACCGCCGCGAGATCGAGTTCACGGGCTATGGCGACCTTCAGGACATGCTGGCTGCGTTCAAAGACAAGGATCTGGATGCAGTCGTATTCGATGCGCCCATTCTGTCCTATTACGCCAGTCATGAGGGTCGAAGAACGGCAAGTATGACCGGCGGGATTTTCCTACGCGAAAATTATGGCATCGCCTTCCCAACCGGTTCGCCTTTGGTTGAAGACGTCAACCAGGCGCTTCTCTCTCTTCGCGAAGACGGTACCTATGATGAAATCTACCGCAAATGGTTCGGAGCGCGAAACTAAGCCGGGCTCTCGTCTCCAAAGAATGGCGTCATCTGCGCAACTATGACGGCGTTTTCGTCCAGCGCCCGCTGCATCAATGCCCGCTCATCCGGATCGATATCGTGCCCCTGCGCTTCACGCTCGGCAAGCGTGCCGTAGCCGGTGACATCCAGAGGAGCGGTATCGGCCTGTTTTAGAATCGCCACCGTTTCACGCACGGCTTCTGCCTCATCCACACCGCTGGCAAAACACATCAGCGCGGCTCCGGTTGCGTCTTTTGGCAAACCATCTCCATCCTTCCGGCCAATCTGAACCAGAAGAGTATAGACTTGCTGACGCGAAGGTTTCTTTTGCTTCTGCATAAGGCCCGCAATACGCTGAGCCAGAGTGTGGGTCAACTCAGGTCCGACCGCTCTGGCAGGCCGCTTCCAGCAAAACCAATGCGGCTGCGCGCTGCCTGTCGCGCCACCCTTCCTTTGGAACCAAGGGCATCACCGCATCTGTATTGAAGTAAATCGCTGTGATCCCTGCAGCCGCGACATCCACAAGATTCGGATCAGCGCTCGTACTCTCAGCGCGGATCTCGGCAGCGATACGGTCTTCAAACTCGTATACGAAGCGCAACAGGGGTTGGCGAATTTCTTTGTGTCGCTCCGAGGCCGCAACCAAAGCCGCAAAAACAGCGGCGCTTTCAGAAGAATAATCAACGCGTCCAAACAACGCTTCGATCAAAGCATCAATGCGCTCTGTTGCTGGCAACATATCGAAGAAGGTTTTTGTCCGCGTAGCAAAATCACTCAGAACATGGTCCAGCAGGCGCTGGATCATTTCTTCGCGATTGCCAAGGTAGTGACGAAGCAGAGGCCGCGCGATCCCCGCTTCTTCGGAGATACGGGCGAGTGTTGAGCCATCCAATCCATAACGCGCGACACATCTGGTAAATGCGCTCAGTATTTCCTGCGTACGGACATCTTTCAAACTGGTTCTGGGCATGAGTTAATCATTCAGGCGGTAGGAGTGGGGAAAAGGTCCGTCAGAATATAAAGTACTCCGAAGCCGAACCACATCGCCGTTAGCACCCAGAACAAAACCGGGTTCTCTCTGCGCTCAATAGCTTCAACAAGAAAGGCCTGCCCTGACCGAATTGCCAGAACGCCCCAGTACATGAAAACCACGCCCCAGATCGCATATACCCCCGCCAGTGTTGATGCCAACAGCACCAGCACAACCGCGATAGTCATCCATTTGTGATGCCTTAGGCTTTTTCCAGGTTTCATCTGCCCGCCTTATCCTTCGGTCGAAATCTTGAAATTGGATACTGGACAAATCGCTTTATTGTCAATAATGACAATTATCATTTTTGACAATCTAAGGAAGTGACATGCAAGCCCCGGCATCGCTACCCGACAAACCGAAAAACCGACTACCGCGAGAAGCCTATGTTTCAGAGGATTGGTTTCAGGTTGAACAAGCACAAATCTTCAGCCGCTGCTGGACCTTTGCCGGTGTGACAATGGATTTTCCTGAACCCGGAGATTTTCGCACGATCAAAGCCGGAGCAAATTCCGTAATTGTCATCAAAGGCGCCGATGGTGAGTTACGCGGGTTTCACAATCTTTGCCGCCATCGAGGTACAGAACTTCTGGAAGGATGCGGCAATGCAGGCAAAACCATTGTCTGCCCCTATCACAACTGGGTCTACAATCTGGACGGTGCTTTGCGCGGAGTTCCTGCCCAGCGTGAGTGCTTTCCTGATCTCGACAAGAAATCCAATGCGCTTTTTGGGGCGGCTGTGGGCGTATTTCGCAATCTTGTTTTCGTTAATCCTGACCCGGATGCGGATTTTGACAAATGGCTGAGCGGGCTGGATCAGGTTCCTTGGCCGCACGATCTGACCTCGACCGAGCTGCAGGAAAATCCCGACAACGTGGTTTATGAAATCGACTGCAATTGGAAGGTCTTCTTCGAGAACGCAATTGATGGCTATCATCTCGCCTATCTGCACAAAGACACGCTGGGAGGGCCGACCCATGACAAAAACCTGTGGGAGGTGTTTGGTCAAAATATGATTTGGTGGTCGACCGAGCGCGAAGGTGTGAAACACAGGATTCCGCAATTCGTTGAAAACTCTGCCAAAGGTTCAGGTTTGAAAACCGTCAAAAATGCTGAAACTCCGGGGTATGGCGGGGTCTACATGCTGTTCCCAACCACGATCCTAACGCCCAATCCCTGGGGATTCTCGATTTCAACGATGGAACCCACAAGCGCAAACAGGATGCGATTAAGGGTGCGGAACTGGTCTCCGAAGGGCTGGTTTACTTACACGCACCGCGCGTCTGACATTCCCGGGTACGATGCCGAAACAGGGCTGATCAAATCCTCGCACTGGACCAAACACCCGTTGGAAACGGGCGATTTCCAAACCGAAGATGTCTGGGTTTGCGAAAAGATGCAAAAATCCATGCAATCTCCGCGCTTCGAAGTGGGCGCTCTCGCCATAGGCGCTGGCGGCGAGGCCGCAATAGATTTCTTTCAACAGACAGTGCTGGGGTTGATGCCCAAGCAATAATAGATTTGGCCGCAACATCTACTCTGCGGCCAAATCTTAAATAAACAGCTCAGGATCAGTCGCGCAGCAGATCGTTGATCCCGGTTTTCGAGCGCGTCTTTTCATCAACGCGTTTCACGATGACCGCGCAATACAGGCTGACGTTGTTCTTGGACGGCATCGAGCCTGCGACAACCACTGAATAGGGCGGAACCTCGCCATACATAACCTCACCGGTTTCGCGATCGACAATCTTGGTCGACTTGCCAATGAATACGCCCATGCCCAGAACCGAGCCTTCGCGGACAATACAGCCTTCAACAACCTCGGAACGGGCACCGATAAAGCAGTTATCTTCGATGATGGTGGGACCAGCCTGCATTGGCTCCAGCACTCCGCCGATGCCAACACCGCCCGACAGGTGCACATTCTTTCCGATCTGTGCGCAAGAACCGACCGTTGCCCAGGTATCGACCATGGTGCCTTCGTCCACATAAGCACCCAGGTTCACAAATGACGGCATCAACACCGCACCGGGTGCAATATAGGCTGACTTGCGCACGACGCAGTTGGGCACCGCCCGGAAACCTGCAGCGCGCCACTGGTTCTCATCCCAACCGGCGAACTTGCTGTCGACCTTGTCCCACCAGCCACCGGCTTGCGGGCCGCCATTTTGGATCTCCATATCCTTGATACGGAACCCCAGAAGAACGGCCTTCTTAGCCCACTGGTTTACGTGCCAGTTGCCATCTGCCTGCTTTTCGGCAACGCGCAATGAACCGCTGTCCAACGCATTCAGAGTATCCTCGATGGCCTCACGCTGCTCGCCCGTCGTGGCCGGTGTGATCGTATCACGCATGTCCCAGGCGGCTTCGATGGCGGCTTCAAGTTGCGCGTTTGACATAGGCGTCTCCCTAGAGAATCTGTTCACGTTGATGTGGCCTATACGCAAGGTGAAACCATGGCGCAATGCGACGCAAGCAACCCTACATGCGTCAATCTTCTGCTATTGCGCCAAGAACTGTAAACATGTCCCTGTCATTTTGCGTTCCAGCATTGGGTGCGGTCAGCAAAACATCTCCGTAGAAAACCGAGTTTGCGCCGGCGAGAAAACACAATGCCTGCTCTGCGGTCGAAAAGTCAGACCGGCCCGCCGACAAGCGTACGCGGGTTGCCGGCATGGTGATACGTGCGGTCGCAACCATGCGCACCAGGTCGAAGATGCTCACCTTCTCTCGTTGCTCCAGCGGAGTGCCCTTAATCGGGATCAGAGCATTGATTGGAACGCTTTCGGGATGTGGGTCAAAACTCGCTAGAACCTGCAATAGAGAAGCACGATCCCGCAGACTTTCACCCATGCCGATGATACCTCCACAACACAGATCGATACCTTCGTCACGGCAATAGCTGAGTGTTTCCAACCGATCCTGATAGGTGCGCGTCCCGATGATCTCACCATAGAATTCCGGCGAGGTGTCAAGGTTGTGATTGTAGGCGGTTAGTCCCGCGTCGGCGAGTCGTTGGGCCTGATGCGGCTTCAACATGCCCAGTGTCACGCAGGCTTCCATCCCCAGATTGCGAACGCCCCGAACCATTTCCAGAACATTGTCGAATTCTTCCCCATCCCGCACTTGGCGCCACGCGGCCCCCATGCAGAACCGCTCGGCCCCGGCATCCCTAGCCCGTTTCGCCAGCGAGACCACATGCCCGGGGTCCATCAATTTCTCTTTGGTCAGTTCGACCTCGCGGTGATGCGCGGATTGAGGGCAATAGGCACAATCTTCCGAGCAGCTGCCGGTTTTGATCGATAGCAGGCTGGCCTTCTGAATGTCTTCCGGGTCGTGATACGTCCGATGGATGGTATTTGCACGGCCAACCAGATCCAGCAGCGGGAGGCGCAGTAGCGCCTCCACCTCATCCACGGTCCAGTTGCTGCGGATGTCCTGTCCGGTATCAAGCATCCGCTTGCGACCCGCGGATTTTCTGCATCAAACCCGTTGGCAGGCCAATCACGATAACGGCCGCCAACGCGATCTTTACAAGATCACCTACGATAAACGGGCTGAAACCGTAAACCAGCACTTTGTCTGCAGGTACAAACTGGGCCAGCCACCCCAGACCCAGAGCGTAGATCGCTACAAGTCCAGCTAACATGGCCGGGACCAAAAACAGCTTGCGCAGATTATCCGCCACCCATCCGACGATGGCCGCGGCAACAACGAAGCCGAGCAGATAGCCACCAGTGCCGCCCATCATATAGGCCAGTCCGATGCCTTTTTCGGGTGTCCCGGCAAAAACCGGCAGACCGACGGCTCCAGCCACCATGTAGCCAATCACAGTTGCGGATCCGAGGCGCATCCCGAAAGCTGCAGAAATCGCCATGACGGCAGCGACCTGCAGGGTCATCGGCACCGGCCAAAATGGCACTTGGACTTTTGCGCTGGCTGTCAGCAGAAGGATGCCCATCACGACACGGATGATCTGTCCCGCCGGGCTGAGCGCACCGGTAGTCGGCAAGGCGGATCGCAGCATGGTTTTCATTGCACTTCCTTTTATAGATAATTATTGACCAGTTGACTCATGATCATCATTTTTATCTATTAAAAATCAAGTGAAATCTTCAGCAGTGAAAAAATAGCACTTAACTGCCTGAAAGAATTCAATTTGCGCGGCGAATATGGCGCACCAGAATCGATGTCGCCGCTGACACATCTTTGCTTTTTAACGCCTGAATTATAGCCGCGTGATCCGTATCGATCCGCTGCATCCATTTTGGTCGCCAGTGCGCGAACAGATGCCGCGCGCTGGCAATATGCAGATCATCAATCGCATGCAACAGGCGAGGTAGGCCGCATGGCGTCAGGATAGCTCGGTGAAAGATTCTGTTCCGCGCTTCCCATTGCGGCATACTGTCAGCCTCATCGCAGTCTTTTCGCGCCCGATCAGCTACTTTCAGTACGGTTGGGGTCATGTTTTGCGCTGAATGCTGCAATGCCAGAGATTCAAGCGCGACACGCATTTCGATCACCTCACGCACTTCGGCGGGGTCCAAGGCAGTGACACGCATGCCCTTTCGCGGCTCGCTTTTGGCCAATCCATGTGCCTCAAGCCGCAGCAGCGCTTCGCGCACCGGCACATGGCTGGTTTCAAAGTCGCGCGCGATATGGTCCTGACGCAACTTCTCACCGGCGACAAGGTCGCCAGTTATGATCTTCTGGCTCAGCGCTTGATATATCGTGTCGGCAATGGTCGCAGTCATAAATTATAGATAAAATTCACAATGTGTTTCCACAAGCAGTTAATTCAATCAGCCAGGGGGTCCGGCGCAATATTCCCACCGCAGATAAGAACCGCAACCCGCTCATCTGGTTCGGGCTGATATGCACCTGAGATCAGCGCAGCCATGGCTGCGGCCCCAGCTGGTTCCACCAAAATTCGATGAGCTTGCCACAATGTCTGCTGGGCCTGCGCTATCGCCTCATCGGGAACCAAAACCGAAGTCATCCCCTGTGCCAGACCGAAGCAGATATCGCCAATTCGACGTGCGCCTAACGCATTCGCTGCAATGCCTGAGACCGAAACATCAACCGGCTCACCTTCAGCCAAGGCAGCATTCAGCGCGCAGGAAGTTTCCGGCTCGACAGCCACAACCTTGCGCGCACCCTGAAACCAAGCCAGCGCCCCGGCAATCAGGCCACCGCCACCGACGGCGACCAGAACGGTATCTGCCTGCAAACCCTGCGCGTCCCATTCAGCAAAACACGTCCCTTGCCCAGCGACGGTTGCTGGCGCGTCATAGGCGTGGATTTGCATTGCACCAGATTCAGCCTCATGTGCCTGAGCCATGGTCAAAGCGTTGGCATATTCCCCCGCAACCACGCTCAAATCGGCTCCGATCCGTTCGATCAGGGAAATCTTCGACGGTCCCGCAAGCTCGGGTACAAAAATCTTCGCCGGATGACCTAACGCATGCGCCGCATAGGCCGCAGCCGCTCCATGGTTGCCACCCGATGCCGCCACCACGCCCGTCGAAGGAACATCCATGCTGAGCAAAGTGTTGAACGCGCCGCGCGCTTTGAAGCTGCCAGTGTGTTGCATATGCTCCAGCTTCAACTCGACCGGATAGCCCAGCGCATTGCTCTGCATCACAGGTGTGATTTGTGCATGTCCGGCAATGCGATCCCGCGCTGCCAATATTTCACTTTTCCAATCCATTCTTGTCTTTCCGTGACTGGCACTCTTCCCGCGAACCCTATAGCTGTTTTGGAAACACGCAAGCAGGGAACACCGTTTATGAGAGAAGATCGCCTCAGCCCCTTTCGCGACGCACAGACCGACCGCTCGACCGCAAGCGAAGTGCCGGACACGCCGCAGACGCGGTCATCGGCCTATCGACTTGCCTTCGCTGATGATGATTTCCTGTGCCGGGATGAGCTGCGCCCCGTTCGCCTGCAACTGGAGTTGCTCAAGCCCGAGATGATCATGACCGAGCGTGAAATCAACTCGACCATCGTCATGTTTGGCGGTGCACGTATCCCGGAACCAGCCCAGAAACACACGGCGCGAACCGCGACCTTGGCCGGTCTGTCAAAGTACTACGATGAGGCGCGCGAGTTCGCGCGATTGATGACAGAGAAATCGAACCAGACCGGCTGTCGTGAGAATGTGATCGTCACTGGCGGCGGTCCCGGCGTAATGGAAGCGGGTAATCGCGGTGCACAGGATGCGGGTGGCTGTTCCATCGGCTTGAACATCGTGCTGCCGCACGAACAGGCCCCGAACCTGTATGTAACGCCCGATCTCAGCTTCAACTTTCACTATTTTGCCATCCGCAAGATGCATTTTTTGATGCGAGCGCGCGCCATCACCATTTTCCCGGGCGGGTTCGGCACCATGGACGAGTTGTTCGAATCCTTGACCCTAATCCAGACTGGACGGATGGAGCGCGTTCCCTTCCTGCTGTTCGGGCGTGAGTTCTGGGAGAAAGTCATCAACTGGGAGGCGCTGGCGGACGCGGGCACCATCTCGGACGAAGATCTGGACCTGTTCCGCTTTGTCGACACCGCGCAGGAGGCGGTCGAGATTATCGAGAACTGGGAGCCCGCTCCCCCGCGTGACCAAATTCCAGGACGCTGAACCATGACTGGCCCCAAGACCGGCGAGATGCTCCACTTGCGCGGAAACGCGTTGGACAAGGGCGAGCCTGTGGCCCTGCCATTGACCCAAAGCAGCATGTTTCATTTGCCAGGTGATCCAGACGGTCACGCCAGTTATGGCCGGGTCGACAACCCGACTTGGGTTCACCTGGAGCACGTCCTATCGCATCTCGAAAACGCGCCCTGCCTCAGCTTTCCTTCTGGCATGGGGGCGATTTCGGCTGCGTTGTTTGCCACGGTCAAAGCAGGGTCTCGTTTGCTGATCCCATCCGACGGATACTATGTGACCCGGCTTCTGGCCGACCGGTTCCTGTCGAATCTGGGCGTTTCAATCGTCGAACGCCCAACTACTGCCTTTGCCGAAGGTGGCTTTGATGGAATTGATGTCGTGTTCTTGGAAAGCCCATCGAACCCCGGTCTGGACATGCTTGATCTGCCAGCAATCGCCAGGGCCGTGCGCGAGGCTGGTGGCATCACAATTGCCGACAACACAACCATGACACCATTGGGCCAACGCCCACTGGACCTTGGCGTCGATGTGGTGGTGGGTTCGGATACGAAGGCGATGGGCGGGCATTCGGACCTGTTGATGGGCCACGTCGCCAGCCGCAATGTGGACATCATGGCTCGGGTAGAGGAATGGCGCCGTGTCTCTGGCGCAATACCTGGGCCGCACGAGGCGTGGTTGTTGCACCGTGGCCTTGAAACGCTGGATGTGCGGTTTGATCGCATGTGTAACTCGGCGCAAGTTCTAGCCGAACGGTTGGCATCGCACCCGGCCGTGAAGCACATTCGCTATCCCGGCCTGCCCGGTGATCCATCACACGCATTGGCGGCTGCCCAAACCGCTCGGTTCGGTTTTCTGCTGACAATCACGCTGGAGTCTGAGGCCAAAGCCGAACAGTTCATCAACGCCTGCCCCCTGTTGCGCCCTGCCACATCCTTCGGCGGTGTCCATAGCTCAGCCGAGCGGCGTGCCCGCTGGGGCGATGCGGTCGACCCTGCCTTTATCCGCTTGTCTGTCGGGTGCGAGCCGGTAGAAGAACTGTGGCGGGCGATCGAGGCCAGCCTGAACGCGTTATGATTTCTTCTTGGGTTCACGCAGCTCGGTGAACACGTAGATTGGCAGCACGATGCTGGCGATCAACGCGCCCAGCCATACCAGCAAAGTCGCTGCCAGTAAGTTGGAAATACCGCCAACTGTTAGCCCCGCTGTTATCAGATCGGTCACCAGCAAGCCCACAAATGTGACAATCAGTGCGATCCCACCTTTCAGCGCCGGGGCCTTCTTCTCGCCCAGCTTCAGGATCAACGGTTCGGCTACGACTTGAACCAGCGTAAAGACAATCACTACAACGATGAACGAGATCGGCTTGATTGCAAAGCCCGCCAGCAGCAGCGAAGCAAGCAACAACCCGATGGCATTCCCGACTAGTAACGCGAGAGCGGATTTTATTCTGCGCGACATAAGGTGATCTCCGGCAATCAACACTTCGAAACATGCAGATATTAGCAGGACAACCAGAATTTGCGAGGTAATTCGACCCCGAAGGATTTTTGACCTGTTGAAATCACATGATAAAATACCTTCATCAAGGCCAGACCACACCTACATCGACGAGAGGCAATATGAGCGACGATCCCTATACCGTTCTTGGTGTCGCCAAAGACGCCAGCGATGCCGAGATCAAGAAAGCCTACCGGAAGATCGCGAAGGAGTGTCACCCGGACCTTAAGCCGGGTGATGCGGAAGCCGAAGCCAAGTTCAAAGCCGCCGCCGCCGCTTATGACCTGTTGAAAGATCCCGAAACACGCAAACGCTATGACAATGGCGAAATTGATGCGTCCGGTCAGGAACGTCCACAGCAGCAATATTATCGGGACTATGCCGAAGCTGCAGGCAACCCCTATCGCGGGTATTCGACCGAGCAAGACGACATGTCCGACATCTTCGCCGAGTTCATGCGCGGGCGGGGTGGTTATGGCCAACGAACACAAGAGTTCCACGCGCCAGGGCACAACCTGAATTACTCACTGCAGATTAGTTTTCTGGATGCCGTATTCGGCGCCAGCCAAAAGCTGACCCTACCGGATGGGAACCGGATTGAAGTGAAGATACCTGCGGGCATCACGACCGGTCAAACCATCCGCCTGCGTGGCAAGGGGGCACTGGGATATGGTGAAGGCCCTCCCGGGGATGCACTGGTCACCATCTCGGTTGCGGATCATCCGGTATTTGACCGTCAGGGCGATGACATACACATTACTTTACCCATCACCATTGACGAGGCGGTATTGGGCGGCAAGGTCCAAGCGCCCACCATCGACGGGGGCGTCAATGTCAGTGTCCCTGCAGGGACCAGCAGCGGCAAAACCCTGCGCCTGCGTGGCAAAGGGGTCAAGAAACGCGGCTCGTCCGAGAGGGGTGATCAGTTCATCGAACTGACCGTCGCAATGCCAGACAAGGTAGACGAGGAATTGAAGCACTTCATGGAGACATGGCGCGAAACCCACGGCTATGATCCACGCAAAGGAATGCCGTCATGAGCCGTACATTGACCGAAGCCGAACTGATCGACGCCATCGCCCGCCTGACTTCGGATCGCCTTACCGAATATCTGGCCGCTGAGATCGTGATCCCCGAGCAATCGGAGCAAGGGCTGCGATATCAGCGTATCGACGTTGCCCGTCTGGAACTGGCTTGCGAACTGCATGACCAGTACGACATGGAGGCCGATGCATTGTCGATGATGATCTCTCTGATCGACCAGATGCATGGGCTGCGCGCCGAACTGCGCGAGGTGCTGAACGCGGTCGAGGCGCAACCGGAACCTGTTCGAAAACAACTGATCGAGGTCATCGGCACAGCGCGGTTCAGTCGCAGGTAACGGGGTTTTGGGCACAGGGGTTTTGGCGTAGAAGACGCCCTTGATCCTTAGCCCGGTATCCCTATGACCCAGTCCAGATCCGAATTGCTGATGCCTGCGGGCAATCTACGCAAGTTAAAACTCGCCATCCTGTATGGTGCGGATGCGGTCTATCTGGGCACACCGGATATGTCGCTGCGCACTAAATCCGAGTTCTCGCTGGAAGAGGTGATCGAAGGGGTCGAGTTCTGCCATAGCCACGGCCGGCGCGCGTACCTGACGCTGAACTTGTTCTCGCACAATAAGGACATCCCGAAGCTCGATGAATACATCGACACCGTCCGCAAGGTGAAACCCGATGGGTTGATCATCGCTGATCCCGGCGTGTTCCAATACGTCCGCGAACGGGCACCGGAACTGCCGCTGCATATCTCGACGCAAGCCAATATCTGTTCGTGGCTGTCGGTGAAGTTCTGGCAGGATCAGGGGGCTGAGCTTGTGGTACTGGCCCGCGAAGTCTCCTACCCCGAACTGGTCGAGATTCGCGAGAAATGCCCCGACATCAAGCTTGAGGCATTCGTCCACGGCGCCATGTGCATGACCTATTCGGGCCGCTGCCTGCTATCGAATTTCATGGCCGAACGCGGAGCGAACCAAGGCAACTGCGCCAATTCCTGCCGCTGGAACTATGGCCTGAAACTGCGTCTCAAAGACGGAACACATCAGGAGCTTCGTATAACCGAAGAAAACGCCGACCTGTTCGAATTCCTTTTGGAAGAAGGCTGCCGCCCCGGCGATCTGATGCCCATCGAAGAGGATGATCGGGGGTCTTACATACTCAATTCCCGCGACCTGTGCATCATGCCGAAACTGGATGAATACCTGAAGATCGGTGTCGACAGCCTTAAGGTTGAGGGGCGCGGTAAGTCAGAATACTACGCCGCCATCGTTGCACGGGCCTATCGTATGGCCATTGACGACTATCACGCCGACCCCGAGAACTGGGACCCGAAACCTTACATGCGTGAACTCGAAACCGTCGGGAACCGAGGCTACACGCTGGCCTTTCACGAAGGCCGACTGACAAACTACGCCCATGACTACGAGCACACCGCGTCTATCGCGCAGTGGGAATATGCGGGGATCGTCACCGAGGTGGCTCAGGATGCCTTTCTGGTTGAGGTGAAAAACAAGCTGGAACCGGGGGATGTGTTAGACTTCGTCTCTCCGATTTCACGCGAGACGGTTCTGTTGCGGGTCTATGACTTTGAACGCGCCCAAGATGGCGCGAGACTGGACGTGGTGCATGGGAGCACCAAGACAATTATCCGCCTGCCATTCACGCTTTTCGATCACGAGGATATCGAAGATCTACGCGCGCGTTTCCCTGTCTATTCGGTCCTGCGCAAAGAACGCGCCCTGACCGACGAACATTGGAGCCGCATTCGGTTCGACAAGCTTGTGCAAGGGCTGGAAACCTCGGGTCGTGACAACGCCAAAGCTTATGCGCGCCGCCGCGATGAACTGATTGAGAAGATCGGAGAAGACGGCAACGAACGCCGCTTCAAAACCAATCGCATCGGAACCGAAGGGTGTTGCGGCAAAGGCTGCAACGGCTGTTTGATCTTCTGGCAGGATGAGAAATACGCGCGTGCACGCGAGGTTCTGTCCAAACGCAGGCAGGGTGAGCAACTTAGCCGCCGAGAGGCCACCGAACTGACCTTACCAGCAAGCTGAAGTTCAGTTCTCGACGCGATACTCTTCAGGCACGTAAAACGTATAATCCCTGTCAGCAACTGCCTCGTGGCAGACATGGCAGTAATCGACCTCGGACGCGCGAAAGCCCATCGTGTCGCCAAACAGCGAACCATCCGGCATCACCATGATGTATCGCCAATCTGCTGTCTCAGGGTTGGTACCCGCCGGTAGTTTTTCCATCACGAACAAGGCACCCGGATGCACGTTACCCTCATCGGTGACGGTCATGCTGTCTTTGGCCAGAACCGAGCCCACAGGCAAAAGCTCACCTTCCTGCAAGGTTCCGTAATTATGCGCCATGCGATTGGCGTAGCTGTTGACATAGCGCTGCCCATGGGTGGCCGAGATATAGGGCGCATCGTTGAACAGCGGCCAGGCTTGATAGTTCAAAAGCACGTCCAACTGGGCTGCGGCATAGCCTCGTTCCATGCGCCGGGACAGAGATTTGTAATGAGCCTGAGCATCTTCCTTGGACAGATCAGCCGGGTTTTCAATGGCCAGATGAGCATCCTGATCGTTGTTCTGTGCATTTCCCGCAACAGAAATAAGCCCCAACACCGCAATAAACAGCGCGATCTTAACGATCGGCAGGTGTCTTGTAATCATTCTATGGCCTCCCTGACTGATCAGTTCGCCGAAATGCCGCATTAAGTTCGAAATATGATAGCGGCCTTAAATAGTGTTGCTAGCACCGCCCCAGCAACTTCACCACTTTGTGTTTGCTAGTGCCCCCCCAACCAGAGCAGATGCCCTTTAAACATAGCAAATTCTGAATGCCAAAACAGCATTCAATTTATTAAGTTTATCGTAGTGGCGGACAATCTGCGGAATCTAGCGGTTCAGGCCAGCCTCGGCCTCAATCTGCTTGCGCGATTTTCGGGCGCGTTCGGTGGCCGATTTCAACTGCCCGCAGGCAGCCATGATATCCTCACCGCGCGTTTTGCGGATGGGTGAGGCATAACCCGCCTGATAAATGATATTGGCAAAGGCGCGGATACGGTTGTTCGAGCTACGCTTGTAAGGCGCGCCGGGCCATTCGTTGAACGGAATCAGGTTGATCTTGGCCGGAATCTTATGGCGCTTGATATGCTCGATCAGTCGATGCGCGTCCTCATCACTATCGTTCACGCCATCCAGCATCACGTATTCAAACGTAATCCGCTCGGAGTTCGAGGCATTGGGGTAGCTGGCCAGTGCCTGCAGCAGCTCTTCGATGTTCCAGCGCTTGTTGATTGGCACCAGCACGTCGCGGGTTTCATCGGTTGTGGCGTGGAACGAGATCGCCAATAGGCAGCCAATTTCCTTGGCGGTACGTTCAATTTCAGGCACCACACCCGAAGTCGACAGGGTAATACGTCGGCGCGACAGAGAAATTCCTTCGGGGTCCATGGCAATCTTCATCGCGTCACGGACATTTTCAAAATTATAGAGCGGCTCGCCCATACCCATTAGCACGATATTCGACAACAGCCGTGTCTCGTCCTTGGGGGCACCGGGTGTCGGCCATTCCTCAAGATCGTCCCGCGCCATCATGACCTGCCCGACGATCTCTGCCGCGGTCAGATTGCGCACCAGTTTCTGTGTACCCGTATGACAGAATGAGCAGGTCAGTGTGCAGCCGACCTGAGACGAGATGCACAGCGTACCGCGATCTTCTTCGGGGATGTAGACGACCTCTACTTCGTGCCCTCCCGCGATGCGACACAGGTATTTGCGTGTGCCGTCCTCGGACACCTGACGGGTCACGACTTCGGGGATTTCGATTACGAAATTCTCGGCAAGTTGTGCCCGATAAGCTTTGGCGAGGTTGGTCATCTCACCAAAATCGCGCACACCCCATTGATAGATCCACTGCCAGATCTGGCCCGTGCGCATCTTAGCCTGCTTTCCCGGTGTACCATGCTCAATCAGCACATCGCGCAGTTGATCACGGGTGAGGCCAACAAGGTTCACTTTCCCCTCGGGCAATTTGCGGGGGATGGTCATGACATCTTGAGTGATCGGCGCTTTGGGCGACATGTGGCTATCTCAATGGATTCTGGCTTGGGATGCGCCTCTATATAGGAACGCGCACAAAGATCAAAAGAAATCGTGCATCAATTTGCATAGCGCAGCAATTCGTCAACACGTGCCCGCCCAAGATCAACGCGGCACGCAGTTATGGCAATGCCGGTGCCTGATCCACCACCAAATGACGCACCCACCGCTTCGCACTGTGCATCGCGATAAGCTGTCCACGCGTTTTGCGATGCCTCCAGCGCGGGCGTGGCGACAGCGCGACCGGTGACGTCATCCAGTTCTTTTGCAGCGCCAAGTGCCAAGGAATAGCTGGAGTCTATCGCGGCATTCACGCGCGTTTCCATGTCCGAAACACAAGACCCAATCTCAACCTGCGATCCGGCGTCGATACACTCCATTGTTGGGTCCGCAACTGCGGACATGGGAAACAGCAGAAAAACAATAGCCCATCGCATCCGTCGATCCTCCTGACAGAGACACCTGTCTATCACAGATCAAAACCCACGCCCAATCAAGTTGGACCGCCAAGGCAGAAACCTCAGCGGTCCATTTTTGTCAGTTTACTGCAGGTGGGATGTAGCAATCTTCTGCATCCAGAGTTTTTACGGGATCTTCCGGTCCACATTGCTCACCCGTAATTGGATAAGTTTCCGCTTCCTTCTCGCATCCTGCAAGGATCACCGCAGACGCCACCAAAAGCGCGGACAGATATTTGTTTGGATTCATTGCCAACTCCTCAAATTGATCTAAACTAATTAGTTCAGAAATTTGAGAAGTCGGCTTTGACACGGATCAAAAACACATTCCGACGTTGAGTAAATTTCCAATAAAACCAAAAGATCTACCCATACGTAGAAAACCCCGTCGGATAGTGGGGCTTCAAGGTCCTATCTGTATGCACATCAGTTCGTGCAGCGCTTTTCAGCGTCTTCGATCGCGGCCGTGAAACCCAGCAATGAGAACGTATCTTTGGTCTGTGTTCCACGTTCCGAACGGGCAGTCAGCACGGCTTCGCTTCCGCGCTTCATAGCCGTGACGATCTTGGCATCGTCCGAGGCGGTTGCAGGCCACGCCCATTCGCCATCCGTGAACAGTTCGAATTCGCTGCCATCGACAAGTAGATTGACAGTCGATCCAGAGGCAAACGGATAGCCGCCGGTAAAGGTCACTTGCCCTTTGACCTCAGCATTTGGGCGGTAGAACACAAACAGCAGGATATCGCTGCGCCGCACGGAAACGACGCGGCCACCGCGTGTGTTCACTGTTTCCTTGGGCGCGGAAACGCTCCAGCATTCGGTGGGGTCTTCTTCGACGAACACGCTCCAATCGGTCTTTGCCGCGACGCGGTTCGTACTGGTCGCCTGCTGAGCAATTGCCGTTGTCGCCATTCCTGCCATACACAGGCCCGCGATCACGCGAACGAGCTTTAGTCCCATCTGTCCAGCCTCCTAGCCCGACCTAATACCTCATACCCATCGGACATGCGTGCGAACCCTGCCGGTTCGTCTGTTCAGTTGCGTATTCCGATGATTGTCGACATACACACACTAACGCAGGTTTCGCCACAGGCGAAAGGGCGATTGGCAGATTTTTGCGCATGATTTATGGGGTGGACATGACACAAGCCGTACCGATGACAGAACTCTGGCGCGGATCGCTATTAGAGAGCCTGCATCTGGGTCACGCAGTGATCTGTGACGATAGTGGTCAGATCGTGCGCAGTTGGGGGGATCCGAACGCGATAATCTATCCCCGATCCTCGGCCAAAATGATCCAGGCCCTGCCGTTGATCACCTCAGGTGCGGCGGCGAAATACGGTTTGAACAGCGAACATCTGGCACTGGCCTGTGCCTCGCATAACGGGGCGCATATCCATACCGATCGCGTGTCCGCATGGCTCGATCACCTCGGCCTGTCCGAGCCCGATCTGCGCTGCGGTCCGCAGGAACCCGCTGACATGGCAGCCCGAGACGGACTGATCCTGGCGGACGATACGCCCTGCCAGATACACAACAATTGTTCAGGCAAGCATTGCGGGTTCCTGACTTTGGCCCAGCATATGGGCGCCGGGCCCGAATATCTTGAAATCGATCACCCGGTTCAGCAGGCCTGCCTGTCTGCAATCGAAGAGACCACAGGTGAGACGAGCCCAACCTTTGGGATCGATGGCTGTTCAGCCCCGAATTTTGCGACATCCCTAGTGGGACTTGCGCGATCAATGGCATGGTTTGCGTCAGCCGCTGACCGGTCAGACCGCTCCAGCGAAGCAGCATCGCAGCTTACGGCGGCGATGGTGAAGCACCCCGAACTTGTCGCCGGAGAAACACGCGCCTGTACCGAATTAATGCGCGCGATGCATGGTCGTGTGGCGATCAAAACAGGGGCCGAAGCCGTCTTTGTCGCCATCATTCCCGAGAAGAGAATGGGTGTTGCGCTGAAAATCACGGACGGCACGACCCGCGCCAGCGAATGCGCCATCGCGGCCATTCTGGTAAACTTGGGCGTGTTGGCGGCCGATCACCCGGCCACCCGCAAATTCATGAACGCCACGCAATACAGCCGTCGCGGCTTGGAATGCGGCGTGATCAAGCCTGCGCCAGGATTCCCCGGCTAGGGCTACATCTCGATCTCGTGCACCTCGGCCACTTCGACCGAGCCTGATCCGTTCACAACCATCGGGCAGCCCTTTGCCATTACGGTTGCGGCTTCGATGCTATCAGCCTTTACAACCGTGAAACCCGAGGCCGGGTTGGCGCCGCCATTGTTTTCGACCCCGCCACTGCTGACCGTATAGGATTGACCCACGGGGTTTCCGGGAATCTCAAGCGAACCGCCAATGTCCTGAAACCAGGCACCCCAAGCGGCCATGGTCGCCTCGACCTCAGCGGGATCGGTTGGGGTGTGGCCCCCGTGATAAACAAACAAATATTGGGGCATATCGCTCCTCCCTGATGAAAACCTATGTGCAAAGGGCTTCGAGCTTGCGCAGCGAAGACGTCCAGCCTTCGTTGTGGTTCGTGGCCGACTCGGCATCGACAAGCTCGCGATGATCGACCACCAGCCGTGATCCGCTGTCGGTTGCGGAAACCGAAAAGGTCACATGGCTTTCGGCACCGCGCTGATCCTGATCGTCGTGCCATGCCCATGTAAATCCAACCGATTTTGGCCGATCGATATGGGTGACGTGCCCCGAAACCTTGAATTGCTGGCCCTCGCCATTCCGCATCACCGAATACCACGGACCAATGCGCGAAAAATCGAGATCATGTTCCGGCACATGCAGACCCTCAGGCCCCCACCACTGCAGCAGCTTTGCGCCATCGCTAACCCATGCGAACAGGTCCTCGGGGCTGACGGGAAAATCTCGTTCCAGTTTCAGGTCGGCCATGAGTTCTCCCTTTCAATGAGTTCGCCCAAACGGTCGAGACTGCTTTCCCAGAATTGTCGTTTTGAAATCGTCCACTCGGCAATCGCACGCAGCCCCTCGGGCTGCACCGAATACATCCGCTGCGTGCCGTGCACCCGCAGTTGCACCAGCCCGGCCTCGCGCAGGACCTTCAGGTGACGCGAGATCGCAGCCCCTGACATGCCCTTGCCTTCAATCAGGTCGCCGACGGGCAGTTCGCCTTCGTCCATCAGTTGCTCGACAATCGAGAACCGAGTGGCATCAGACAAGGCGGAGAATGCGGTCAGCAGTGGCGTCATAAATCTACTATTTAATTTTTTGGTTAAATAATCAAGTGGCTGGTCTATTCGATTGGGTTTCGCTGATAAACCCGTAGCTTGCACCGGAAGATTCCACGACTTATTGCTTAGGAAAGAGTGGAGTTAAGAAACCAATATGGCGACCGTCAGATTTCTTCTTTCAACGGGTCGAACATCGACACAAAATCTGGCGTCGATGCTGGCAGATTCATTGCCTCAAGTTACCGTTGAGCATGAAGGAATCGGCCCGGATTATCATTCCAGAAGGGTATTCCGTCGCCCAAGGAATTACTTTGGCGTTCTTGGCAAACATGTGCAGATCCAGCGCAAGCTGATCGAGATTGAAGATCTGCTTGCGGAAGACAAAAGCTACATCGATGTAGGTTGGACAAGTTACGCATGGCTGCCCTAATTTGCGGCGCGTTTTGGTGAATCTCTGCGATTTGCGCATCTAGTTCGAAATCCATTTAGTGTCGCCGCGTCTCACGCCACCCATGGGATATTTGTTCCAAATGTCTCCAGAGGTAGGCGTACGGAAAGAATAGCTGCAATTCATCCGAACGACCCAACTGTCTATCACAAGGATGTGGCTGAGAATGCTGAGACCTTCTCGCCATTCGAGAAAAACTTGTTCAATTGGCTTGAGATCAACCAATTCGCTTTAGAACAGCACGATGTGCCAGGATTTTCGGGAATTTATAAGTTTGAGGACCTATACGCAGCTAACGATCCAAAGTTGAAATTATTTCTAAACAGGTTCGCTGGTCCGGCCCAGTACAACGTTTCGTCACCGCCTGTAGATAAAGTACAGCGAATCCTGCGAACAGATATTGGAGAGATTCAAGAGCCGCTTCTGAACGCGGTACTAAACTTGGCCATCAAACTTGGTTATTCGACCACCGAACTTGAAGCATTTTGGGACCCGGTAGCGTTGCAGCAAAATTACTCTGCACGCAGGCTTTGAGCAACCAAATTGAAAGGTGAATATACGCGATCAGTAGCGATGAGACGCCTTAGCATATCCCTGCAAAAATAACAGAGCAGTCAGATCACCGTGATTGATGCGCACGTCGCATTCCGCTGCAACAGAGGGCTTGGCGTGCAGCGCAACACCCGTTCCGGCCCGGCTCAACATGCCAAGATCATTGGCCCCATCGCCAACGGCGATTGCATCACTTTCTGAAATGCCAAGGCTGGCCGTGATCTGCTCCAATGCCTCGATTTTGGCCTGTCGCCCCAGTATGGGCCGCCTCACGTCGCCGGTAAGCTTGCCATCCTCTGCCAGCAATGTATTCGCCCGGTTCTCATCGAACCCAAGATCTTCGGCGACTTTGGCCGTAAAGGCCGTGAACCCGCCCGACACAAGTGCTGCGTAGACACCATTCGCGCGCATCGTGGCAAGTAAGGCCTTACCGCCGGGCATCAGTGTGATCCGTTCATCCAGAACCTTGCCTATCACGCTTTCATCCAGCCCTTTCAATAGGCCGACGCGCTCGGTCAGCGCACCTTCGAAATCCAGTTCGCCATTCATCGCGCGCGCGGTAATGTCCTTGACGCGATCGCCCACCCCGGCCTCATCAGCCAGTTCGTCGATGCATTCCTGTTGGATCATGGTGCTGTCCATATCAGCCAGCAGCATCTTTTTCCGGCGACCTTCGGCATTTTGCACGACCAGATCCACGCCCATCTGTTGCAAATCGGCCCATACGTCCCAGCGATTATCGGGAATTTCTGGAAGGGAAAACTCGGCCGCCTCATCAGGGCTGAGCCAGCTTGCCTCGCCCCCGCCCCAAGCATTCCGCAACGACTCGACCAGTGTTGCCTCTAGCGAAGGGGTCGCCGGGTTGGTCAGCAGAGTAGCTATGTACATGTCAGGCCTCCGGTTTGCGCACCTGCGAGATATCGCAGGTGCAGCATTATCACCAGAGGCAGTTTGATCTAGCCCAGAATACCCGGCAGTCGCAGCCCATGTTCGCGGGCGCAGTCTTTGGCGATCTCGTACCCCGCATCCGCGTGGCGCCACACCCCCGAGGCGGGATCGTTCCACAACACCCGCTCCAGGCGCCGTGCGGCATCTTCGGTGCCATCTGCACAGATCACCACACCTGCATGCTGACTAAAGCCCATACCCACGCCGCCGCCATGATGCAACGAGACCCATGTGGCACCGCTTGCCGTATTGATCAGAGCGTTCAGCAGCGGCCAGTCCGATACCGCGTCCGAGCCGTCCAGCATTGCTTCGGTCTCGCGGTTCGGGCTGGCGACAGAGCCCGAGTCCAGATGATCTCGGCCAATGACAACCGGCGCTTTCAGCTCACCATTGGCCACCATTTCGTTGAACGCCAATCCGGCGCGATGGCGATCCCCGAGACCGATCCAGCAGATACGCGCCGGAAGGCCTTGAAACGCGATGCGTTCTTGCGCCATGTCGAGCCAGCGATGCAGGTGTTCGTTCTCGGGGAATAGCTCCTTCATCTTGGCGTCGGTCTTGTAGATATCCTCAGGATCACCCGACAATGCACACCAGCGGAACGGACCAATGCCTTTGCAGAACAACGGGCGAATATAAGCGGGGACAAATCCTGGGAACGCAAAGGCATTCTCAAGACCTTCGTCCTGCGCCACCTGCCGGATGTTGTTGCCATAGTCGAGCGTCGGGACGCCCGCATTCCAGAAGTCGACCATCGCAGCGACATGCTGCTTCATCGACGCGCGGGCAGCCTTTTCAACCGACTTAGGATCAGTCTCTCGCTTGTCCTTCCACTGTGCCATGCTCCAGCCGATGGGCAGGTATCCATTGATCGGGTCATGGGCGCTGGTCTGGTCAGTGACGATATCAGGGCGCATTCCACCGGCCTGCATCCGTGCGTAAATCTCGGGGAACACCTCAGCCGCGTTCCCCAGCAGACCCACAGACTTCGCCTCGCCCGCCTTGGTCCAGCGGTCGATCATCTCAAGCGCTTCGTCCAGCGTTTCGGCTTTTTCGTCGAGGTACTTGGTGCGCAGGCGGAAATCGATCGAATCCGGATTGCACTCAACCGCCAGACAACTGGCCCCGGCAAACACCGCTGCCAGAGGCTGCGCGCCACCCATGCCGCCCAGACCACCGGTTAGAATCCACTTGCCGGTCAGGTCACCGCCATAGTGCTGACGGCCGGCCTCGGCAAAAGTCTCATAGGTGCCCTGAACGATGCCCTGCGTACCGATATAGATCCACGACCCAGCCGTCATCTGGCCGTACATCATCAAGCCCTTCTTATCGAGCTCGTTGAAGTGATCCCAATTGGCCCAATGCGGCACGATGTTTGAGTTGGCGATTAGAACGCGCGGTGCATCTTTGTGAGTACGGATGATCGCCACTGGTTTGCCCGACTGCACAATCAGGGTTTCGTCTTCTTCGAGATCCTTCAGCCCTGCGACGATCCGGTCGAAATCGTTCCATGTCCGCGCCGCCCTACCGATGCCTCCATAAACCACCAGCTCATGCGGGTTTTCAGCCACGTCCGGATGCAGGTTGTTCATCATCATCCGCAATGGTGCTTCGGTCACCCAGCTTTTTGCGTTCAACTCGGGGCCGGTGGGCGGATAGATATCGCGGGTATTCTTGCGAGGATCGGTCATGTCAAAGCTCCAATGCAGTGTCTTGGATGGCGTCGAGAATATCCACCAACCAGCGACGCAGACGGGTGGCTTTCTTCTCGTCAAACGCCCACGGAGGGGTTTCGGTGGACAGATACGTGGATTGCGCCAGCTCCATCTGGATCGCGTGCAGGCCTTCATTCGGGCGGCCATAGTGGCGGGTCGTCCAACCTCCTCGGAATCGCCCGTTCAGTACGGTGCTGTAGGGGGAGGAATGCGAAAATTCATAGGCCGCAGCCTCAATACCGGGGGCGCAGGTCACACCGCCATCGGTGCCGATGTTCATATCCGGCAGGGTTCCCTCGAACAGAAACGGGATCTTGCTGCGGATCGAATGGCAGTCAAACAGGATCGCCACCCCGTGTTTTGTCCGCACCCTTTCAAGCTCTTGCTCAAGCGCGTTGTGGTAGGGCGCGTGGTAGGCAATGCGTCGCGATTCAATCTCTTCTGCTGAGGGCTCTTGCCCCTCCACCCAGATCAACTGACCGTCAAAATCGGTCAATGGCACCAATGTTGTCGTATTCTGCCCTGGATATAATGATGCGCCCGCAGGGTCTCGGTTGGCGTCAATGACATAGCGGTGGACATGAGATTGCACGACCGTCGCATTGGCCCGCAGCCCATCGTAGAGCTGATTGATATGCCAATCCGTATCCGCCAGATTTTGCCCGTTCGCGTTCAGTCGCGCGGCAATGTCGTCAGGTACAAACGTGCCGCCATGCGGCTGTCCCAGAACGATAGGTCCATCGCCACGCTGAACGCTGAACACCTGCATCACGACAGCTCCGGCATAGTCAGAGCAGCCGCCTGTAGAACAGCGCCGCTTTCGACCAGCGACTTCGCCGTCTCCAACTCGGGCGCCAGATAGCGATCATCGCCTAGCGACGGGATGTCCTCGCGCAAGCGCCCAACTACACTGTTCAGTGCTTTGCTGGTAGCCAGAGGCGCACGAAACTCGATGCCTTGCGCGGCGCAGAGCAATTCGATCCCCAAAATATAGTTCAGATTATCCACCATCCGGCTCAGCCGCCGCGCCCCGTGGGCAGCCATCGAGACGTGGTCTTCCTGGTTGGCCGATGTGGGCGTGCTGTCTGTCACGCAGGGGTTGGCCAGGTGCTTGTTTTCGCTCATCAGAGCGGCCGTAGTGACCTCGGCGATCATCAGGCCCGAGTTCAACCCTGGCTCTGGCGTCAAGAATGGTGGCAGATCAAAGCTGAGCGCAGGATCGACCATCAGCGCGATCCGACGTTGCGCGATTGCTCCAATTTCGGACAGGGCCAGTGCGATCATATCGGCTGCAAAACCCACCGGCTCAGCGTGGAAGTTCCCGCCCGATACGATGGCATCCGGATCGGTCAGAACCAGTGGGTTGTCGGTGGCCGCGTTGGCCTCGATCACCAGTGTTGCGGCAGCTTGCCGGATTACGTCCATCGCCGCGCCCGTCACCTGTGGCTGGCACCGGATGCAGTATGGATCCTGTACCCGCGTATCCCCTTCGCGATGACTTTCGCGGATTTCAGAGCCGTCCAGTGTGGCCCGCATCGCCGCTGCTGCCTCGATCTGGCCGCGATGCCCGCGCAGCGCGTGGATTTCGGGTTGCAGAGGGGCGGTGGATCCCATGATTGCATCCGTCGTGGCCGCCGATATTACCAGTGCGTTTTGCGCCGAACGCCAGCCTTCGAACAATCCAGCCAGCGCAAAGGCGGTCGAAAATTGCGTCCCGTTGATGAACGCGAGACCTTCCTTTGGGCCAAGTTGAATCGCCTCTAAGCCAACTGTTTTCAAGGCCGCCGCACCCGGCATAACGGAGCCACTTACCTCAGCCTCGCCCTCGCCAATCACAACTGCGGTCATATGGGCCAGCGGCGCAAGATCTCCTGACGCGCCGACCGAACCCTGCGCCGGGATCACGGGCGTCACACCGCGGGCCAGCATTTGTTGCAACAATTCGACAAGCTCCCAGCGAACCCCCGACGCTCCGCGCCCGAAGGACAGCAGCTTGAGCGACATCATCAGCCGTGCCAGACGACGCGGCACCGCAGGGCCCACCCCGCAACAATGGCTGAGGATCAGGTTGCGCTGCAGGGTCGAGGTGTCCTTGGCCGCAATCTTATGGCTCGCCAGCTTACCGAAGCCGGTATTCACGCCATAGACGGGCTCAGTTCCTTCGGCGGCTTGCGCTATACGAGCCGCAGCGGCATCTACCTTGGGTCGGCAGGCATCATCCAGCGATATCGCGGCCTCGGTCCAATAAATCTCGGCCAAGTGATCCAGCGACACCTGGCCCGGAGTGAGCGGTAGGGGAGTCATTCCTCACCTCCAAAAATACGTTTGTGCAGCGGGTTGAAACCGATGCGATAGGACAGTTCGGCCGGATGGGAGATGTCCCAAACAGCGAGATCAGCACGCAAACCGGGTGCGATCATGCCCGCATCATCCAGACCCAAAGCGCGGGCCGCGACGCGGGTGACACCTGCCAGGGCTTCCTCGGGTGTCATGCGAAACAAGGTGCAACCCATGTTCATCGTCAAAAGCAGAGAGGTCAGCGGTGATGACCCCGGATTGCAATCGGTCGCCAGCGCCATTGGCACATTCTGCTGGCGCAACATCTCAACTGGCGGCATCTGCGTCTCGCGCAGCGTGTAGAATGCGCCGGGCAAAAGGACCGCAACCGTTCCGGCGGTGGCCATGGCGGCAACACCGTCGGCGTCCAGATACTCGATATGATCAGCGGACAAAGCCCCGTAGGCTGCCGCCAGCTTTGCCCCGCCGAGGTTAGACAACTGCTCAGCATGCAGCTTCACCGGCAAGCCAAGCTCTTGCGCGACAACAAAAACCCGTTCGATCTGTGTGGGGTCAAAGGCAATGCCTTCGCAGAACCCATCCACCGCGTCCACCAGTCCTTCGGCATGGGCCGCGCGTAGGGTCGGAATGCAAACCTCATCGATATAGGCATCGTCGCGGCCCGCAAATTCCGGCGGAGTGGCGTGTGCGCCCAGAAAGCTGGTGTTAACCCGAACGGGCCGCTCCTGCGCAATCCGGCGCGCGGCACGCAGCATGCGCAGTTCAGATCCGGCATCGAGCCCATAGCCGGATTTCACTTCGATGCAGGACACACCTTCGGCCAACAGCGCATCCACGCGCGGAAGAGCACCTGCAAGCAGTTCATCTTCCGAGGCAGCTCGCGTCCCGTTTACGGTCGACAGGATGCCCCCGCCCGCGCGCGCGATTTCCTCGTAGGTCGCTCCGTTTAGGCGCATCTCGAACTCTACCGCGCGGTTACCGCCGAATACTACATGGGTGTGGGCATCAATCAGCCCGGGCGTGATCAGTCGGTCACCGTAATCAACACGCTGCCATTTAGCATAAGCTGCTGGAACTTCAGATTGACTGCCCACCCAGACGATCTGTGATACTTCGACGGCTATCGCGCCATCCTCTATCATCCCATAGGGCTGGTCGCCCCCCATGGTGGCCACCTGTTTACAGCAAAGAACGGTTTTTTTTGTCATGGCGATTCTTTTGGGCTCCCCCTGCGCTTGATTTTTTCGTATACGGGTAAATACATAAAGTCTACACAAAATGGAATTGCGATGACGGTTCATGCCAAAACGGCCCTGTTAGGCTCTGACTGGGTCAGCGATCTTCGGGTTGAAATCGAACACGGCCGGATCACGAAGCTGGAACACGGGGAAGACGCCCATCCAAGCGACACCTGTGTCGATGTCCTGCTGCCCGCTTTGGCCAACTTGCACAGCCACGCCTTTCAGCGCGCCATGGCCGGTATGACCGAAACCCGCGCTGCCGGGCGCGAAAGCTTTTGGACCTGGCGCACCCTGATGTACCGCTTTCTGGATCGCCTCACCCCAGAGCACATCGAAGCCATCGCTGCACTGGTTTTCATGGAAATGCAGGAGGCCGGGTATGCCTCGGTCGGGGAATTTCACTATGTCCACCACCAACCCGGCGGTGCGCCCTATACGCAGCTTTCCGAGCTGAGCCAGCGCATCTTTTCGGCAGCAAGCCAAACCGGGATTGGCCTGACGCATCTGCCGGTGCTCTACACCTATGGCGGCGTCAAACAAGAGCCGTTGGCAGGTGGTCAGTTACGCTTCAGCAATGATGTGGATCGGTTTTTGCAGCTTACTGAAGAATGCCAACCGCTTCTGCCCCACGCAGATAGTCAGATTGGCATCGCGCCGCATTCCTTGCGCGCGACCTCACCGGATGACCTGCAGCAGGTGCTCAAGGCAACTCCTAACGGCCCGGTGCATATCCATATCTCGGAACAAGTGAAGGAGGTCGCGGATGTCGAGACCGCTCTGGGTCAGCGTCCGGTGGATTGGTTGTTGAACAACGCAGACGTGAACGAGCGCTGGTGCCTGATCCACGCCACCCACATGACCGACGATGAAACCCGCGCCCTCGCCCAATCCGGAGCGGTCGCCGGTCTCTGCCCGATCACCGAGGCCAATCTGGGCGATGGCATCTTCAATGGGGCTGTCTATACCGACGCCGGAGGTGCCTTTGGTGTCGGATCAGACTCGAATGTACGCATTTCACTGCCTGAGGAGTTGCGGACGCTGGAATATTCCCAAAGGTTGCGTGACAAAGCGCGCACGGTTTTGGTGCGCGGCGAAGGATCGGTTGGTCAGGCTCTTTATACCGGGACCGCACGAGGTGGAGCGCAAGCCCTTGGGCGCGCGGCTGGAAATATAGCTGTGGGTCACCTTGCCGATCTGGTAGCAATCGATCGCAGCCACCCAACTCTGTGCAGTCTGCGCGACGATCAGCTGCTTGACGGGCTCTGCTTTGCGGCGCCAGACGGAACTGTGTCCGATTTGTGGTCTGCCGGGCGACATCAAGTGTGCGGCGGGCGGCACATCGCCCGCGATGCGATCCTGATCAATTATCGCGCGGCGATGAGTGACCTGCTGGCGGACGTTTGAATCATGACCCAGACAAGCGATACCACCAGCTACAAAGACATTAAGCAAACCGTCTTGCAACGCATCCGATCCGGCGAATGGCAACCGGATGCCCTGCTTCCCAATGAGCAAGAGCTTGCGGTGGAATTTTCGTGCACCCGCACCACAGTCAACCGTGCGCTGCGGGAATTGGCGGATGAAGGGTTTCTGGAAAGGCGTAGAAAGGCGGGCACCCGGGTTCTCAGCGCCCCGCAGCGTCAGGCACGATTCACCATTCCACTGGTCCGTGATGAGATTGAAGCTGCGGGCGGCTCCTATCGCTATGCGCTGGTATCGCAGGAAACACAGACCGCTCCCGATTGGCTGACGGCTCGTCTGGTCCTGCGCGTGGATCAGCGAGTCATGCATGTGCGATGTATGCATTTTTCCACCAACACACCCTTTCAGTTCGAGGACCGCTGGATCGTGATCGACAGCGTACCGCAAGTGGAACAGGCCAATTTCTCAAGTATCGGACCGAATGACTGGCTGGTGCAAACTGTCCCTTTCACAAATGTCGAGCTGACATTTCTAGCCAGCCGCGCTGACGCCACATTGGCCGGATTTTTGGATGTGTCCGAAGGAGAGCCCGTCTTTACGGCAGAGCGCATCACATGGCTGCAAGGTCAGCCGGTGACCTTCGCCAAAATGTATTTTGCAGCGGGCTACCGGATGACCACCGAATTCTGATTTTCCGGGCTTTACCCCCTGCCATTTACGAGACAGAGTTCCAGCGTCGGATGGAAAGGAAACCGGGATGGGCAACCCGCTTTATGATCGTTTGTTTGGCATTCATGCGGGCAAGGACACGCCGTTTCTGCATCTCGCCGATGGTCAGACACTGACCCATGCCGCGTTTCTGGACACGGCAGCCCGTTTGGCCAATGCGCTGACCGGACTGGAACTGGAACCGGGCGACCGTGTCGCAGTGCAGGTGGAAAAATCCGCCGAAGCACTGGCACTTTATGCCGCCTGCGCGCAAGCCGGGCTGATCTTTCTTCCGCTGAACACCGGCTATACGACGCAAGAGCTGAGCTATTTCATCGAAAACAGCGGCGCATCTCTGGTGGTCTGCGACGCGACCAACGAGGATGGGCTTGCTGATATTGCACAAAAGAACAACGCCCGGTTAGAGACGCTGAACGCGGACGGTTCGGGCAGCCTGACACGGCGTGCCTTAGGGATGCTTCCTGCTTTTGAACCGGTCCGCCGGACCGAGGACGATCTGGCCGCTTTCCTCTATACTTCGGGCACGACGGGACGTTCAAAAGGGGCGATGCTGACGCAAGCCAATCTGCTATCGAACGCGGAGACTCTGGTAAACGAGTGGCGGTTTGCCAACAGCGACGTGCTGCTCCACGCACTTCCGATTTTTCACACCCATGGGCTGTTTGTTGCGACCAATGTCATGCTCGCCTCGGGTGGATCGATGATCTTTCTGCCGAAATTCGATCTGGACGACATGGTGCGCCTGATGCCGCAGGCGACAACGATGATGGGCGTGCCTACCTTCTACACCCGGCTGCTAAGCGACGACCGGTTCACACGTCAGCTGACCCAAGATATGCGGCTGTTTATTTCAGGCTCTGCCCCCTTGCTGGCAGAAACGCATGTCCAATTCGAAGACCGAACGGGCCATCGCATTCTGGAACGCTATGGCATGACCGAAACCAATATGAACACGTCAAACCCCTATGACGGCGAGCGTCGCGCAGGAACCGTTGGATTCCCAATGCCAGATGTCGAATTGAAGGTCACGGACCCTGACACGAGAGAAACACTGCCGGATGGCGAAATCGGTATCATCGAAGTACGCGGCCCGAACGTGTTTCAGGGCTATTGGCAAATGCCCGGTAAGACGGCCGCAGAACTGCGCGAAGACGGGTTCTTCATCACCGGTGATCTGGGGCGGATCGATGAAGATGGCTATGTCCATATCGTCGGGCGCGGGAAAGACCTGATCATCTCGGGCGGGTACAATATTTATCCTAAAGAGATCGAGTTGCTGCTGGATGAACAACCCGGCGTGCTGGAGAGCGCGGTGATCGGCGTACCCCACCCGGATTTTGGAGAAACGCCGGTTGGCATTCTGGTTCCGACCCCCGGTCAGACGCCTGATATCGAAGCGATCATGGATACGATACAGGGTGCTTTGGCCCGTTTTAAACATCCCCGCCAACTGATCCTGCTTAACGAACTGCCGCGCAATACAATGGGCAAGGTGCAAAAAAACATCCTGCGTGACCGCTGCAAAGACCTGTTCACACAGTCCTGATCGTCAGGGCAAAAGCGCGACGCGGCCCGTGTCCGTCAGAAACCAGCAATCCCGACCTTCAAACACCGCAACGCCTACCGGGCGGCCATACCCTGCACCGCTATCCAGATTGATGCGATTACCATAATGCGTCGCCTGATCCACAGGCGTATGTCCATGGACGATAAGCTTCGGATGCGGGCCACGGTGATTGTGAAAGCTCTGCCTGATCCACACCAGATCATTTTCCCGTTGTTCGCTCAGCGGTATTCCGGGCCGGATACCTGCGTGAACAAACGCAAACTCTGGCGTCTGATGCATGGCCACGAGCCCCTGCAGAAACATCCGATGCGCCACAGGAACCGCGCCCCGTGCAATGGCATGTAGATCCTCTAGGCGCGTCTGCTGATCGAAGAACACGTCATAGCTTTGAAGTGTTTCGACACCACCCAACCGCTCGTGCAGCCAATGATACCCCACCAACATATGCGGATCATGACGTGGCACATCCTCCAAAAACCACGAAAACATCCGGTCATGATTGCCCAGCAGGGTGACCCAACGCCTGCCTGCATCACGTCCCGCGATCAAACGGTCGATGACGCCCCTGCTGTCTGGGCCTCGATCGACGTAATCACCCAAAAACACGATTTCGGTGTCCTGACCACCATCGCGCTCGATCAGCGACAATGCGCGGTCAAACTCGTCCACACGCCCGTGCAAATCACCGATTGCGTAGATCGGGTTGGTCATCTGGTTCCCCTCTGGCATCTGCGATTGCTGCACTTCTGACGCAAATACGACTCTTTGAAAAGGCGATGCCCGCGCTTTGCATAAGCCCGGGCATCAATCTGTTTCAGAAATTCAACAGCGACACTCAGGCCACCTCAAACTCCAGTGGCTTGATCTGGGTAAACAAACCGGTTTCCGCCAGCTGCGCGCGCGCTTCAGCCGGAACTGGTTCGTCGACGTATAGCAGCGCGATCGCTTCGCCTCCCGCCTCAGCACGACCAAGGGTAAAGTTCGCGATGTTCACACCATGCGTGCCCATAGTTTGCCCCAAGGCACCGATGATGCCTGGCACATCCTCGTTGGTGGTATAAAGCATGTGGGCGCCAACCTCGGCGTCGATATTGATGCCTTTGATCTGAATAAAGCGCGGCTTGCCGTCACTGAACACGGTTCCCCCGATCGAACGTTCGCGTTTCCCGGTCACGACGGTCACCTTGATATAGCCTTCAAAGGCTCCGGACTTATCCTGATTGGTGGTCGAGATTTGAATCCCCCGCTCTTTGGCCACGACCGGAGCAGAAACCATATTCACCTCGGGGTTGAATTTCTTCATGATTCCAGCGATCACCGAACAGTTCAGCGCCGCCAGGTTCATCTCGGCCGCAACGCCATCATAAAGGATGTTGATCGCCTTGATCGGTTCGTCCGTCATCTGACCAATGAAACTGCCCAAATGGCCAGCCAACTTGATCCATGGCCCCATGACCTTGGCCTCTTCCGCCGTAACGCTTGGCATGTTCAGCGCGTTTTCTACCGCGCCGGTCAGCAGGTAGTTCGAAATTTGCTCGGCCACCTGCAACGCCACGTTCTCCTGCGCTTCGGTCGTTGCAGCGCCAAGGTGAGGTGTGCACACCACATTGGGCAGATTGAACAGCGCGTTCTCTTTGGCAGGCTCCTCGCTGAACACATCAAAAGCAGCCCCGGCGACATGTCCCGACTGCAACGCCTCCGCCAGCGCGTCTTCGTCGACCAAACCGCCGCGCGCGCAGTTGACAATGCGCACACCGGGTTTGGTTTTGGCAAGGTTCTCGCGGCTCAGAATGTTACGAGTCTGGTCGGTCAGCGGCACGTGTAGAGTAATAAAGTCAGCACGCGACAGCAGTTCATCCAGCTCAACCTTTTCCACTCCCATCTGCGCGGCTTTCTCTTCGCCGAGATAGGGATCATAGGCGACAACTTTCATCTTTAGCCCCAGCGCACGCTCGCAAACGATGCCGCCGATATTACCCGCGCCGATCACGCCGAGTGTTTTGTTGGTCAGCTCGATCCCCATGAACTTGGACTTTTCCCACTTGCCCGCATGGGTCGAAGTGCTGGCCTCGGGAATTTGCCGTGCGACCGCGAACATCATCGCAATGGCATGTTCGGCGGTGGTGATCATGTTGCCGAATGGCGTATTCATCACGATCACACCTTTTTTCGACGCCGCATCCTTGTCGATATTATCGGTGCCGATCCCAGCACGGCCAACGACTTTCAGCTTGTCAGCTTTCTCAAGAATGGTTGGCGTGACTTTGGTGGCCGAACGGATGGCGAGGCCGTCATACTGACCGATCACCTCGGCCAATTTGTCTTTGTCCTTACCCAGATCGGGCATGAAATCCACATCAATGCCGCGATCACGGAAGATCTGCACGGCGGTTTCGCTGAGCTTGTCAGATACGAGTACTTTGGGGGCCATATCTTTGGTCCTTGAATTGTATGGAAGCTCCGGGCCTTGGGTGGCCCGGCAATAACATCAGGCAGCTTCAGTCTGCGCCGCGATCTCGGTCTCGAAGGCCCATGCGAGCCATGGCAACATCGCCTCTATATCCGAGGTCTCGACCGTGCCACCGCACCAGATGCGCAAACCCGCAGGGGCATCGCGATAGGCACCAATATCCAGTGCGATGTTTTCGACTTCGAGCCGTTTGGCCACGGCCTTGGCAAAAGCCGAACCATCCTGAATACGCGCGTCGGTAAACTTCAGGCAGACCGAGGTATTGGACCGTGTCGCCGCGTCTTCCGCCAGATTTGCAATCCAGCCATTCTGGTCGCAGAACGCGTGCACTGCGCCAGCATTGGCATCCGCGCGGGCAATCAATCCTTCAAGGCCACCGACGGATCGCGCCCAATCCAGCGCGAAAAGGTAGTCCTCAACCGCAAGCATGGAGGGCGTGTTGATGGTGGCCCCGGTGAAGATGCCTTCGATCAGCTTGCCACCTTTGGTCAGGCGGAAAATCTTGGGCAGGGGCCATGCTGGGGTGTAACTCTCCAAGCGTTCGACCGCACGCGGCGACAGAATCAGCATCCCATGAGCCGCCTCACCACCCAGAACCTTCTGCCAGCTGAACGTGGTCACATCCAGCTTGTCCCAGGGCAAGTCCATCGCAAAGGCCGCCGAGGTCGCGTCACAGATCGTAAGACCCTGACGATCATCGGCAATCCAGTCGCCATTCGGAACCCGCACACCCGAGGTGGTACCGTTCCAAGTAAACACTACATCATTGGCGAAATCGACGGACGCGAGATCGACGATTTGCCCGTAATCGGCAGTTTTCACATCCGCGTCGATTTTCAGCTGCTTGATCACATCGGTCACCCAACCCGCGCCAAAGCTTTCCCAGGCCAGCATCTCGACCTTGCGCTCACCCAGAAGCGACCACAGCGCCATCTCAACCGCACCGGTGTCTGAGGCAGGTACGATGCCGATGCGATAATCCGCTGGAATACCCAGAATCTCGCGCGTGCCTTCAATGGCCGCCTTCAGCTTGTCCTTACCAACAGCAGCACGATGCGAACGGCCCAAGGCCGCATCCGCCAGTTTGGTCAGATCAAATGTGGGGGGTTTGGCACAAGGGCCCGAAGAAAAACGCGGATTGGCCGGCCGCGTCGCCGGTTGTTCGATTGTCATCTGTATTACCCTTCCAGATACACGCCCCTCGTTGGGGAGGGGTGTCCCACGGATAGGGGTATGGCTCCTTCGCACCTGCAGCAAGCGAAAAAGACCCATCGACCGTTAAAAACGACATCTTAAAGGGTATCAAATCGGGACAGAGGTTTCCGATGAGCGAAAAACCCGCCGGTAGTCCGGCGGGTTTTTGTTTGTGTATTACTCTGCGGCTTCTTCGTATTCTGACATTGGTGGGCATGTGCAGATGAGGTTTCTGTCACCGTATGCGTTGTCGACGCGGTTGACGGGG
>NZ_JBQFVT010000005.1:0-287032 GCF_056539905.1 Ruegeria sp. AP7 | reverse complement strand
CCCCAATGGATACTGAACAGGCATCTCCCACCCAGCAAAATCAACCAACTTACCACCCAACTCAACATGCAAAGCGTGAAGAGGCGTGCGTTTAATCTCGCCCATAGCCAGAGCCTTTCTAATCAGCGGGATTGGTCACGAACGACTGTTACAGTGCAATGCGCGTTACGCACGACACGTGACAGGTTCGGGCCAATCTCATAATTCGGGAAATCGCCTTTGGTCGATGCCATGACGATCAGATCGAAGCCTTCCTTGTACGCAAGCTTCAGGATTTCGCGGTAGACGCTGCCTTCTTCGACATGTACTGGAACGTCACCGGCATTGCCGTGATCCAGAATGGCCTGAATCGCGTTGCGTACATGCTCTTTGGCACCCGCACCATAGTTGGCAGGCAGGTTAGGGAGCTGGATGATCTCGGGGATAACGGCCACTGCGTGCAATTCAGCACCATAGAATTTTGCCTGTTCCAGCGCGAGCGGCAGGGCGTTCTTCCATGAGCGGTCGTCGGTGTGATCAATTGGCAGCAGGATTTTCGTGGCCATCACGTCTCTCCTCGAGATATAGAAATCTGTTTCAAAGCCCGGGGGCCACTCTGGCCCCCGGGGTATGTTTATCCTGGTTTATTCGGCTGGTGTGCCACCTGGCTCTTCGGACTTGCCACCCGAAGCAAAGAACTCTTTCGTCAGCTTGATGACGATCGGGCTCAGCAGCGCCAGGGCGATCAGGTTCGGGATAGCCATCATGGCGTTCAGCGTATCGGCAAGCAGCCAGATGAAGCCTAGATCCGCGGTCGCTCCGAAATAGATCATGACAATCCACAGGACGCGGTAAGGCATCAGCGATTTGACGCCGAGCAGGAACTCGACACATTTTTCGCCGTAGAACGACCAGCCCAAGATAGTGGTGAAGGCAAAGATCGACAGAGCGATGGCGATCAGATATCCACCGATCCCCGGCAATGATAGCTCGAACGCGTGGCTGGTCAGAGCGGCACCGGATTCACCAGACGTCCATGCACCCGACGAGATGATCGCCAGACCGGTGATCGAGCAAACGATGATAGTGTCGATGAACGTCCCCAGCATCGCGATCAGGCCCTGGTTGACCGGACCTTTGGTCTCGGCTGCGGCGTGCGCGATCGGAGCGGAACCCAGACCCGCTTCGTTCGAGAAGACACCACGTGCCACACCAAAGCGGATCGCAGCCCAAACAGCGGCACCCGCGAAACCACCTTCGGCGGCCGAGGGGGTGAAGGCGTAGGTGAAGACCAGTGACAGCGCATGTCCGATGTTGCCGATGTTGATCAGCAGTACCAGCAAGCCCGCGATGATGTAGGCGATTGCCATGAACGGAACCAACTTACCGGCAACTGCACCGATCCGGGTGATGCCGCCCAAGATCACGGCTGCTGTCAGAACCATCAGAACAACACCGGTGACCGAGGTGTTGAAACCGAAATTCGCTTCCAGAACCTGGGCGACACCGTTGGCCTGTACACCGTTACCGATGCCAAAGGCTGCGACAGCTCCGAACAGAGCGAACGCAACGCCCAGCCAGGCCCATTTCGCACCCAGACCGTTTTTGATGTAGTACATCGGTCCGCCGACATAGTTACCCAGCTCGTCTTTCTCGCGGTATTTCACGGCGCAGACAGCTTCGGCATATTTGGTGGCCATGCCCACCAGGGCGGTCATCCACATCCAGAACAAGGCGCCCGGACCGCCCAGGAAGACAGCAGTGGCCACACCGGCGATGTTACCCGTACCGATTGTCGCCGACAGCGAGGTCATCAGCGCGTTGAACGGGCTGATCTGCCCTTCGCCCTGACCTTCACGGCCTTTGAACAGCAGGCTGAAGCCTGTGCCGATGCGCAGGATCGGCATGAACTTCAGCCCCACCTGCAGGAAGAAGCCAACGCCGAGGATGAGGACCAGCATTAGCGGCCCCCACACGACGCTATTAATAGCCCCTACGATTGAATTTAACGCTTCCATGGTTTCCCTCCCATTTGCGTCAGGTTTATGCCCTGTTTGCGATGGCCCGCTGGCGGGCTTGCTTAAGGGCGGCAAAGTCTTCGTCCGCGTGGAACGACGAACGGGTCAGCGGGGTTGCTGAAACGTGCAAAAAGCCCTTGGAACGCGCGATTTGTTCCAGTTGGGCGAATTCTTCCGGAGTCCAGAATCGGTCGATCGGGTGATGTTTCGGCGTCGGCTGCAGGTATTGACCGACTGTCAAGAAATCGACGTTTGCAGCACGCAGATCATCCATGACTTGTCGGACATCATTCAGTGTTTCACCTAATCCAACCATCAAACCGGATTTGGTGAAAACTTCGGGATTTGCGCGTTTGGCATCGTCCAGCAACCGTAGCGAAGTATAGTAGCGCGCACCCGGGCGTACAGTTGGGTAGAGGTGCGGAACAGTCTCAAGATTGTGGTTGAACACATCCGGAGCGGCCTCGAACACCACTTCTGAAGCTTCGCCCTTACCCAGAAAATCGGGTGTCAGAACCTCGATCGTCGTGGTAGGGTTCTGATGGCGGACCGCACGGATTGTCTGTGCAATATGCTCAGCCCCGCCATCGTTTAGGTCATCGCGATCAACAGATGTGATGACGACATGACGCAAGCCCAGTTTCTTCACCGCTGCGGCCACCCGACCAGGTTCGAAAACATCCAGGGCATCGGGACGCCCGGTTGAGACATTGCAGAATGAACAGCCGCGCGTGCAGACTTCGCCCATAATCATCATGGTAGCGTGCCGCTTAGACCAGCATTCACCGATGTTTGGGCAGGCTGCCTCTTCGCAGACCGTCACGAGATCGTGGTCCCGCATCAGGCGGCGGGTTTCATAAAACTCGGGGCCTTCTACCTTTTTCTTGCGAATCCACTTGGGTTTGCGTGGGATGACGCTATCTGCCTTTTTGGCTTTTTCCGGGTGACGGGGACGAAGCTGGATGGTCATCTGGCGGCTCCGGTTTAGGCGTGAATCGCGCGGCCTAGGGCGTCAAGGCAGGCTTCTTTGACAGCCTCACCCATCGCAGGGTGCGCATGGCAGGTTGCAGCAACTTCGGACACGGTTGCCTCCTTGGTCATTGCCAACACCAATTCTGCGATCAGATCGCCACCATGAGCACCACAGATATGCGCGCCCAGAATCTTGCCGTTAGTGTCTGCCAGTACCTTCACCGCACCGTCTGTTTCTCCGGTCGAGCGCGCGCGCGAGTTCGCCATGAAGGCGAATTTGCCGACGGAATACTCGGCCCCGGCGTCTTTCAGCGCTTCTTCGGTCAATCCTACCGAGGCGACTTCGGGATCTGTGTACACAACGCCCGGCACGGTGTTGTAATCGACATGCCCGGCTTCGCCTGCCAGCATCTCAACGCAGGCAACACCGTCTTCCTCAGCTTTATGTGCCAACATTGGGCCAGGAATGCAGTCACCGATGGCGTAAATGCCTGGCACTGATGTCTGGAATGTATTGTCAACTGCTATGACGCCACGTTGGTTCACAGCCACACCCAGCTCTTCCAAGCCAAGCCCTCGGGTGACGGGGCGGCGACCGACAGCGATCAACACCTTGTCGGCCTCAATCGCTTCTTCCTTGTCCTTGCCAACGCGATCCACGGTCAAGGTCAGACCTGCATCCGTTTTGTCGACCGATTTCAACGCCCGACCCAATTGGAACTTCAATCCACGTTTGGACAGGGCGCGCTGCGCCAGTTTGGCAATCTCACCGTCAATTCCGGGCAACACCCGATCCAGATATTCGACCACCGTGACCTTAGCGCCCAGACGTGCCCAGACCTGCCCCAGCTCCAGACCGATAACACCTGCACCGATCACCACCAGATGTTCGGGAACCGTCTCCAATGCGATCGCACCTGTTGAGCTGAGGATGTCCTGCTCGTCTATCTCGATTCCCGGCAATGGTGTGGGTTCCGAGCCCGTGGCAATCAGGATGTTCTTGGCTATGTGGACATCTTCTCCAACTTTAACTTGCCCGGCGGTGGGAATGCTGGCCCACCCCTCGATCAGATCGACGCCATTTTTCTTGAACAGGAACGCGATGCCTTTGGTCAGGTCGCCTACAATCTTGTCCTTGCGGCCCATCATCGCTGGTACATCGATGCTGGCCCCCTCGACCGCAATACCGTGGGAGGAGAGATGTGCAAGTTCGGCATATTTGGCCGAGGAGGTCAGCAACGCTTTGGAGGGTATACACCCCACATTCAAACAAGTCCCGCCGAGCGCACCACGGCCCTCAACGCACGCTACTTTCATGCCCAATTGAGCCGCGCGGATCGCGGCGACATAGCCGCCAGGTCCGCCCCCGATGACAATAAGATCGTAAGTCATTTAGTCTTCTCTCAGTAGATCGGGTGGCTTGCGCAAAGGGCGCGGACTTTTTCGCGGGTTTCCTTTTCGACGGCTTCATCCCCGTCCGGCGATTGGGCCAATGCGTCCAATACATTGCCGATCAGGTGACCGATCTGCTTGAACTCTTCCGGACCAAAGCCGCGACTACAGCCAGCTGCGGTGCCCAAACGAATGCCGCTGGTGATCGTTGGTTTCTGGGGGTCACCCGGAACGCTGTTTTTGTTGCAAGTGAAGCCTGCACGCTCGAGCGCAGCTTCAGCGTCTTTTCCGGTTACGCCGATTGGGCGCAGGTCGACCAGCATCAGGTGGTTTTCGGTTCCACCCGAAACGATATCGCAGCCGCGCGCTATCATTACATTCGCCAATGCTGACGCGCTATCCACGACACGCTTCATATACTCTTTGAATTCGGGTTTCAGTGCTTCTCCAAATGCAACGGCTTTTCCTGCAATAACATGCATCAGAGGGCCGCCCTGCAAGCCGGGGAAAACGGCTGAGTTCATCTTTTTTGCTAACGCTTCGTCGTTGGTCAGAATAACCCCGCCACGCGGTCCACGCAGGGTTTTGTGCGTGGTTGATGTTACAACGTGGGCGTGGCCAACTGGCGAAGGATGCAGACCTGTCGCGACAAGCCCTGCTATGTGGGCCATGTCGGCCAGCAACCAAGCACCAACTTCATCCGCGACGGCGCGGAAGCGTGCAAAGTCAATTTTTTGCGAATAGGCCGATGCGCCTGCAATGATCAGTTGGGGTTTTTCGGCTTTGGCAAGTGCCTCAACCTGATCATAATCAATCAGCCCGGCTTCGGTCAGTCCGTACTGGACCGGACGGAACCACTTGCCGGATTGGGCAGGTTTTGCGCCGTGAGTCAGGTGGCCACCAGCATCCAGCGACATTCCCAGGATGGTATCGCCAGGGCTAAGTAGCGCCAGTTTGACGGCCCCGTTGGCCTGTGCACCCGAATGGGGTTGGACGTTTGCATACTCGCAACCGAACAATTGTTTCAACCGTTCGATCGCTTCGGCCTCGACTTCATCCACATATTCGCATCCACCATAATAGCGGCGGCCAGGATAGCCTTCGGCATATTTGTTGGTCAGCACAGAACCCTGTGCATCAATCACAGCCTGAGAGACAATATTTTCAGAAGCGATCAGTTCGATCTGTTCAGCCTGACGTTTGCCTTCGCGCGCAATCGATGACGCGATGACCGGATCGGCTTCAATGAGCGACTTTTTGAACATTATCTCCTCCATCGACCATGTTCCCCAAACAGGAAAATAAGTTTCCTATAATGGAGAATGCGCCGATAAGGCAACAAATATTTAGCAACAGGAAAGTTGTAGGATGTTGTGGAAACCTTTAACCTTCAGAAAAAGGGGAGAATTATATGGTTGAGGACCACCCAAATGATACTTCTGGACCGGATGAATTTGGCGATGGAGCTGTACTAGGACGCTCGATCCGTGATGCGCGTCGTGAAAAAGGCTGGACTTTGGAAGAGGCTGGTCGGGCAGCGGGAATCGGTCGATCCACGCTTTCGAAAATTGAGAACAATCAAACGCGACCTAGTTTTGACATCGTGCGAAGGCTGACACAGGCACTGGGTATGAGCACGCCTCAACTGTTCCTGCAGTCAGGACAGACCGGCATATCAGGGCGACGCGATTTCACCGCCAAGGGTGAGGGTGAAATCAAGAACACACCTACCTATTTGCATGAGCTTCTGTGCACAGAGCTAACAAGCAAGCGGATGCTTCCCTATATCGCGACGATCAAAGCCAGAGATATTTCAGAGTATGATACTTGGATCAGGCACAGTGGCGAAGAGTTCATGTATGTAATCAGCGGCGAGTTGACGTTTGTATCCGAACACTATCGACCATTGCCCATGAAAGCTGGGGATTCACTATATTACGACAGTAGTATGGGGCACGGATGCATCTCAACCAGCAAAGAAGATGCCCAGGTGTTGTGGGTATCGCTCGAGTGAAACCGATGTGACGGTTTGTTTTGATAACCGCGTTGTTGTTGGGACGGAATTAGAATTTGAGCACTCTCAATCCGAACAAAAGAAGAAGCACATGACACAGAATATCTTTGCCGGCACGATGCCTGCATTAATGACACCCTGCCTGCCTAGTCGGGCGCCGGATTTCGATGCTTTGGTCAAAAAGGGCAAAGAGATGATCGACGCCGGCATGTCTGCCGTGGTGTATTGCGGATCGATGGGCGATTGGCCTTTGCTGACGGATGCGCAAAGGATGGAAGGCGTTGAAAGGCTGGTTGATGCTGGATTGCCTGTGGTTGTTGGCACAGGTGCCATTAACTCAAAATCAGCGGTCGCGCATGCAGCTCATGCGCAGAAAGTGGGCGCATCAGGTCTGATGGTTATTCCACGTGTTCTTTCGCGTGGCTCGTCGATCGCGGCACAAAAGAACCATTTCAAAGCCATCTTATCAGCAGCACCCGACGTACCAGCGATTATCTATAACAGCCCAGTATACGGTTTTGCGACCCGCGCTGACTTGTTTTTCGCACTCCGGGCCGAACATCCAAATCTGTTCGGTTTCAAGGAGTTCGGAGGCAAAGACGATCTGAGATATGCTGCCGAATTCATTACGTCTAAGGACGATCAAGTTACGTTAATGGTCGGTGTAGACACCGAGGTCTATCACGGTTTCGTAAATTGTGGAGCCACAGGGTCAATTACCGGGATCGGCACGGCGCTGCCGAAAGAGGCGCTGCTGCTTGCGGCACTGGCCAAGAAAGCCGCGACTGGTCACGCCGAAGCCCGCCTGCGCGCACGCGAATTGGATGAGGCGTTTGGCGTATTGGCCAGTTTTGACGAAGGTACGGACCTCGTTCTGTATTATAAACATCTTCTGGTTTTGAATGGCGAAGATGAATACCGCCTGCATTTCAACGAAACAGACGAGTTGTCTGACGCGCAGCGAAACTATTGCGAACAGCAGTATGAACTTTTCCGCAACTGGTTCAACGACTGGGTCCAAAAGGGTGGGGTCATCGCTGAATGCATGTGATCGACAGCCATACCGGGGGAATGCCAACGCGTGTCATTCTGGATGGCGGTCCCGATCTGGGGTCTGGCTCGGTGGCAGAGCGGGCAGAACGATTGGCGATGCAGCACGAGCAGTTCTACAAATCCATTCTGCTAGAGCCGCGTGGCCAGTCCGGAATGGTTGGTGCACTTCTTGTGGAGCCCGCAAACCCGGCCTGTGCCGCAGGCGTTATCTATTTTGACGCTGATGCGGTGCTGGGAATGTGCGGGCATGGCACGATCGGTCTGGGTGTGACACTGGCTCATTTGGGTCGGATCGGAGTCGGTGTGCACCGGATCGAAACCCCTGCAGGAGAAGTGGTGATTGACCTGAAGGACCCAAACACCGTTGAGGTTACGAATATCGAAAGCCGCCGGGTGCGTCAGGCGGTTAATATTGATGTCGACGGATACGGGCCAGTGACCGGAGACGTAGCCTATGGCGGCAATTGGTTTTTTATTGTCGACCCGAGCCCAATGACAGTTGAACCTGCAAACATCCGTTCATTGACTGACTTTACCATTGCTATCCGCGAAGCCTGTATCTCCCATGGTGTTGGCGGTGAGAATGGCGAGCCTGTCGACCATGTTATTTTGCAAGGCAAGTCTCCGAATAAAGGGGTCCACAGCCGAAACTTTGTTCTATGCCCTGATAACGATTATGACCGTTCACCCTGCGGCACCGGCAGTTCGGCGCGTTTGGCTTGTCTGGCGGCCAGCGGGCAACTGCAAGCCGGAGAAGAGATTGTGCAGGAAAGTGTGATCGGAAGCAGCTACCAGTTGTTCTATAAACCCGGAAAGGGTGGGGGTGTTGTTCCAAGTTTAACCGGGCAAGCATACGTGATGGCTGAAAGCACATTGATCTTTGCTGAGGACGATCCGTTCCGAACCGGAGTAATCAGACCGTAACCAAAGGGCAGAAATGAATGTCTGTTTCCAAAATCGTGGCGGGTGGGCAAACGGGCGTTGATTTGGCTGCACTGGATTTCGCACGAAAGCACCATATCCTTTATGGTGGTTGGGTTCCAAAAGGCAGAACAAACGAGGCCGGTCTGATCCCTGTTGAGTACGCTGGATTGGTCGAGACCCATTCACCGGAAGTGATCGAGCGGACAAAGCTGAACGTTCAGTCCAGCGATGCAACGCTGATAGTTGTGAATGGTTCAGACAGTCCTGGCACGCAACAAACAGTTGTTTTTGCAAGGGAGGCCGGAAAGCCTTACCTGGTGCTTGATGTCAGGCAGGGAACGGAGTTTTGCCAACAAAAACTGCGGGATTGGTTGCGCGCAAATCCAGTTGAAGTCTTGAACATTGCCGGTCCGCGCGGGTCAGAGGCGCCCGGTCTGGATGTGCAGGTGCGAGATCTGCTTGAGGGTTGTATCGATGAATTTGCCTACCCCAGATAATCACGCAGCGCAGGAGGTGGATTTTCAAATAGCTGCTTGGTTGCAACAGGTGCGTGTGCAACTTGATCCGTAATAAATACCGTTTGCTCGGTTATCCGAAGCGCATCCTGAGGATCATGACTAACCATAAGCAGCGTTGTTCCGGTCTCAGCCACCAGATCCGCCACCAGATCTAACATCTCGGCCTTTAGCGCAGGACCAAGGGCGGCAAAGGGTTCATCCAGCAACAAGACATCTCGCTTTTGAACCAATATCCTGGCCAGCGCAACCCGGCTCTGTTGTCCTCCGGACAATTCGGCAGGTTTTCTGGTTCCCATTTCCGGTAGGCCAACGCGATGCAAGGCTGACCTCACCATTTCCTTTTCTTCATCTGATAAGCGCCCATTCGGGCGGATGCCCAAGCCAACATTTTGGGCGGCGGTCAGATGCGGGAACAAATTTCCGTCCTGAAACAGCATCGCAAGCGGTCTTTTCCCCGGAGGCAGGGTGGTCAGACTTTGGTCATTCCAGTGCATTTGCCCGGCCTTCAAATCCCGAAATCCGGCGATGGTTTCCAGCAACGTAGATTTGCCCGCACCAGATGGGCCAATGACCGCGACCTTGGCTCCGGTTTCGATTTCGAAATCGGCATTCAGCAGAAAGCGGCCGTTCATGATGCTGCATTCGTCAAGCTTCAGCATGCCAACGCCCTCCACGATCCAGTATCCAAAACACACCCATCGAAAGCAGAAGCAGCAACAACGCTCCGCCCGCAGCCGCTTGCATTTGGTAGGCCCCCATAAGGCGATAAATCTGCAATGGAAGGGTTGCGATCTGCGCATCAGCGAACAATGCGATTACGCCAAGGTCACCCATCGACAGGGCAGCAGCCAAACCTGCAGCAAAACCGATTTGAGGGCGAAGACGCATCACTATGATACGGGTGAAAAATGTGTGCTTGTTCATATCCAAAGACAGGGCCAAACGTCTGTGCCGTTCTATCGTGTCGCGCGCAGCGGGCACGAGTATTCGAAGCGCGAAAGGCAAGGCCATCACGGCGTTAACCAGTGCAGTGACGGGAAGGGCCAGCATAGCTGGATTGGCGACAGGGCGGATCAGAATAAATAGACCGGTGCCGATAACCAGTGGTGATGCAGCGAGGCCGAGAATGCCGCACAGTTCAACGATGCCATACCTTCCGGTCGCCGCAGAAACAGCCATAGGCACCGCGAGCAGCAACAAAAGCATGGTGCTGATGGTGGCCACTAGGATCGAAGTGGCGGCTGCGCGAAACACTAGGGTGGGTAGTTCGAACAATCCCAACGCGCCTGAAATCACCACAGATGCCAATGGCAAAAGTAGGAATGTTGCTGCGGCGATAATCCAAAACGCGTCCAACAGAGGCGTTCCACCATCCCAACGGCGGACTGCACGGTTGAGGCCCGTCCCAAAGCCGTCCCCTCTCGAAAACTTCAGGGCCGCCAGTGCGGCAGCCGCAGTCAGGGCCAGTTGCAACGCGGATAGCAGCGCTGCACGGCCAAGATCGAAATCATATGTAAACGCCTGATAAATCGCGAGTTCGATCGTGGTCGCACGCGGGCCGCCGCCTAACGTTAGAGCAACGGCAAAACTGGTCAGGCAGATGGCAAAGATAACGGCCAGCACGCCGGGCAAAACGCGCCGCAGCATGGGCAATTCGATTAATCGAAACATTGCCATCCCATCGCATCCAAGCTGTGCGGCAAGACGAAATCGCTCTGCTGGAACCTCCTGCCATCCTTGCAAAATCAGCCGCGTTGCAAGAGGGAGATTGAAGAACACGTGGGCCAGAACGACACCATGCAACCCGTAAATTTGGATTGGGGGAAGGCCAAATACACCCAAAACATCCGAGATCCATCCAGAGCGGCCAAATACCTGTAGCAGTCCCAATATCGCGACGATCACCGGGAGGATGAATGGCGCCCCCAAGAGCGCTATCAATACCCGTCGTCCACGAAACCGCCGCCGCGCCAATGCGCGTGCCACTGGGATGGCCAAAATAGCACTGAACGCTGCAGAGAGCGTTGCTTGCAAAAGCGTAAAGCGCAGTGCCGCCCAGTCAGAGGGATTGAATCCGCCGCTGGTTTCGGCACGTAAGCCAACGGTGGCCAAAGTTCCCAATATCAGCGCGGCGACAAGGACCGCCGCGCTGATACCTGGCCATGAGCTTACTGGCTGAGTGCGCCCAGCCATTCCGTCAAAGCCTCTTCTCTTTTGGTTGCAGCTTCGCTGGGATCAATAATCAGAGATTTCTGAGGAACAACCAGAGTGTCAAAACCTTCGGGCAGCCCCGAGGACGGGGTGACGGCTGGATACATCCAGTTGGTTGTCGGGATGATCTGCTGGAACGCGTCGGAAACCATGAAATCCAAAAACTGGTCGGCCAATTCTGAATGATCCGAGCCAGCCAATTTTGCCGCAACTTCGATCTGCATATAATGGCCTTCGTCAAAGGCTGCAGCTGCTTTGCTGGCATCTTCCTCGGCAATCAGATGATAGGCAGGAGATGTTGTGTAGCTCAACACCATGTCAGCCTCGCCATCGAGAAACAGCCCGTAAGCTTCGGACCAGCCTTTGGTCACAGTCACGATGTTGTCGGAAAGGTCAGCCCAGATTGCCGGGGCTTCATCACCATAAGCCGCCTTGACCCACAATAGCAGGCCCAGACCCGGCGTAGATGAGCGTGGGTCTTGAATGATGATTTTAGCCTCGCTGTCCGCCAGTTCCCGAAAATTGGCGGGCGCTGACGCATCAGCGTTGTGAACAAAGGCAAAGTAACCCCAATCAAAAGGAACGAAAGTATCGTCGGTCCATTGGATTGGCAGCGCGTAATCAGCGGTTACCGAATGAGGGGCAAACAAGCCGGTTTCCTTGGCGGCGGCGATCAGATTGGTATCTAGCCCCAGCACAACATCTGCATCGGTGTTCTCACCCTCAAGACGGATGCGTGACAACAGGGCGGCACCGTCTTCGACACCCACAAGATTAAGGTCACAGTCACATACTGCCTCAAATGCTTCTTCGACTTTCGGGCCAGGGCCCCAGTCCGAGACGAAGCTGTCATACGTATAAACGGTCAACTGTGGTTTGTCGGCTGCAACAGCCGATGTTGCAGTCAGTATTCCCGCAGCAATTGCCAGATGTTTCATATCATCCTCCAATGCGGCGAGAGGGTAAGGATGGACAAAACCTGTACCTTTCCCTCCGCCGGTTCTAGCCGGTTCAGGTTCAACGGGTTTGCCAGTGGACATCTCAGCGCAGTATCGCGCGCACCCCGAGGTAGGGCTGTGATTAGGGTGACACGAGCGCAAATACAACCAAAATCCTGAGCTTCAAGCCTGCAGCATGTCGATTTTTGCCGACTCATCGTTCAGTTTGATGCCGAAATTGATGCGCGCTTTTATACGCATATTTGACGCGCATAATATATGGTGCTAAATTTGCTTATGAGGAGGTTGATTATATGAATGTCCAGGCACGGAAACCGACCAATCTGTCGCTCGATCCCGCTTTGCTTACCGAGGCTCGAAAACTGAAAGTGAACCTTTCGCGGGCCGCGGAGGAGGGGGTTCGTGCAGCCGTGGCGGCAGCCAAGGCAGAGCAATGGCAAGCGGAGAACGCCGAAGCTCTGCAAAGCTCCAACTCTTATGTTGAAAAGCATGGATTGCCTCTGGAGCGGTTTCGTCAGTTCTGATGCCGAAATACGATGTGTTTCCCAACCCGTCTGGCGATGGCTTCTTGTTGGATGTCCAATCGGATCTTCTGAGCGATCTGAACACACGTGTGGTCGTACCCCTATTGCCGAAACCGTACGCGCCGAAACCTGCAACCCGTCTTAATCCAGAGTTCATGATCATGGATGAGCCGGTTGTCATGGTGACCCAGTTTATGGCGGCTGTTCCGACAGGGGTACTCAAGTCGCCAGTAGGGAATCTCGTTGACGAGTTTGAAAAAATTACCGTTGCTGTCGATATGCTGATGCAAGGCTTCTGAAAAGAAATGGCCGGCCAAATAGGCTAGCCATCATTAAATTGCAGAAGCGGAGGGTTATTGGTCTTCGGTCCTATTTTCCACGAAGCACAACAACGCTGCATTGGGCATGCCGGACAACACGTGCAGCCGTTGAGCCGATCAGATAGTCCGAAAGACCCGGCTGATGCGACGCCACGATGATGCAATCCGCTTTGTGCTTTTCAGCCCAATCGAGGATCGAGTTTGTTGGATGCCCGGTCACGACATGCGTACTAATGTTCGAAGCCTCCACGGCTGTGCCCAGTCTCTCTTCAAACTCTGAAACGCTTTTCTGAACCTGTTCTGCAGGAAAGTACGAGCCGATATACGAAGGAAGTTCTTCGAGAACCGATAGCACCGATACGGTTCCTCCGTCTGCCAGCAGACGGCTTGCAGCATCCAGAGACAAGGAGCAGTCGTTGATGTGATCGGGTGCGACTGGAACGAGGATATGGTTATACATCGGAACCTCCGAATTATTTCAAGATGCTTGGCAGCCAGGTTGCGATCTGCGGGAAGATGAAGATTAGTGTCAGACCAACAAACTGCAGCACAACAAACGGGCCAACCGAGTTGTAGACGTCGCCCATGCTGACATCTTTGGGTAGCACCCCTTTGATCCAGAACAGCACGAAACCAAACGGAGGTGTCAGATAGGCGATCTGGATGTTCACGATGAACAATGCACCAAACCACAGCTTGTCGATTCCCAACTCGTCAATGATTGGGATGAAAAGCGGGGTGCACAGCATGATGATGGCCCAATCGTCCATCACCATACCCAGCACGAGGATGATCAGCATCATCATCAGCAAGATGCCTGTGCTGCCGCCCGGCATGGAAAGTACCAGGTTGGTCAAAAGGTCCTGGCTGCCCAGAGTATTGAACACATTCAGATAGACAGTTGCACCGATCAGGATCCACAGACCCATGCCGCTGAGTTTCAAAGTGGAAACCAGCGATTCCTTCAAAACTTCCCAGGTTAGCTTTCCGTAGATCAGGTTGATGACAAATGCACCCGCCGCACCAAATGCCGCTGCTTCGGCAGGGGTCGCGATTCCGCCCCAGATGACACCCAGAACGATGATGATCAGCAGTGCAAATGGCCAGATGCTGAGAACTGCTGTCAGTTTTTCGGCGCGGGTGAATTTCTGATCTGCAGGCAGCGCGGGGCCCAGTTCGGGCTGAATTTTGCAGCGTACGCCGATATAGATCGTATAGAATATCGCCAGCATCAGGCCCGGCAAGAGGCCTGCCATGAACAGATCACCGATCGAAACCTTGGCCAGCAAACCATAAAAGATGAAGGGAACGCTGGGAGGGATCAGCGCGCCCAACGCTCCGCCGGCTGCGATACAGCCAATTGCGATACGGCGATCATATTTATAGCGCATCATTGACGGGTAAGCGATTTGACCCATTGTGGTCGTTGCCGGTGGTGTGATGCCGGTGATGGCAGCAAACACCGTACAAACCTGTACCGTGCCCATGGCGAGACCGCCATGAATATGGCCGATCAGTTTGTACACAGCATCGTAGGCCGTCTCGGCTATCCCAGAAAATCTTATTAGTGAACCCATAAACAGGAATAGGGGAACTGTGACCAGAACCGAGTTCCAGGGCGTTGAATAGAAGGCACTTGGTACCGAAAGCAGCGCGCGGGGTTCAAAAACTAAAGCAAACAGCACTGCTGTTCCGCCAAGACCGAACGCAACTGGCAGGCCCATAAAAAGGATCCCAAACAGTATTAAGAAATACAGCGCTGTGATTAGTTCGAGGCTCATGATCTTTAGTTTCCTTACCTAGTGGCCGTTCGCGCGGTCTATGTCAGGTTGCTTGCCTGCAATCTTTCGAACGCTGGCATGCGCCTATCTAATCTGCTGGCCCAACAGTCGGGCCAGCAGAAGCGTTTTAAGCAATGCGTGAGCTTTCACGCGGCGCAGGATTATTGCGCGTTTGCCTTGTCTTCCAAGAACTTCTTGAAGATTTCGACGCCTTTGGCGTTGCCATCCGAAGCAGCTGCAACCTGCGGCCACACCTCGGCAATTGACTTTTCGCGCATACGAGCAACTTCTTCGTCGCTCAGCTCAATCACTTCACCACCGGCATCACGCAGGATCTGCAGCGCCTCTTCCACGCCTTCCGCATGCATGCGGCTGGTTTCGAAGTAGGTTTCTTCAAAGACGCCATCGATCTTTTCGCGCTGCCAGTCGGTCAGGGCATTCCAGCTTTGCAGGTTGATAAAGATTTCCTGATGCTGGGCAGGGTTCCAGCCGGGCATGATCGCATAATCGATCACTTCGTGGAACGACATGTCGTCGATGCCGCCAGTGTCCCAGTATGTGCCTTCGATCGTGCCCAGTTTGATGGCAGTATAGATTTCGCCACCATTCATCGATACCGGTGCACCGCCCATGGTCGAGTGGAAGATGGCCTGAGGACCACCGGCACGCATTTTGTGCCCTTCCAGATCTTCCATCTTTTCGACACGGAACTTGGTGAACATCGCGTTCGGGCCCTGATTGGTCCATCCAGCCCAATGCAGGTTACGGGCATGCGCCGCTTCCTGAACGATGTCGCCTACGCGATAATCAGGGTTGCCCCACATCACTTCCCAGGCTTCTTCGGTGTTGTTGGCGCCCATAGCCATACCAAACGCCAGCATGCCTTCGGGCATATCGCCACCATAGACCGAGCCCCATCCGGCATAGCCGTCGGTCAAACCAGCTGCGGCGGCGCCAAAGGCCTCTGCTCCACTGACCAGTGCCCCGGCGGGCTCAACGCGGATTTTAACGGTGCCTTCGGTCGCTTTTTCAACAGCTTCAACCCAAGGGATCAGGCCGTTGTCCCAGCCAGCATCGGTCTGGTCAAATGCGGGCTGGAAAGTCCACTCAGTGACTTCATCCGGCGGCCCGTCCTGAGCGACGGCTATGCTTGCGGTCACCGCAAAGGCGCCCGCCCACATCGTGGTGTGCATAAACCTGTTTGGTTTCATGTTAGTTTCTCCTCGTTAGTGGATCAGTTTGTTTTCGTTAAATTATGAGTAACCGGGCAAACGGCCTTAGCCCCGCCCGAAGATCGTTTGCAGATCGCGGAGCAAGTGTTTCAAGACCACCAAAAGTACCATTACACCGCTAAGCGGAATGGCAAACTTGATTGGATAGATCGGGATCGGGATAGATGTCGGAGTTTTCTGGTTGAGCATCAATGACAATGACGCGGCCTCGTATCCTTTCCAGATCAAGGCGACCAGAAACAGAATAGCGATCGGCGCCGTCAGGACGTCCAAGATCGCTTTTGATCGCTTGCTTGCATTTGCGTAGAACAGGTCAAGTTTGACAAAGCTGTCATGCTGCAGCGCGTAAACACCTCCGGTACAGGCCAGCAATACCATTGCTGCCTGCAAAGTGGTTCCAATCCACTGTGATGGTGCATTGAGTACGTAGCGCATGAACACATCCGACACACCAAATGCCATGCAATACAGGATCAGGAACCAACCGATACGGCCCATGACCTCTGAGATTGCGCTTGTCAGTTTTTCCAATCCGCGCATCAGCATTCCGACCTCACTGTGTTTTTCATGGATATGGTCCTCCCTCAAATTTCCGAGTGTAACTTCGATGTTCTCTGTCTTTGGCGGCAAAGTTCAAAGGTAACTAACTCAGACGTATTCCATACAGTCGTTGGCTGAAGCTCATCTCAGAGTGTTGACGCGTATTCCACTCATGCAAAACCATGCGAACGGTCTCCCTCCCTTATCGCATCGAACGACCCGAACTACTCATAGTTTCAGTGCGGAGCCTTCCGGATCGCTACAGCAAACGCGATGGAGTACCGCTGAGAAAGATACAGTTGCTTGTAATAATGGGTACAGATTGTATCGCGCGAGGCGTTCGGTGATCGCCACGATTTGTATCTGACCGCATACTGATGACGGGTGAACATACACACCTACCGGACCCTTATTGAAGTCACGTTTCGGTAGAAGCGCTTTTATTACATGAAGTTGGTGGAAGTTTCTTTTTGAGTTATCATCAATCGACTCGTAATCAGATCACCTGTTTCCGACTGCGATTCCGGAGAGACGAATGGGCATAACTTGCCTTTTGCCTTTCGCAAGGAACACTTGAAAACAAGGATACAGTTTGCAAGTCGCGCGGCGGAAACGTTGACTGGGGCCCTGTAGGATATGACACAACGATTGAGTATTGATAAATCTCAGTCCAGCGGCTTGCGTGACCAAATTGTCTCGCAGATATCGCGGCTCATATTTGAAGGTTTGATGCCGTCCGGTCTGAAGCTTGCGTCCTGCCGCGTGTTGGCGCGGGATTTAGATGTTTCTATTAATACGGTTGTCGCAGCCTATCGTAAGCTTGAGGAAGAACAACTGATCGAGGCACGGCCAAGATCCGGCTATTTTGTGTGTTCTGACCGCGGGATACGAACGGACAGTGATGCGATTGGCCGGTCGAATACCAGGCCCGCTACATCAATTAGCCAGAAACTGAACAAACTGCGTCGTACTGAAGAGATTGAGACAATCCCGCGCCCAATAGACTGGTATAAATACGCTTATCCCTTTGTGTGTAATCAGATCGATGATGGTGTGTTTCCAGTTGCGGATTGGCGTGAGTGCACCCGGTTGGCAATGAACCGAAAAGACCTCAAGATCTGGTCTGCAGATGGACTTTATGATGACAGCCTAGAGCTTGTCGAACAGGTCAGGCAACGCATTTTGCCACGGCGGGGAATTTTCGAGCCCAGTGAATCGATACTGATTACATTGGGTTCACAGAATGGGCTTTTTATTACCAGCCTGCTCTTTGGCGGGCGTGAACGTACTGCGGTAATGGAAGATCCGGGTTATCCGGATGCTCGCAAGATTCTTCAGGCCAATTTCGGCAAGGTGAGCTTTCAACCCGTGGATGAGGAAGGTCTCATTGTTGACGAGCGGCTGCGCGGCGCGGATCTGGTGTTCATCACGCCTAACCGGCAACACCCAACCACAGTCACGTTGTCTGAACGCCGTCGGCGAGCACTGTTGCAAGCTGCTGAGGATTATGACTTTTACATTGTCGAAGATGACTACGAATGCGACGTGGACTATCGTCATTCACCGCTTCTGCCGTTGCGGAGCCTGGATGATACCGACCGCCTGATCTATCTGGGCAGCTTATCCAAGGGGCTCTCGCCGGGTTTGCGACTGGGGTATCTGGCAGCCGCGCCTGAGTTTATCGATGCAGCGCGAGATTGCCGGGGCATGATGATGCGCCACCCACCCATGATACTGCAACATACTGCCGCCGCGTTCATCAGGTTAGGATATTACGACGGTTTGCTACGCCGGGTGCGGCAGAACTATGAACAACGCTGGCATTTGGCAGACTCGATGATTCGTGAGCGGTTACCCAGCTTTCTGAGAGCAGGTGAATTCGGTGGTACTGTTTTCGTTCTAGCCGATCCCGATGAAAAACTCGAGGCTAAGACAATTTGTGATGCAGCACTCAGACGGGGCGTAATCGTAGAGCCGATTGGACCGTGTTTCTCGAAGGCAGCGGAAGGGAAGCATCATTTCCGAGTTGGTGTCTCATCAATCCAACCGGGGTTAATCCCGCAAGGAATTGAGCTGTTATCCAACGTCGTGACTGAGTTGCAGGGCACGTGAAGGCTTGTTTGAAATGAAGCCCAAGCTGATCCCGAGAAGTCTGTGTGTAGGAGTCCGGTAAGTTTAATCGCCGAGAGCGGAGTTTTCACCCGTGAAGACCCGCACAAGCAGGCTCGAGATCCAGCTTAGGGCGTACCATGTCAGTAAAAAGCCAACACATTCCAATGCAAATGAGCCCCATTTATAAAATAAGTCGGCTATGACGAATGCACTCAACAACCACGGTCCTTCTTGGCGCAAAAAAGACTTTATTCCTTGTGATTTCATCGCTGTATGCATGGTATGATCCAATCTTTTGAAACTAATCTAGTTGGTTAGACTATTGCAGGAGGATGACGTCGAGGCGCGTCATAGCGCTGCTGTGAGAACCAAGTCATTGTTGGTTCGATGTCGCTTTGCGTGCTCCCACCTTGCAGCGTGTAGCCAGCGGCAAGCCAGGTAAATCCGTCATCTGCAATCTCGGCACAGTTCGTGTAGTCTCCCCATTTGCCCAAGGACGGCGTATGCATTCCTTGCCGCGCGAGGGACAAGCGCCAAACTCCATCTATATCGTCATAGGTACCAATGACATGACTTGGATGCAGATTGCCCCCACCGGCGAAAATCGACAGCCCGACGTCGCCGAACCGATTTACGGCTGTCGAGGGGTAGGAAAACGCGATCTGATCATTCCAGATGTCAGGTTCGTCGATCAGGGACATTGTGGCTTCGTTGATGCGAACGGTCCGGACAAATGGGTTTGGCCTGTTGGCTTGTTGGTTGGCTGTCCACATGAACCCCAGCGCGCCTCGCCCTAACCAACCTGCCATTATGCGTGGATCGGTCCTGGACATCCAGTCGCCGCCTCCGACTGTAGGCGCGGAATAGCTGCCCGCAAACCACGGGGTGACATCGATGTCGAATTCATCAACGTCCGGTGAGTTCTCTGGCCACCTGAACACACGGATTTGCGAGTTCGAATTGTGGCTGGCGAAGTACATCGAACCGCGCGCGCCCTGAACACAACGTAGTGAGAAATTGTGCTGCGTTTCGAATATGTCAAAAGATAATCCAGCGGCAGCTGCAAGTTCGTCCAGCGATATTCGCAATATGACGCACCTCCTAAAAAGGTTGCTGCTGGCCGAGAACACGTTGGTTCCCGCATACAGGTAGTTTTCTGAAAGAGAGACATGGTTGTAGTCAAACCATTCGCCGTTCCACGATGGGTCAATTCCCGCCGGTGTGAAATCCCAGAGGTTCCAGTTGTCATTTCCAAGTGTGCGGCCTTGCTTGACCGCAACACGTAATGTGTTGGTCCCGTTCTGTTCGATATATTGAAGCAGCCAGATCAATAAATCCCGGCTTGGGTCATAAATGGTGGTCTGATCGCAGCAAAAACCTCCATCTGCTGGCGGAAACAAGGTGAAGGGGCTCATATGCGACCAGCTTTGGCCACCATCCAATGACCGGCTGGCGTACCAGTTTCCAGTGGCCAGTATCTGATTTCCGTTGTTTGAGACTGTGGGCTCGCCGACTGTCGACGTTTGCCCGTTTGTATCAAAATCTGTTAGATTTACTGTGTTGAATATCCTTGGCTGATGGGTCGAGGGCATGGCAGCCTCCGTAATATTAATGTCAAAATGTGTCAGTAATCCAATTCGGTTGGATCTGCCTCGCTTGCAGAACTGGCAGAGTTGTCTTCCTCTAATGGCGGACCACCCTTTCGGCGAACCTTTGAAACTTTCTCGTCGCGTTCACTAAGAGTTTGGGGTGTCATCAGGCCCGATGCTTCTGCCCTTTCACCTAAAGCTGATTGGGCAGACGGTTGCGGTCGAACCTCGACATTTCCTTTGCGGGTAATGTGCTTTTTGCTAGCTTGATTTGCCATTCATCTCTCCTATCCGTTCGTTTGGAAACGTATCCGAATTGGCAGGTCGTCAGATGATGTTGAATATGGCTACACTACCAGATTTCCCCCGATTCTTCAATTGAAGGGCTTCTGCACGCTTTTGAATGACAGGGATTGGCAGGTCAAAACGGCAGCATTCTCGATAGGCGACCTGAACACGGAAACAGGCAGGCCTGTAGGGAATGATAGATGTCTGGTTTCCCGTTAAAGATGGATGTTATGACCTTGCCGTTTTCGTCCACAGCCGGAAACCAGCCGCCGTTTTGATGATCCACAAATCGTTCATTCGCATAACCCCAGAGAGTTCTGTACCAGTGCTCATCTTCTGCTTTTCTATCAATTCTGATCAATGCAGCGACGGCACTGATCGCTTCGGTTACAGGCCACCAGAACCGGTTCTCGTTTGAAACTTGTCCATCAAAGTCCAACGTATAAGCGATGCCTCCGCCGGGAAGCCAGGCATCACGCAGGGCCTGTTCAATCAACTGACGCGCAGAATGCGGTGCGTCGGTGTTCGGGCGACCCGACAGATCCCAATATTGCAATTGCAATCGTCCCAATTCAAACGAATGTCCTGGAGTTGTACCGGCTGGCCTAAACATCGGGTTGCCCGCATATGTGCGATCAATCTGCCAGTCGCTCGTGTAGTGTTCTGGCAATCGCCAGTTTTCTTGGGGTGCGACTTTGCCGACAAAGAAATCCAGAATGCGGCCTGCACGAGATAAATATACCTTGTCCCCCGTTGCTTCAAACGCGGTAAGCAAGGCTTCGACACCATGCATATTTGCATTCATCCCGCGATAGTCGGAGAACGGCGTCCAATCTCTGTTCCATTCGTCGCAAAACAGTCCCGCTTCTTCGTCCCAAAAATGTGTATCCAGAACCTTTCGAGCGTAAGTCATGAGCCTGTCCGCGCCCGGATGACCTGCCTGCTTTGCGCTCGCCGCCGCAAGAAGAACAAAGACGTGCCCGTAAGCCAGTTTGCGATCATCAACGACGCGGTCACCTTCCAGCGCCCAGAAAAATCCACCAAATTCCGCGTCTCGGTGATAGCGCTCAAGATATGCCATACCCTGGTCAACTATCTTTTCGGTACCCTTAAATCCGAAGAGATGACCCAAGGCATAAGAATGGATCATTCTGGTGGTCGTGTGCAGTTCCTGCACCTCGCCAGGCAGGGGGGTGCCGTCATGATCAAGCAGAAAGAAACCAGGCCCATTTCGGCAGCTTGCACTGAAAAATTCAAGCTGATGACGAGCCTGTTCCATCAACCAGTTCTGGTGCTCTGGCGTGTCCAGCCAAAAACCTGTTTCAGAATCCAGCCCGACCGGAAGTAGCTTATCAGTTGTCATTCTTATCGTCCCACCTGCGTTAAACGACGGTGCACGCCGCGTCTCACAATACCGCCATTGAGGTTTTCAATGCTGCAATCGCATCAATTCTTCCAGAATGGTAGATGCCTAATTTTGAGGAAACACTACCACCCCCGATTTGTTTGACCAGACCACGGGAGTTTAGGGCAATTTTTGTGTAGTGATTGGTGAAATTGGACCAATGAAGTTTCGCACGGGAAGGCAGTCTGCACATGAGTAACGCTGGACATAGCCAGATAGCCTTGCATCATATAGGCTGTGTTCGCAGCTTACATGGCGCCAGACTGCGATGGCGAGTGCAGGTTTATATGAGGCTTTGCGAGGGGGGCATGTTCTCATTGTTCAGTGTTGGTTCAATTGTGAGCAAACAATCGCATAGTCATGCGATGTCTGAAAACGGTGTGAGCTGATGGTACTACACCCGGCTGGTCCTGATACTGATCTTGGCGCGATGGAGCATCGCCATCTCACAGTCATGATGGTGGATCTTGTCGGATCAACTGTTCTTGCCCAGACCCTTGATCCCGAGGATTTGCTATCGACCACGCTGCGCTATCAGAAATTGGTCGAACATGCCACCAATGCCTTTGGAGGCAGCGTGCTGCAGATCGTCGGTGACGGAGTTTTGGTGGTCTTTGGGTGGCCTTCTTCCTGTGAAAACAATGCCGAAAGGGCCATGCGCTCGGCTTTGCGCATACATTCTGATCTGGCCGAGTTGTCTGGCCCGACCGAATTGAAGTGCCGCATCGGAATCGCTTCTGGCGTCGTGCTGGTCGGGGATATTGCACTCGGGAGCAACATCCAGCCGGATGCGATCTTTGGATCTACGCTGAATCTTGCTGCGCGGTTACAGGCCCTTGCTGAACCCGGTGGGACGCTGATATCCGCTGCGACCCGCGCACTGGGGGGCGAGCAGCTTGAGTTCGATGGCCTGGGTGCAAAGAGCCTTGCAGGATTTGATCGGCCCGTTCCAGTGTATCGCTTGGCAGGTGAGACCCGAATTCAGGTATTGGATAAAGACCGGATACCTTTGATCGGGCGGGACGCTGAGAGAGCACAACTTCATGCGGCTTGGTCTGACGTGGAAACCGGCAAAGGAAGGGTAATTTATCTGCAAGGTGAAGCAGGAATTGGAAAATCCCACTTGATCCGGGACCTGCGTACGTCGGTGGGGCCCCAGGCCTGGGTGACGTATCATTGCAGTCCTTTTCATGTGAGCTCACCCTTTTTTCCATTCATCTCACAAATTGAACGCTGGTGCGGAATTCTCGACAGCGACGACATCGCGATCCGACGAAACCGAATGACGGAACATCTGGGCTATATTCTGGATGACGGCCAGTTGGGCACCTTGTTTTTTGTTCTCGCGCCAGGACCCGGCGATCATGGACCCGCCAGCGAAGAGGCGCTGCGCGCCGAAATCGTTACGATATTCCGTCGTGTCTTTGAAGGGTTAAGCCGCGAAGGGCCGGTGCTTGTCGTGGTCGAGGATTTGCAATGGGCAGATCCGTCGACCCTTTCGGTTCTTCAAGCTGTGGCAGAGCATCTTAGCAAATTACCTGTTCTGCTATTGTTGGCCGGGCGAAATCCTGTCACGCGGGCTATGGAAGAAAGCATCCCTTCGCTGCAGATAACTGCACTATCACCGCTGGATGATGACACCGCTGCGGTTTTGGCCGGTGCCGCATCAAATGCGCGGCTTAGTGATGAAACCATGGCGCAGATCGTGACCCGTGGGAACGGCATTCCTCTTTTCATCAAAGAATGCGCGACTGCTATGGCAGCATCACCCCAACGTGGGCTGGGGGTCATTCCCGCGACACTTCACGACCTATTGGCGCAGCAAATAGACGAAGTGGGTGAATTGCGCCGTACAGCTGTCGAGGCGGCAGTCATAGGTAGTACATTTGGCGTACCTATGATGGCGCATATCAGCGGCATCTCAGAAGCCGAAGCTGATGAGGCAATACGCCAGTTAGCATCAACAGGTTTACTGCAACACTTACCCGGTACAGGGAAAAATGCGAGCGGGGCCTGGCGGTTCAGGCACGAACTTGTCCGCGAAGCGGCCTATCAAAGCCTCGTACGAGACCGGCGGGCGCATTTACATCGACGCGCAGCCGAAGCACTGAACGCACAGCCTGAGGCGGCCCGAAAACCGGAACAGATTGCACGTCACTGGGAGTTGGCAGGTGCGCCCGACAAAGCCGTGGCTGCCTGGATCGAAGCCGCTCGCATAAACCTGCGTCGCCATGCCAATCAAGAAGGTGCGCAGCAAGTTAGAAACGGACTGCGATTGCTGCAGAAACTGCCTGCCGAACATCGTGAAGAGGCAGAACTTTCCTTGCAGTTTCTACTTGCAGCCGCCGAACGCGTCCGGATCGGATATGGCGCGGATTCTGCAATTTCAGCGTTCGACCGTAGCTTTGAGCTTTCCAAGAAACTCGGAGATCGCCGCACTTTGGTGCGCGCCGGTAGGGGTCTCTTTACCGCTGCGATGGTCAAAGGGGATTATCGCAAGGCCGAGCATTGGGGACAGGCGATGATCGATGCCCATGATGATCACCATACGTGCATGGTCGGCAATTACATACGTGGATCAGCGCTTGCACCGCGTGGACAGTTCATAGCTGCGGCGACTGCGCTGGAAAAAGCAGCTTTGCACGCCGAAGCACACGCTGCTGAGGCAGGAAACGATCCGGATGTCGCGGCGATGTTACAGATCGAGAGCATGGCTGCCTTGGTCGACAGTTTCCTGGGGAATACTGAACGTGCTTTGGCTCGCGCCAAAAGTGCGGTTGATGCTGCAGGGGCATCGGGGCAGTCGCTGACGGTGGCAAATGCGATGCATTGGCAGACCGAGATCTACATGCAGACCGATCATCCGGATTATCCGCATATGGCAAAGACTTTTGCAAAGATCGTGCGAGACAGTGTTGGCCCATATTACAACGCGGTTGCAACCGCGCATCTCGCGGGTGCGTCGATACGTTCGGGCGAACCAGCAAAGGGCGTCGCCTTGCTGCAATCGGCCTGGGAAAAAATGCATGCGACCGGAGCCAAGGCGGCAGGTGTTCTTGTCCATACTGAACTTGCGCGTGGCTTTCTCGCGCTTGGTCAAATCCTGCAAGGTCTGGAAGCAGTTGATGCTGGTTTAAGATTTGCGGATCAAACCGGAGAGCGGAATTACGAAGCCGAGCTAAACCGGATCAGAGCTGCGCTGCTGGCAAAGCAGGAAGACGCTTCTGATGAGGCCGAGGCCGCGTGCCGAACGGCGATACAAGTGGCCCGTGATCAGGGAGCTGCTCTGTATGAGAAACGAGCATTAGAAGATCTGGCCCGTCTGCGACCAGTTGACCCTGAGATTGCTGCACGTCTTGCCAAGCTGAATGATGCCGGGGTTTCGGCCTAGCGCCTTCGGCCCAATGCACAGTCATCCGGGGCAAGATTCAGACCAACAAATTCAGCGACCTGCGCAAATGAAGAGGTTTTTAGCAGCAGCCGATGACCCGTTTGCGAAAAGGTCTTGGCCGAGTACAGGTTCTTTGAGACCATTGGGTTGTTCATGAGTTGCGTGATCGCGTCATACCCCACCATTGACGTCATCAAGTCACCCATAATGACGGTCCCCTTGTGCTGCTCGGCGAACAAGCCCGGAAACAACTCGATCCGATCAACATTGCAATACATTCTGCTCAGGTCGGCGATTAGCTCGTCGGCGAAGGGCTGATCCCCCACAAGATCCGCGATGCTCGAGTGTACTCGACGTTTAAAATGATGACGATAGGCGTTCAGTGAGGGAAGTCGTGCTTTGCGTGTAAGGGCAATCGTTGCTTCGACCGGTGAGGGCACACCTTCTGCAGGCCTTTCGAACAGAAAATCAGGTGTATTGCGCAGCGATATCCTGGCTGCTGGTTGGCGCGAGAGCGAGCGGATCATTTCCTCAAGTCCCGTTTGTTCGACGAGGCGAGGGTTGAACCGGAATCCAGTCGGCTCGACCTGAGTGCCGTCGATGATGAAACGCTCGGGGATCATTGAATGCCAACGGTAAAGCAAATTGAATTCAATCGCGATTTGGTTTGAATGATGCCAACGCTGCCAGCGGTTGACGCCGACCGGCAGATGAAAAGGCATGTTTGCCACGTGGCTGATATAGTCCTCAATCACCAGCTTGATCAGCAGCGCGATCAGAGTGCACCGCGTGGTTTGGAACACGCGCTCTTTATCCCAACCGTCAGTGCCGCGTTTCTCGCGCCAGAGAAGATCGGCAAATGTATTGTGCGCGCGCATCATCAATGTGTTGATGGCAGTATAGCCGATCGTGCCGTTGCCGTTGTCCAGGCCGGTTGCGTGAAAATCAAGCAGCCTTTGATCGACTTGTTGGCGTGTCAGCTCGGGATGTGCGCGTTTCAAGGAGTTACGCAGCTTGCACGGATCATGCAGGGGCCGCGCGGCATTGTCACCCTCGGCGAGACTGCCATCAAATGGCGGGGCCAGCTTAACTCCACCGGATTGATCTTTTTTGAACAGCTTCGGCGGCCACATCTCGCCATTGTCGTCCATCCGAAACGCCAGTCGGTGGGTCATTTCGCCTGTTTCGGGGTCTCTTTCGCGCAGCATATCAGTTTGAAAATCGTTCAATCCGTAGATCTGGCATAAATCGACTTCGTGGTTTGAATCAGTCTGATCAAACGGTCCGGTTGGCCCGAAGGTCCGCAGAAAGCTGTCGGTGAACCATTGCGCGACCGAGATGAAAAGAACGGTCGTGCCTTGCGGGCACAACAAGGTAAGCGGGCTGCCATCTATCTGAGTTCTTCGGCGAAACAAGTCGGCCACTTCACTTTCCGATGGCAGGATCGGCGAAGGATCTTCGGGCGTTGTGTGACGACCAATCCAACGGTTGGAATAGACGCCTGGCCAGCTGGTATAGTCCGCGCCCAATGTATAGGGTCGCGGCCGGTGCACCCGCGCTGCATTCGCAAGCCTCATGGCTGAGATATAGCTTGTCGTGCGTGGTGCGATCTTGAACCCAAGATTGATAAGATCATCAATATTCAGCATCTAAATGGCTCCAATTGATCATCGGTTTGGAAAACGGGCGCGGGCGAGGCTAAGGTAAGTCTTAAGCCGGATTGCGTTGATCGGGCCCAGAGGTTTGTGCTCGGCGGTCACACGCCATGGCGAAAATGACAGGGTATCACCATCGAGCGGATCGAATTCTGCATCTTTTTCCATGATAATATCTGCGATGGGTGTAACCGTTCGATGAAACGGGTCGAGTGGTGCGTCCGGCTCTGGACCGCAGGCCCATCTGACGCGGTTGTCGAGCGGATCGAAGTCGCCATCGTTTCGCGGTGGTTCGATTATACAGAACTCAAATCGATTGCCGTCACTGGCGACGTCCTGACGGAGTTTCAGGCTGATGCCGTCATGCTCGTCCACCGGTTTGGTTGCTACCTTATGTCGAACGCTGCGGGCGAGGTATCGTACTGTCAGGTCAGTCCCCAGCCGATAGGGCGTCGTTGACCAGAAATGCGCCTCGAATGGCGACTGCATGTAGTTCGAGGCAAAATCGCTCGCAGTCTGAAGACTTCGCCTGCCTTTTTGTGTGGCAAATGCGCGAAACAGGGCCACCAACCCTCGAGTGATCAGCTTCAATGACCAGCTGCGACGCTTATTTGCCGCGTGTTGTAGGGCTTGCAGAGTAGCGATCAGTCTGCTTAGCCGTTCATAATCGTCGGAAAGGTAGCTGGGGAAAGTGTCCCGATCGACAAGAACAAAGTCGAACTCATCGCTGATTTGCGAGATGTTGAGTTGTGAAAGTGCCTCGACGTCGATCAGTTTGGTGCCCGGCACATCAAATAGCTTGACCGCCATTCCATGGGCATCGGTTTTACGATCATCCAGATGCGCACCGTTGGAAAAGCGAACTGCTGCAGAATAACTTACTGCTTTTTCGAAAAGGCCATGGCGCAACCTTTCCGGCAGATCGTCCCGGATTGTGAAAGTGGCTTTGACACATCCATGGCTGCGCCCATGTTGCGCTCTTAACCTTCGACCTTTCCACTTCGCGATCGCTTCAAAATTCTGATCGATGATATCGTCAACCACGTCTTCAGGTGAAGTGTTTGGCAAAGAATGTGTCACGAACCCCCTTTTCCCGAGCAAGCCCAGGCAATAATTAACCTCTACAAAAATATCCGACAGCCAGCCCCTTCTAAATGCCCGTAGATTAACCCTTTTTGGTTTTTCTTTCAAACGAAGTGACTTATGGCAGCCTTATTGCCTCATTCCCTTCGATGTCAAACAGCCGTTTTCGCGTCAGAATGAAGTATACCGGTCAATAGTTGGTAGGGTGGGATTCATCGATTTACGACTTCAAAACGGACACGGTTGGCGCCGTATTCGCTAGTGTTGCGTTGGCTTACTTTCGAAGACTTAAGCTTGGAGAAAGTTATTGACGCATTTCTTGATCTCGGGCACTCAGGCAGCAGATGGTTCCCAACGATACGTCAGAGGGATGAAAAGGGAATACGGTGAGGAATGCCAAGCGGCGCCAATTCCGTAACTGCCCCCGCAACTGTAAGCGGTGAGCTATGCCAAATAGCCACTGACCCCAAGGGTCGGGAAGGTTGGCCAAGCGCAGACCCGCAAGTCAGGAGACCTGCCATCAATTGTTCAACCAACCCGGGGCGGGGCGTCCTGGAAGGAGGTATTGATGACACGTTTCACACGTGTGCACACGACTGGCAGCTTCCGTCTGCGCTTGGAAACAAGCGGAGTGAGAAATGCGAAAATAGCTGATCAATACATTGTCGACAACGTGAACCGCCGATGCGGGGAGCCCAACGCGGTGTTCAGAATAATCAGAGCGTTACGATATAACATTGCAAAAACTTTAATTGCGCAATAAACGGTGGCGAGATGACGAACAATGTTGATCATATCCTTCTTGTCTGCGCGAGCTGCAGAAGTGGCGAAAGTGCAGACAAAGTACCCCAGGCGTTGAAGCATATATTGCCGAGGGAATTTGTGATCCGCTCTGTGAATTGTATGGCGGGTTGTGAAAGGCCAACCACCATCGGCTTTCAGGCCCGTGGCAAAGCACAATATCTATTTGGTGACATTTCTACAGATGAAGATTTGGACGCGATCGTTGAATTTGCCCATCAGTATCTGCGCAGTGGCGATGGTTGGACAAATGCCACTGATCGGCCACGGGCATTGTTCACGAAAACTCTCTCACGCCTGCCGCGTATTGAGCTTGAGGAAGCGCTATGACCAAGCAAAGCTTTCTGATTGCCGAAAATCTGGAATATTACGCGCTTAACGGAGATATCTTGTTGCAAGGCGTTTCGTTCGCCTTGGACGAGGGCGCTATTCTTGCGATCGCTGGTCCGAACGGGGCAGGTAAAACAACGCTTTTGAATCTACTCTGTGGTGCCGAAGCACTGGCATTGGGGGATGTGCGTATGAATGGACAAAGCCTCAAGCACCTATCCGCAAAAGAACGCGCCCGCATGATAGCCGTTGTCAGCCAGCAGGAATTTCCTGATGGGCGTCTGTCACTGCGTGATTATGTGGCATTGGGTCAGATTCCCATTCGCGCAGATCGCTCGGCCGAAGATCATGCATGCGAACTGAACCGGATACTTGACCTCACTGATCTGGCTCCATTGGCAGAAAAGCGGATGGCTCAGCTTTCTGGGGGCGAGCGTCAGCGTGCGCATATTGCGCGCGCCTTGGCACAAAACCCCTCTTTGCTGTTTCTCGATGAACCCACCAATCATCTGGATCCAGACGCAAAGGGGCGGATGCTATCGCTGGTCGCCGATCTTGGGGTCACAGTGGTAATGATCGTGCACGATCTGGTCATGATCCCTGAATTCGCCACACATGTTGCTTTGATGAAATCCACGCGCCTGACCGGATTTGGCACGGTCGCCGAAGTTCTGACGCCCGAACGGGTCCGTGAAACCTTTGGCGTGGATTATCTGTGCTTTCACCATGAGGGTCGCGTGATACCGGCTCTTGATATCCGAAGAACCACTGTTTCTACATAAACTCAGGAGAATATTGATGAAACACATCTGGTCCGTGGCTTTGGTCACTGCCATTGCAAGTAGCGCTGCAGCGCAGGAAGTCACCGTAGACAATTGCGGCGAACCCCTTGTGTTTGAGACGTTGCCGGAACGGTTGGTCGTGCATGACATGAACATGACGGATATGGCTTTTGCTTTGGGGCTACAGGACAAGATCGTCGGCCTCACCGGGATCACCGGCTGGTACAAGACCAGCCCGGAATTCGATACCTTGCGGGGTGACATTCCGGAGCTAGCGCCGAAATACCCCACTGTTGAGAACCTCGTCGCAGCGGACCCAGATTTGTTTTTCGCGGGCTGGTATTATGGAATGAAACCGGGTGGGGATGTGACACCAGCCACATTGGAGCCCTTCGGGATCAAAACCATGATCCTGACCGAAAGCTGTGTGCATTTGGACAAGGATCGCCCCGAGTCCAGCATGGACCTGCTGTTTGACGATGTTCTGCGTCTTGGCAAGGTTATGCAGGTCGAGGACAAGGCCGAGGCGCTAGTGAGCGAATGGAAAGACGAATTGGCCGCGATCGAGGCGCAAACGACCGAGTTGCCGAAACCTCGAGTTTTCTTGTTGGATGGTCCGGCGGATGCACCGTTCACTGCTGGGAAGTTTGCCATTCCCGATGCTATGATCGCTGCGGCGGGTGGTGAGAATGTCACCCATGACATGGATACAAGCTGGGGGCGTAGTTCCTGGGAAGCCGTGGCCGCATCTAACCCCGAATTCCTGGTGCTGCTGGATTATCAGACCGGCAACGGCGCGGCAGATACCTTCAAATTCCTGCAAGAGCATCCGGTGATGTCGCAGACAGATGCCGTCAAGAATGAGCGTTGGATCGGCTTGCGGTACGAAGAATTGACACCTGGCCCCGCAAATATTGAGGCGATCTCGAAAATGGCTCAAGCGATGCATCCGGGCCTCAACTGATATGGGCCGATTTGGCTTAACACTTCTGCTGGGGGCGGCTATTTTGGCCGCCCTTGTGCTGGTTTCCACGATTTACGGAACCACCTCGATCCCGGTGTCTGAGACATTTACTGCAATTATGCGTGGCACGGGTATCGACGACGGCGAGATGTCTCCGATGCACCGGATCGTGTTTGATCTCAGGTTGCCCCGTGCATTGTTCGCCGCTGTGATAGGCGCCGGACTTGGTATCGTTGGCGTCGTCCTACAAACCACCACTCGCAACGATCTTGCCGACCCTTTTCTCTTTGGCTTGTCTTCGGGGGCCGCCGCAGGTGCGGTGTTTGTCATCACCGTAACCGGAGATGTGCTGGGTTTTTGGACACTGCCGCTCGCCGCCTTCTGCGGAGGGCTCGTCGCGTCGGGCGTTGTATTGGCGCTGGTTCACGGTTTGCGCACAAGTGCGCCAGAGAAACTAATCCTGGCGGGATTGGCGGTTTCATTCCTGTTTTCAGCCATCACCAATTACTTGATATTTGCGGGTGACAACCGCGCTGCCCACTCGGTGATCTTCTGGATGTTAGGTGGATTGGGCTTGGCCCGCTGGGAGACGTTTCCCCTTGTTTGTGTTGGGCTGATCCTGATCCTAACGTATTCGCTGTATCGCAGTCGTTGGTTGGACGCGCTGCTTACGGGGGATTTAACCGCAGCAACTCTTGGGGTCCCTGTTCAGGGATTGAGATTCAGCATGTTTTTCACGGCAGCTTTGGCAACTGCAGTTTTTGTCTCAGTGGCGGGTGTGATCGGATTTGTTGGCCTAATGGTGCCACACATAGCCCGCGGAATTGCGGGACCTTTGCACAGCCACCTTGTACCGACTGCCGCGATTGTTGGCGCTGCGTTATTGACCGGTTCGGATATTCTCAGCAGGCTTTTGCTGGCGCCACAGGAGTTGCCAGTAGGGATTGTCACGACTTCCATAGGTTCGGTTTTTGTATTTTTGCTTTTGTTCAGAACAGCAAGAAACCAGCGGTGAATTTAAGTGACTAACAGCCGCAGCTATCGCTTTCCGGATTTAATCGCATCTCCGCTTCTTGATGGTCGCAATGAGCCTAAAACTGCCAACTTCTCAATAGTTTACTCTATTTGAAAGGTGCAGTCGGGCTACAAGTTTGGCAAACAAATGATCATTCTACTTTTGGCGAGATACGCCACAGAAAAGCGCCGCCGATAAAGAATGCCAGATCACCGAGTGATGTGACCACGCGGAACAACCCGATTGCAATCAGCGCTTCTGCCTCAGGTATGTAGGCCTGTAAGAAGATGAGCAGAACAAACTCACGTATTCCGATCCCTCCAGGCGCGCCAGGAGTGACATAGCCTAACAGCCAAGACGTCACGGCAATGACTATGATGGCAGGGTCATAGTCACCGGAAACCAATCCAACCAATACCAACAAAGTAAAGCCCATGGCTAAGAAGAAGATGGAAGCAAGCAACGATCCGTAGATAAGCCTTTGTCGCGACGGCGTGTTGGGGTGCGCTCCAAGCATTCTTCAAATTAGTTGATCAGCAAAATGGCAATAACCATCGCTGTCGGTACAAGCCAATGAATAGGTATGACCTCAGATATTTCTAGTGAGTGGGGAGCTGCACCAAATGTAAATCCAATTAGAGCGAAAAGCCCGGCGACCAGAATAAGAGTGCAAATTTCAAGAATATTTGCGAGTGCCAACCCACCCTGACTTGCTCCATGGTCAGCCATAAAGAAATGCCGGCCCAAATATTGAAACACGGCTCCCGGTAGATATTTCGCGATCTGCGTTTTGGAGTAGGTTGAAAACGTCAGTGCACGTGAAAATGTTTGGTCTTGCGTTCCCTGGACCAGCCCCTGCCAAAGCTCGGCCAATAGCAGCAAAGCGGTTGCATAATAAAATATTGCCGCAAATACGATTGCCACGCCTGCCAGCCAGGGGACCAAGCCGCAATTTGGGACCAGTGCTGTGCAACCGCGACGGTAAAATGGTACAAAGTCACGGCAAAAATGGCCCAGCCTATCACGCGTAGCGCGGGGCGCTGTCCACACCCTAACTTGTTTGGAAGTGTCATTTCTCTGCTACAGGGGTGGGTTGGATCAGTGTCGTTTGATCGGGGTAGGGCAGTGATGGAACGCGCCCCCGGTAGGTCTTGATCTGTGCCTCTACCGCTTCAATCGGGCTGCGATACTCCCGTCTGCCAGAGTTATCAAATACGATCATGCCACCAGGTGCAACGTGTGCTATCCCGTGCCTCAAACAAGCCACCCGTGCGCGTCCGTGTATGATGACGTCGAATGGACCTTCTGCGCCTTCGATTGCAGTGACATAATTTTCGAAGCTGCGCGAAGTATTGCCAGGTTTTTTTGATCCGTATTCTGGATTGTAGTTGGCATCGGGCTCAATCAGCCTCAATTCAACGTTGGAAAACGCGCTCAGCCGGTTGGAAATTACAGGATGCCAATCGACATCATGTTCGACACTGGTGACATGATGAGCGCGCCGCGCGGCCCAGATTGTGCTTGCACCGCTGCCGTATTCAAAAGCGCGTGGGGTGTCTCGCTGGGCGAGAAAAGTGTCGACCTTGTCGATGGACGAGTCTGGCGGTTGATAGGGCTCGATTCATTTCGTGGGGTCAGAGAAATCGTGGCAGACCCAATACTATTGTGTTGTGTGTAAGAGATTCCTGTGTTTTTTGTTGTTTTGTGGGTCAATTGAATGAATTGCGTGCGTATATGGATGACAAAGACTTAAAAATCATTGAGGCATTGCAAAAGAACAGTTCTCTTTCTCAGCGAGAGCTTGCCGAAAAGGTCAACTTGTCTCAGAACGCCTGTTGGCGACGCTTGCAGCGGTTGAACGAGACCGGCGTAATCGTTGGTTCGACGGTGCGCGTTAACCGCGAGAAACTTGGCCTCGGCTTGGTAGTCTTCATGATGGTGAAAACGCGCCATCATTCGACGGAATGGCTTGATGCATTCCGCCGCGCCGTATTGAAAATTCCGGATGTCGTAGATTTTTTCCGGATCGGGGGCGATTACGACTACATGATAAAGGTCATCACTGAGGATATGAACTCGTATGATCTGGTATATCAGCGCTTGATTTCAGAAGTAGAGCTTGACTCGGTTACCTCCTATTTCTCTATGGAAGCAATTGCTGAGCAGCGGCCATTAAAAATCTCTTGAACTTTGATATTCACGTGAACAGCCCGATTTGGTTGGTCCAAACTAATTGTAAGTGCATGATTGGATTGTTTTCGATTGGGAAGAATCGCACTAGGGGCGATCGCAAGCTTTAGGCGAAGTTTTCCCCATTCTTGTGGTCACATACACAGGATAATCTGAAATCGGTTGATATTTTGGTGATAATATTCACCAGGTCGCAGATATCATTTCCATCAGGAGGACACGATATGAATAGACTTATCCAAGCTGCCGCATTCGGTATTTCGGGTATAGGAGCAGCCATTTCGCCAGCGATGGCCGATGAGTGGCGCTTTAACAACTTTCTTCCGGAAACGCGCCCGGAAACGGCTGAGCTGGAGCAATTCGTCGAAGATGTGAACGGCGCACTCGCGGAAGGCTCTGAGATTACTCTCTACAGCGGCGGTTCGCTGGGTTTGCCCAACACGGATACCTTGCGTTTTTTGCCCAAAGGCGCGGTGGAAATGAGCTTGATGTGGGCCAACTATTTAGGGCGTGACGCTCCTGCGCTAAGCTCCGTAGTTGTTCAGGGCACCATCGGCTCGATCGAGGAGTTCGAAAAAGCAATCCCGACAGTCCGCGATATCTATGAAGAAGAGTTTGCTGACTGGGGTGTGTCCTCAGTGGGTTATGTCGCAATCCCGATGCTGTCGGTTTCAGTTTTCTGCCGGGATGAGCCCGTGCGCACCCTTGAGGATCTGAAATCAAAGAAGCTGCGTGTCTGGGCGCGTGATCAGGTCGAAACCTTCACCCGTCTGGGTGTTGCCGCGCAGATCATCCCACAAGAAGAAATGTATGTGGCGCTCAAGACCGGGGTCGTTGACTGTGCCCTTTACCCGGCGCTCTATGCGCATACGGTCTCGTTGCAGGAAGTGGCCAAGTATGCGTCATTCCTTTATCCGATGGCATCCGGCCCATACGTAATCGGTGTGGCCACCGACAAGTGGGACGCGACGGATGAGGCGACCAAAGCGGCGATCACTGCAGCAGCAGATGATTTGTGGGACCGTACCAACCAGTATGAAGATGACTTCGAGCGTGAGCTTGCTGCCCGTGAAAAACTTGGTGAAGAGGGTGTGACCTGGGGTGAAGACTTCTCTGACGAAGACCGGGCCCTCTTTGTGTCCTCGGTAACCGAAACATGGAAAATGCTGGCGGAAGAAGCTGGTGGAAACGCACCGGCCTACCGCGAACGTATTCTGACCGCTTTGGGCCGCTAATTCAAAGATGGCAACAAGATTAAAACACCTAATCGCGCGAGGGCTGGATCGTCTGGCCCTTGCGTGTGCGGCGGCATCAGCACTGGGAATGATTGCCATTGTTGGCATTATCGTAACCAGTGTCCTGATGCGTAAGTTTGCCAACTCGCCTCTTCACATCACAGAGGAAGTGGTTGGACTGTTATTGAGCGTCTCGTTATTTTTGGGTTTGCCGATGGTCACCTTGCGGGCCAAACATGTGCGCGTTTCGCTGTTGGCCGACAGGCTAAAAGGCAAGATGCATGTCGTTGTGCAGATAACCGCGCTGCTGGTTGGTATAGTCTTCTTTCTCTGGTTGATCGTCGAGACGATTCCTTGGTTCGAGTTTGCTTTCAAGCGCAATCTCAAGACGGAAACCACCCGGATTCTGCTCTATCCCTGGATGGCGTTAATGCCGATCTCTCTGACGCTAACCCTATCCATTTTTGTGGCCCGTCTGGTCGGTGTTCTAGACCGAGTGGATGACTCAGAAACAGATATGGAACAGAGCTTTACCGACGAGGCCCGCTAATGTCATTTTGGCTTACTCTGATTGGGGTGCTGGTTGCCACCGCCGGTACTGGCGTCGCTTTGGGTGCCGCATTGGGCCTGACTGGGCTTATTATCCTTTACTTTTTCTCAAACGGCGCGACCTCGCTTGCAATCGACGCAATCTGGAGCGTTTTCAACTCGTTCACACTCAGCGCGGTGCCAATGTTCATCTTGCTTGGTGAGGTGTTGCTGCGGAGCGGAATCAGCGAGAAAGCCTATTCCGCATTCTCGCCTCTGTTTTGGCGAATTCCAGGTGGGTTGCTGCACACTAACATTGCGGTTTGCACATTGTTTGGAGCTGTCAGCGGTTCGAGCCTTTCGACAGCAGCCGCGGTCGGATCGGTTGCTTATCCTGAAATGTCCAAGCGCGGCTATGACAAAGACACCGTGGTTGGAAGTCTGGCCGGCGGAGGCACACTGGGATTACTAATACCGCCGAGCCTATCTTTCTTGATTTACGGCGCATTGACGGAAACCTCGATCGGCCGCCTGTTTGCCGCAGGCATTATTCCGGGTTTCCTAGTGGGTCTGATGTTCATGGCCTATCTGTTCGTCAAATGCTCTCGCAACCCATCGATCGCTCCACGTAACCAGGAGCCGGTATCGTTGTGGCAAGCCTTAGCAGGCTTCAAACAGATTTGGCCTCTCCTAGTCCTGATTTTTGCCGTGATCGGCAGCATTGTGGGTGGTTTGGCTACGCCAACCGAAGCCGCAGGTGTGGGCGTTGTGCTGGCAGTCATTATCTCTTCGATTTGGGGGGATTTGACCTGGAAGAAATTGGTTGAGGCGGTGTATCAGTCCGTTCTGTTGTTCGCTGCAGTTGGTTTTCTGGTGCTGGGCGCAACCATTTTGGCGAAATCCACAAGTATCCTGGGTGTCCCTCAGCAAATTCTCGAGGTGGTCGCAGAAAGCGGCTTGGGAACCTACAGTGTGCTGTTAATCGTCGTTCTGATTTATCTGATCCTGGGATGTTTCTTCGACGGATTGTCCCTGATGATCATGACGTTGCCGGTCGTATTTCCGCTTTTGACGGGCTTGGGGTTTGATCCGATCTGGATCGGAGTAATCATCACCATCGTGATCGAGATCGGACAGGTCACACCCCCGGTGGGACTTAATCTTTCTGTCCTGACGGCGCTGACCAATAATGAAGTCAGCTTGGGACGCGTCGCGGCGGCAACAGTGCCTTACTGGTTGATCCATTTGTTCGCCATTCTGGTGCTGACCATGTTCCCTGCATTGGCGCTTTTCCTGCCAAATCTGCTATTCTGATAAAGGAGCTCAGCCCTATGGTTCTGAAAGTGAGGCCCAAGAGTTTCGGACCGGTCTTTGTGTTCTTCGATGGAAGCGCACAACTCAGCTATGCCTATGGGGATACTGACGACATTACTCCTCATCCGCCGCATGAAACTCCGGTGGACACGATGATTGCTTCGCTTGGTTCATGTATCATACGCTCAGTCGAGTGGGCGGCTGCGCAACGTAAATCGCAGTTGAACCCTTTCACAGTCAAAATTGTAGGCACCAAGTCTCCTGAATTGCCCGGTCGGTTGGAGAAGGCCGAGATCACGATCATCGGCGACGTGGTGGATGATGAGGTGATGGCCACCCGCATCTTGAAGCAGGCCAAAGCTATTTGCACTGTCAGCAACTCATTGAACACCGAAGTCGAGATCAACATTCAGGCGGCCTGATCGCCTGAATGCCGCTGCGAGCCAATTTCTGGGTACAAGGAGCAGAGCCATGACTGAAATCTCTGCTGCGAGGCACGAAGTTCCCGTAGATTCCGACACGACCCTTGAAATGCTCGACAGAGATCCAGCCTCTGTCTATCGACGTTTGCGGCGCGAAACGCCTGTGGTCCGGATAGAGGCGATCGGCCGGATTGTTTTGACCAAGGCAGACGACACCTATCTGGCCAAAACGGATACACAACATTTTCATTCCTCCGATTCCAGGACGGCAATGGAACGAGCGTTTGGTGGCAACACGTTGATGCGTAAAGATGGTCCGGCGCATCTGGACGAGCGAAATGCAATGGTGGAAACCTTTCATGCTCGCCACATTTGCGATACCTGGAGGGCTAGGTTCCAAGCAGTCACTGAATTGGCTGTATCCGCTTTGCGCGATCAGACCACAACGGACCTTCGCCAGACCTTGGCGGCTCCGCTATCGGCGCTCTACCTGCAACACGTTTTAGGCATCCAGCCTGACGATCAGGATCAACTTTTCAGTTGGGCGAATGCCTTGATCACGGGGGCCATGAACTCAGGTTTTGACCCGGCCGTATTTGCGCTCAGCGATCGTGCCAACGATGAAATGAACCGGTGTTTTGACAGGATGGTCGATTTTCATCGCGAAAACCCCAATCCTTCCGTTTTGTCAGTGATGGTCAATGCGCCTAATCCACTTTCACTAAGTCAGATACGCACAAATCTAAAAATCTGTATCGGGGGCGCGGTGGTCGAAAGCCGTGATGCGATTTCAACCACGATCCACGGGCTTCTACGCAATCCGGATCAGCTAAATCACTGCATAGAATCCGATCGTTGGGACTCGGCATGTGAGGAAGGGCTGCGCTGGGTTACCCCTATTCAGACCAGCCCACGTATAGTTGCCAGTGAAATTGCCCTACGCGGAGTAACGTTGCCCAAAGGTGAAACAATCATGGTTGTGCAGGGCTCGGCCAATCATGATGAAGACTACTGGCAGGACCCTCATCTGTTCAATATTCATCGCCCGCTTAGTGCAAACCAGACCTTTGGGTTGGGTCCGCATCGGTGTATGGGGGGCGATCTGTATCGTCGTCTGGTAAGCGATGCGCTGCTGCCGTATTTGTTCCGGTGTTTTCCAAATATGCAGGCCGATCCCTCGCGGGAAGTAGAGTTCAGGGGTTTTGCTTTTCGTGGCCCGACTTCACTGCCGGTTTTTCTCCGTTGAGTTTGACAAATGCGGAGGTGGCGCTAAACGAGCGCCTCGATAACGGTGTGGCAGAAACTTAGAGTTGGCAAATTAACCCAATAACGGCCCTATTATTCGTTCATAATTATCGATTATTATGCCAATGGTGATAACTTTGGGTCATATTTTTCTATTGTTGCATATAAAATACTCATCAAAGGAGTATTCACATGTCGCTTGCAGATTTTCGTAGTTCTCTAAAATCCGATAACCTTGTTCGCAACTTGCGCGAAGGCGTAATTGGTGACGGGGCAAGCATCCCGGGCCTGTTTGGCGATGTATCACTCGTTTACGCAGATTATGTTGCCTCCGGACGGGCTCTTGCTCAGGTTGAGGACTACATCCGAGATTCCGTGCTGCCCTATTATGCCAACAGCCATACCGAAGCATCGTTCTGCGGTTCCTTTATGACCCGCCTGCGCGCCGAAGCCCGGGCTGAAATCTCGCGTCTTACCAATGCTGCAGGGTGCAGCACGATATTTACCGGTTCTGGTGCTACTGCAGGCCTTAACCGGCTTGTCGCGCTGTTTGGTATCAACGACGCTGCCAAGGCTGTTGTTTTTATTGGTCCTTACGAGCACCATTCCAATCTGCTGCCATGGCGTGAATCAAAAGCTGAAGTAGTGGAAATCCCCGAAGCCGCAGAAGGTGGCCCTGATCTGGCGCTGCTTGAAGCGGCATTGAAGGATCATGCTGACGCTGACGTCAAAATCGGCAGTTTTTCGGCAGCGTCCAATGTCACGGGTATTGTCACTCCGACCGATGAGGTCACGCGCTTGCTCAAGTCCCATGGTGCATTGTCGGTCTGGGATTACGCAGGGGCTGGTCCCTATCTGCCGATTGATATGAACCCCGCAGATGATTGCCAAAAAGACGCAGTCGTTGTTTCACCACACAAGTTTCCGGGGGGGCCTGGAGGCAGCGGGGTATTGATAGTGCGCGATGATACTGTTTGTCTGGATATCCCATCGTGGCCAGGAGGAGGGACGGTAACCTTCGTGTCGCCGTGGGATCATCGGTACTCATCCGATATAGCAGCCCGCGAAGAGGCAGGCACCCCCAATGTTATTGGTGATATTCGCGCCGCGCTGGCCTTTATCGTCAAAGACGAAATTGGTCAGGCCTTCATCTCTGCACGCGAAGCAGAGATGAACGAAATGGCATTGAAGGCGTGGTCAAAAAACCCGCAACTGACCCTGTTGGGCGTTGATCATCCGCATCGATTGCCAATCTTTTCATTTCGGGTGAGCCGTGCCGATGGATCGCGTTTCCACCACCAGCTTTTTACCCGAATGCTAAGCGACGTTTATGGTATTCAGGTACGAGGTGGATGTGCCTGCGCAGGTCCGTATGCGCATCGGCTTCTGGAAATAGGACAACCTGAATCCGAACAGCTATTCAGCGATCTGCGGGATGGAAAAGAGTTGCTTAAACCGGGTTGGGTACGTCTGAATTTCAGTTACCTGATGGATGACGCGAAAGTTCAGTGCATCATCGATTGTGTGAACGAATTGACCGGTCGTCTCGACGAGTTGGAAGTGCGTTACATGTCCGATCCAGCAACCGCTCGTTTCGCTATCAATTCCGACGCGCTTGAAGTGGCGTAGTAGGCGATATCGAGAACTTACGGCGGTCGGACCTCCCTCGGTGGGTCTGGCCAATTTTCTTACTGTCTGATTGTGACAACAGCCGGGAACGGGTCGTTTTGCAACGATTGAAATATCGAAGTTCAGTTTCTATCACACACGGGGGCTTGAACATTGAACCTGGGATTAGTGCGACTGATTTTCATTTGTACCGTGACTGGGTAGAGGTCGTTGGCCCTTCGAATTCTAAGGCGCGGGTTCGTTCAATGTGAATTGATTACGCTGCTACCAGTTTGTGTGCGATCATTCACCGAGAAAGAGGTCATTTGGCACGGCGCGTCAAATGGTCAGGCTATTTAGTGGTCAATCTGGGTAGATTGGCCATGTCGGGCCGGGGCATGAGGAATCATATGGTCGAATCGCGCAGTGAAATTGCATTTTCCCGACGATGTATCGTGTTGGAGCAGACATGCGCATCAGTGTAGGGATCGCGGTGACTCTGCTGGTTGCGTTGTCGATTGGCGTGTCAACTTTTCTGGTGCATTCGCTTTGGTGGACGACTGCACGCGAGAACAGCCGAATGCTGGCGGCTGAGATCAATAGTCAGATCGCAAATACTGTTCGGATCGAAGTTGGCCTGACGCTAAGATCTGCCGAGGCAGCCTGGGCAGCTGTGCGAACCATCTTTGTTCAGGACGTCATCGCCACGCGACAGGCCGACAAACGCGAGTTTGTCTTTCTGTCGCAACTGCAGGCGCAACCAAACATTTCGTGGATCATGTTTGGTTGGCCGGACGGGAATTACTTCGCCGCTCATCGCTTGGGGGATGGTGGGCTTGAGATGATCGAGATCGACAGCGAAATCCGAGATGGAATGCTGCGGACTGACCGATACATTTTTATCCCGGGCGATATTCAGTTCGAAGAACGGGCTTTCTCGGCGACAACCTTTGATCCGCGTGATCACGCTTGGTATCGGAATTTCATAGGCCGGGGCACTGCCGACTGGATCGAAGCCCGCGATCTGCCCGGTGGTCACAAGACGGTTTATGCGTTTGCAGGCCCCGTCGACGTAAATCGTAAGCGTCAGGGTGTACTGGCTGTTGTCATCGAAACTGACAGACTGTCGCGTTTTCTGGGCACACTGCGACCTGGTGAATTTGGCGCTGCATTTATTCTTGACGCTGACGGGAAAGTGATCGCAGTTCCTGATCCCGAGGCGGATGAGATCACACCTGCCCGGATGGGTGAAGGTCAGCTTTACGAAGTTGCCAAGAAGTCCGGGCAGCAACTGCTGGGGAATTCGATTTCGCGCGCGTCCATGAACTCTACAACTAGGATTGTGAACGATGGTGTGCCCTATGCAGTGGCTCTGACACCGTTGGGGTTTTATGGGTGGCGCGTGGCGACGGTTATTCCCGAGTCTGCTTTCTTGTCCGGAATCAATCAGACACTGGTGAACTTGCTCTATATTCTGGTCGGAGTTGTCGTCGTTGCAACGGCGCTGGCAATTTGGCTTGTCCGAACGGTTGTCGCAAATCCTTTGGCACGCATCGTCGAAGACCTGAGCCGCGTTGAAAGATTTGATACTGAAAAGATCACCCGCAGACCCTCAAAGCTTCGCGAACTTTCGAATCTTTCAGCGGCAACCGCGAATATGGCGGCAGGCCTATCGGCCTTTCGCAAATATGTACCAACTGATCTTGTTCGGATGTTGGTTGCAGAGGGGATCAAAACGCAGCCGGGCGGAGACCTAAAGCGAATTTCAGTTCTGTTTTGTGATGTGGCTGGTTTTACAGGGCTTTCGGAAAAGCTGGGCCCCGAAATTGTTCAGTTAATGGCGCCGTTCTTCAGCGCTGCATCTTCCGCTATCGCCCGACATGATGGGACGATTGATAAGTTTATGGGTGATGCTGTCATGGCCTTCTGGGGTGCCCCGCGTGCCGACGCCGATCACGCCGAACATGCCTGCAGGGCGTCTTTGGATCTTGTCGAATCCGTTGCCGCAACAGGTATCAAAGATGATGAGGGGCGCCCCCTGAGCATACGTGTGGGACTAAATACAGGCGATGCGCTGGTCGGGAATATCGGTTCAGAAGAGCGATTGAATTATACAGCGATAGGCGACGCTGTTAATATTGCCAGCCGTCTGGAAGGTGCCAACAAGATTTATGGAACTTCGGTTCTGATCGGCCCGGAAACGCGCCGTGCTGCAAGTGATTCAATTGTAGTACGCGAGCTCGACACATTGGCAGTTTATGGTCGAACAGGTGGTCTGGTGATTTATGAGTTAATCGAAATGGCCGACAGTTCTGCGGGATCGCATTCATGGATAAAAGCTTACGAAGAAGGACTTGAGCACTACCGAAACCTCCGTTTCGAAGCGGCGATCCGGGCTTTCGAAGCTGCAGAACGAGGCCGGGGCGGTGATCAGGCTTCAGCTATAATGATAGAGCGCTCAAACACCTATCTGGTGTCGCCACCACCGGTAGACTGGAACGGGGTTGCTATAGCGGACTCCAAGTGAATTGACGGGCTTGGGCTATCATCAAGAAATGGTGCTTACACCGCAGTCCCCGGCGCCGCCGAACTATACACCTCGGTGCTGACCCCAAGGTTTCGGATGTATCAGATATCCAGCGTGCAAAATGCGACAAGAAGGAGATCGCCTCCCGATGTTTCATTTTCAGGTAGGTGAGGGAGAGACGCATTGGCGGAGACCATTCAGACAGGTCCTTTAAGTGTCTTGAATGGGTCGCTAGCCTGTCAAAACTGAAGGCCAGGTGCCTGATTCTAGGATTCAATTGCCTGAAGGATGGTCACAGCGATAATCTGTGTCACATCCTCTGCACTACAGCCCCGCGAGAGGTCGTTGGCTGGTTTGGCTAGGCCCTGAAGAACCGGTCCAATTGCCAGATAACCGCCTAACCGCTGGGTCATCTTATAGCCAATATTCCCGGCATCCAGATTTGGGAAAATCTTGATGTTCGCCTGTCCGGCAACTGTCGATCCGGGTGATTTGCGTTCGCCGATCGATGGAACAAATGCGGCGTCAAATTGCAATTCTCCATCAACATTCAATTCCGGGTGTTTCGCCCGGAGTATTTCTGTTGCGTTGACTACTTTGTCGACCGACGGGTGGCGTGCGCTGCCCTTGGTTGAAAAGCTCAGCATCGCGATTTTTGGTTCTTCCCGCAGCAAGGCACGCGCGGAAACCGCCGACGCAGCAGCAATACTCGCCAATTCTTCCGAATTCGGGTCTATTACTAATCCGCAGTCAGAATACAGCATCGCCCGTGCACCGGGTTGTGCGTTTTCGGGCGGGTACATCAGAAAAAAGGATGACACCATTCCAGCGCCAGGTTTCATGCCAATGACCTGAATTGCGGTTCTGACAACATCGCCAGTTGTATGTACCGCTCCTCCCACTGTGCCTGTTGCGTGTCCGAGTCTCACCAGCATCGCCGCATAGACCAATGGCGTTTCCGCCGCCTGTCGCGCCTTGGCTTCGTCAACACCCTTGTGTTTTCGCAGGTTATAATACTCGGCTGCAAAAGCCTCAGTCAGGGAAGATTGGGCCGGGTCGTGGATCGAGATACCGTCGCCTGCTGATGCGTCTTCGGCCTGCAATGCGGCTTCAACCTCTGTTTTTGGTCCGACCAGAATGATATCGGCGACACCGGCACTATGTGCCGCCAGCGCCCCTGCTACTATCCGCGGGTCTGCTCCTTCGCTCAGCGCCACAACAGGGCGGGTTGTCGGCGCATTCGCCTTCAGCAGCTCGATTGGCGTCAAGGTCATCGGTACCCGTCCTTCTCCACTAGAATTGGCAGCAACGCTCGGTTGAGGACATTGGAGTACACCAATTGGCTTGCCCGTAGTTGCACTGCGCCGGTTCGTCTCACAAACAATGGTTTTGTTCAATGCGTCAAACGGCGCGACGCTGCCAGTAAGCGACCAGAAGTGGGCCAGTTGTTGACTCGTCGCTGTCAAATCTGCGTGAACGGATCAGGAAGAACTCTGATCCCAGATCGGCGTGCATTCTTCGCGGAAGGCGAAGCGTAAGAGGTGTTGTTCAATAATCTGTTTCCAATGCTCCAGGTCACCGCGCGCGCCCGTTGTAGCGACAATCGACAGATAGTCTTGGGTCGCCGACATCTCGACAGATTTGCCATCCGAAAAGTTGATCCGGCCGTGCGTCTCGTTGAATTCAACCTCGGCCTTGTGCGACCAGTGCTTGCAGAGTTGTTGCAGATATTTGCTGCTGTTGGCCGAGGTCATCCGTCCCGATGCTGTCTGGTCAGGAAGCAGGCTCAACGCTTGTTGCGCGCTCGTGCGAATAGCACTAGCAAACCGGGTTACATCAATGTCGGTGGCTACAAAGGTTGCACCCAGATCAAGACATTGGCGTTGCATCTCGGGTTCCGTGGTCAGAATACCCGCTGCCTTGCCAGTAGCCACTGTGCGTTTTATGGCATCAAGCACGGCGGCTTTGACCTCTGGGTGTCCTGCCTGGCCGATATGGCCCATATCAGCAGCCAGATCTGCTGGTCCAATAAAGACCCCGTCAACCTCGGTCTCCAGTATTCCGTCAAGTGCCGCCATGCCGGCACGGTTTTCAACCTGAACGATCAGACATATCTGGTCATCTGCAGTGGTGAGATAGTCGTCGATTGCGGCGAACATCGACGCCCTAGCTAAAGACGAACCGACACCGCGTGACCCAATAGGCGGATACCGAACCGCCCGAACCAGTTCTTCTGCCTGATCCTTAGTTTCAACCATTGGTACAAGGAGACTTTGAATACCCGCATCCAGATATTGCTTGATCAACCATGTTTCGCCGATCGGCAAGCGGGCGAGTGGTATGCTGTCGGAGGCTTCAATCACGCGCACCTGTTCCAGTATCGAGCGCAGATCATTCGGGGCATGTTCGCCATCTACTAGCAGCCAATCAAATCCGGCGGTTGCCGAGATTTCGGCGGCGTATGGACTTGCCAAGCCAATCCAGCAACCCATTTGGGGGCGTTTTTCTTTTAGCGCGATCTTAAAGCGGTTTGTTGGGGCAGGCATGGCGAACTCTCTTTTAAGCGAAGCGAATGTCAACGGACCCAAACGCGCCGAAATCAGCATGGATTTCGGTCCCGGAAGGGCATTCGACCGGTCGGATAAAACTACCGGACAGGATAATCTGGCCGGGCTCAATGCTTTGGCCATATGTGGCCATGCGGCGCGCCAGCCAAACAACGCTTTCGATTGGGTCGTTCAGCACACCCGCTCCCAGTCCGGTTTCTTCGATTTCACCGTTGCGGAATGTCAGAGCTCCGACCCATCGCAGATCGGCAGCATCGATCTTATGACGCGCAGCACCCAACACAATGCCAGCATTGGCCGCATTGTCACTGATGGTATCGAACACGGTTCGGGTCTTGCCGGTCTCGGGGTCTACACGCTGGATCCGCGTATCGAGAATTTCGATGGCAGGTGCGACATATTCAGTGGCTGCAATCACATCTTCTCGGCTCACGTTGTCTCCACCCAACGGAGATTTGGTGACAAAGGCGATCTCAGCTTCGATGCGGGGCTGAATGAATCGGTCGGCAGGCACGGTTGCGCCATTGTCAAAGATCATGTCGTCAAACAGGATACCGCTGTCAGGGATATCGATGTTTAGCGCGTATTGCATCGCTTTCGAGGTTAGGCCGATCTTCCAACCAACCACGCTGCGACCCTCGGCCAACTTGGCGCGGTAGATAGCGTTTTGTACCTCATAAGCATCATCCATCCCCATCTCAGGATGACGCAAAGACAGAAGGCCGATCTGATTGCCGCTGCGTTCGGCGTCAAGCAAGTCTGCAGCGGCTTTTGCGTGTTCGGCGGGCGTCATACAATTTCGTCCTCGATGCCATTGCGCAAAGTCCCAATGCCTTCGACTTCGATTTCGACCACGTCGCCTGGCTTGAGGTATTTAGGCGGATCAAACCGCGCACCCGCGCCTGTGGGCGTGCCGGTAACGATTATATCCCCAGGCTGCAGGGTCATGAAGGTCGAGATATATTCGATCTCGCGTCGGATCGGAAACATCATGCGGTTCAGCGTATCGTCCTGACGTACCTCTCCGTTGACGCGGGTGACGATACGGGCGTCATCCAGCTGAGAGGCGTTGGTAAATGGCACCAGCCACGGCCCGATGGACCCAGAACGATCCCAGTTCTTGCCTTGCGTGACGTTAAATTTCGCGTGCCTGACCCAATCGCGGATCGTGCCTTCGTTGCACAGTGTCAGCGCTGCGACATGGTCATAGGCCTGATCCTGAGGGATACGTCGCCCCGTTTTGCCGATGACAATCGCAACCTCGCCTTCGTAGTCCAATGTGTGGTTTTCGGGAGGACGAACGAGGTTTTGTTCATGACCCGTAAATCCACTGGCGAAACGTGGAAACAGCGACATGTATTTCGGTTGCGCGCTGCCATCTTTGTACTCGGCATTCCGATCAGGGAAATTTACTCCAACGCACAGGATGCGCCGCGCATTGGGCATGACCATTTCATAGGTGAACTCGGTGTGTGTCACAGGTTTGCCTTTGGCAACCGCCCCTAGCTGGTCCAATGCACCTGCAGCTATAACATCATACAGAGATGGCCAGTGGGGAAAATCCGGCGAAAGGGCGATCATGCCCTCATCGGCAACCGCCCCGTAGAATAGTTCTTCATTGGCTGTGTAAGTTGCATAGCGCATTGATTTTTATCCTCGTTAGCGGGGTCCGGTCTCATACTGAAATTCAACTGTTAGCCGCCACACTCAGGTTCTGATTCAGCAATTCGAGGGTTCAAACGGGGAAGATGACATTGGTCTGTCCGGTGCCCGAGCTGGGGAAGTACTCAGTCACGACCTCGCACTTCTTGTCATAGGCATCCCATCCCAGTGCGCCATACAGCATCGCCGTGTCGTGCATCGAACCTTCACCACAGCAGAAAGTGGCATAGTCGCCCAGCATTTTGAGGAATGTGGCGTGGTCGCCGTTCTTCCACATTTCAAGAACGTGCAAGTCCATCTGGCGGTTGAATTCCGAGCTGATGGTAAATGTGCCGTTATTGGCAGCGTAATCCTTGTTGGCCCAGATCTTGTGCGACAGGGAACCGGACGCGACCAGCAGCACCTTCTCATCGCTGGCCTCGACCGCCTCGCGAATGGCTTCACCGATGATCCGACTTTCGTCGTGATCGTGAACCGTGGCCCAAGCAGCGACGGAGACGACCTTCATGTCATGCTCGCGGCTCATGAACCGCATCGGGACCAAAGTGCCATATTCCAGTTCAAGACTGTCCAGATGATGCGCAAGCGTATAGGCGCCCTTATCCGATGCGATTTTGGCAATCGCATCCCCCATTTCCGGGTTGCCCCGATACGAATAAGGCAGGTTTTGAATGAACTGAGGGAATTCGTTTGAGGTGAACAGCCCCTCGAACTTCTCGTTCGCGTTGATGTGGAACCCGGCATTGATCACCCAATGGGTGTCACAAATAACCACTGTGGTTGCACCCAGCTCTTTCGCGCGACGTGCGATTTCGCGGTGACCGTCAATGGCTGGCTGACGTTTGCCTTTTATCGGCCCTTCCTGCTCGGACATAAGCAGCGTGGGTACGTGGGTCATCTTTGCAGCAAGAACGATTTCGCCCATGATCTCCTCCTGAATTTTCAGTCTTTCGAGCGGGTTGGCCTATTATAGCTTACCCAATTGCATGATTTTGTGTTGCCCTGTGGCAAACCCGATATGCTTTTGTTCCATATAGAACTCAAAGCTCCAATCGCCGCCATCGCGACCTATGCCGGATGCCTTTACCCCGCCAAACGGTGTGAGTAGGTGTCGAACGTTCTCCGAGTTTACCCATATCATCCCAGCCTCGAGCTTGTCGGTAAAGCGTAGGGCGCGGGTCAGATCGTTGGTCCAGACATAACCGGTCAGGCCATAGTCGGTGTCGTTCGCCATAGTCAGCGCCTCGTCCTCGGTCGAGAAGGGGATTGAGGTCAGAACGGGTCCAAATATTTCCTCTCGCGCAATCCGCATCTGGTTATTGGCGTTAGTGAACAGGGTGGGGCGGACAAAATAGCCTTCGTCGCCGACCTTTTCGCCACCTGCAGCGATTGTGGCACCGTCAGCCTTGGCGATGTCAAAGTAGCTGGTGACTTTGTTGTAGTGTTCTTCGGTTACAATCGGGCCAATCTCGGTTGCTGGGTCCAGCGGATGCCCGACCTTGATGTTGTTGACACGTTCAATCAAGCGGGCTTCGAATTCCTCTTTGATCGTATCTTGTACCAGCAAACGCGACGATGAAGTACAGCGCTCACCGTTGATCGAATAAATCATGAAGATTACCGCATCCAGCGCACGATCCAGATCGGCGTCATCAAACACGATCACTGGATTTTTTCCGCCTAGTTCAAGATGCATCCGCTTCAGTGTATCTGCCCCTTGCTTGGTGATAATGCTTCCGGTGCGGCTTTCACCTACAAAAGCAATTGCTTTGATCGCAGGATGCTCAGTCAGACGTTTGCCTGCATCATGACCAAAACCGTTTACGGTGTTCAGAACACCTGGTGGAAGCCCGGCCTCTTCTGCAATTTCTACTAGCAGTCTTGCGGTTAGCGGGCTATCTTCGGCCGGTTTGTGAACTACGGTGCAGCCCGCAGCCAACGCAGGAGCGATCTTCCATGTGCTCAGCATGAACGGCGTGTTCCATGGCGTGATCACACCCACAGGGCCGATCGGTACGCGGGTGGTAACATTCATCAAGGTTGGTGATTTCAACTGCTGACCATCGCGGGCCTGCACCACCTGATCAGCAAAATAGCGAAAGTTCTCGGCCCCGCGCAAAGCTGCCTTGGACATGAACCGCCATGTCTGTCCCGTGTCCCAGCATTCGCATAGGGCAATCTCTTCGGCGCGCGTCTCGATTGCGTCAGCAATGTTGATCAGAATTTTCTTTCGTTCTGTTGCGGGCATGTCCCGCCACGCTGGAAATGCGTCCTTTGCGGCTTGGGCCGCCGCATCTACATCAGCCTCAGTGCTGCGGGCCACATCACAGATGGTGCTTTTATCAACTGGTGTCGTGGATTGAAACACACCACCAGAGCCATCGTGGTCTTTCCCATTGATCCGGTTTCTGATTCCAGTTTCCTTGAAACGGGTCAGATAGCCAGCCAGTTTTTCGATATTGCTGTCCAGTGCGCTCATGTATCAGGTCTCCTGACGGGCCGCGCCCATATGGTCGCGGATCGTGCCGGTTTTTGGGGAAAGCTCAGGGTCTATGTCACGCATTTCCAGCGACAATGCGATTGAATGGCGGGCCATAGCCGGGGCCAGATAAGTATTGGCTGCCTCAAAGATGCGCCGAGTGGCATCTTGTTTCACATCTTCACTGCGACCTGCGCGCAGGCGGATCGAGATATCGATAAACCCGTGGGCCGGGTTTCCATCGGCGATGGCATAGTGATCGACCCGCACCGCGCGAATGCGAATTCCGGGCGTTGGGAAGGTATCAATATCCGCCGCTGCCGCGCGGAGGCATTCGCACAGACCGCTCATGTCCACGATATTTTCGAGGTTTCCCGAGTAGTCGACGTGAAAATGCGGCATAGCCCCTCTCTCTGCGATTATTTGATAAACATGTTAAGTAATGTGCCCGCTGAGGTCAAGCGCTTTCCTTAACATATTAACCGTAGGGAAGGTGATATGGGCTTCCTAAGTTAAGTGTGTAGGGGCAGTTCCTATGTTCTGGGACTTTACAGGTACTCAGGCGGAGTTAGTCCGGCATGAAACCAGTTTATGAAAGACACGATGGAAAATACGGGCAGGCCTGTCGCTTTTTGAATATCCGGCGCGTAGGGACACATATTGGTGCATTCCAACACGATGGCGCCAAGGTCGGGATTGTCGGACTGAAGGGCAAGCGCCGCTTTGACATTGTCGGTGCGGGCTTTGTCCACATCCAATGTCAGTTTGTTTTCAAGGATCGCCGAGGTAAATTCGATACCTCCTTCGGTTGTGCCGATTGGTGTGCCCTCGGGAACACGAGCTTTTCTTAGGTGTTCTTTGCTCAGCGTCGATGCGGAAATGGTCAGTACTCCGGCATGTTTTCCCGCAGGCAAAACGCGATTGACCATCTCAACCTGCATCAAAGAGGAGGTTGCTACAGGGACAGATACCGCGTCGGCCAGTTCTTCCTGAAACAGCGAGAGAAAGCCGCAATTGGTGGTGATCCCGTCCACCCCATCTTTGACAAGGTCTCTTGCGGCGTCGATGAACGCGTCCAGCAGCCCTTCTGCCCGTTGCCGGACCACAAGATCAGGTGAAGCGTTGCGAACAATGCGATACAACACCGGGAACGACCATGTCTGCGCATTCCCCATATCGCCGGGAACCCGCGGAAACTGGGCGTCCAGCATGAGAATCCCGACGGATGCACCATAGATAGATTTGCCACCCTTCGCGATCATGACTGCGCCTCCTGAATGATGCGGGTCGAGATATCTTTGGACCCTTCCATGTAGATACTGGATATCCCATGGCGCACCGCATCCTGCACCTGATCCATCCGCTTGTTGATGTGGGTGCCCAAAACCCGTGCAGCTTCATCGGCATCTCGGTCCATCAGTGCCTGCATGACACGTTTATGCTCGTCTTTCGATCGCTGAACCCGGTCAAGGCTCATGGAAATCCAGCGAATATAGCGAATGCGCTCGTTGATCCGTGTCAGCGTCTGCAGCAACTCTTTGTTTCCGGATAGTTTGGCTATTCCTAAATGGAATGCCTCGTCCCGGGTCACCGCTTCTTCGACCGTCAATCCGGTGATATCGATACCGGTTGCATACAGCTCATCATGGAGCGCCTGCAATTGTTCTAAAGAGGCTTTAGTACACGCCGCTCGGACTGCGGCGGTTTCGATGATTTGGCGCAACTCGAACAAGTCAAAAATGCTTTGGGCATCCAGAGGGCGGCAAAAAAAACCCTGTCCTGGGCGAAAGTCGAACAATCTCTCTGCGACCAACCGGTTCAAAGCCTCACGCAATGGGGTCCGGCTGACGCCCAATTCTTTCGATAGTGCGACTTCGTTCAATCGATCGCCGGGACGCAGGCGGAATGAGACCGCCATCGCCTTCACCTGATCGTAGATGTCATCAACGCGTGGACCCGCCATAAGCATTTCTCCTTGATCTACAGGTGCCACACGCCGTTCTTGAAATCAATATACAAAACTGTATACAGTACTGTGTGCAGGAAGAATCGAAAGGGTATCTACCATGACGGGAACGAATTATCTGACCGGAGCCGAAGCAATGGTTCGTATGCTGGAAGCGCATGGTGTGAAGCACATGTTTGGCTTGTGTGGTGATACAACCCTGCCGTTCTATGACGCGCTGGCCCGCATGGATCATGGTATTCAGCACATTCTGACCCGGGACGAGCGTCATGCAGCCTATATGGCAGATGGTTACGCACGGGTGACTGGTAAGCCAGGTGTATGCGAAGGCCCTTCTGGGGGTGGGGCGACCTACATTCTACCCGGTGTGGTCGAGGCCAATGAAAGCTCGGTCCCTATATTGGCAATTACCTCAGATGTGGCAACGACCAGTCGGGGGAAGTATCCGCTCACCGAATTGGACCAGCCCGCGTTGTTCAAACCGCTGGCTAAGTGGAACGCATCACTGGATGATGCCACGCGACTGCCAGCCATGGTGCGTGCTGCTTTTCGAGCGATGACAACTGGAACTCCCGGGGCCACACATCTTGCTCTGCCCTTTGACACTCAGAAAGCGCCGGTCGATGAGGCCGAAATCTGGGCGGATGCCCGGCATCGCAGTTATCCAGCCGAGCGCGCAGGGCCTGATCCGGACGCGATCGAGGCGGCAGCAGAAATACTCGCGGGATCGAAATCCGCAGTGGCGGTCTGCGGGGGAGGACCTGTTTTGTCCGGAGCAACAGACGCCCTGCGCCGTGTCGCGGCGCTGTTGGATATGCCCGTTGCCACGACAGTATCCGGGCAGGGTTCCATCGCCGAAACAGATACTCTTGCCTTGGGTGTCGTCGGGTCGAATGGCGGGGTACCTGCCACCCGTGCAGTGGTGGACGCAGCCGATGTCGTTCTTTTCATCGGCTGTCGTGCAGGATCAGTTACGACTGAACGCTGGAGAAGCCCCGCGCGCAATGCCACTATCATTCATATCGACAGTGAACCGATGGTGATCGGGGCCAATTATCCGACCGAGGTTGCAATTTGTGCCGACGCCCGATTGGCGCTTGAGGCTTTGGCCCAAGCGCTGGGAGAACGGAGTGATCTGCCAAAGCTTGGTGGTGCTGCCAAAGCCAGCGCCGCATGGGCGGCCAAGATGGCGGCCTTCAACTCACTCGCTGCTAGCCACAAAACACCGATCCGTCCCGAAGCGGTTATGGCTTCGCTGATGGATATTTTGGATGACGATTCGATTGTGGTCGCTGATCCAGGCACGCCATGTCCTTATTTCAGTGCACATTACCGCTGGCGGAAACCCGGTCGGCATTTCATTACCAATCGAGCCCATGGGGCGCTGGGGTATTCTTTGGGTGCTGCTATGGGCGCACATGTCGGGCGGCCTTCGGTCAAGACGTTATCCGTGATGGGGGACGGCTCTTTTGGATTCACCTGTGGTGAGTTCGAAACCATGGTGCGACACAACATGCCGATCACATCGATCGTGTTCTCGAATTCAGTCTTTGGCTGGATCAAAGCGGGACAGAACGCGGGGTTTGGCCAGCGCTACTACAACGTCGATTTCAACCGCACCGACCACGCCGCCGTCGCAAGCGCCTTTGGTGTGAAATCCTGGACAGTCAAAGACCCTGAGGATCTACCGAAAGTTCTGAAACAGGCGATTGAGCATGATGGACCGACACTGGTCGACATCCATTCCCAACAGCTTCACGAAGCGGCAGCACCCGTCTCAGAGTGGGTCGCGTAGGAGGCGATCGAAGGGGTTAGTTGGGCCATAAAATCCTGAGCAATCGTTGAAAGAGGGCGTCCTTTGGCGGTGATGATTGCCAGATCCAGCATCACGGCGGGTCGGAAAGGTCGGGTTTGATACCCGCTCTCGCCATCAAAAGTAACGGTAAAGGGGTCGATCATCGCAACCCCCATACCTTGCTTAACGAAGCTCAGCAGATTTTCGGACAGATGGGTGTGGATCTGAGTCCGCCAGGTGCGCCCCGCGGATTGGAAGATGTCCCTGGTCCGCCTGTGTGTTTGATGTTCAGGACCCATCACGATGAACGGTTCATTTTCGAGTATCTCGGGTGTGAGCACATCATGGGCAGCCAATGGGCTTCCTTCTGGGAAGGTTGCCAGCGTTTCAAACTGAAAGACTTGGTAGTTTAGCGTGTCATGCAGAATGGGCATCTCAACAATGCCGATCTCAAACAAGCCAGAGATTACCCACTCTTGAATCTTCGAGGAATATTGCGATTGAAAACTTACCGATAGGTTCGGGCGGCTTTTGGCGAAGCGAGCAATCTCACGCGGCATGAAGCCGAAGGATAAAAGATGTGGTGCGGCGATCTGCAATTGGCCGGGGTGCTTGTTCTGCAGATCCGTGACGGCCTGCGCCACGTGGTCCAGGCCTCGAACAACCGTATCAACCTCGCGATACAGCAATTCAGCTTCTGGCGTAGGCAGAAGGCGTCCTTTGTTACGCTCAAATAGAGGTAGCCGCGCTTCTCGTTCGAGTTGGGCCAGAAGGTTACTGATACCCGGCTGTGAGATTCCAAGCACCGAAGCCGCGCCTGTCACGGTTCCGGTCTCCATTATTGCATGAAAGGCTTGCAGCTGACGAAAACGCAGGGACATGTTTTACAGTATCATTTTTTCTGATGATCTCTAGATAATATAGTATTTGAAATGATAGCTCGGTCAAGGCAGGCTCTCGCCATAGGCTGGGGGCGCAATGGGAAATCTGTCACAGAAAATCATAGGCTATGATCTTTGGCACCTTGAGTTGCCGGTTACCTCGCGCCGAGATCACGGTATTGGGTCCGTTGAAGGCGTCTGCGAAGTCGTTGTTCTGCGTCTCAAGTCCGAAGACGGCAACGAAGGGTTTGGTGAAGCGTCCCCTTGGTCCGTTTTCACAGGCACCCCCGAAGCCACCTACGCAGCCCTGGATCGTTATCTGCGCCCACTCGTGGTCGGAGAGGTGGTAGCTAATCGGTCAGCGATCATGGCGCGGGCGGCTTATGCGGTCGCACATTGCACCGAAGCGAAGGCCGCATTGGAGACTGCGTTGCTTGATCTTGCAGGCAGGATCAGCGGAGTTCCGGTTTGGTCCCTTCTGGGTGGGCGGTGTCGTGAGACCATCCCGCTCAGTTGCTCTATCGCGAATCCAGATTTTGTGCAGGATATTGACCTCTTGGCTCGGTTGCAGACGGATGGTGTTCGCCTTGTGAAGCTCAAAACCGGGTTCAAAGATCACGCCTTTGATATCATGCGACTAGAGTATCTCGCTCAGAATTATCCGGAGCTTTCGGTTCGAGTGGACTATAATCAGGGGCTCAGTATTGAGGACGCTCCCGCTCAGGTACGTGATGTTGCGCAATTCGCTCCGGATTTCATCGAGCAACCCGTCCGGGCCCACCATTTCGGTATGATGGGCAAGCTACGACAAATGATCGACGTACCGCTGCTGGCCGATGAGAGTGTCTTTGGCCCTGAAGATATGGAACGTGCCGCGCGCGAGGGCATTTGTGATGGGGTATCTGTGAAAATCATGAAATCCGGTGGTCTGACCCGGGGGCAGTCTGTGGCCCGTGTTGCTGCAGCACACGGTCTGACAGCCTATGGCGGCGATATGTTCGAGGCTGGACTGGCACATCTGGCAGGAACGCACATGATTGCGGCAACCCCTGAGATCACGTTGGGCTGCGAGTTCTACCAAGCTTCCTATTTCCTGAAAGAAGACATTCTGGAAAGCCCCTTCCAAGTCAGCGGCGGCCAGGTGGTCGTCCCTGACGCTCCTGGTCTCGGCAATAGGCCAGACATAGCCAAACTTGACCATTATGCAGTGGCAAAGGCGGTGGCGGCGTGAGCGAGAAGAAGACCATAGCGATCATCGGTGCCGGGATCGTCGGCGTGTCTGCTGCGGTATGGCTGCAGAGGGAAGGACATAAGGTAATCCTGATCGACAAGGCGGGACCGGGGGAGGGGACCTCCCACGGCAATGGGGGCGTGCTGGCGTCCTGCTCGATTGTGCCAGTGACTGTTCCGGGGCTTCTCAGAAAAGCGCCCAAAATGCTGCTCAGCCCGTCGCAGCCATTGTTTTTGAAATGGGGGTACCTGCCAAAGCTGGTCCCTTGGATGACCCGCTATCTGAGTCATGCGAATGCATCAGATGTGGAACGCATCGCTGCAGCTCTGACACCAATTGTTGGCGATAGCCTGAACGACCATAAAGCGCTGGCCGAGGGCACTGGCGCTGAAAAGTGGATCGTGCCATCCGACTACCTGTTCCTCTACAAAGACCGGACGCATTACAAGGAAGACGCATTTGGGTGGGACATTCGTCGTCGGAACGGTTTCATATGGGACGAGTTGGAAGGCCCAGCCTTCCATGCCTATGACCCGGTCTATAGTGAAGACATCGGTTTTGCTGCGAAGCTCTCGGACCACGGCCACATCACTGACCCGGGTCGCTATGTCAAAGATCTGGCGGCGTATGTGGAAGCAAATGGAGGCACGATCCTTCGTGCCGCAGTCGATGATGTGGTTCAGGAGAATGGAAAGGTAACCGGCGTTCGTACGGGTGGGGAAACCATCGCGTGCGAAACTGCGATCGTAACCGCAGGCGTTTGGTCAGGACCTTTAGCCAAGCGTTTGGGCATTTCTGTTCCCCTTGAGAGCGAACGCGGCTATCATCTTGAATTGGTGGAGCCTTCTGCCATGCCGCGCAGTCCGGTCATGGTGGTTTCTGGCAAATTTGTTGCCACACCGATGGATGGCCGCATTCGTTTGGCTGGCATTGTGGAGTTTGGCGGACTTGATGCGCCACCCTCGCGCGCGCCGTTTGAATTGATGCGCAAGAATGCCCGGATGGCTTTCCCGGGTTTGACATGGAAGGAGGAAGTGGAATGGATGGGGCACCGCCCAGCACCAACTGACTCGATCCCAATTATTGGTGAGGCTCCGGGGATCAGCGGTGCGTATATGGGCTTTGGGCACCATCACATAGGCCTGACAGGCGGGCCGAAAACGGGGCGACTTCTGGCCCAGATGATTGCGGGCAGAACCCCGAACACAGACATGAGCGTCTATGCACCCTCGCGTTTCGCAATATAGAAATGACTGGCGAAGAACGCCGGCGCGTCAAAACTTAACAGGGAGAAACATGATGAAAAAACTGACAAGCCTTCTGGCGGCAACCGCTCTGACAGCTGCCGCAGTCGCACCTGCAATGGCCGAGAAATGGGATATGCCGATGGCCTATTCGGCATCAAACTTCCACTCGGCCACGGGCGCGGAATTTGCCAAATGCGTGACCACCGGCACAGGTGGAGAGATTGAGATTGTCACGCACCCTTCTGGCTCGCTGTTCAAAGGTGCCGACATCAAGCGTGCGATCCAGACCGGGCAAGCCCCAATTGGTGAGCGTCTGCTGTCTGGTCACCAGAACGAAAACGCTCTGTTCGGGTTTGACTCGATCCCGTTCCTGGCAACGTCATTTGATGACAGCGCCAAACTTTGGGAGGCCGCCAAACCTTCGATTGAAAATCTGCTGGCCGAGCAGAACCTGACCCTGCTCTATGCCGTGCCATGGCCACCGCAAGGTCTGTACTTCAAGAACGAAGTGAACTCGGTCGCGGATATGGAAGGGATCAAGTTCCGGTCCTACAACAATGCCACTTCGCGGTTGGCCGAGTTGACCGGGATGCTACCAGTCACTATCGAGGCGGCTGAGATCAGCCAGGCCTTTGCAACCGGTGTGGCGGATTCCATGGTGTCGTCCGGTTCAACTGGATATGACCGCAAGGTCTGGGAAAGCCTGAACTACTTCTATGAGGTGGATGCCTGGCTGCCGCGCAACTATGTGATGGTCAACTCAGAGGTGTGGTCTGGTGTTTCGGACGCCAATAAGAATGTGATCAAAGGCTGTGCGGAACTGGCCGAGTATGCCGGTAACTGGCGCGCCAAGGAATATACCGGCTTTACGCTTCAGGGTCTGCGCGATGGCGGTATGACCGTTGGTCCTGCGTCCGAGCAGATGACGAATGAGCTGAAAGAAATCGGCGTCACCATGACGAACGAGTGGCTTGAGGCCGCTGGTGACGAAGGCAAAGCCATCGTCGACGCGTTCAACTCTCAGTAACCACTCCAATGCGGGCGGCGGTCCAACCTGCCGCCTGCTCCCAATCTACAAAACACAGCGGGGACAGCATGGCGGCAATGCGAGGGCTCAGGTCCGTACTGGATTTCATCTATCTGGCAGCAGGGGTTCTGGCGGCGCTCAGCCTGATTGCCATTCTGGTGTTGATTGTGGTGCAAATGCTGGCCCGTTGGACCGGCGAAGTTTTTCCCGGCGCTCCGGATTATGCAGGATACGCGATGGCTGCTGCGTCGTTTCTGGCCTTCGCCAACGCCCTAAACCGGGGCAGCCATATTCGGGTTTCCATCCTTTTGAATGCGGTTCCCGATGGCTTTCGCAGAATTCTCGAAATCTGGTGCTTTGCCATCGGCTCTGCCGTCATGTGGTATTTCTGCTGGTACGCCTATCGATTTGTGTACTGGAGTTGGAAGTTCAACGACATAAGCCAGGGGCAGGACAAAACCGCCCTTTGGATACCTCAATCAACCATGCTGATCGGAGCGGTCATTCTCGCCATCGCGCTCACCGATCACCTGTTCCACGTCCTGTTCAAGGGTGATCACCGCATCACCCGTGATCTGGCCGATCAGAGCCACGGAGAGTAAGAGCATGGAGAATATATCCGTCATTATCCTCTTCCTCTTTGTCCTCTTCACCTTGCTGGGCACCGGTGTCTGGGTCGGTCTGGCCCTTATGGGCGTCGCATGGGTCGGGATGGAACTATTCACAACACGCCCTGTGGGCGATGTGATGATCACGACTATCTGGTCAGCGTCGTCATCCTGGACACTGACCGCCTTGCCGATGTTCATCTGGATGGGCGAAATCCTCTACCGCACGCGATTATCCGAAGACATGTTCAAAGGGCTCTCACCGTGGATGGCACCTTTGCCTGGCGGGTTAGTGCATACGAATATCGTAGGCTGTACTGTGTTTGCTGCGGTCTCGGGGTCTTCTGCGGCCACGCTGACTACGGTTGGCAAGATGTCTATCCCGGAACTGCGAAAGCGCAACTACCCCGAACGCATGGTCATCGGCACACTAACCGGAGCGGCAACGCTTGGGCTAATGATCCCACCGTCGTTGACGTTGATCGTCTATGGGGTGACAATCAATGAATCGATTACCAAGCTGTTCTTTGCGGGTATTCTGCCTGGCCTTGTGCTGGCTGCGATGTTTATGGGCTACGTCGCCATCTATTCCAAAGTTGGCAAAGACTGGAACCCCAACGACGAGGGCAAGTTGACCTTTTCCGAAAAGGTCAAGAACTCTCGTTTCCTATTACCGGTGATCTTGCTGATTATGGTGGTAATCGGGTCTATGTATCTGGGATATGCCACCGCGACCGAGGCGGCCGCATTTGGCGTGATCGGAGGTCTGTTGTTGGCCGCGGGGCAGGGGTCGCTGAATTGGAAGACCTTCACTGAAAGCCTGATGGGCGCGACTCGTACCAGCGCAATGATCGCCCTGATCCTTGCAGGCGCTGCGTTCCTGTCACTGTCGATGGGCTTTACCGGCCTGCCGCGGGGGCTGGCTGACCTGATCGCGGGGTGGGAGTTGACACGGTTCGAACTTTTGATGGTCCTGCTGGTTTTCTATGTCATTTTGGGTTGTTTTCTCGATGGGATTTCTTCGGTCGTGCTGACCATGGCCGTTGTCGAACCGATGATCCGTGACGCCGGGATTGATCTCATCTGGTTCGGGATTTTCATCGTGGTCGTCGTCGAGATGGCGCAGATCACACCGCCCATCGGGTTCAACCTGTTCGTGATGCAAGGGATGACCAACCACGAGATGAGCTATATCGCGCGTGCTGCTATCCCTATGTTCCTGATCATGGTGCTCATGGTTTTTGTTCTGATCTGGTTCCCTGAACTGGCCACCTGGTTGCCTGAAAACCTGCGCCAAAGTCCGGGCGGGTAGAACGCCTTGAACCCGCTTCACCTCGCGGCACGTCACGGCCCATATGTCTTGGTGTCGGGGCTTGTCGCAGGCCTTTTGTTACCAGGACTGGCCGAACCAATGCGGCCGTTCCTGCCACCCTTGGTCATGGTGTTGCTTTTTCTAACGCTGCTGCGGATGAAACCAGGTGCCATTTTGGGTTCGCTGGTTGATCTGAAGCAGGTTGCCGTAACAATCGTTGCCTTTCAGCTGGCCATGCCGCTGTTGGTGGCGGGAGTAGGTATTGTTTGTGGCTGGACTGATACTCCGGTCTTTCTGTCTTTGCTAATCATGGCAGCGGCTCCATCTATTTCGGGCAGCCCCAATATGTGCCTGATGATGGGATATCCCGCAGAATACGCGATGCGGCTGGTCGTGGCGGGGACTGCTGTGTTGCCAATTACCGCCTTACCAATTTTTTGGCTGATGCCTGAATTGGGTGATATGCAGGCTGTGTTGATGACCACCCTTCGATTGTTTCTTACCATCGTGGTCGCTATCCTCTCTGCCGTTGTGTTGCGGAGGACGGTTCTTCGCGAGCCGTCAGACGCCACGCTTCTAAATATGGAAGGTGCGGCAACGATCACGCTTGCCGTATTTGTTGTCGGCCTGATGCCATCATTGAGTGCGGTGGCCATAGTTAACCCAGGAGCGGCTATATTTTGGATTGTGTTTGCTTGTGTTATTAATTTTGGCGCTCAGGTGGTCTCGTTCCGATTGACGCGCACTAGTCTCCCTCCTGCAAAGGCAACAGCGGTTTCCTTGATAGCTGGAAACCGGAACATTGCTATCTTCTTCGTCGCGCTACCCCCTGAAGTAACTCTGCCCATCATGGTATTTATCGGGGCCTATCAGATCCCGATGTATCTTACGCCGCTGATCATGGGTCGGTTGTATCGGCAGGCAGATCCAGTGGCTTGACTTTCTAAGTTACGGATGCGGCCAGCAAACTCGTCAGAACGCTTATTCAACAATCAAAGAAACGAAAGTCTAATTCTAACTAAGAAATGTTGCCCGTATAGCGACCAGATTTCAACGCATGCCTGATGCGCGCGGTACTTGGAGTGTAGAAGCAAATCGGAAATTTTAGTCGGACAATTTAGGAGCCGATTATTAGGGGTTGTTGCTGGCTTGATCGTTGGACCAAACGATGCGTTCGTGATTTTTCTGACAGCCCGTTTAGATGGATGGCTGCGCTGCTGACCCGACCTGGTGGATTAGCCCTGAATAACCCAGCTTTCAACAAACTTGAATGGCCTCCAATTGAGCCAGGTGGATTTCATAAAATCCTCTTTTGTGCCGATGCTCATCGCTCTGATTTCGTAGGCTGGCTCTCTGGGGAATGGCTCTGTGACCTCAGGCGGCCATTGCAACGGGCTTTCCGTTCGCGATTGTTCTGGCGCTGACTTGCGTGTCGATCTTTATCGGCCTGACGAATAAACGACGCCGTCGCTAGGGTGTAATAAAAATTTGCCCGGCTAAATGCCGGGCAATTTTCATTGTTAGGTATAAAATTACATCTCGTGGCTGGTCACATCTGTGTGTGATCGCCAACTCCGACGCCGACATAGGTCTCAAACCCTGAGCCTAACACCAACGCGGAAGAGTAGATGTTGCGCAGATCAACCATGCGGGCCGATTTCATAGTTTCTGCCAGGTCATTCAGATTCAAGGCACGGAATTCGTTCCACTCTGTCAGCAAAACAACAACATCAGCTTCTGCGGCCGCAGCATAAGGATCATCCAACCATTCGACACCCGGCAGCAGCGCCTCGCCTTCGGCACGACCTTGCGGATCAACCACGCGCACACGGGCACCGCCACCAATTAGGGCCGGAACGATCGTCAGAGACGGTGCATCGCGCATGTCGTCAGTGTTGGGTTTGAAGGTCACACCCAGCACCGCAACCGTTTTGCCGTTGAAGTTGTCGTCGCAGGCTTCCCGGATCTTTTCGATCATCCGCTTCTTGACCTCGTCATTGACGCGGATGACGGTTTCGGTGATCTGCATTGGATGCGCGTGATCCTGCCCGATCCGTGCAAGTGCAGCGGTATCTTTCGGGAAACAAGAGCCACCATAGCCGGGCCCGGCGTGCAGGAATTTGTTGCCAATCCGTCCATCAAGACCGATGCCACGTGCGACCTCCTTAACATCGCCGCCGGCACGTTCACACAGCCCCGCAATTTCGTTGATGAAGGTGATTTTTGTCGCCAGAAATGCGTTTGCGGCGTATTTGATCATCTCGGCACTTTCCAGATCGGTGGTCAGGATCGGGAAATCCCGCAGATAGAGTGGGCGATATATTTCCGCCATAACCTCTGCCGCGCGTTCGCTTTCGACGCCTACAACAACACGGTCAGGGCGCATAAAATCATCGATTGCTGCACCTTCGCGCAAGAATTCTGGGTTCGAAGCTACATCAAAACTCGCCTTGGGATTGGCAGCTGATACGACTGCATGAACCTTGCGATTGGTACCAACCGGGACAGTCGATTTGGTGACTACGACCGTATATTCAGTTATAGCTTGCGCGATCTCTTCGGCGGCAGCCATCACATAAGTCAGGTCAGCATGTCCATCGCCGCGTCGAGTTGGCGTTCCGACTGCGATGAACACAGCGTCTGCTCCATCGACCGCTGACGCTAAGTCAGTGGTGAATGTCAGACGGCCTGCAGACACATTCTTGGCCATAAGTACATCGAGGCCCGGTTCATAAATCGGCACCTCGCCGGCCTGAAGCATTTCGATCTTGCGCTCAGATTTATCAACGCAAACAACGTCGTGCCCGAAATCTGAAAAGCAAACTCCGGACACCAGGCCGACATATCCGGTACCAATCATAGCAATACGCACTAATCAAATTCCTTCTTTTTCCCGCCAGCGGTGCGCTTCCGGTTGGAACCACACACTTAACCATTGCTCAGCACATGGGCGCAGTACCGATATTGGTGTCCGGAACATTTCACCGGGATGCAACTCTTTGCGACGGAATATGCCTTTTAGGGGGGAATGTTCAAGTGAGTTTGTTTACTCTGACGGTCGCGCCTAAACCATTGAATAAGAGCATTGGTTGTTTGTCCGGTGAAGAATGACTGATAAGTGACAATAGGTTTTTGCTGCTGCCAATATAAGGTTAGAGCGACCGACAACGATACGTGATCGCTCAAAACAATCAGGGCATCGAGAAATCGCTCGGATCGCGGTGTTCTTGAATCGCCTCACCCAACCATTTGAATACGAGCTTTGCGCGGTCGGATGAGGTGTTGTGCAGTTTAACGTAAAAATCCAGTTGTGACGAAATGGTCTGCGGCAACAACTTAACGAGTTTGCCGGATGCGATTAGCTCCGAAGTCAAGCCCTCCCATCCCAAAACTGCCCCCATATCGTCCTGAGCGGCTTGAAGCGCAATCGTGTAATTGTTGACGCGATGGGCGGAGTTCAAAGGGCCCTCATACCCCAGTTTTTGTGTCCACGCGCGCCAGTCAGTCCATCCGGTATCCGGGGCATCGAGATGAATGAGTGGAAGCCCCGCGATTTCGTCGACCCGCTCAATCGGGTTTTGTTCTGCAAACCGGGGGCTGCACAAGGCCATGATGTTGTCATGAAACAGAGTCTTGAAAATACCTGTTTCACGGCTGGAATCTCCGTAATGGATGCTCAAATCACACTTCGAAGAGTCGACGCCCAGATCTGTTACAACCTGTGTAACGGAAACATGTCCGTGTTGTTTCCAGAATTGGGCAAGGCGTGGCGTGAGCCAGAGTGAGCTTACCGCTGTTGTCGAGCGGATCGTCACTCCTTTTTTGTCGTATTGGCGCCGCAATTGCCCAAGGGCCTCGCTGATCCCTTCTAGGCTGCGTTGCAGTGAGACAAGTAGGTATGCCCCACTTTCAGTCAGTTCAACACCGCGATGATGGCGCACAAACAACCCGCATTGCAGTTCGTTCTCGAGCGCTTTGACCTGATGGCTGATCGCGGCCGGGGTGACGTTGAGTTCTTCAGCCGCCGTCTTGAAGCTGACATGCCGGGCGGCTGCTTCGAAGCTGATCAGCGAACTAAGAGGTGGTAGATCGTAGGGACGGTTGGGCAAGATGTTTTGACCTGTGGTGGATCGATTGCCTGATAAATTAAAGGAGATAGTCTGGCTATTGATTTAACTGATCTAATGCAGAGTGAATCTTTTTGCAATTGTCGGCCAGCAGTTCCCGATGAAAATGCTCCCCAACCGGTTTGCAATGCGATCCCTTGTTGGTCGTGCACAGTTTGAAGGAGTTGCGGAATGCAGTCACATGCAAAAGTCGTGGTTGTCGGAGGAGGTTGCGTAGGGGCGTCGATCCTTTACGGGCTGACCGAACATGGCTGCACAGATGCGGTCATGCTGGAACGTACAACACTAACCTCCGGCTCGACCTGGCATGCAGCGGGTCTGTTGGTGACCTTCGTGCGGTCGCACAATGTGTCGAAGATGACGATGGAAACCATCCGCATCTATACTGAGGTTGAAGAAAAGATGGGCAGCTCGGTCGGGTTGCGGAAGGTTGGTCAGCTGCGGGTCGCCAATACTGAAAAGCGCTGGGACGAGTTCCAGTCTTATATCTCGATTGCCGAGGCGGCTGGCGTACCTTGCAAGCTGCTGACCCCTGAAGAGATTGCCGAAGTCCATCCGTTGCTAAACCAGAGCCCGGACATTCGGGGTGGTATCCTGCATACCGAAGACGGGTACGTGAATCCGGCCGATATCACCATGGCGCTCGCCAAGCTGGCACGCGATGCAGGTGCCAAGGTTTACCAGAACACCGAGGCTCAGGCCTATGAAAAGCTGGACAACGGCCATTGGAAAGTGACCACCAGCCAGGGTGAAATAACCTGTGAACATCTGATCTTCGCCACTGGCAACTATGCCCGCGAAAACGCACGCCGCGTGGGGTTGGATCTGCCCTGTATTCCGATCGTTCACCAGTATTGGACCACCGAGACCGTACCGCTGCTGAAAGAGCGCCGGGCGGAGGGCTTGCCAGAATTCCCGATCCTGCGGGATGAAGATTACGGCGCTTATATGCGCGAAGATGTGGGCGGCATCCAGTTCGGGCCCTATGAATTCACCAAAGACCTCAAGCTATTTGCCGAAGACCGCGTGCCACCGGAATTTGGTGCTGATCTACTGCCCGAGGATTTCGACGCCGTGGAAACTCAGTGGGAACGCGCGATTGAAAGGGTGCCCACACTGGGCGAGGTTGGGATCAAAGCCAACACCCGCGGTCCATTTCAGATGACACCGGACGAGCTGCCTTTGGCCGGTCCGGCGCCGGGACATGAGAACCTCTGGCTGGCCGAAGGCATGCCCGGTGGCATTCTGTGGGGCGGGACGGTTGGCAACCGTCTGGCCAAGTGGATCGTCGATGGCGATCCGGGCATGGATATGTCGGAACTCGATCCGCGCAGGTTCTCGGATTATGCCTCCAAGCGCTGGACCATGGATAAGGTGCGCGAGACATGGGGCACCCATATGGATGCGCATGTGCCGGGCGAGGACTTCCCCGATGCGCGTCCTATGAAGACCGTCGGGTCATATGATCTGCTGACCGCACAAGGAGCAGTCTGGACCAGCTTCAATGGCTACGAATTCCCGCGCTGGTTCGCCAAATCACCCGAAGAAGCGATCCCCGAACACAGCTTCCGTCGCACCAATCATATGGAGCGGGTTCAGGAAGAGGTGCGAACTACACGTGAAGAAGCTGGTTTCATCGAAATGTCTCCGATGGCCAAATTCACCGTTCGCGGACCGGGGGCTGCACAGTGGTTAGACAGCATCATGGCCAACAAACTGCCAAAAGTGGGCCGCATGACCCTGTCGCTGATGCTGAACGACAAGGGCGGCATGGATGCGGAATACACCATCGTGCGCTATGCCGACGACGATTTCTACCTGATCTCAACACCGAACTGGCGGGCCTATAACTGGGACCAACTACAGCGCGCGCTGCCGCGCGACGGGTCTGTCGTGATCGAGGATATCTCAGAGCAGCTGGGCGTGATCGCACTAGCCGGGCCCAAGGCACGCGAAATCTTACAGCCGCTGACGGACAATGATCTGTCAAATGAAGCCTTCCCGTGGCTCTCGGCGCAGATGGGTGAGGTGGGCTATGCCAAAGGTGTGCACCTGCTGCGTGTCTCGTATACCGGAGAGCTTGGATGGGAACTGCATCACCCGGTTGGGTATAATCGCCACCTCGTTGATCTGCTGCTGAAGACCGGCGTGAAACCCTTCGGTCTTGAGGCGCTGGAATCGATGCGACTTGAGAAATCCTATCGCGCCATCAATCGCGAGATTTGCAAGGACCTGACACCCTATGAGGCCGATCTGGGCCGTTTCGTGGCGATGACAGAAAAGATCGGCGGGCAGGTGGCCGAACGTGACTTCATCGGCAAAGCCGCGCTGCAGAAGCAGCAGGCCGATGGCGGATACAACACGCTGGTCACACTGAAGCTGCCGTTCTGCGATACCTCGGTGATGTTCGACGAAGGCGTCTATGCCGATGGTAAGTTGATCGGGCGGGTCACCTCGGGCGGGTTCTCGTATTACTGCAACCACGACATTGCGATGGCACTGGTGCCACAGGACATGACGGCACCCGGCGCCAAAATGCAGGTGCTTATCCACAATGAAATGCGCGAGGCCGAAGTGATCGATACCTGCGCCGTTGATCCCACCAGCGCCCGCGCGCGCGCCTGATCCGGAGGAATTGAGATGGCAGAAGTCAAAGCACGCTCGGGCCGTGGCGGCGGACGTGCCGCGCGGGTCAAGGCTCGCACCAACCCGCCCCCCGTCTACCTGTCGACGCTCAACCGCAAGGTGGGACCAATTGATCTGCTTGGCCCCGAAGGCGTTGAGAAGATTCACAACGCCGCAATGACGATCCTTGAGACAACAGGCATTGAATTCCGTGACCCCGTCGCCTTAGCCGACTGGAAGAAGTACGGTGCGGATGTGCAGGGTGAACGGGTGCGTATCGGGCGCGAGATGCTGATGGACCTGATCTCGGCCGTTCCCCCAGAGTGGGGCTATGCCGCACGCAACCCGGAACGCTCGCTTCGGGTGGGCAATCAGCATTCGGTCTTTGCCAACGCTTATGGTGCGCCGTTTGTCTACGGTCTGGATGGCGTGCGCCGCCCTTCGATGCTTGAGGATGCACATAATTTCTTCAAGCTCAGCCAAATGAGCCAGTCGATGATGGTGCCGGGTATTTTGCCGGTTGAGCCGCAGGATGTGCCCGTCCCGCAACGCCATCTAGAGTTGGTTCATGCCGCACTGACCTTGACGGACAAACCGATCAAAGGTTCGGTGCTGTCGGAACAGGCGGCACTGGATTCGGTTGAGATGACTCGCATCGTGTTTGGTGAGGAATTTGTCGACAACAATGTGGTAATGGCGGCCCTACTGAACTGCAACACACCGCTCGTCTGGGATGAGACCATGTTGCAAAGCTTGCGCGTCTATGCCGCTGCCAACCAGCCCTGCCTGCTGTCGCCCTTTGTCCTTGCCGGGGCAAGCACACCTGCCAGCCCGCAGGGCGGTGTCGCGCTGCTGATCGCCGAATCGCTGGCGGGAATGGCTTACAGCCAAATCATCCGGCGCGGAGCACCTATGGTATTGGGCGTCGCGATCATGGGCGTTTCGATGAAGACAGGCGCACCGATGATGGGGTCCCCGGAGCCCGGTTTGATGAACCTTTTGGTGGGTCAGATGGCGCGGTTCTACGGTGTGCCGTGGCGAACCTGCACCATGTGGACCGGATCGAAATCCCCGGATATGCAGGCTGCGTTCGACACCGCCAACACCATGTGGCCGGTACTGCTGGGCGGTGCAAACTACATCGTACACTCGGCAGGCTTTCTTGAGGGCGCGCTTGGGGTCAGCTATTCGAAATGGGTGCAGGACGCATTGCAGTTGGAAAACTTCCACCGTTTCTTCAGCGGCCTGCAAGAGGAAAATCTGGACGCTTTGCTGGGCGATATCGAAAACATCGGACCCGGCGGACATTTCCTAGGCACCGACCACACGCGTGAGAACCCCATGCACATGAACCACTTGCAAAACAATGACAGTTTTGAACAGTGGGAAGCTGAGGGCTCGAAAACCGCCGAAGTCGTTGGTACGGAAGAGGCGCAGCGTATGCTAAACACCTATGTGCGGCCGCCAATGCCGGATGATCAGCGCGGTGCGTTGGATGAGTTCGTCGCCAAAAAGCGGTTGGAATACAGCGCTTGATTAATCTGGAAAGCGGGCGCTAACGTGCCCGGTTCATAACCCAAGGACAGGATCACGCACATGACCGATGACTCGACGACAACGCTCTCACTCGACGAGGTAAGGGAGTTGGCCAGGTCTGTGTTTGTGGCTGCGGGAGTGGATGAGCACGGTACCGCAGTATTGGCCGATCTTGTTCGAATGAGCGAACGAGACGGGCCACGAAGCCATGGCTTACGAATGTTGCCTGTTTATGCGCAGAGCTTTGCTTCGGGCTACGCCAACCCCGCCGCCAACCCGAGCGTTGAACGTATCGCTCCGGGTGTTTTACGAGGGGATGGCGACAATGGTTATTACCAGATCGTGGCCGCCAAAGCGCGGAACGAGCTTATTGAGATGGCGCGCGAGAACGGGATTGCGGCATTCAGTTGTGCCAATTGCCACCATTTGGGGGCGTTACGGTTCGATACCGGTCCGTTAGCTGAGGCTGGACTGGTCGCGCTAGGTGTCGTGAACTCGCTTTCCATGGTGGTGCCACAAGGGGGCGTTCGCCCGGTTTTTGGCACCAATCCGATGTCTTTTGCCTGCCCTCGACCTGGGGGTGAGCCGGTCGTCTGGGATCAGGCATCGTCCATGGTGGCACTTATGGATATTCGCATGGCAGCTGCGGAAGGGCATGATTTACCACGTCCTGCAGGGCTTGATCCAGAGGGACAACCGACACGTGACCCCAACGCCATACTGGAAACCCGCAGTTTGTTGCCATTTGGTGAACACAAGGGAGCAGCGATTGCATTCCTGATCGAGGTCCTCGGTGCAGCACTGGCTGGCGGAACCTTGTCCGTCGATAACGCCAAGCGCGAAGCGCACGGGGCGTTAAATATCAAAGGCGGCAACACGCTGATCGCAATTGATCCGGCGCGGTTTGGCAACGAAGCGTTTGGAGAATATGTCCAGCGCATTTGCGGCGAGATTGAAGGTAATGGCGATGCACGCGTCCCCGGAGATGGAAGGTTGAAGAATCGCGCTGCTGCCGAAGCGGATGGAGTTCGTGTCACTGCCGAATTGATGGCACAACTGCGCGAACTTCAGTAGAGGCCGCACGAATGTCTCGGGTCGTTGTAATCGGTGGCGGTGTTGTCGGAATTTCCTGTGCTTTAAAACTGCAGTCGCAGGGGCACTCTGTCACGGTCGTTGAACCCGGACCGGTGGGTGAGGGGGCAAGCTGGGCCTCCTGCGGCTGTATCGCGGTTGGCGAGATCGTACCTTTGTCGCAGCCGGGGATGCTGATGAAAGTGCCGGGTTGGTTGCTGGATTCCGAGGCCCCGCTTTCTTTGAGGCCAGCCTCGGCATTGAAGCTGATGCCTTGGTTTGTGCGGTTCACAGCCAATGCGCGGCGTTCGAAGATGCGGGCGATTACCGCCGATCTGGCACGTCTCACCTTTGCTGCCACTGATGATTTCAAAGCGCAGCTCGCAGATGTTGGTCACCCAGAGCTTTTGGTTGAGCGACCAGTGATCAAGCTGTTTGATGATGACAATGACCTTGCGACCATGCGCGCAGCCTTTGATCTCGCGCGTGAGTTCGGGTGCACCATCGACCAGGTATCAGGCCATGAAGCGCATGAGATGGACCCCGCTATTGCGCCCGATTTCAAATATGCAGCGCTGTTACGGGATTGGAGCTTTGTGACAGATCCAAAACTGTTGGTCGAAATACTGATGCAGAGCTTCACCCAACGGGGCGGGGAGATTGTCTCGAATGCAGCGGTCGACTTTACGCGTGATGGTCAACATATCCAAAACGTGCATACCGGCGACGGGCGCACGCTAAGCGCGGATGAGTTTGTAGTTGCCGCAGGCACGCATTCGCGCGTTTTGGCTAAGAAGTTGAATATTCCACTGCGCATGGAGGGTGTCATGGGATACTCAACTGCTTTGCACGACAGTCGAATCGATCTGCGCCACACGGTGTTTTACGCAAAGGGCGGGTTTGGCATCACGCCTTATGAGGATGCGCTGGCCGTGGCAGGCACCGCAGAGTTTGCGGACTTGAATGCGCAGCCCGATTGGAACCGGGCCGATGTACTGGTCAAACGTGCGCACCGCGTATTGCCGGGGTTGAGGACTGAGAAATTTGAGCGCCGCATGGGTCGTCGCCCTTTTACGCCTGATACACGCCCGATCATTGGCCGCAGCAGGCGTCTGACCAATGTCACTTTTGCTACGGGCCACGGGCAACTGGGTCTGACATTGGGAGCGACGACGGCGCGACTTGTTGCAGATGTAATCGCTGGCAGGGTACCGAGCATCGATATACAGGCCTTCAGCCCGGATCGGTTCTAAAACTAAGCCAGAGCCCGCCCAATTCCTTATGGGCGACGTAAGATGCCACCAAAAGCCCGATCATCCATCCAGTGATCACGGCACAGGCGGTTCCAAACCAGACACCGATTTCGTTGAAGCCGAGAACGCCGATAAAAATCCAGACAAAAAAGGCGACGCCAAATCCCTGACGATAGAGGCTAATCCATACTGTCCAGATTGGGCGTTTTAACGCCTGCAGCAGCGAGTTGATTGAAAACAGCATCATATAGAATGGAAGGATCAGGCTATCGACACGCAGATAGCTGAGCCCCACGCGAATAACTTCGGGATCTTCAGTAAAGAGACCCAGCAGAGACCGGCCAAATATCCACAGGATAGGGGCCGCAATAGCGGTCATGACCAGCCCGACTTTCCAACAATAAAACAGGGCTTCGCGCACCCTTTCATAGTCCCGTGCCCCGAAATTCTGAGACGCGATGGGAAGCAGCGCACCAGTGACCCCGAGCACAGGCAATAGTAGAATCTGCTCCAACCTAATAGCGACACCGAAGCCCGCAATCGCGTGCTCGCCGAAGATTTTCAACGCGAACTGCACGACGAAACCTGATAGAAGCATCACGATGAACGATGTGGCCGTTGGAAGGACTTGAACTGAGATTTCCTTGAACTTTTGCAGGCGCGGAATGAAATTTCTTGCCCGCATGCGCCTCATTCTTCGGCGTCTGAGCACCTGGCGGATCATGAACACCATCACACCGGTTTGGCTGATTACCGTAGAAATGGCGAGGCCATCGAACCCGATGCCGGTGATCACGCCCGGGATACCAAAAATCAACAACGGATTGAGACCAATATTGGCAAAAAACGCAACGATAAGAGCGCGTTGCATCGAAACCGCGTCCCCATGTGCTTGAAGAATTCCGTTGCATCCAAAGGCCAAAAGGAACCCGGGCAGGGCCAGTAATAGCCAGTAGAAATAGCGTAATCCCGCTTCGCGATATGGTCCCGGTTCCGAAACCAATTGAATAAGTGCCGGGCCGTACCAAAGCCCTGCCAATGCCAAAACTCCGGCTGCGATGAAACCGTAGATCATCCCTTGAGCTGCAAACCGCCGTGCCGCGCGATTATCACCGGCACCCAAGGCATTACCGACGAGCGCGCTCATTGCTGCGCCCAATCCAACTCCGACCGAGATTGCGATGAAGAATGCCTGAAAACCCAATGCCAGGCCTGCTTGCGCACTGGTCGAAAGGAGCCCCGCAAAGAACATATCTACGACGTTGTAGAGCGTGTTGAACAGCATCCCAATTGCCGCTGGGATGGCTAAGGTTCGAAAATGGGCTGAGATCGGCCCGCGTGTCAGATCAATATCAGTTGGGGCAGCCATCTCAGTAAGCCCCTAAGGGCGCTCAGCTTGAACGGTGAGGAAGACGAACTCGGGCGTCAGAACCTCTTCAAAGCCGTGGTTCAATTCCGCATCAACACTAATACTATCCCCGGCTGAAAGCGTGAACCTTGCTTCGCCATAGCGATAGACTGCCTGCCCTTCGAGGACCTGAACAAACACAACGCCGTGCCCGACATAGGTGGGCGGTTGTCCCTCATCCCTTAACAGCGTTACGCGACGGGCCTGGAATCGCAGGTCTTTCCGAGAGTGCAATGCAAGGTTGACATATTCATGCGAATGTCCACCGGCCAAGCGAGTGGACTTCAACCCTTCGCCATGGCGCACGAGGGTATAGTCGGTGTGATCAGTTCTTGCTTCGCGAAACAGTGAAACGATGGGGACTTCTAGTGCTTCCGCCAATGCCGCAAGAGTGTCAATCGAAGGTGAAACCAGCCCATTTTCGATACGGCTGACCATCGCAGCCGAAATACCCGATTGTTCGGCAAGCCGGCGGGCGGATTGCTTCCGGCTTTGACGCAGCTCCCTCAGAGAGGCGCCAATGGCACGGTCAATCTGTCTTCCCGGCGTGTCAACTTGCATGAAACGTCCCGTCAATCTTCGCCGTAGTAGCCTACGACGTCTCCTTTTGTTGTGACACCCAGACCATTCAGCAACCGATTGGCATAATTGAAATATCCCACGATTTGATTGATTTCGAGGATCTCACCGTCTTCCCAGCCAGCATCTTTCAAGGCGTCTACATCCGATTCTTCCATGGTGCCCGGCGACAGCGTCAGCTTCTCAGCATAGCTCAACGCGGCCAGATGGGCGCCCTCGAACGCATCCTGAGGGCGATGCGCCATAAGCGCAGCCTCAATTGAGTCGGCGCGTGCGTCGTCACCGATCAGATGACGGGCGTTTGCCCAGTGGTTGGCATAGGAGTAAGGGCACGTGTTCAGCGTGGAAACGTAGGAGCTTATGACTTCCTGAAACCACATAGGCACTGAATTGGCGTCATCATGAAGGCAGGCGCGATACAAAATGACGTGCCCTTTCATGGTGTTGGGACGTAGCGAATGGACACGCATCACGTTGTCCACTGTCCCATGCGGTGTACGCGCTAAATCAAGGGTATTCTTCAAATGTTCGTCGGCATCTTCGTCAGATATCATCCGAATCCAGGCAGACATTCATTCGTCCTTCTATAGTTTATTTTCGTATTTCGAGGCGGCGACAGAGCGCCCGTTGAGTTTTTTTATTGACGAATATTGCACATTAAGCAACCATATTGATTAGCGCGCAACAGATTTGAGGATTCTGAAGCTTTGCCAGATTGCTCCGCTTTGCCAAATTCAAAGCTGCAGATGTCTTGTGCCAACAGGCATGACGACGGATCGCGGTTGATCAAATGCGCGCAAAGTCGAAATGCGCCTGGTTTGTTGACGGGCTATACTCGCAACCTCAAAGGTCAGCTATTGCGTCTGACCCGGATATCGACAGGTTCGGCATGACTCAGCCCTCCCCCATGATAGAAGTGACCAATCTTGATAAGTATTATGGCACTTTCCATGCACTCAAGAATATCGATCTGACTGTTCATCAGGGTGAAAAGGTTGTGATCTGCGGCCCGTCTGGGTCGGGAAAATCCACGCTGATCCGTTGTTTCAACGGGTTGGAATGGCATAACTCTGGACGTCTCGTGATTGATGGCATCGAAGTTTACAAAGACGCAAAAGAAATACGTGAGTTGCGGCAAGAAGTCGGAATGGTGTTTCAGCAGTTTAACCTGTTTCCGCATTTGACCGTGCTTGAAAACCTGATGATCGGGCCGATGAAGGTGCGAAAGATTTCCAAAGCTCAGGCCGAGGAAACCGCACGCAATTATCTTGATCGTGTTCACATTCCCGAGCAGGCCGACAAGTATCCGGCGCAATTGTCGGGTGGGCAACAACAGCGCGTTGCCATCGCGCGGTCCTTGTGCATGGAAACCCGGATCATGCTGTTTGATGAGCCGACCTCTGCGCTTGATCCAGAGATGATTAATGAAGTGCTGGATGTGATGGTGGAACTTGCCGATACCGGTATGACCATGGTTGTTGTCACCCATGAGATGGGGTTTGCCCGTAAGGTCGCTGACACTATGGTCTTCATGGAGGCCGGGCAGATCGTGGAAATTTCACCTCCAGAACAGTTCTTTACCAACCCGTCCAGCGAACGCTGTCGCCTGTTCCTGAACCAGATATTGGAGCACTGACGTGACCGATCTGGGCATATCACGGGGAAAAGGGCAGTCTTTGCCGAAACCGCCCTTCTATAAGCGGTTCTTTGGCTCGGTGTTTGTCTCGGTCGCGATTTATGCAATCATCGTTGGGCTAATTGCCTATGGCTCGTACGTTGGTGCTCAGGGAATGGGGTATAACTGGCAATGGTACCGGGTGCCGCAGTTCCTATACCGCAACACAGAAATCGGCTTTGAGTGGGGTGAGATACCCATAGGGTTGGTCGCAACGATCAAATTGTCTGTCATTTCTTTCCTGTTGGCCACTGCTATTGGACTCCTGGTCGCGTTGCTGCGTCTATCCGGCCTGGTAATTGGTACGGCTGTAGCAGTTGGCTTCCTTGAACTTATCCGAAACATTCCTCTGCTGGTTCTGCTTTATCTGTTCTACTACGTGCTGGGTCCGATCTTTGGTTTTGACCGGTATACCGCCAGTATTCTGACCTTGGCGGTGTTTCATTCGGCGCTGATATCCGAAATTCTGCGGGCTGGGATTAATGCCATCCCAACTGGTCAGTGGGAGGCGGCTAAATCCATCGGGATGACCCCCTATCAGACCTATCGTTACATCATCCTTCCGCAATCTGTTCGGTTTATGTTGCCGCCGATGACGGGCGAGGTTGTTCACCTAATCAAATCCTCGGCCATTGTCAGCGTCATTGCCGTCGCCGAGCTGACCACCTTCGGACGCAACATCATATCCGACACTTACATGAGTTTTGAAATCTGGTTCACCATCGCACTGGTCTATCTGGTGGTGACCCTGATCCTGTCGATCGGCGTAAGTTATCTGGAGAAGAAATATGCCGTCGACCAATAACCACATGAACTTAACCGGACAACAAGGAGAACCAAGATGAAGCTATCTCGCAGAATGCTCGGGGTTGCCCTGGGCGCGGTCGTGGCAACTGGCATGGCGACCTCAAGCTGGGCGCAAAGCGCAACTCAGGAACTGTCCAGCGAAAGTGTAATTGAAACGATCAAACAGGATGGGGTGATCCGGATTGGCCTATCGCTGTTCGTGCCTTGGTCGATGCGTGACAAGAACGGCGATCTGATCGGGTTCGAACTGGATGTTGGCAGAAAATTGGCCGAAGACATGGGCGTTGAGGTCGAGTTTGTTCCAACTGCCTGGGATGGCATTATCCCGGCCCTTGTGTCTGGTAATTTCGACGTGATCATCTCGGGCATGTCGGTGACTGCACAGCGGAACCTGACGATCAACTTCACCGACCCATATGCCTATTCTGGCTTGGCCATTCTGGCCAACAAAGAGTTGACTGCAGGCATGGCGCGAGAAGACTTGAACTCATCTGACGTTACCTTTGCTGCGCGTCGTGGCGCAACGCCGGCAACCGTGATTGCCAAGGCATTCCCTGAGGCTAATCTGCTGTTGTTTGATGAAGATGGCGCATCGACTCAGGAAGTGCTGAATGGCAACGCCCACGCCACAATGGCATCGCAGCCAACGCCCAACCGCGAGGCGGGGCGCAATCCGGAAACACTGGTTGTGCTTGAAGGTGAGCTGTTTGATCCACGAGGTGAGGCGTTTGGGATGCGCAAAGGAGATCCCGACGCGATGAACTTCTTTAACAACTGGATTGCACAGAATTGGCGGTCCGGCTGGCTGGAAGAGCGCCACAATTACTGGTTTGCCACTGAAGAGTGGGCCGACCAGGTCGCCCAATAACCACTCTGACTGGGGGCGGACCCACCGCCCCTGGTCCTTATGCGGAGCGCTTTGGTGCAGGAATTCCTTAGAAAACTCAGATGGCCTGACTATGTGATCGTGGCAGTTTTGATAACCTTCTTTGGGTATATCTGGCTGTCGATCGAAGGTACGCTGAATTACAAATGGCGTTGGGAACTGATCCCAAGCTATATTGTTGGCTGGCATTCCGGGCGCGAAGAGTATTTTGCAAATCTGCTGCTGCAGGGTTTAGCAGCGACGGTTCGCATCAGCATCTATTCGGGTATTCTGGCGCTCATTCTTGGTACAATTCTGGGAATTGCACGCTGTTCGGCCAATCTGACCATACGCATGCTTGCGCGGACCTATCTTGAGTTTTTGCGTAATGTTCCCCCCGTCGTCGTTGTCTTCATCTTTTTCTTTTTCCTATCTCAACAACTGATCGATGCGCTGAACCTTGAACGTTGGGCGCGCGGTATTGCACGGCAGGAAAACAACCAGATCTGGACCTTCTTCTTCGGCGAAATGCGTCGCTTTCCTTCGCTTGTTTCAGGGGTGATCGTTCTGGCCCTGTTTGAAAGTGCGTTTGTCGGCGAAATCGTGCGTGCCGGAATTCAGTCGATCCCGAAGGGTCAGCGCGAGGCGGCACGCTCGATCGGGATGAGCCGTATGCAAGAGCTGCGCTACGTTGTGCTGCCGCAGGCGATGAAAAAGGTTGTGCCCCCGCTAGCCAACCAGTTCATTTCATTGATCAAGGACAGCTCGATCCTGTCGCTGATCTCGGTGCAGGAACTAACCTACAAAACCGTCGAACTGGTCGCCTCGTCCCGGATGATCTTCGAGGCGTGGATTACAACAGCGGCGTTCTATTTTGTTGTCTGCTTTGGTCTCAGCCGCATCTTTGCGCGGCTCGAGAAGCGATCTGAAAAGCGTTAGGTTCAGGTCACATTCGGACCTGAACCATCCCGTCTTGCACCCGTGTTTCGAATACGCGCATCGCGCGGGTTGCCGGTGCTGAAACGGGCTTGCCGTCCCGGACATCGAATGCGCCCTGATGTAATGGGCATTCGATCACGTGGCCGTCAAAATAACCGTCGCATAGATCGGCCCCACCATGGTTACACAAAGCCAGTGAGGCGTAGACACCACTGGGTGTATCGTAAACGGCAATCAAACGAGGCCCGATTTCCACGCGCGTGACCCAGTTCTGCTCTAGTTTTGAAACTTCGATCACATCGCGCCAGGGTTTTTCTGTTTTCATCACTCAGGCCCTTGCATTCCGCTGCATGATCTGACGCAGAATGTCGCGATGCGCGGCCAGGTACCCGCCTTTTTCGACGAAGATATGATCCTTTAGCTTTTCATGCAGGCGGGGCAGAGCGTGGAAAGGGACCGAGGCGACATAGTGATGCTCGGCGTGATAGTTCATGTTCCAGCACAAAAAGGACATCGGTTTTGACACCAGATTGGTACGGGTGTTTTCTGACATCTGCGCCACGGTGGGCCGCCCGACATGTTCTGTCATGCGCACAAAGCGCATCACCGGCTCACCCAGAAACAGTGGTATGATCCAGTACCAGATCAAGCCCCACCAACCGGTGACCGCCATTACCAGCAATATCGTCGCGTAAATGGCCAACATCCGGCGCGCGTCCCAATAGACCGATTGATGTTCTTCTTTGGGAATAAATCGCAGTTCAACGTCGCTGAGTTTGCCATAGGCATGCCGGAACAGTTCAGTGAATTTGCCGCGCCAGTAGGGTAGGGCAGATAAATACAGAAAATACTGACCAAGTGTTTTCGGAAGCGGGATCAATTCGGGATCTTCTCCGGTCAGTTGGGTATAGGTGTGATGGTCACAATGCTCGTACCGAAAGAACCGGTGTGGCAGGATGATAATCAGGCCGCAAATCTGCCCGACCAGATCGTTCAGCCAGCGGGTACGAAACACCGTGTAGTGGACACACTCATGTTGTAGTGAGAAATGGTGAACCAGGACGACGCCCTGCAGAAACATCGCGGGCCAGATCAGCCAACTGTTCCAAGCCAGGGTGATCAGAGTTGTGGTGCAGGTCAGTACCAAAATCCAAAGTGCAAGATGACGCAATCCAGGCGCGTTCGAGCGTTGCATGAATCCTTTGAGTTCTTCGCGCGTCAGTTTTCCTTCGGCCAGTGCCTGAGTCAGCGGCGTGACGATAGCTTTTGACATGTGATTTCCATGAGTTTGCCGGAGCGGGGGTCTTGCCCTCTACGCATATACCGGCACCGGAGACGGGAGTGCTCCGCACCATAGGACCAACTCGATCAGGTCCTATTAACAAGATTATTTCGACAGGTGATGATTCGATCAAGCCGCGATTGATCAACTCGCGACCCTTAATCCGATATCAGGGTCGGGATATTCGAACAGGCTTGCGGCACAAGGGTATTGATCCAGAATGGTTTGCCCGTTGGGCAACCGATCCGCATGAAAAACGCCGTTGTTCCAGTAGGTCACGCCGTCAATCTCGATTGTCGGGTCGATGACATTCCAGCTGATTTCACCGGGCGCGTAGGCCCCGCAGGTGTGGAAGTGCAGGATGCGCGGGTTGCCAAAGGCAGACCCGCCCCAGCGTTCGTAGTTGTCGCGCATGTCCCAAGGATAACCACAGCCTGGGTGAATGCCTGCATGCCAGGAATGAACGAAGCTACGGTCGATACCTAAATCTCCTGCGACCCGGTCATAATGTGCTTCGGCTTTGAACGCATTGGCAGGGTCGCCTTCGAAACGCAGCAACCGCCCGTTCTCCATTATTGCAAAGACCGGGCGGTCGAATTCAATCGTATAGTCGTCATAGTATTTCGAACCTGTTCCCGTCAGAAAACTGATAGCTACGCGACCTGAGAAACTGTAAGCCGGAACAGGGGTAAAGACGGACATTGGAAAGCGCAGAATCGAGGTGTCACCTGTTGGTTTCAGGTTCATAATCGGTCGGCCACGAACATCAGTGCCCAGCGGGCAGGCCAGGCGTACCTCAGTCGATGAGTCCAGCACTGCGTTGATATCGGCCTTAAGATCCATGAACGCATCGTGGTGGCCATTAGAAAAGCCCGAGCCCAGCATCTCTTTGGACAATGCAAAGCTGACAATAATCTTCTTGCCCTGCGGCATATCCGAAAACCGCAACTGATCCCCAAGCCGGGCAAGGAACAGAATAATGTCGGCTTCTTCGAACCGTGCCATAAGATCAGGTGTCAGATGCGGATTGTCGGGGTTAAAGCCGACATCGACGGTATCGACGGTCATTCCCAGATTATGGGCTACTCGGCTCACGACATCTACGCATTCGGCATCGAAGTACCCAAACTCAGGTGGCTCATATGCAATCAACAACTTGTCGCCCGTAGATGCGCGGGCGCAGTTGATCAGCAGATTTTGAGCGCCCCGCTCCGGCGTCATATCAGACATCGACACATCCTGATTGCTTAGTATCTCAGATTTACGATCCGATGCGGGAGCTAATCCATTTGAAAGTATTAATGGCTCACATTAGGGTCACTAATATGATCTTGAACCTGCCCTATTCTGCATTGCGTGCCTTCGAGGCGGTTGTGCGCCATTCTGGATTTTCTCCTGCTGCCGACGAGTTAGGGGTCAGTCAGAGCGCGGTTAGTCAGCATGTCAGGACACTGGAAGAGTGGTTGGGCAGGGATTTACTCGTGCGCGGTGCGCGGCAATCGCGTCCAACCCGGGAAGGCGAACAACTAGCGCTGGCTATTGCAGAAGGATTGGGACGCATATCAGAAGTGTGCGCCCAATTGCGGGACCGCACACGCTCGGATCGAACAATAGTCATCTCATGTCTGCCCGGATTTGCTTTTAACTGGTTGTTTCCAAGGCTACTGCACTTCGATCTGGCACATCCTGACCTTTCAATATCAATTGCGACCGACACCGGTTACCACCCGTTCTCCGGAGCGGATTCAGATATCGGTATCCGATACGGGCTTGGAGAATATCCGGGGTTGGAAGTTGATTTGTTGATGCGGGAAAGGCTGTTTCCGGTTTGCGCCCCTTCACTTGCCTCATCGCTGACAAGCATACAGGATTTGGCGCAACACACCTTGCTTGTTGATGAAAACCTCCATCACGGCACATCCAGCCCTACTTGGGAATTCTGGGCACGGCAGAGTGGCTTGACCATGCCTTCATCGCCGCGGACACGCCGATTGGGGCAGTCAAATATGGTCATTCAAGCCGCTATCGAAGGGTTGGGCGTAGCGTTAGGCCGCGAGCCATTGGTCATTGATGCACTATGTGATGGCAGGCTGGTTCGTCCGTTTTCGGAAATGACCTTGTCGCCTTTATCATATTGGCTTGTGCGACGCCCAGAGACAAAGGATAGCCAGAAGGTCAACGAGTTTCTGAACTGGATAAAAGCCGAAGCAGCATCTCAGCCAGACTTGCCACCGCTTGCGCCAAATTCGAATTAGCCCACCTTATATCTTTTATTACCAATCCGGCATGGCGTATTGCCAATCGAATGCCATAATGCCCCTAGCTACCGGATCGATAAGGAGAGCAGCCCATGTATCTCAGGAATTGTTGGTATGTCGCCGCCTGGAGCAAGGATATCGGCCGTGAGCTGAAAGCGGAAACCTATCTGGGTGAAAATGTTGTGCTTTATCGACAGCAAGATGGCACTCCGGTCGCGTTGGAAGATGCTTGCCCACACCGTAAGCTGCCGTTGTCGAAAGGGAATCTGATAGGAGACATCGTAGAATGCGGCTATCACGGATTGACCTTCGATTGCTCGGGGAAATGCACGGATAGCCCGACACAGCGCGGGATGACGCCCCGCCGCGCGGTCGTGAAATCCTATCCGGTTGTTGATCGCTATCGCCTGCTTTGGATTTGGATGGGCGATCCCGAGTTGGCCAACCTTGATCTGATTTTCCCTATCGAGAACTTTGACAACCCAACCTGGGGCATGACCGATGGCGGCGTGATGGACATCGATTGCCACTACCTTTGGGTCTGTGACAACCTGCTTGATCCCAGCCATGTGGCCTGGGTTCACGTCTCTTCATTTGCAGGGGCCGGAACGGATGAAGAGCCCCTGAATGTTGAAAAAACCGATCGAGGCGTGATCGTTTCTCGCTGGATTGAGAATAAGCCGCCGTCGCCTTACTACTCCAAACTGGTCGCATTTGAAGGCGAATGTGATCGCCTGCAGCATTATGAGATGTGCCTCCCGGCGATCGGATTGAACAAATCCATCTATACGCCAGTCGGCACCGGCGGCTATGACATAGATCCGGTCGAGCAGACCTTTATCAATATTTCGTACAACTTCATGACACCGATAAACGAAGATGAAACCAGATATTTCTGGTTCCAGCATCGTAATTCTGACCCTGACAATGCAGAGGTTTCGAAATTCATGAACGATGGTGCCCGGATGGCGTTTATTGAGGATAAAGAAGTATTGGAAGAGGTGCACAAGGGCATGAAGAACGCAAAGACGCCTCATATCGATCTGGGTCTGGATGCCGGGGCAAAGATTTATCGGCGCGTTTTGGATCGGGCAATTGAAGCTGAAACAACGGTAACCGAAAGCGCGCTAAAGCAAGCCTGATTTCTGGTTCGGGGCCGGATCGCCGGCCCCGTATCTTAGGCAGTTTCATAGATGATTGGAAACCGGCCCCCTGCAAAGGGTGCGCCGGGTTTCAAACTATCGTCATGTAGCCATTCTGTAACCGAATCCCGAGGTTCATAGGTCGCGCCGTCAACTGCAAATCGTATTGCGTATCCGCGCCTGCGACGTGTCGAAGTCCGATTGCCCATAGCCGAATGTACGGTCATTCCGTCAAAGGCGAGTGCGTCGCCAGGTTTCATGTTTTCAAAGTGGAAGATGTCATATTGGGCACGGTCGGCCTCAAAATCCGGCATGTCTATGTAATCCGGATTATCTTCTTCCAGATAGTGCAGGAAACCGCCTTGCTGATCGGTTTTGAAAGGCCGGTATTTTGCGCCCCATGCATGTGATCCACGCACAAATTCCAGTGCTCCATTGTCGGGGTCAACCGGGTCAAGCGCGATCCACATCGTCATGATCGGTCCTGCCACGGGCCAATAGGGCTGATCCGTGTGCCATCCGGTTTGAGTCCGCGTTCCCGGCTCTTTTACGAAAATCTGGTCATAGATTAACGATGTCCATGGACTGCCCGATACCTCAGCTACGCGTTGTCCGATATCCGATGTCAGGCAATAGTCCTGAAAAGTGCCGGGGTTTTCACGCATGTTTTTATACGCAAAGTATCGGTCACCTTTTGTGACTTCGGTATCAACTGCATCCTGCAATTTGCTTAGCCAGTCGTCTGACAGGATACTTTTTAACAATACGACGCCGTCGCGCGCGTAGGATTCCTGCACGTCCTTAAGTTCATTTGGCTTGGTCATCTGATCCATCCATTTAGTTTCCACTCCGTTTCCGGGCGGGTTCGTAAATTGGCGCGAAGCGCCGCGATCCACGTGGTGTCAGTAAGATGGAGAACTGCGGCAATTGATGATGAAACAAGGCCACCGCGACCGGGCAGACCATTTGCCAGCGAGGTTCCGGTGAAACTGTTTAATGCGGAAGTTCATGACTCACCGTACAACAATTTGGTTAAACGGCCAATAGTTTTGCGTAATGGTAAAATAATTTATTGACCGTACATTTCTTGTGGTCAATATTGGGATCACCATGCAAAAATATTCTGTGTTCTCGCTCGCCCGGAATGCACTTTCAGGGCACCGAAACTGGTCGCGGGCTTGGCGTTTCCCCCCGCTCAAAGACCAGTATGAGGTTGTTGTGATCGGTGCTGGGGGGCACGGTCTTGCGACCGCCTATTATCTCGCCAAAGAATTCGACATCACAGACGTCGCTGTGGTTGAAAAAGGTTGGCTGGGTGGTGGCAATATCGCTCGTAATACGGTGACCATCCGTTCCAATTACATGCGGGACGAGTCGATCCCCTTCTACGTCAAATCCGTTGCCATGTATGAGGGTCTGACGCACGAACTGAACTTCAACATGATGCATTCGAAGCGCACCATGGTGGATGTTGTGCAAACCTGGCCCAAGTTGCGCGAGCTCAGGCGACGGCAACTGGCGATGGATATTTACGGATCGACCTACGAACAGATATCGGAGAACGAACTGCGAAGAAGAATTCCAGCGCTGACCGGGGGCGGCCCGGATGCGCGTTTGCCTGTAATTTGCGGGATGGTGCATACGGATGCTGGCGTGAACAGGCATGATGCAGTGGCGTGGGGATATGCGCGCGCGGCTGATGCGCTTGGGGTCGAGATACACCAGCAAACCGCAGTTCAATCTCTGATCTGCGGGGCTGATGGCCATATCAGCGGTGTCGAAACCAATCGCGGTACGATTCGTGCCAAGAAAGTTGTTGTCGCCGTCTCAGGCCATACCACAACGTTGACCGAAACCGTCGGGCTGAAGCTACCTTTGCGCACGATGAACCTGACGGCATTTGTGTCCGAGCCGGTGAAACCATTAGTGGACGTCATAGTGAACTGCCCTGACAGCGGGTTCTATTTTAGCCAATCCGACAAGGGCGAGATGGTGATCGGTGGTGCACCGGATATGGGTCAGAGTTTCCGACGCGATATTAAGCAGAACGTGTTCGAAGACACGGTAACCGCGATGCTTTCCCTGTTCCCGTCGTTCAAGAAACTCAAACTTATGCGGCAATGGGGCGGGCATCTGGACATTGCTCACGATGCCTCACCCATTATGGATCAGACAGATTTGCCCGGTTTGTTTGTGACAGCCGGTTGGTGGGGCGGATACAAGGCCATCCCCGCAGGTGGGTTGACGCTTGCCCATCTGGTGGCCAAGGGCGAGCCTCATCCACTGATGTCTTCATTTACGCTCAACCGGTTTCGCCATCTGGATTTTGTGATGGAAGCCGGGACAACGACGGCGCGTTAGGAGGGTAAGGTTCATGATGCTAATTCCCTGCCCATTCTGCGGCAAACGTAATGAAAGCGAATTTATCTTTGGAGGCGCGGTCGGTGCAGACCGCCCCGACCCGAACAGCGTTAGCGACGCGGAATGGGTCGAGTATCTGACCGTGGTGCCAAACCCCTTAGGCCCGGTTCAGGAACGGTGGTGGCATGCGCGAGGTTGTGGCGAGTGGGTCACGATTTGGCGTGATACCCGGACCCATGACATCGTGGAGGCCCCAGATGACTCAGAATAACCGCTGTGCATCTGGTGGGCGGATTGATCGAAGCCGAACTCTGCGATTTACCTTCAATGGCAAATCCTATGAGGGGTTTGAAGGCGATACTCTGGCCACGGCCTTATTGGCCAACGGTGTTCGTGTTACGGCGCGCAGTTTTAAGTATCACCGCCCTCGTGGCATTGTTGGTCATGGTCCCGAAGAACCCGCGACAATGGTGGAGCTGGATGGTGAGGATGCCTCGGGAAACCGCCCGGCAACCACCGTCCCTTTGCGCGACGGGCTAAGCGCGCGTTCGGTGAATTGCTGGCCATCGCCCGAGTTTGATCTTGGCAGTGTTAATCAACTGTTCAGCCGTTTCATACCGGCCGGTTTTTATTACAAGACGTTCAAATGGCCCAATTGGCATCTTTTTGAGCCTTCAATTCGCAAAGCTGCCGGGTTGGCTGCTGCACCGGCTCAGCCGCCATCCTCGGGGCATTTCGAAGCGCGCCACGCCCATGCTGATGTTTTGGTCGCTGGCGCAGGCCCCGCCGGATTAAAGGCAGCGCTTAAGGCAGGACGGGCGGGTAAGCGCGTATTCCTAGCCGACGAAGGCTCAGAGGCAGGCGGCAGCCTGTTGAACCGCGATCTTTCCATCGATGGGCAACCTGCAATGGGTTGGGTGGAGGCTGCCGTTCAGGAGCTGCGCAAGATGGCCAATGTCACCCATCTGCAGAATGCGACTGTCTGGGCATATCGCGAACACAATTTGATGATTGTAAATGAGCGTAATCCTGTACAGGGAAGCATCATTGAGCGTTCTTGGCGCGTGAGGGCGGGGGAAGTGGTTATCGCCACAGGCGCAACCGAACGTGCCATGGTATTCAGCAACAACGACCGGCCCGGGGTTATGTTGGCATCGTCGGTACAGGCTTACTGCAACCGTTGGGGGGTTACCCCCGGAAAAAGAGTGGTCCTGTTTACCAACAACAACAGTGTATATGCGGTCGCCTCTGATCTGATCGCGGCAGGGGTGCGGGTTGAGGCTATCCTCGACAGTCGCTCAAGCGTACCTCAGGCCGCACTGGAATTGGTGCCCGAAATCACTGTGCAATCTTCAACCGTTGTTGGAGATGTGCGCGGTCATAAAGGGGTCAAAGCAGTAAAAGCCGTTTCCACATCGGGTTCTGTAAACTGGATTGAATGCGATTTGCTTGCGCATTCAGGGGGATGGAACCCGACTGTACATTTGTGGTCTCAATCTCGCAGCACGCTAAGGTTTGACGAAGATTTGGCTGCCTTTCTTCCTTATCAACCAGTGCAGAACTGCACAGCGGTTGGCGCAGCGGCTGGGCAACTGACACTTGATCAGATTATCGATGGGGGTGAGGAGCTTGTATATGAGATCGAACCTCTTTGGCGGGTAGACCTACCTGACCAGCGCGGAAAGGCGTTTCTGGATATTCAGAATGACGTGTCTGTCAGTGATGTGCATCTGGCTTTGCGCGAGGGCTATGACAATGTCGAACACGTCAAACGCTATACCACCGGCGGCATGGGTATTGATCAGGGTAAGACCGGGAACATCAACATCATCGGCACTGTTGCGATGCAAAAAGATGTGCCGTTGCAAGAGGTCGGAACAACCACTTTCCGCTCGCCCTACACGCCTGTGTCCTTCGGTGCGATCGGCGGGCTACGCGAGGATTCGGTTCTGTTCCCCTATCGGAACACGCCAGTCACCCAGTGGAACAAAGACAATGGTGCGGTCATGTATGAGGCCGGTGCGCGTTGGCGGCGACCGGGTTTTTTCCCTCAACAGGGTGAAGGCCTGCAAGACGCAGTGAACCGTGAATGCCGTGCCGTTCGGAAAGGCGTTGGCGTCTATGATGGCTCACCGTTAGGGACATTCGAGTTGAAAGGCCGCGATGTCCCGCAATTCCTGGATTTTATCTATGCGAACGTGATGTCTACGCTGACGCCTGGCAATGGTCGTTACGGGCTGATGCTATCGGATGATGGGCTGATCTTGGATGATGGCGTGGTGTTCCGGCTTGATGAACACAGATGGCTTGTTTCCACCTCTACCGCTCATGCGGATTCAATAAATCAGCATATGGAAAAGCTGCTTCAGACAGAATTCCCGGATTGGCAGGTGATGATCACGACAGTGACAAGCCAATGGAACAACGCCACGATTTGCGGCCCGCGCGCGCGCGATGTGATGCAGGCTATTGGCACAGATGTCGACCTCTCGCCCGAGGCGTTTCCATTCATGTCTTTCAGGGATGGGACCGTCGCAGGTTTTCCCGCGCGCATCGTACGCGTCAGTTTCACGGGTGAACTTTCCTTTGAAGTCAATGTTGCCCCACGCCACATGGCGGCGTTATGGGCCAAGGTGATGGAAGCAGGCGCCCCCTTTGGGATCCTCCCGGTGGGCTCGGAATCGAACCACGTGCTGCGCGTCGAAAAAGGTTTTCTGTCGCTGGGACACGAAGTCGACGGCACAGTGGATGCCTATGACCTTGGGATGGGTTGGGCAATGTCGAAGAAAAAGACAGACTATCTTGGCAAACGCTCAATACAGCTGCGTCGCGAAGGAAAAGCAATTCGGCGGGAGTTGGTGGGCATTCTACCCGAAGATCACAACAGGCAAGTGCCAGAAGGCGCGCCGCTAACCCCCGGTGGCCTTAAAGAGGCCACCGAAGGCCTTGTAACTGCCTGCGTCTGGAGTGTTGTGAACGATCGCTGGGTCGGGTTGGCATTGCTGAAGAATGGTCATAGCCGACACGGGGAAACTGCTCATGTCCGCCTGAAAGATGAAGTGATCCCGGTCAAAATCACCAAGCCGGTGTTCCACGATCCCGACGGCAAGCTCTTGAGGTCCTGAGATGACTTATGACGTGGCAATAGTGCGCCAACCCCTAAACGCGCTGTTTGATCTCAAAGGGAGTTCAGCTGCCATTCAAAACTGGGCAGCTGATGTTCTGTCGACACTGCCAGAGCGGCCAAACTCGCGGTCAGGTCAAGCTTCAGTCGAATTGTATTATGTCGGGCGAAACCACTGGATCGCGCGCGCTCCGCTGGAGCAGGAAGCCGAACTGGAGAAACGCCTCAGCCCAACCAATTGCCCGGCGGAAATCAGCATCGTGCGGGTTTCGGATACGCTGACATTCTTTCGAATGACCGGTCCGCAAGCGGATGAAGTGATGTCCATTGCGTGTCCGTTGGATATACATGAAACTGAGTTCGGCGAAGAAACCGTGACCTATACTGAATTGTTTGGCCTCAAAGCACTAATTATGCGGTGTGAAGATGGTTTTGAATTTGCCGTAGAGCAGAGCTTTGGCGATATGGTCGAGGATTATCTTTCCCGTGCCGTCGCTTAGAGGGAAAAAAGCGAATGGCACGAACACATATTCACAAATATCAAACCCGCTATCACGCTCAGGCGACCTATTCCAAGGCGATCCGGGCGCGGGGCGATTTTGTCTTCATGCAGGGCCAAGTTGGAACCTTGCTGGATGGGACACTCATCGGCGAAGGTGATCCTGGTGCCCAGGCGGATCAGGCCTGCCGCAATATTCAACGCTGGATGGAAGAGGCCGGAGGCAGCCTTGCCGATGTTTGCAAGCTGACGGTCTATGTCACTGATATTTCCTACCGGCCCGCCGTTTACGAGGCGATCAACCGCTGGTTCGAGGGCGTGCATCACTGTTCGACCGGGGTTGTCGTGCAAGGCTTGGCCGACCCTTCACTGTTGATTGAAATTGATGCAATGGCTGTGATCGACGAAGACACGGACGAAAGCGCTTGAATGGGTGGCGGTCGAGTTGTGTAGAATATCACTGTATGACAGTATGTCGAAGTGCAGCCCAGATTTATTATTGATTTGAGATGCTTACAATTCTGACTTCGATATTACCGATCTTTTTGATTATTGCGTTGGGTCTGGCCCTTCGTAAAGGTGGAATTCCCAGCACCGATTTCTGGAACCTGAATGACAAGCTGGTTTATTGGGTTTTGATGCCCTGCCTGTTATTCACGAAGATCTCGTTATCGCCGTTAGATAAATCTGCGCTTGGCCTTTATTCGATGACCATATTGGGTGGGTTTTTGGCGGCGCTGGTATTTGCAGTCATCAGTGCCCGTCTGATGGGATATGCGGCACCGCAGGCGACGTCGATCTTGCAGGGAAGTGCGCGACATAACTCATTCATAGGCCTTGCGCTTGCAGCCAATCTTTACGGTCCAGTGGGGTTTGACATCGCTATTCTGGCGACAGCCATATTGGTGCCTATCACCAACATCGTCATGGTGGTCATGATGGTGGGGGCATTGAAACAGGATTCTGCGACCCGATTGCCAGTCGCTATCCTGCGTGAGCTTGGGCGAAATCCCTATGTCATCTCGATCCTATTGGCGATTGGGGCCAACCAGATGATCGGTGACCGCATTCCTGTTGTCCACGAGGTGGCTGACATTCTTGGGGCGGGCGCATTGCCCATTACTCTGCTGGCTGTTGGCGCAAACCTGCGTGTCCGGGCGATGGCGGCGAGTGCGCTCCCTCTAATGCTGGCTATTGTCGGCAAGATGATGGTGTTTCCGGTTGCTGCGCTATGTATCGGAATACTTGTCGGGTTACCTCAGGATGTTTTGCAGATTGCCGTGGTCTATTCCGTGGTGCCTACGGGGGCTTCATCGTACACTTTGTCCAAGCAACTAGGCGGGGACGCGCCTTTGATGGCCGCAATCGTCACGCTTCAGACCTTGATAGCAGCCGTTAGTATACCAATTTCGTTGGCGATATTGTTGCCGTTAATCGGTTAGACGAACCGAAAAATTCAACCCAATGGGTTTAGGATGTTACTGACCCATTGCGCAATATCCAGTAGCCGGGCGTCACAGCCCTTTGGCGCAACAAGCTGTATCCCTAGTGGCAATCCATTTTGGTCGGTCCCAAATGGGATAGCTATTGAAGGAACCTGCAAAAGGTTCCACATGCGCGAGAACAAGGGATCTCCGGTCGCTTCCAGGCCCACCGGGGCCGGACCTGGCGCAGATGGCACCAGAAGGGCATCGGTATCCCCAAAAATCTGTTCCAATACTAATCCAGCACGATCACGGAGGATCAGAGCATGCTGGTAATCCACCTCGCTGATCTTTAACCCGGCTTCGGTCAGCGCGTGAAATTGAGGACTGATCGCTGGCAATCCTTTTTCAAATTCATCAAGGCGTAGTCGTGCGGCCTCGTAGGCCATAATGGTATGATGTGCCGCTGTTAGGTCAGCAAGGATTGCAGGATGGGCAATTTCACCAGCTTCCGATCCTGCGACTGCAATGGCGGACATAGCACGGGTGCAGGTGTCACGCATCTCAATCGAGCCATCCATCCAGTGTGGTCCGCGCATCAGGCTGATCCGCGGCAAACTGTCATCAAAACGCGCTGGTTGAGGCGGCTCGATGCCGCGTAGAACCGCATCGGTAAGTGCAAGATCATATGGATGACGGGCGAGTACCCCAAGCGTATCAAGGCTTGGTGACAACCCCATCACACCGGAAAGCGGGTAGCCATGGATCGTAGGGCGAAATCCATAAACTCCGCAATATGCAGCCGGTCGGATCAATGATGCCGCCGTCTGTGATCCAAAAGCCAGCGGAGCCATGAAATCAGCAACTGCTGCTGCAGAACCCGAGGATGAGCCGCCCGGAGTATGGCCTGGATTGTGCGGGTTCGCTGTTTTTCCGGGCCGGAAATAGGCGAACTCGGTCGTAACTGTCTTGCCGATAGGAATGGCGCCCACATCGAGAAGCATTTGAACGCAGGCCGCGTTCATTACCGGTTGTCGATTAGAATACAGGTCACTGCCCCAACCGGTCGGCATGTCATCGGTATCGATGATATCCTTGATTACGAATGGGACACCATGGAGCGGCCCGTCTGATTGCCGATTATCGGCAGCCAGTGCCCGATCCATGGCGCGATCTGCATCAAGGTACTCAAATGCCCCGAGCACAGGTTCGCGAAGTGCGATCCGTTCGAGATGTGCCTGCATGACCTCCGATGGCTTGACTTCTCTTATCCGGATCAGTCGGGCCAGGTCGTGCGCGCTGCGGCGACATAAATCACTCATGCCTTGAGTACTTTCACCGCAGCTGAAAATGGATCGACCGGCATGTCATAGATGCCACCACCCAACCGACCGGCCTGACCCAACCTATCAAGTATGCCAAGCCCAACTGCTGGACCAGAACCTTGCGCCACCGCTCCGCGCGCGGTTGAGCCAAGCCGAATATCCAGTGATCGAAAATAGGGATGAGAACCTGCTGACAGACCTGTCATCCGTGCGTTGGAATTGTCAGGTAGGTATGCGCCGAGAACCTTTTTCTGCTCGGGGCTAAGTTCGATGGCCATGGCACCAAGGCCAAAGGCCTCGACCACGGCGCTGTCTCCGATGGCGCCCAGGGCGCGGTCTTCGGGTAAGTCGGTATCGAAGCGACCCCTGGGCGGTGCTGCGGGAACCGTAAACCACTGTCCCGGCAGGCCCGAGATCTGAATGCCGACCTCTCGCCCATTTCCACCTGCTGCCGTCACAAAACTGGAGCCTTCGACACCTTCGGCAAGCTTCATCATTAGCTTGGTCGCCGCCATCCAGAGGTTCAGGAACAGCGAAGGAGAGTTCGCCATGAACTCCAGAACATCTTCGTCATTGATGCCATCGGATGTGCGATCCTTAAGTTCCTCAACCAACGCTTCTGTTGCGACGGGTGTGCGCCCGTGGCAATCATCGCCACCTACCAACCCCGTAACCGCCAATGGAACCAACGCAATCCCTTCGGCCAGACCGTTTTGCAGCACATCCAGAAAGCGCGTGTTCAGCCAGCGGATATGTTTGAGGACAGCGTCCGAGCGCAGACCCAATCGCAGCGATGGGCGTGCACCTCCATTGATGGGGGAGAAAACCCGTGTCTGACCGCGCCATGCGTCGTAGACCGAATGCAACGGCATGGAGGCGGACACCACGGCTGCCAGCGGTGTGACGACGTCGTGATCCTGTGCCGGGCGTAACGCGATCTCACCTGCCATGATCATCGCTTCGGCCTGATCAAAGTCGCGGGACAGACCTTCCCAAACTGCAGCAACACAAGCTGAATTGAGGATCGGAGCGGTGATATCTGTGGGGCGCGAAAAGGCTGGACCTGCGTGCAACAGTACATTTTCTGGCAGGTCAAGCGCGTCAGCTGCGGTGTTGAATCGATTCCAGACCGGTTGCGTGACCATCGCCCGATCAAAGGCCAACTGGTCCGACGAGTGCAGGGTCATGATCCCTCCGGAGGAATGATCCAAGTTTCCGAGAAATAGAGAAATGCGGTTGTGGTCTCGTACCCGGCCTGCACGCGCGTACCCAACTTGCCCGGCAACACGTGGCCATTGACGATGATCTGGGCCGCATGGGCAGGAACCAGTAGCGAGAACATGTTTTGCTCACCCGATGCGACCTCATGCGGGGACAGTTCCAATGCACGAGGTGCTTCGAAGCCTTCCCAAACCAGCTCAACCGTCAAAGGGCCGCCTGCAATTGTTTCGGTATACCGATGGCTCATCGGGTCGCCCGAACTGCGCACGGCATGTGCCCCAATTTCAGGCAGGGTTGCGAACGAAGGCGCATTGGCAAAGGCAGCCAGTTTACTGATAAAGTTCTTTTTCAGGAACGCGGTTAGTTCGGGATTGTCGCTGAGGATGACATTTGGGGCATTCGGTGGACCCTCAACCTGATCAGGCGATCCCAGAAGCAACAGCACCTGCCCCTGACCGACCGGAGACCAAGCCACCCGAAAGAATAGCGCCATGGCGCTAAAATTGCCATTCTCGTCTTTAAGCAGTATGCCCGGGTTTTCGCCTGTCCAGTCAACAACGCCGGGGGTGATGGGCTCGTTCAGGGGCATCAGGTGTCCTCCGCAGGGGTAACCCAGGTTTCCGAGAAGGCCAGAAAGGCCGTGCTCATCGTGCGTCCAAAGAATTGGCGATCTGCCACCTGACCGCGCAGGGCGGTGCCGTTGATCCTGACCTGAGCCTGTTTGGCCTCAAGAAATACGGAATACATCTCGTGTTCTTTGGTCGCCGAGTTTTCGCGTGTGACTTCCACCGGCAGCGGTGGCCCCATATCCTGCCAGATCATGTCCAATGTCACACCCGAACCACGCAAGGTCTCGGAATAGCGTGTCTTGAGGTCGCCGGGCCGCTTTTCAACGCTGTCACAATCCAGCCAGGTCATGGCCTGCAAGCCCGGTTTGCCAACAAATGTTGGCATCTTGGATACCCAGCCTTCAACGATCCAACGCATCATACGCTGGTTGTCGGTCATGATCAGGTTTGGGACTTTCGGCCAGCCGCTGGCCTCGTCCGGAGCGCCCAATACAATTGCTGCATGACCACGCCCATATGGCGACAGAACAACGCGAAAGAACAACGCCAGCGTATCGTAATGGGCCTGATCGGGCTGCTGTTTCAGATAGATGCCCGGGTTCTCGCCCGACCAATCAACCCGGCCGGGGTTGTGAGGGATTCGAGTGCTCATGACCAGCTTGCCTCGTATTCTTTCAAAGCGTTTTCGATGAAAGTGCGGCGCTCGAACCCCTGCAGATGATCGCCGGACTTCAGAATATCAGCAACCTTGAACGAGACTTCTTTCTGCAGGGCGCCATCATCACGACCTTCCTGCAACGGGATTTTCAACACGGTATCCCCGGCATAAGTCGGGATTATACCCTTGAAATTGTCAGTTGGCTGTGCAGGTGGAGTTCCATTTCCCAGGGCCCGGATTGCGTTGCGCAACATCCGGCGCGCCTTGGCCACGCCCCGATCTGTGAATGACAGGTTCTCTCGGGCATGGATGTTGATCGGGCCCTGGCTGACCCAAGCATCATAATCACCGGGATCGCGTTGCCGCATTTCATAGGGGCGATCCGGACCCTGGCCGTAGAAATCGGTTTTGCCAAAGCCCACTTCGTCCCGATTGGTCATGCCGCGCGGGTCGTCGTTGAACCGCTCTTCCCGAAAGTGACGCCAGGCGATGACCATGGTGTTGGTGTCATCAATCGGAGTGATCCATCGTGACAGCCCACCGCGTCCAAAGTACCTTGATCGATCCGGAATTGGGAAATGCCCGCCATTCTGAGTGAACGATGGCAACATGTGGTCATGTACTCGCACCCAGATGAAATCACCATCCCGACGCACATTGGTATAGAAATCGCCGGTCTGACTATCGTGAAACTCAATCATCGGCATATGCGCGAATGCTTCGTGGAACTGCACCCGCGCAGCCTTGGTGTGCAGATAGACCACATGAAACGGGTCCCACGCGTTCTCCATCACCTGTAGCCAGTTGCAAGGTGACTTGATGAGATACGGTACCAGTTCATCACCTTCATCATCGAAAGTATCCATAACCGGGAAAGGCGGTGTCTTATCTGCCGGACCCATATAGGCAAAAGCCAACCCTTTGTATTCGATGATCGGGTACGCCCCGAGACAGGCCTTTTTCTTGACCTGAGACGCAGGGGGTTCGCATGGTGTTTCCAGAACTGTCCCATCCAAACCATACTTCCAGCCATGGTAAGAGCAGCGAATGCCGCCTTCTTCCACGATGCCGAATTCCAGGCTCATGTTTCGGTGGCAGCAATGCAGATGGGTGCATCCCAGCCTGCCATTTTTCTTTTCGCGAAACAGGATCAGATCCTCGCCCAGAATTCGGAGGCGATAAGGAAGATCTCCAATTTGATCAGTCATGGCGACGGGCATCCAAAACCGGCGCAGATACTCGCCGCAGGGTGTTCCCGGACCAACCTCGGTCAATTCCGGGTCGTAGTTTTCTGACCAGACACCTTGCTGATCGTGACCGCGAAAATCCCCTTTTGGAACCGTGAATGGGCTGTTGTCAGATGGGGTGTTCATTTTTGGCCTTCCAGTCGTCGTGGCTTACGCACCCAGCGATTGGCTTCTGCATGTCTCGAACTCCCACTCGGGAATGACCTGCCGATGTCTCATGCCGGATATGGCTGGACGCTGCAGTGCGCGAATGCTCTGCAAATCTAGCGCTCTCTAATACATCATATTTTTTTATTGATAGTGCCATCCATATGTCAATTAATTATTTCTTCGCAATTCTGCGTCCTGCCAATTTTTCGGCCAACACAATTAAAGGAACGGGTTGGAGACAGGTGTTGTTCCGGTCCAGATTGACTTGACCTGCAGGAAATCGGTGATTGCGCCCGGCCCCAGTTCCCGCCCATATCCCGACAGTTTGACGCCACCGATCGGGCTACCTGGATCAACGCTGCGGTAGTGGTTGATGTAAACGGTGCCCGCACATATCGCTTCGGCAACTCGGGCGGCTTTCGCTGCATCCGTGGTCCAAACCCCGGCGGACAGTCCATAGTCGCTGTCATTAGCGAGCGCGATGGCTTCGTCCTCGGATTCAAATGTGGTGATTGAAAGCACAGGGCCGAAAACCTCTTCTCGCCAGATCTGCATGTCCGGAGAGACCTGATCAAAGATCGTTGGCCCGACATAGTAGCCGCCAATCCCTTTCACTGCTTGGGTGCCGTCCAGCAGGCAATTGGCGCCGTCTGCCTTTGCTTGTTCGATCATCGCAGTAACCTTTCTCAGATGCGGCTCATTGGCGAGCGGTGCAATCTGAGTGTTCGCGTCAAATGGGTCGCCTGGTTTCAGTGAACGGGATCGTTCCAGCAGTCGCGAGATCATTGCGTCTTTGATCCGAGCTTCGACAATTAGCCTAGAACCCGCGACACAAGTCTGGCCATTTGACAGGAAAATGCCTGACATCACTCCGTTGATCGCCGAATCCAGATCACAATCGGCGAACACAACCTGAGGCGACTTGCCGCCCAGCTCGAGCGTTGTGGGCACGACTTGACCCGCGGCAGCCTGAGCGACCTTGCGGCCACCGATATCTGAGCCGGTGAAACTTACTTTGCGTGTCAACGGATGCCGAACAAGTGCCTCGCCAACTTCGTGGCCCCATCCCGTCACCACGTTCAACACACCCGGTGGAAGACCCGCCTCGCAAACAAGTCGGGCGAATTCCAGGGTTGAGGCTGACGCCATTTCCGACGGTTTGACCACAACCGTGTTTCCCGCGGCCAGAGCCGGAGCCAGCTTCCATGCCAGGATCATCAGGGGCGAGTTCCATGGTGTAATTGCGACCACCACACCGTAGGGCGACCAGTGTCCTTCGCTTGTGACCCCAAGCGTGGAATTACTCTGCGGAACAGGGGCTAGTTTGCGCGCTTCGGCAGCAAAATGACGATACCAGGTATGCAATCCAGAAAATTGACCACGTACCTCGGTAATGCGCTTGCCATTATCCAGAATCTCCGGCTCAACAAGTTCTTCCCAACGCTCCTCAAGCATATCAGCCATAGTATCAAGCATGTCGGCGCGCCCTGAAGGATCAAGCTGGGCCCACGGCCCTGCGCGAAAGGCGAGGTCCGCATCTCGTATCGCTACATCTGCCTCAGTTGTGTCGCACTTGGCGATATGGCTCCAGACCTGCCCGGTTGCAGGATTGATACTGGGTATGGTGTCCCCTTGCCAATCTATGAACTTACCTGAAATGAATGGAGTGTAGGATCGCATTCAGTCTCCTTTCGATGCGTTCTGAGCTACCAGCGCCAGCAGGTCGCCCCGACACACCATCCCGCGATTGCCATGCGCGAGCACAAATCCGCTGTTGGGAAAATTTAGTTTCAGAGCGGGTCGGCCAGGATTATCGGGAAAACGCAGATGCCCCGCCAAATCACCCGCCTGAACTGCTTGCCCAGCACAAACATATCGGTCGAATAAGCCATTTTCGGGGGCATAGAGTGAGTCATGCGGGGATGCGATCTCAACCTGCCGCGGGGGTGTTCCAATACCAGAGCTGCCTTCTAGAAGCCCGAGTTCGGTTAGGCAGCGCATCAAACCTGTTTCTGCGGCATCTACAATTTCGGGTGTAATATTGCCGCCACCGCCTAACTCGGTTGCGATCATAGGAACACCTGCGCGCTCTGCTGCTGCGTTGACTGAACGATTGTCATTATGTGCGCCCAATACCCAGATCAGCGGCAATCCGAACGCGCTGGCCAGATCAAGGTTCGCTTTGGTCAGCTTGGGGTCAGCACAGCGCGACGCCAGTGCGCAAGGTGTAAAGACCGAAGCCTTGCCGCCCGAATGCAGGTCGATTACCGCATCAACACGTGGCAGCAGCACTGTTTCCATATAGTGCGCCAACATCGCCGTTGGCCCGCCGTCGGGGTCACCGGGAAAGGCGCGGTTCAAGTTTTGTCCGTCCAGCGGAGATACGCGTGAGGAGCTGGCGACTGCCGGAGCGTTCAGGGCTGGTATCGTGATGATCTGCCCGGCAATCTGTGAGGGGTCCAGCCGCTCGGCTAGCCGCAATATTGCAGCGGGGCCTTCGAATTCATCACCATGAGTTCCACCTAGCAGCAGAACCGTCGGGCCGTCAGATCCGCGAAGACTGGCGATCGCAATGGGGTGATATCCCAGTGGCACGGTGTTGTCTGACCACTTCAGCATTAAATCCCCGGTCTGTTTGCCCGGAGAATCCAGATTAATGGTTGCATGCACTCTGCTGGGTTGCGTTTGTTTCGCCTCTGCCATGGCAGGTCCTTTGTTCAATATGCTCCCCCATATACCATAATGTATTTGCAAGTGAATTGGCATATGAATAAATATGTGTGATATATTAGTTGAGCAGCGTGATTGATCCGTTTCGAGGAAGCAATATGACCATAGTTCTGGCAAAATCTGGAATCGAAAACATCAAGCCACATATGGTGGGTGCGCCGATAGAAGCCGGGCAACCTGCGACCGTGCTATTGAATTCCAACGAAAGTGTTTTTGGACCGAGTCCCAATGCGCGTGCGGCGGCGCGCGCCGCCATGAGCGATATTGAGCGCTACCTAGAGAACCCTGATCGTGTTCTTGCGCCTGCTATCGCGCGGCATTTCGATCTGGACGAAACATGGATAACAACGGGACAAGGTTCGGATGATTTGTTGGCTCGATTGGCCAGAGCCTATTTGGGGCCGGGCACCGAGCTGATCCGAAGCGCAAACGGATATCTAAAGGTTCCAAACTACGTTTATGCAAATGATGCCGATGTAATTTCAGTCGCTGATGACGGCTTCAAGCCTTCGGTTGACCGAATGATTGATGCCGTGACCAATCGAACGCGGATTGTATATCTTGCGAACCCGGAAAACCCCGCTGGAACCTATTTGAACGGATCGGAAGTTAGGCGGTTACACGCTGCGTTGCCCAAGGACGTGTTGCTGGTGATTGATGCGGCATACGAAGAATATGTCGACGCCGAAGACTATGAACCAGCGCACAAGCTGGTGGAAGAGGCCAGCAACGTTGTTATGTGCCGGACATTTTCTAAGATCTACGGCTTGGCCGGAGCGCGGGTAGGATGGGTGTTTGGCCCTCCGGATATCCTGGATAGTATTCGGCGTATTGCCTTGACCTTTCCCGTTGCTTCGCCTTCGGCGGTTGCAGCGATTGCAGCGCTTGAAGATCAGGCACACACACGCTTTGTGTTTGATGCCAATCAGCGTGGGCGCCAGTGGCTTTCCTCGGAAATGCAATCGCTGGGTCTCACGATAGTGTCAAGTCAGACCAATTTTCTTTTGGTCCATTTTCCAGATCCGGTGAAATCTGCCGAAGGGGTCGACCTCTTCTTGCGCCAGAATGGTATTGCAGTACGGCGTTTGGCCTCGGCTGCCTACAAGGATTATATTCGCATAACCATTGGGCGGTCCCATGAACTGCAAGCTGTGCGAGATGGTATAGCTGAATTTTTGAATGGGGCGGGCTAATGGGTGGATCACTTCAACCTGCCGCAAGTGCTCGGGATATTGCCTTTCCGTCGGGTGCTGGCATCATCGCCTGCATAAAGCAATCGGATATTCGGGAAATTGTTGCCCTGCCGGATATCGTCACAAGTGACGGTTTACTTTGGCCGATTTCGAAAGATCCCGATTTTCGCCTGACCCGCATCTGTAAAGAAGATGAGGGTGTTAGCATCTGTGGGGCGATGTCATACAACGGCACTCGGGCGTTATTGATGATGCAGCAAACCGGGTTGATGGATTCTCTGAACGCCATTCGGGCAATTGGCATGGACTATGAGTTGCCCATCGTCATGATGGTCGGATTGCAGGGAAAAGAGCCCGATGTGCAACCCGACCAATCAGCTTCATACGGGGTGCGGATTATCCAACCGGTGCTGGATGCGATGGAAATATCGCACTCACTAATCGAAGAGCCTGAAGATATTGATCATATTCCGCAAGCCGTCGATGAGGCATACAACGCGTCGTGCCCCCATGTATTCCTGATTGGACGGAGCCCGGAGGCAACATGATCATTGACCGTGATGATGCGCTTGCTGCGTTGATACCCCATGTGAATGAACGGGATATCGTTGTGGCCGTATATCAAAGCTGCTTTGATTGGCTGCAACTCAATCCTCGTGACTTGAACTATGTAGCGGTCGGAGCAATGGGTCAGGCCAGTTCACACGGTTTAGGTTTGGCGTTGGCCAATCCAGACAGGCGCGTGATTGTTTTGGATGGGGATGGCAGCCTGTTGTTGAATCTGGGTTCTCTGGTCACGATAGCAAACTCAGGCGTAACCAATTTGTATCACTTCGTGGCGGCCAACCGGGTGTATGAGGTGAATGGTGCGCATCCGCTGCCCGGCGCTGATCGGGTAGATTTCGTTGGGTTTGCGCGTTCAGCCGGATATGCCGGGTCACAGGGTTTTCGCGAGCTGAAACTGTTTGCAGACGCGTTACCATATATTCTGAATACGCCGGGCCCTCAGTTTGTTTCGATGGAGATTCAGCCGGGCAAATCCTATCCACGTGACTATGACTATATTCACAGCGCAAAGGCGCGACAAAGCTTTCGGGATGCGCTCAATCGGAGCTAAGCGTGTCCTTCGCTATTTCGAGAAAGATATTTGCAACAGCGGATAGTGGTCTGTTGTTGGACCAGAAAAGCACTGTTTGAAAATTTAGTGGTGCAGCAAACGGCAGTACAGCGCATCCTGGAACGGTTTCGGAAAGGCCTTTGGACATTCCAACAATCGACACTCCAAGCCCTCGCGCGACAAGACGACAGACGCCATCCGTAGTTCGAGTTTCATATTTTAGGCTACGCGAAATCGATTTGGCATCGAAAAAGCGGTCGACCTCGAACCGGAAGCGGGATGACCCCATGTAGGATATAAAACTCTCATCCGCCAAATCTCGTGCGTGAATGACGGATTTGTCTTCTAGCCGGTGGCCCTTGGGCAAAACGCAGTATACATCGTCATCCGACAGCATCAGGCTGTTAAAAGATGGGTTAGACGGGACGCTGGACGTAATCCCAAAATCAAAACTCTGCGATACCAGCCATTCCACTGAATCGTCATTGGCCTCAAATTCCAACCGCGCCATAGCCTCGGGGCAGGCCAATGCGAATAATCTGATCAGATCAGGGGCCAGTTGCGTTGCGAAGGCTGGGGTGGTCACCAGGCTTAGCCGCGCGTGTCCAAAACTGCCGATCGCTGTCGCCGCCTGCTTGATGTGTTCCATACCGCTGACGGCTTGGCGCACTTCCTGTACAAGCAGCCGCGCTTCGTCTGTTGGAACCAGGACCCTTCCTGAGCGTTGAAACAGAGCAAATCCGACTTCAGCCTCAAGATCTGCGATTAGCCGACTAACTGCAGGTTGCGAAATGCCCAGCATTGTCGCGGCTTCTGTTACAGATCCGGTCGATACCACGGATCGAAATGCATCGACCTGTCGAAAGGTAATTTTCATTCTCTAGGTCTTTTCACTCCCGGGTCACTTAGGCAAGGGTTCAGGCGCGGTGACGCCAGCAGATGGTCATTACTGTGGCCGGGTTGAAACGGTAATGAACTCTATCTCGTCCGATAGGATTTCGTGTACTCCGTGTGGTAGTTTGGCGTCAAAGCTAAGCGTGTCACCTGTTGCCATAAGAAATTCTTCGGCACCGCAAATATACCGGGCACGCCCATTGATCATGTATATGAATACATGTCCCTCGTGTTGGTATTTGGGCAAGGTGTTTTGGTCTTGCTTAGAAATACGGATGCGCGCGGATTGAAAGGACCCGCCCGGCCCGCTGTGCTTACCCAGTGTCAGGTAGTCATGTGCGTGGTCATGCGTAATCCGCCGTGACGGCAACCCTGTGCCTGCGGGAACATGGTGAACGTCTGCCGTGTGCTCGGAATGGCTGAACAACGCCATCAGAGATACCGACAAGGCATCGGCCAAAGCCTGCAATGTGCCAAGAGAAGGCGAAACGTGGCCGTTCTCGATTCTGCTGATCATCGCCGTCGACAGGTTTGCCAGAGTTGCCAGTTCTGTGACGGTCAGGTTTCGCTCTTGCCGCAGTCTTTGCAGAGTGCGACCGATCTCTAGTTCAGTCTCTGATTTTTTGTCCTGCATCAGGTCACGTTGATCCCAAATATATGCATAAAGCAATTTGTGACCTGATTTTCAGGCGTGTAAAGTATGATCTACTCAAAAATTGAGCTGACTTTGATGAACTAGCTCGACCTGTGTGATCAAGGGCTGTTCTTCTCGGATTCATTTACGTAGTTAGAAAACGAATGGGTTTGTTATTTCCCTTTCCAGACCGGGTCGCGCTTCTCAGCGAAGGCCCTTGCGCCTTCAAGCTGATCTTCACTGGAATAAAGTACATCTACCGTACGCAACTGCCGTTTGGTGATGCGGTTCATCGCATCCTGAAACTTGCTGTCTTCGGCTTCGCGCACAACTTCTTTGATCGCTGCATAGACAAGTGGTGGACCCGAGGCGAGCAGGCGCGCAAGCTCCCAAGCGCGATCCATGAGCTGATCGGAAGGCAAAATCTCATTGACCAATCCCCAGCGGTGGCCTTCTTCGGCATCGAACCAGCGACCTGTCAGAAGCAATTCCATTGCGATGTGATAGGGGATGCGTTTAGGCAGTTTGACGCTGGCGGCATCCGCGACGGTGCCAGACCTGATTTCAGGCAAGGCAAAGGTAGCGTGATCTGCGGCCAGAATCATGTCGGCTGAAATCGCAAGTTCCAACCCACCCCCGCAGGCAATTCCATTGACGGCGGCGATGACTGGCTTGTTGAGGTCGCGCAACTCTTGCAGCCCGCCAAAGCCACCCACACCATAATCCCCATCCACCGCGTCGCCGTCGGCGGCCGCTTTCAGGTCCCAGCCGGGGCAAAAAAACTTTTCGCCTGCACCAGTCAGAATGGCGACGCGCAATTCGGGGTCATCGCGAAACTCAGCAAAGACCTGCCCCATGACGCGGCTGGTGGCCAGATCGATGGCGTTGGCCTTAGGGCGGTCCAGAGTAACCTCAAGGATTGCGCCCTCGCGGCGGGTCTTGATCGGGTCCATATCTCAGGCCTTTCTGATTAGGGCATCCACTGCAACCGCGCGGGTCGGCGTGCAAAGAAGCGGGTTGATTTCGACCTCGCCGAGCGTATCGGCATTGTGCACGACATAGTTCTGAACGGCCAGAACAGCGGCAATGATCTCATCCATATCAGCCGCTAGTTGGCCGCGATAGCCGGCCAGAAGCGGGGCGATCTTTAGCGCGTCGAGCGCGCCACGAATATCATCGGGCGTCGTCGGTATCAGCAGCGAAGCGGTATCACGCAAGATCTCGGTCAGGACACCACCCGCGCCGAGGGTCAGAACAAACCCATGGGCGGGGTCGCGCACGACGCCGACCAGCAGTTCGGCCACGGTTCCCGAGATCATCTCTTCGATCAGGATCTCGTCGGTTCCGATTTCTGCGGCAACTTTCGGCACGTCAGAGGCCTGAACTCCCAGTCTCACGGCGGCGTGTTCGGACTTATGGGCAAGTCCGACGCCCTTGACGGCGAAAGGCGCGCTCATCTCGTGTGTCGCGCATTGGGCTTCTTCTGCGCTCCGAACCGAACGGTTCTGGGGCACACGCAGGCCATGACCTGCAAGTGCCTGCTTGGCGTCCGCTTCGGTCAAAGTTCGTTTGGCTTCCAGGTCGCCTGGCAAGCAGATTGGTTCGTGCGAAGGCGCACTGATCTGACCCGCGGCCCGAGTAGCAGCGAGAGTTTCACTTAAGCCCATGAACGGAACCACTTCACCCGCCATCAAGGTTTGCGCGACATCCTCTGGCAGCAACTCGGGCAAGGTCGCCGCCACAGCAAATCGTGCGCCGGTTTCTTCCCGCACCTTGAGTGCCGCGTTCGTTGCACAAGCCCAATCCGTCAAGTCGGTGGTTGGATAGTCGACGATCGAGATGGTCAGATCGATATCGTCCCCGGTCATCCCGGCCCAGGCCCTCGCCATTGCTGCTTCGTCGCGCCAGACATACGTGTGATAGTCGAGCGGATTGTTCAGCGCGACCATCGGACCAAGCGCATCGCGCAATCGGGTTTCTTTGTCTTCGCTCAGTTTGGGAAAGCTGAGGCCTGTGCCAACTGCCATATCCGCGATCAGGCTTGCCTCGCCTCCGGAACAGCTGATCGATGCAATGTTGGCTCCTGTTAACGGTCCGTAGCAGTGCAGCAATTTCAGCGTTTCTAAAAACTCTGGGAGAGACTGTAGTCGTGGGATGCCCAACCGGTTCAGCAAAGCCTGCGCGCCCGCGTCGCTGCCTGCCAGTGAAGCGGTATGTGACACAGTCGCTGCCTGCGCCTGTTCAGACGCACCAACCTTCAGCGCGATCAGGGGAACGCTTTTCTCAAAAGCCTTGGCGGCAAGGGCTTCCCATTCGCGGACATCCTTGAAGCCTTCGATATGCAGACCTACTGCAGTGACCCGCGGGTCATCGATCAGCGCTGCAGCGATCTCTGCCTGGCTGGTTTGTGCCATGTTTCCACAGGTCACCATATAGGCAATCGGCAGGGCACGTCGCTGCATCGTCAGGTTGATCGAGATGTTTGAGCTTTGGGTCAGAATGGCGACGCCGCGCTCAACTGGAACTGCTCCATGTTGGTCAGGCCATAACAGCGCCCCGTCCAACGCGTTGATAAAGCCATAACAGTTTGGCCCCAGAATGGGCATGGAACCTGCCGCTTTGATCAACTCTGATTGCAAGTCTCCACCCGTGTCATCCTCGGCCACAGCTTCCGAGAATCCAGATGCAAAGCAAACTGCACCACCGCTGCCCATTTCGGACAAAATCTGTACCGCCTCAATCGTGGCGTGTCGATTGATGCCGACAAAGGCGGCATCCGGGGCGGAGCGCAGGTCCTCAAGCCGCGCGTAGGCTCTGTGCCCTGCGAGTCCAGCCGCCTTGGGGTGAACGGGCCAGATGTCCCCGGCATAGCCCATACGTTGGGATTGCTGGATAACCTGCTGGCACCACGCACCACCGCCGATGACCGCTATGGATTTCGGACGCAGAAGGCGAGAGATATCCTTGCTCATCTACGCCTCAGGCACCCAGAGGCCGCAGCAGATCACGGCTGATGATGTGGCGTTGAATTTCGCTCGTGCCGTCCCAGATTCGTTCGACCCGCGCATCCCTCCAGAACCGTTCGATCGGGAAATCGTCCATCAGCCCCATCCCGCCATAGATCTGCAGCGTGGTATCCGTCACCCGCGCCAGCATCTCCGAAGCGTAGACTTTGGCCGACGCAATCTCGCGGTTTGAGGGCAAGTCCTGATCCAGTCGCCATGCGGCTGAGAGTGTCAGCCAATCGGCGGCGTCGATCTCGGTGATCATGTCGGCGATCTGGAAGCTAACACCCTGAAACTTGCCGATTGGTTGGCCAAACTGCTTGCGTTCAGCGGCGTAATTCAGCGCGTAATCAAAACAGCGCCGCGCCCGCCCGACTGAGAAGGCAGCGACCGTCAGGCGCGTCGCGTAAAGCCATTCGTTCATCACGGCGAAACCGCCATCGACCTCGCCCAAAACCTGTGCGTCTGGCAGGCGGCAATTGTCGAAGTACAGGATGTAATTCTTGTAGCCCTTGTGGCTTACCGAATTGTACCCCTCGCGCACCTCAAAACCCGGCGTACCCCGATCCACAAGGAAGGTGGTGATACGCTTTTTTGGGCCTTTCGGGGTTTCATCCACACCTGTTGCGATGAACACGATGAAGAAATCAGCATGTTCTGCGCCTGATATGAAGTGTTTCGAACCGTTTACGACCCAATCGTCGCCATCGCGAACCGCCTGGCATTTCATGCCTCGGACGTCCGAACCCGCGTCGGGTTCGGTCATCGCCAGCGCGTCCATTTTTTCACCGCGTACAGCGGGCAACAGATAGCGTTCACGCTGCTCGTCATTACACGCCATCAGAATGTTCTGCGGGCGACCGAAGAAATGGGTCAATGCCATGGACCCGCGACCCAGTTCGCGCTCAACCAGAGTGAAGTCGAGATGCGACAGACCTGCACCGCCCACTTCTTCAGGGAAGTTGCAGGCATAAAAGCCAAGATCGATGCACTTCCGCTTGATCTGTTCGCCCAATTCGGTCGGGACTTGGCCGGTCCGTTCGACCTCGGCCTCATGCGGATAGATCTCATTCTCGACAAAACTGCGCACGGTCGAGACGATCATGTCCTGTTCTTCGGATAAGCCAAATTGCATAACGCGGTTCCCCTGATGCCTGATTGGGAATGAAACGGCATTGTCTGGGCCTATGACATGCACTAATCGTAGCTTATCATGCAGAGTTAGAAAAAATTGACTCAGACCTACAACTTCCTGCTGTTCGATGGTTTCTCGAACCTGTGCCTTGCCAACATGGTTGAGCCGCTGCGCGCCGCGAACACTTTGGCGGGGCAGCATCTCTATGCCTGGCAATTCTATTCGCCTGACGGTGCACCTGTGGAAAGTTCCAGTGGGTTACAGGTGGCACCTCACGGTGCCATCGGGGCTGCAATAGGCGATGCTCTGATCGTCATGCCGTCATATGGATATCTGGAGCATTCTGTTTCCGAAACGTTGCGCGCTTTGCGTCGTGCGGCAAGTCGACATTCTCGGCTGGCTGGCCTGGATACCGGAAGTTGGTTGCTTGCTGATGCAGGTCTGTTGAACGGGTATCGCGCAACCATTCACTGGGATGAATTATCGCGGTTCGAAGAGGCATTTCCAGACGTTGATGCCCTGCAAGAGCGCTTTGTGATCGACCGCAACCGGATCACCTGTTCCGGCGCTATGGCGGCTTATGATCTGGCCACGGCGCTGATCCTTGCGGACCATGGACCATTGCTGTCGATGGAGGTCGCGCATCTTCTGATGAACCGTGGCGAACCAAGCGCTGCTTCGCCACGGATGAAATCCGAAGACAGGCTTGTGAATCGGGTGCTGGGCGTCATGCAGGGCACGTTAGATGCGCCGGTATTGATAAAGGATATCGCTCGCCAGCTTGGGTGTTCTCAGAAGAAGATTGAAACCCGGGTTTTGGCCGAGCTGGGCGTAACACCGCAGGCGCTCTATCGTCGCCTGCGTCTGAATCTGGCGCGCAAACTTGCGGTCGAGACCCAGCAATCCGTGGCCGAAATCGCCAGCCGCTGCGGGTATGAAAACCCCAGTGCCATGACGCGTGCGTTCCGGGCTCAATTCGGGCAGACGCCAACTGCCTATCGGAACGGCGGGTAGCTTCCGGATCAGCTACGCACGCGTGAGAGGTCTGGGTCATAGGGGGAAAGTGCTATCACCTCGGCGCTGATCATTTCTCCACACAGGTCAAGCTGCATTCGGCTGCCGGGTTCGGAAAATTCTGGTTTCACAAAGCCATAGGCAAGGTTTAGCCCAGTTCGGTGGCCCCAGTCACCTGACGTGATCGTACCAACAACCATGTCGCCCGACATCAGCGAGGCTCCACCATGTGCAGGCGCTTTAGCTGTGTCGATTTTCAGGCTTACCAGTTTCTTTTGCGGGCCGTTCTCAAGGCGTCTCTGCAAGGCGTTTCGGCCAATGAAATCACCCTTGGTCAATTTCACGAACCGATCCAAACCCGTCTCGAACGGATCAAATTCTGTGAGCAAATCAGCTTTCCAGTGCAAGAACCCTTTCTCCATCCGCATGGACTCTACGGCGCGTGCCCCAAAGAGTTTCATGCCATGTGTCTCACCCGCTTTTCTGAGCGCCAGATAGGCCGCATATAGCGAGGCGTTCGGGACATGTATCTCGTAGGCCAGTTCCCCTGAGAAGCTGATATTCAACACTGTTGCTGGCGCGAACCCAACAAAGCACTCGCGCACAGACAGCCAGGGAAAGGCGTCTCGCGACCAGTCTCCTCGGGCACAAGCGGACAGCACGTCGCGCGATTTGGGACCGGCCAGCACCAGTATGGTCTGATCATTGGTGAGCGATCGGATTTGCACATCTTCGCCTTCGCGCAGATGCACCTGTAACCAGTCCATGTCGTGATACTCACTGGCTGCCGCCGAGCCGTACCAGACCCGCGCCGGGCCGCGATCGCTGGCGGGCAGGTTGGCGATTGTGGCCTCAGCTTTGATCATGCCGTGGTGGTTCAGCAGATAACCAAGGCCAACCCGCCCGTCGCGTTTCGTCACCGCGCCGCACATCATCCGATCCAGAAACTCATGCCGATCGGATCCGGTGATTTCCAGCCGGTTGAAGCCGCTAACTTCGGCCAGTCCGACATTTTCCTGAAGGTTACTGATTTCCGCTGCGACGACGTCAAACGTCTCATCAAAACTGAAACTCAGTGTTGGGTGAAAGTCAGACGCTGGCTTGATGTAGTCGACCCGCTCCCAGCCGTTGACCACTGTAAATTCGGCCCCTTCTGCTGCGAAGATCGGGGTCAGCGGTGTGGTTTTGGCAGGGCGGCCGGCAGGCCGGTGTTCGTGAGGAAAATGAAAGCGGAATTCATTTTGGTAGTCCTCGATTGCTTTCAACGCGGTCAGCTCCACATTGGTGTGGCCGGTAAACCGGCGCGGATCAAGGCACCACGTGTCATAACAGGCCTCGCCTTGAACGATCTGTTGGGCCAGCAGCCAGCCATGGCCACCCCCTTCGCCCAGACCTGCGCGCAGGCCGATGATGCAGAAAGCATTGCGCTTGCCGGGGATCGGCCCGACCAAAGGTGCGCCGTCTATCGTGTAGGTTATCGGACCATTCACCACGGTGTGGATGCCGACCTCCATCAGTGCGGGCATGCGTGCGAAAGCGCCCTCCAGCACATCCGTCACGCGGTCCAGATCGTCAGGGCACAACGCGTTGACAAAATTCGGATCGATCCCGTCCATGCCCCAGGTTTTGCAATCCTGCTCATAGAAGCCGACCAGCAAACCGTTCTTTTCCTGACGGCAATAATAGTCACTGATCGGACAGCGGAGCAGGGGCATGCGATGACCTGCTTCGCGGATTGCCGCGATCTCTTCGGTCAGGAAATACTGATGCTCCATCGAGGCAACGGGGTGGTGTACACCCATCATCGCGCCCACTTCGTTGACCCGATAGCCGCAAGCGTTAACCACTATATCGCAATCAATATCGCCGTGCTCGGTGTGAACCGTCCACGTATCGTCCTTGTGCTGCGTCAGCCCGGTGACCGGAGTGTTGCGATAAACCTCGGCCCCGGCTTTGCGCGCACGGCGTGCCAGAGCTTGGCACAGCTGTGCCGGATCGATGTCGCCATCAAGCGGATCCCACAGCCCACCCAATAGGTTATCAGTCGAGATCAGCGGGTGGCGGCGGGCGCATTCTTCGGCATCTATGACCTCAAAATGCACATCCATTCCGCGCGCCATGGAAGCAAAGTGGCGATACCCCTGCATCTGCTCCGGCGTGTTGGCTAGCCTGATACCGCCGTCGCCATGATGGTAGTTGATCGGGTAGTCTGGATCCTCGGCCAATTCCTTGTACAGATTGATCGAGTGCGTTTTCAGTCCAACCATAGTCTGATTCATGCCAAAATTGGTCACCTGCGCAGCCGAATGCCAGGTTGTGCCGCTGGTTAGTTCGTTGCGTTCTACCAGTACTACGTCAGTCCAACCCTCTTGGGTCAGATGATACAGTGTCGAACACCCAGCGATACCGCCGCCAATGACAACAACCTTGGTACGCGATTTCATGGCATCACCCTCCGGCTCGTTTTTTTTGGGATTAGCGCGATCTGCGGTGTAGATCACAAGCGCTGCGACCTTTTTGATCACAAAATCGGAAATAAAAAAGCAAAATATCGCAATAAACTGCATGTGATCAACATAAGTGACCAGCATTATGTTGAATCGCTCAACCTCATGCACCCCGAGGATCACATGGGCTTTTTCACTAACGATATGGTGCAGGGCATGAAGCGCATTTCCACCGCCAAAGGGCGAGATCGCCTCTTTCGTTCGCTCGCAGACCGGGGCGATCCATGGCATGGGCAGAGAACGGAACATTAAAGGCCCGAATGCGGGCACCCAGGGGCGTATGAGATTTGCAGGCCATTCTCACCGCTTGCCTATCCGTCGATCAGGATGGGCATATCCGGGAACAAACTAATATCTCTGAAGAGCTTGGGTCGGTTTTATTCAATCAATTTGAAACTGTCTGCCAGCCAAGGGATCTCTGCGCACAGCGGAGCGATGATACGGTTGCTGATCAGTGATCGTGTTTTATCTTCCACCAATTCAACAACGGATCTGGAGCAATCTGGCGTCGTGACCAGCGCCAGAGTGCGCGCAAAGCTTTTACTTGGAAACGGGTGCATACGCAGGTCGGCTTGAAACCGTTTCGCCCGCGAATACAGCAGTGGGGTTGTAATGGTCCAACCAGCACCGGCTGACACCATCGACATCAGCGTCTGGTTATTGCTGCATTCAAATCTGTGAGAGGCTGATATCCCTATCCGCCGTAGTTGAGCTTCTATCTGACGCGCGATGTAAAGGTTGCTGGAAAACCTCAGGAACGGAAGTTTAGTGCGGCCTTTGACAATATCGCTCAAAGGCGCCTCGTTGGCCCTGGGCAATATGATGACAAATGGATCACTTAGAAGCGGACGATCTTGCAGATCACGTAACCTTTCGCTGGGTGTGGTGGATATTCCCAGGTCCAACTGTCGATCTCGCAACATCTCGATAATCGAATGGCTGGAATCTGTGTGATACATGAAATTGCAGGCAGGCATGCTCGATGACAGGTAAACGGCCAGTTCCGGTATAATGTCGCTGTCAAAATCTTCGATGGTCCCCAATCGAAGATGGCTGGCTTCGGATACGCTTCCTGCCGACGCCTCAGCCTTTGCTATCCGGATCAACTGTAATGCATCGTCAATGTTTCGTAGAAAAGCCTTTCCTTTTGGGGTCAGAACCATTGGTCTGCGCGAGTGATTGAACAGTTCAACCCCCAGATGGTCTTCGAGATTACGCAGATGGTGCGACACTGTGCTGACAGTAAGACCTGTTTCTTTCGCCGCTGCTTGCAGCGATCCTTTTTGAGCACAAATCTGAAACAGTTCCAACCATTTGAGACTAAGATCTTTGGGGGCAGATTGGCGCGGCATTTTAAATCCTATAGATACAGGCATACCTGCGAATAATTAAGCGGCTCATGCGAACATTGATATCAAATTATCGAAATCTGGCACCCGTTTCTCAAATACCAAACGCTGATTTGAAAATCTGCAATGCGACTTGCAATTGGTCTGCCCTGCCAAATACATTTGTACTTCGACGCCAGTCGCTAGATGTCGTATCGCCACCATTGTTTGCCTCGTTTGTGCTTGAATTTCATAGAATTTGGACGTTAAACAGGCCGATGCAGCAGAAAGACCGCACCGCATGGCAATACTAGTATTTCTTACTCAACTGGCCGGAGCCACAATGCTCTTGCTGTTTGCGGTTCGAATGGTCCGAACAGGGATTGAGCGGAGTTACGGCGCCTCGTTCCAGCGTGTGCTGACACGAAACAACAGCATGATGGGTTCCAGCCTGACAGGGATGCTTTTGGCCGTTGTTCTACAGAGCTCGGCTGCGGTGGCGCTGCTGGCCTCAGGGTTCGCGGCGGGCGGATATCTGGCTTTCCCGGCCGGTCTGGCGATTGTCTTGGGGGGTGACCTTGGTTCCGCCCTTGTGATTCAGATACTGTCATTCCGTCTTGACTGGCTCGTACCGCTACTATTGGCCATCGGCGGTTGGTTATTTGTCAAAACCGAACGAAAGCGGCCACGTCAAATCGGTCGAATTCTGATGGGTGTCGCCTTTATTTTGATTTCTCTGCGGTTTTTGCGTGAAGCCATGGACCCGATCCGGGACAGCGCGTTCTTGCCCGCAATCGCTGACTATCTCGTGCGCGATTATGTGACTGCATTCATTGTCGGAGGTGCGCTGGCCTTTGTCATGCATAGTTCAGTTGCGGCCATTTTGATGTGCGTCACGCTCGTCCAGATAGGTGCATTGCCGTTTTCTGCCGGATTGTCATTGGTGCTAGGCGCAAATTTGGGCAGTGCGCTCATACCAGTTTGGTTGACGCGTGGGATGGATATACGTGCCCGGCGCATTCCTTACGCAAATCTTGCGCTTCGCGGGGTCTGGGCCGTGCTATGCCTGTTTGCCGCGAACTTGGCTTTGCGCGCTGGGATGATCGGCAGCGACTATCAGGGACAGATGCTGGTCAATGCGCATTTGGCGTTCAATGCGTCGCTCCTGATCTTGTCTTTACCCTTCTGCGGAATGTTGCAGGCTCCGTTCATGCGGCTGCTACCGGATGAAAAACCAGTCGTAGAAGCCAACCCGCTCGCTCGGCCCGCAAGCGCCCTTGATCCACAAGTGGCGGGGTCTCCAACCCTGGCGATCTCGGCCCTCAAACGCGAGCTGGTTCGAATGGCTGATCTTGTGCAGTTGATGTTCAGCCCCTTGCTGGGGCTCTACCGATCTGGTGAACCCGAGCAGATCAAGGCAATTCAGGCTATAGATCAGGATGTTAACCAATGCTTGACAGATATCCGGGCATTTGTCGCAGCATTGCCTGCGGACAAGATGGATTCGAAAAACTCTGATGCAGCCCGCGATATGCTGGAATATGCAGTCCGGTTGGAAACGGCAGGCGACGTGGTGGCAAAGCGCCTGACGGTGCTGGCCGGTGAATTGCGGGAAACAGGAAAACAGTTTTCGCCAGAGGGATGGTCGGAAGTGCAACAGATGCACGAGAAAATACTGGCCAATCTGAAACTGGCGACAAACGTCATTATTTCGGAAGATCTGGAAAGTGCACGGCTTCTGAACTTGGAAAAGACTGAGATCAAGCGTGCCGAACGTGACAGCAGAAAACGTCATTTCCGCCGTTTGCAAAATGGCATGGCAGAAAGCTTCGAAACCAGCGATGTGCATCTCGAGACCCTACGGGCGCTTCGTGAATTCAATAGTCATATCGCCGCTATTTCGACGCCGATCCTCTACTCCAGCGGTCAGTTGCTTGAGACAAGGTTGATCGAAGAATTGCCCCCCCGTGAGCAAGAGGCTGAAACCTAGCGGGTACATGACGGCTGCAACGTCTGCCGTGCTGAAACATCCGTCGGCTAAGCTCGTATGACGAAGCGTTTACAATTCGGCCGGAGTGGGGATTGTTCGGAAATCATCTTCCAACCACTGGAACCGCGATATCATAGGTTCGGTGACGTGTTGACGGATCAGCTTTTGCAATACGTTGTGGATCAACCGGGTCGTCGATGACGGATATACATCCGTTGTAAATAACGACACGGTGCGGGCAAAACTTTTGCCGGGAAAAGGCATCGCCCGCGTGTTTTTGTGGAAGCGACGCGCACGATAGTAGCTGGCGGCGGTTGTGATGGTCCAACCACTGCCTCCTGCGACCAGCCCGATAATGGATTGATTGCACTCAAGTTCGAAACGGTTGGGCAAAATTATCTTGCTGCGCGTAAGCTGCATCTCAATAAGCTTGCCGATGGCGAGATCCCGCGAGTATCGAAGAAACGGCAGAGTACTATCCGGGTTGGCAAGGTCTTCAACCGGACCATCGAAGGCGGGTGGAATTATCACGATGAACGGATCACGAAGTAGGGGAAACTCTTTCAGCCCCTCGACGTGGTAGGAAGGTCGGGTTGCGACACCTGCATCCAAACCCTGCGATTGAAGCTTGTCGATGATCTCGTGGCTTTGGCGCGTAAAGTGGCGAAAGCTGCATCGCGGCAGCCGAGCCGAAAGAAGAGTAAACAAATCGGGCGCAACACGGCTGTCGAAATCATCTATCAAACCCAAACGCAAATCTGTTGCATGCTGCCAGCTGCCCGAGCGCAGCTCAGCCTCTCCACGTTTCAGAGCCATCAGGCCTTCGTGGACATGTCGGGAGAACACTGTGCCAGCAGGCGTTAATCCCATCGGTCGGCGGCTGTGATCCACTAGTTCCACGTCCAGAGCCCGTTCAAGGCTGCGCAGATGATTTGAAACCGTGCTGATTGACAAACCGGTTTCAACAGACACCTTTTGGATCGACCCCAATTTCGAGACCAGTTGAAAGATTTCAAGCCATCTGAGGCTAAGTGATTTTTTGGTCACTGCAGGCCCTTCCAAAGAACTATTTATCAAAAGCGAAACAAAGTTACGGTTTTTTCGCAACATGTTTTTTGATTTACGAAATTGAGCCTTACCGACTATGGTTTCTCTTACTGATCCGTAGTCGACCATCGGAAATGGTCGAACTGACGGAACCAGCAGGGAGAAAATAATCGAAATGATCAAAAAATATCTGCTTACAACGGCCTATGCCGGGATTGCCGCTGTAACCGCCTCACAAGCCGCAGCGCTTGATGAAATAACGGTTGCGTACTTTTTGGAATGGCCGATGCCGTTCCAGTATGCGAAAGCAAACGGGACCTATGAAGACGAGATGGGGGTCAAGATCAATTGGGTGTCCTTCGACACGGGCACTGCAATGTCTGCCGCCATGGCTTCAGGCGACGTTCAGATCGCGGTCAGCCAGGGTGTACCGCCTTTTGTCGTAGCCACGTCTGCCGGTCAGGATCTGCAGGCCGTGGATGTCGCGGTAAGCTATTCGGACAATGACAATTGTGTCGTCGCTGAAGCGCTTGAAATCGACAAGACAAATGCAGGTGAGCTGAATGGCAAGAAGGTTGGCGTACCGATTGGGACCGCCGCGCATTATGGCTTCTTGTCACAGATGGACCATTTTGGCGTCGATCTAAGCTCGCTGGAAATTGTCGATATGGCGCCTGCCGATGGGGCAGCCGCCTTTGCGCAAGGCAACCTGGACATGGTGTGCGGCTGGGGTGGTGCGCTGCGGCGCATGACCGAGCACGGCAATATCTTGCTGACTGGTGCTGAGAAGGAAGAGCTTGGCATTCTTGTTTTCGATGTGACCAGTGCTCCGTCTTCCTTCATCGAAGAAGAACCGGAACTACTCTCGAAGTTTCTCAAAGTGACCGCAGACGCCAATGCGCAATGGGCCGCTGGGGACAACAAGGATGATATGTTGGCAGTCATCGCCAAGGATGCAGGTATGGATCCAAGCGATGCTGCAGCAACGATCGCTACATTCAGTTTCCCGACGGCCGAAGAGCAATTGTCGGACAAGTGGCTAGGTGGTGGTGCCCAAGACTTTATGAAGGGCGTCGCGAACGTCTTTGTATCAGCGGGTAGCATCGATTCCGCGCTGGATTCCTATGAAGGTGCTGTGAATGCAGATCCGCTGAGCTCAGCCTCAAACTGAGATCGGGACGAACATTCGACAACTAAAATAATGCAGATCGCTGGGGACTGGTCCGGTTGCGGGCCGGTCCCCAGATGCAACAGCAGGAAGGAAACAGAATGCCTGAATTGGACATCGTAGACCTGTCCATGCGTTTTGACTTGCCTAACGGTACTTCAGTGCAGGCGCTCCAGGACGTATCGCTTAGTCTGAAAGAAGGTGAACTGGTCTCGGTTCTTGGCCCATCAGGATGCGGCAAGACAACTTTGCTGAACATTGTTGCGGGCTTTCTTGCACCGACCTCAGGGCGCATCGAACTGAACGGGCATTTGGTCAAAGGCCCGGATGCAGAGCGCGGAATGGTGTTCCAGAAAGGCGCGTTGTTCGAATGGATGAACGTACGCGAGAATGTGGATTTTGGGCCACGTATGAAGGGCATGCCCAAAGCTGAGCGAGACAAGATCTCGGATCATTTGCTTGAGGTGGTCGGCTTACAGGATTTCAAGGAAAAGGCTGTTTACGAATTGTCTGGGGGTATGCAGCAGCGCGTCGCGCTGGCGCGATGCCTGGCAAACGAGCCCGATGTGATCCTGATGGATGAACCGCTTGGTGCTTTGGACGCGTTGACCCGTGAAAAAATGCAGGGCCTGGTTCTGAAGCTATGGAAAGAAACTGGTAAGACAATCATTCTGATCACCCACTCGGTGGAAGAAGCCCTGTTGCTGGGTGAGCGGCTGATAGTTATGGCCCCGCGCCCTGGACGAATTCACAAGGAATATAATCTGCCATTTGCCGAGCGTGGTGTGAACGCTGATCTTCGTGACGTGAAAAAGTCCGAGGGCTTTGCGGAAACGCGCGACGAAATCCTTTCGATGATTTGGGAAATGGAAGAGGAAATCATGGGCCGGACGGAGCAAGCATCATGATGGTACTTCTTTTTTATATCGGCCTGTTCGGCGGCGCATTTCTGATCGTACATCTGCTACGCAGGGGTTTGCAAAGCCGCCAGGACTTTACGAGCCTCAAAACTGTGACGTTTGGCGACGAAAGTGCTGTACGCGCAGACCGGGCAGCATCGATTATATCGATCCTTGTGATCTTTGTGATTTGGGCCGCGTTTACCGGTTCAAAACTGCTGCCCATCCATGTCCCTGGCCCCTTTGTCGGGGATTTGCAGTTTACGTACACAGTCGAAGACGCAAACGGCAACACAGATGATGCCACGATCTATGTAAAAGTTCCCCCTTTTGGAGAGGAGGCGGAGAACTTTGAAGTTGAGCCTGGTGATGGCTTTGCCAAGGATGTCGCCTTTGTCGCGCCCAGCGGTCGTTCCTCGACCATCTTGTTCGACAAAAATGATGAGGTGAAGCGCAAAGATGGCGCGAAGATCATCGCCATCAATGGCACGGCGATTGGTGAGGATGGCTCTGTTAGCGTGGGCGATGGCACAGTATCACTGACCGGAAAAGGCGCGATCAGCTTCACTCCGGCGCAGGGTATGCAGATGAACCCGATCTGGTTGCCGGCACCCGAGACCGTTGTCGCGCGCTTCTTCGAGATCGCCAGCGAAGGCTATCAGAACTTCTCGCTTTGGCAGCATCTTGGTTGGTCGTTGTTGCGGGTTATCGCGGGCTTCGTCGCCGGGGCGCTCATCGGCATTCCGCTCGGATACGCCATGGGATTGTCTGGCTGGTTCCGGGGCTGGTTTGACCCAATCGTAGAGTTCATGCGCCCTGTGCCGCCATTGGCGCTGATCCCGTTGGTCATCATCTGGTTTGGCATCTGGGAGACCGGCAAGATCGTCCTGTTGTTCCTAGCGGCGCTTTGGATCATGACTATTGCTGCACGTGCAGGTGTGTCTGGTGTGAACATCTCAAAAATCCACGCGGCATACTCGCTGGGGGCGTCGAAGTGGCAGATCATGCGCCATGTGATTGTACCCAACTCGTTGCCCGAGATATTCACCGGCGCACGCGTCGCCATGGGTGTATGCTGGGGTACTGTTGTGGCGGCCGAACTTGTCGCGGCACAGAAAGGGGCTGGTATGATGATCATCGCGGCCTCGAAATTCCAGCTGACGGATATTGTCATCATGGGCATCGTGCTTATCGGCATCATTGGCTATGGCATCGATATCCTGATGCGCAAGGCTGAAAACTGGCTGGTTCCGTGGAAAGGCCGGAGCTGACCTTCATCACCGAAGTCAGCTTTTGCTGATTTAACAACTAAGCTGCCTCCGAATAATATTGGGGGCAGCTCTTTATTTGAAGCTGGTCTCTTGCCTCGTGTTGGTTGGCAGCAAAGCACTTCTTTGTTTCCATATCCAAAGAAAGTCCGATGTTAGATAGCGTGAGGATCTAGCTGCGCGCTCTCAGGGGAGCAAAATGTGGCAAGCACATAATGGCGTATTGCGGTATCGGTGCCGGGATATTGGCGGACGCCGATGCACGGTTTCTGGATGGTCTGATCTCAAGGCTGAAGAGAATCTTTACCAATTGGTTAACGGGTGAGGTCGCACCAATCATACTTGACTGGATCAGGTTGATGCTCAGTCACTTCAGCCGATCGGGTTCTCAGCGTCGCCAGCGTGCCTGCAGGCCACAATCTGTCTCATCTCGTGCACCTCAAACCTAGCGCCAAGATATCCGTAGAGGAATTGAGTTGATCCGCAGATAGCTATCTGCTTGGGCAAGACCTGACCGTGTTGCAGTCAAACTGCCAAATTCACTACGTTTGAAGGAGCATAATATTCGCTGAAGGGTGACCTCAAGATGTTTTCCATCACTTCCGGCGTCTGTCCAAAATCAGAGGTCCTGCGCCCAGGGTGGGTTTGCGCCGGCGCGCGAAACGGTCACCGCGGCAACTTTTGCCCCAAACTCCAGCGCGTCACGTAAACTGTTTGACGGCAAGGCGCGCAGGGATGGCTTATCTAATTGACCCGCGTAACTTAGTGCGGCCAGCACGCCCGCATTGAATGTATCTCCGGCACCGACGGTATCGACGACTTTAACCTTCTGAACTGGTACCGAGACCTCAGTTCCATCCGCTAGATAGCCGGATGCACCGTCACCCCCTTTGGTCACGATCACGACAGCAGGACCTGCTTGTAGCAGCAGTGGGACTTTCTCGGCATGGCTTTCGGGACCGGGGATAATCCAATCAAGATCCTCGTCTGATACCTTAATTATGTCAGTCTTGGCTATCATGTGGTTCAGCCGGGTCCGGTATCGGGTCTGATCCTTAATGAACCCCGGGCGAATGTTCGGGTCCAGCATTACCGCACGCTCTGCGCCATGGCGTTCAAGCAAGGCAGCGTAGGCATCGGCGCAGGGTTCGCAGGCCAAGCTGATCCCACCAAAATACAATGCCGAGATGCCCGGTAGTTTATCGGGCATATCTTCTGGCCTCAGCATTCGCCCAGCAGAATTCTCATCAACAAAACTGTAGGTGGCATGCCCGTCTTTCAACTGCACAAAAGCCAGCGTCGTTGGACGATCCGAGCGAACAGCATGTGTAGTTGTGACGTGGCTGATTTGTAGGGCGGCTATTAGTTGTTCCCCGAACATATCCGTTGACAAACCTGTCAATAGACCCGTCGAGACGCCCAAGCGCCCCAACGCGACCGCGGTATTGAAGATGGCTCCGCCTGAGTGAGGAACAAAACCCTTTGCACCCGAAACCGTTGGTTCTGCGATCATGTCGATCAGAGCTTCTCCGCAGCACAGGATCATCCTGCAGTCCTTCGTTGTTCAGAAAAGGCGTGGTTAGTTTAACGTGCGAGCGCATTCTTACAGAAATTGTTAGCGCCAACAATGCCAAATTCATCCTGTTCCGAAACATACAAGTTCATCGCTTTACGCAAATCATCGAAACGTCCGCCAGCGTTGAATGCACGTAGAAAATCCTGGCCGAACAACCAACGGTTCTTTTCAGCCACCCCTCCAACTAGAAACACCCCACCTGTAGGCGTCAGGGCGACGGCAAGGTCTCCCATAAGTGCACCCAGATGTTCGGTAAACATACGAGCGGCTTTTACCGCGCAGGCATCAGAGCCGTCTTGCGCATCCTGAAGAATGTCTTTTGCTGAACGCATGGCGACATTGTGCTGACCTTCAGTCATCCCAATCGCCTGATAAAGCACCGGCAGCCCGGTGCCGCTTAGAAACATCTCGGCTTCGATGGCCAGCGTATCACTGAAGAAACACTCTGGTACGATCTGACGTGCGGCGTTAAAAACCTCGACCTCATCCAGATGGCGCGGCGATAGACCCATATGGCCCCCCTCGCCAGACACAGTGTGAAAATGACCCTCGGAGTAGAGCAGGGCGCCTACACCCAATCCTGTCCCCGGCCCGACGACCAAGCGCGTCCCTAGAGGCGGTGACGCCTCACCCTGCAGAACTTCGACATCATTCTGGGTAATTTCGGCAACTGACCAAGCAGCTGCTGTGAAATCGTTTATGACATAGGTGTGGTGCGCGCCTGTGGCTTTGGCCAGAGCGCCCTCAGAGAGATCTAGATTGGCGTTGGTCAGACGAATTGTGCCATTCTTAACAGGTCCTGCACCTGCGGCGACAACCGCGCGCGGTTGGGTGCCAACTTCGTCACATAATTCATGAAGCGCCTCCTGCAGATCGCTGACGGTCCCGGTGGGGTGCTTGCGAAGATCAGTCAGTTCCCCCTCAGTCACGACGCCAAGTCTTGTATTGGTGCCACCGATATCGGCAACAAGGTTCCAATGCGCGTGTAGCCCTCCTTTGGGGCGAACCCATGGCGCAGGCTGGCTGCCAACATTCAGGAGTAGCTGAAGCGCATCGGCTGTGCTGCTACTCTCGCATTCAAAGAAAGCCCCTTGAATCAAGCTGCCCTGTTTCAGAGCGATGTGTATCGCATCCAATCCATAGGTCAGGTCTGAAGCATCATTCGAAGCCACATTGATGAAAACCGGCAATGGCTTTTTGTGTTCAGGAATTATGTTCAGCACGGTGTCAACATCGACGTCCTGACTTACTGTCACGCTGAGCCAGTCAATCGGTTCTGCGATGGTCGCTAAATCATCTGACCAGTTGTCGGGAAGGTAATTCTCCACTCGGTCCAGCAGCACCTCGGGGTACTTCGCGTTCAGAATTGAAGCGAGCAAGACTGGTTCAAGCTCTGCGCCTAGGTTGGTCAAACCATAGCTGCGCATTTCTTGACGAGCAGCGCCTTGAGCAAGCAGTTGATGGTGCAGACTGCGCGCTTCGATGCGTGGGCTGCCTTGGTTTTTTGTCCTCAGGCACGATGTTGAGACCTTGAATAGGCGATCGCCCATCCGCGCCACGATTGTTTCAGCGAAAGCCGAGAAATATGCGGCTATTTCTCGATTGCACCAGCCGCCAATGTCTTCCAGTGCTGGGGGTAACTCTGAATGATCTAGCACCACACATGGCCGGAGGTTCAGAGACAGAATTTGATCGATCCGCTGTTCGCACTGATCCAACGCATCAGTATCAAGTGTGCGACCATCTGGCAGGATATCAATCCAACGGATTGGGATGCGGTACATATCTAACCCTGTGGCCATTTCAGCAGGGGCATTCGCCCCAAATAGGAAGCCATCGGGAAAGTCTGAACGGGTGTAATTCATTGTCGCAACCTGTTGGAGCCATGTCCTGCGCCATGCCCTCTATCAGGTTATGTTAGCGGTATCTATATTAACGTTGATATGAGCCGTTTTTCCTAAACAGGACATCACAACCTTCGATCTGAAGGCCGTTCCACGAAACCGGATGCGCATTGTAATTGATCAATACCTCATGCGACTGCGTCTCGCGCCGTCGTAGTCCCGGTAGCATTGGGTGGAGCACAAGATTGGTGTCCTGAGCAGCCATCGTAATCACCCGCTCCCAAAGCGCCTCATCCGGGAATCCGGCCAGATACCAAAGCCCTGCTTCGCCATGGAGAGCTGGCGTGCCATCGGTGAATGTTAGCAGGGTCTTGGCTCCACCCGACAAACGTTCAACCCAATGTTCCGACTTGCCACCCCCGTCGACGGTGCGGACCACGCTGGGTGGTAGCGTTTCGATCAGGTCGACATGAGTATCAAGATAGTCAAGGCCGGGACGCCCTTCGCGAGGGATTTGAAAGTCTTCCGTGATTGCTCCGCTACGCGGACCCAGAATGGCCAGATCACAACCCTGTATCAGCCGCTGTTCCAGATCGCCCAGCACGGCTACGCCCGGTGCGAGGATCAGGTTGTAGTGCTTTTCGCCGACCATAGACGGAGAAAGAAAGTCCACTGACAATCCGGCTCGTCGCAATGCGCGGTAGGCTGAGAACACCAACTTGAAATAGTCGAATCCGGCACCCTGAGGCTGCGTGGACCATGCCCAGTCCGACGCATAGTCGAACACAATCGCTACAGGCGCGCGTGCCGGATGGACCTCGCCCAGTGTAGCCAGATCAATGGCAGTTTGGCGCGCCTCAGCCAATCCGGGTGCGTCGTGGCCATTTGGGGTCATCAGGCCAGCATGCATCTGTTCCTGACCGAACGGTGCTTGTCGCCAGCGGAAGTAGCTAATAACTTCGGCTCCGTGTGCCACGGCCTCAAGCGACCACAGGCGCACCATACCGGGCAGGGGGGCTGGGTTGTATGGGGCCCAATTTACCGGACCCGGTTGTTGCTCCATCACCCACCAGCGGCCATGACCCACAGCGCGGTAGAGGTCGTGGTGAAAGGCCTGCATATCGGGATCGCCCTGCTGCAGAAACGCGGTTTTGTGCGCCTCATCCGCTTCCAGACGATCCGACAGAAAGCCAATCGGATAGCTGTCCCATGTGGCGATATCGAGATCATTCCCGACATCGAAATGATCAAATTCCAGCACGCGACCCATATAATTGTGCAACAATGGTGCATCCGTCAGCGGGCGCAGCGCGTCGACCTGGGCTTTGTTGAACACCACCACCTGATCCGAACTGAACCTGCGAAACGCCAAGACATGCGCTGGGTTCGGCTCGGTCACGGTTTGGTTCGGCAACTCGATCTGATCGAAGCTATTATACTCCATCGACCAGAACACATTGCCCCATGCTGTGTTCAGTGCATCGATCGAGCTGTAGCGATCCGCGAGCCAGCGGCGAAACGCTTTCAAAGCGGCGTCGCTGTAGCTGATTGTCGTATCGTGACAGCCATATTCGTTGTCGATCTGCCACGCCGCGATATGCGGGTTACGGCCATAACGTTGACCTATAATCTGCGCGATCCGCGTGCATTCGCTGATATAGCCTGCGTGACTAAAACAATAGTGCCGGCGCGAGCCAAATTTGCGCGGATCACCATTGGTGTCCATGGCCAGTATGTCGGGATACTTGTCTAGCATCCAACGTGGCGGAGTTGCCGTCGGTGTGCCCAGCACAATCTTCAAGCCCGCGGCGCCCAGGGTTTCAATCGCGCGATCCAACCAGCCAAACTGTAGATCGCCCGGAGTGGGCTCCATCCGGCTCCAAGCAAATTCTCCGATCCTGACCCAGGTCAGGCCGGTCTCGATCATGCGTGACGCGTCTTTGGCCCAATTCTCTTCGGGCCAGTGTTCAGGGTAATAGCAGACGCCAAGTTCTGGCTTCATATGATAACTCTGTGCTCCGCTTGACCTTCGCCAACATTTGCGGCGGCGAGGGTCATGCCGTTTGTTGGTGTTTTTGTCAGTGTGTCGGCTTCAAGCCCTTGTCGGGCGGAGGTGCAAAACAGCGTTGTCAGATCGTTGCCACCAAAACTCGGGCACGACGTGTGTTTGGCGTTGAAATGGACTGATTTCAAGAATTGACCGGCTGGCGTATAGGCCGCGACTCGGCTTGCACCCCATTGAGCGATCCAGATATTGCCGGTGCTATCGACAACAGCCCCATCCGGGTTCAAGCCGTCGCTTTGCAGGTCAAGGAACACGGCGGCTTCGCCGATGGGCCAGCCAGTCTCCGCATCCAGTTCCCAGCGCATGACCTGTTTGGTCAAAGTATCGCTGTAATAGGCACAGGCGCGGTCAGGCGCGAAACAGATCGCGTTCGAAATCGTCACATCCCGAACCAATGGCCTTAGCTCACCTTTCCAATACCGGTAAATCGATCCGGCGCCCTTTTCAGCATTCTTGCCCATGGTGCCAATCCAGAACCCGCCCCAAGGATCGGCGCGGCCGTCATTAGATCGAGTCACCGGGTTGTCGGCCTCAATCGGAACAATCAAATCCTTGGCGTGGCTACCCAGCTCAAATCGCCACAGACCTGTCTCTGATGCGATCAGCAGGGTTTCGTTGTCGAGCCAACCAGCGGCGGAGACATGTTCTTCAAATTCCCAGACCCGAGCTTGGTTGCCTTCTCTGGACATCAGGCGATTGCTAAGAATGTCAAACCAGAAGAGTTGTTTTCGCTCCGGGTGCCACAATGGTCCTTCACCCAATTCGCAGGGGCGATCATCGTAAACGTGGCTCATTTCGTTGACTCGTCATAGGCTGCCACGATCTGCTGGGCGTGGTCTGATACTTCAGCAACAGACATGCCAGGCTTGTAAAGCGCTGAGCCAATCCCGAAGCCATCGGCACTGGCCTTGATCCATTGATCAAAATTCTCTGGGCCCGCGCCACCGACGGCATATACCTGCGTGTCAGGTGGTAGTATGGCCCGCATTGCGGCCAAGCCTGAGGGGCCAGCCATCGACCCGGGGAACAATTTCAACCCAGTTGCTCCAGCTTGTAGGGCCGTGAAAGCTTCGGTCGGGGTGAAAACGCCTGGCCAGCTTTGCAATTCAAGTGCAATAGCACGTTGGACTACCGATACATTGCAATTCGGTGAAACGATAAGTTTGCCGCCAGCGTCCGCTACCGCATCAACCTGATCAGGGGTAAGCACAGTTCCTGCGCCAATAAGTGCCCGATCACCGATATCCGAGGCTAGGATACGGATGCTTTCCAGAGGATCGGGTGAATTCAGCGGTACTTCGATCCGGTCAATACCCGCTTGCACCAACGCGTGCCCGACAGGCCCCGCCTCATCAGGTGTCAGCCCGCGCAAGATGGCGATTATGGGACGGCTCATGCGGTTTGCCTCGTGAGTGTGCGGGCCTGTGCCAGCCCCGCAAGTGTTGTCGCGGTTGCGTCAACGGTTTCGACCAATGCGCCTTGTTGCTGTAGTGCGGTGGCGTAGGCCTTGGTTAGACTTTCCGAGCCGATGACTGCCAATTGCTGACCCAGCCAATAGGGCCGCGATGCGGCAAGCTCTGCACCTATCAGGAAGCCCGAAAGACTGGCATGCGCGATGTTCTTATTCTGACCATGCAGCAAGTCAGCCGCCCGTAATCCAAAGAGTCGCGCAGCAAGCTGTTCAGGTTTCGACAGCGTATCCGCCACAGCGTCAATGAAGCTTGCTTCGTCCCATCCATCATCAATTGAATGCCGAAGAACGGATTGCCCGCGCAGCAGATCAAACATCTCACCGGTCATAAAGGTTCGGAAACTGACGACTTCACCAGCACTGATCTGGGCCCATTTTGTATGCGTGCCGGGCAGGCAAATCACACCGTCCCAATTCTGATGCGCACTGAGGAACCCTGCGATCTGAGTCTCTTCACCGCGCATCACATCGGGGGGGCTGTTCTGCTTTAGTCCTGGAACTACGAAGGCCCGAATACGCGGATCGGTGTTTGGAACGCGGAAGGGTACGACCGGGATTGGCTCGGACGGCACGGCGGAATAGGGCGCCTCGACCCAGCCCTGGCGCGCACCAACCATTCCGCAGGCGATCACGTCTACTGGCTTCTCAGGCAGCCAGTCTTTGATCAGAGCCAACAGGGCTGCCTGAAAATCTCCCCCAGCCGTGCGCGACATACCATCCTGCGAAACCGCCTGAGCGATCACTCTTTCTCCCTGCATGGCCCAGACGCGCAGATGAGAGGTACCCCAGTCAACAGCGATCCACTCAACATTCATAGCGTTACCCCGTTACCACAACGCCGCCGTCGACAACCATGCATTGACCCGTCATGGCACGGCTTGCGCTTGAGGCCAGAAACAGGGTTGGTGCGATCATGTCTTCGGGCGTTAGATGTTCTTTCAGGCATTGGCGATCCAAATGCGCGGCCAGATCTTCGGGCGTTGCCCACATGTCCAGCTGTTTCTGCGTCAGAACCCATCCGGGTGCCAATGCGTTGACGCGGATTTTTTGTGGCCCAAGCTCGCGCGCCAAAGAACGCGTCATTCCAGTGATTGCCGCGTTTGAGCTGGTGTAGATCGGATAGCCTGCATTCCCCATCATGTAACTGATTGAACTGAAATTGATGATCGACCCGCCGTTGTCTTTCATCTGCCGCGCGGCTTCCTGACAGGCAAAGTAATAAGCTTTGAGGTTCACCTCGATCATCCAGTCCCAGAAATCGGGAGTGGTTTCCTCAAGCGAGTGACGCTTGTCGTTGGCCGCGTTGTTGACCAGCACTTTCAGCGGGCCGTGGGCCTCGGCTGCTTTGGCCATGGTGGCATGCAACAACTCGGTATCGGTCATGTCACCCTGCAGGAAGAACGGTGCGCGGCCATGCTTGTCACGCATCTCTTCGACGAAAGCGCTCGCATCGGAACGACCTATGAAGGCAACATTTGCACCTTGGCCCATGAAGCCATCGGTTAGTGCCGCGCCAACACCCGATCCACCGCCGGTAATGTATACGGATGCACCGCGCAGGTCTTGAAATGTAGCTGGTTGATCCATCAGTGGCTCTCTCTCGTCACGAGGCGCGTGTCTTTGCCCGCAAGGAAATCAAGGTCGGCGCCCTGATCGGCTTGCAGCACGTGGTCGATATAGAGTTTCGCATATCCACGCGTGTAATGCGGATCGTCCGGTTGCCACAGGGCGCGGCGGACGTCCAGTTCCTTTTCGTCAACCAGCAGTTCCAGTTCGCCTTTGCTGGCGGACACTCGGATGCGGTCACCAGTTTTGACCAAGGCGAGTGTACCACCGGCCTGCGCCTCAGGGCTAACATGCAGGATCACCGTGCCGAAGGCTGTGCCCGACATGCGCGCGTCCGAGATACGGATCATGTCGCGCACACCTTCTTTGACCAGCTTCGCCGGGATCGGCATGTTCCCAACCTCCGGCATGCCCGGATAGCCCTTGGGGCCACAGCCTTTGAGCACCAGAATGGTCTCGGGTGTGACAGGCAGGTCGTCGCGGTCGATATTTGCTTTAAGGTCCTCGATGCTCTCGAAAACATATGCTTCTGCCTCGGTTTCCAACAGTGCGTCTGTGGCCGCCGAAGGTTTCACGATCGCCCCGTTGGGCGCAAGATTTCCGCGCAGAACCCGCAGGCCAGCGGCGGGTTTTACCGGATCGTCGAAGGGGCGAATGACATCTGTGTTGAAACATTCAGCGCCTTCATAATACGCCGAGATATCCTTGTTCAGAACCGTTTTAGCTGGGCGCAGGAAAGGTTTGAGTTCGCTCAGAACCACTGGCACGCCGCCCGCATAACAGAAATCCTCCATCAGGTATTTGCCTGAGGGCATGCAGTTGACTAGCAGTGGGATTTCTGACCCGATTTCAAAGTCTTTTAACGTCAGATCGACGCCCACGCGCCCTGCCAGTGCCAACAGGTGAACCACCGCATTTGTTGATCCTCCGACGGCCGCATTGGCGAGAATGGCGTTTTCAAAGGCTTCCTTGGTCAGAATGTCCGAGGGTTTGAGGTCTTCGTCCACCATCTCGACAATTCGTTTGCCGGTCAGATGCGCCAGTGCCATGCGACGGGCATCAACGGCGGGCAGGGCGGCGTTGGTGGGCAGAGACATGCCCATCGCCTCAACCAGCGAGGCCATGGTACTAGCGGTGCCCATGGTCATGCATACACCCGCGCTGCGCGACATGCCGGATTCCGCGCTCATGAATTCCTGCAGGGTCATTTCTCCGGCACGAACCGCCTCGGAAAACTTCCAGACATCCGTGCCCGAGCCGATATCCTGACCCCGGTACTTACCGTTCAGCATCGGGCCTGAGCTGACCACGATGGAAGGCAAATCGACCGAGGCTGCCCCCATCAGCTGCCCGGGTGTGGTCTTATCACATCCCCCCAGTAGGACAACGCCGTCGATACCATAGGCGCGGATGGATTCCTCAACATCCATCGCCAGCAGATTGCGAAATAGCATGGCGGTGGGCTTCATCTGAGTCTCGCCCAGCGACATTACCGGGAATTCGACAGGGAAGCCGCCCGCCTCCCACACACCCCGTTTGACACCCTCGGCCAGGTCACGCAGGCCCGAGTTGCAGGGCGTCAGTTCTGACCATGTATTACAAATGCCAATGATGGGGCGTCCGTCGAACGCATGGTCCGGAAAGCCCTGGTTCTTCATCCACGACCGATGAATGAACCCGTCCTTGTCAAGTTTTCCGTACCAATGTTGAGAACGGCGTTTTTTGGTCATTTTTGGCTCTGTCTGTCTGGCTTGCGATGGAGTTGATTGTTTTTCGAATAAATGAAGATCAGGCCGCACGGGCTGATTGGCACCAATCGGGTAGCCAGTCGCCATGGGCGGAAAGCAGATCGGTGACGAGGCTGCGAATTTGGCGCAGATCCAACTCCGCCGCAGTATGGGGATCCATCATGGCGGCGTGATAGATGTATTCTGGGTTCTCTTCGGTCAGTGCACGAACCGTCAACTCTTGCACGTTGATCTGGGTCCGCATCAGAGCGATCAGCTGCGGCGGGATATCCGTAACCACTGAAGGTTGGACGCCATTTGCGTCGATTAGACACGGAGTTTCAACCGCGGCTCCAAGCGGCAGTTGCGGAATTTGACCCGTATTCGGTAGGTTGCCGTAAGCTGTGTAAGGCGTATCTGTCACGATTGCGTTCATAAGGTCGGCGGCAAATTCGTGGCTTCGGGTTACTTCGATATCCCGACCATCGGTCAGTGTCTTGGCTTGGTCCTTCCAATTGGCCACCTGCTCGACGCAGCGGGTCGGGTATTCGTCCAGCGGTATGCTGAACTGTTCGATCAGGTCATTGCGTCCGTCTTTGATGAACCAAGGAACGTATTCTGCCAAATGCTCGGAACTTTCGGTGCAGAAGTAACCGAGATGATCCATCACTTCGTACCGGACTTTGTTCGGACAACGAGGCATGAGAAGCGGAGGCTTGGGCAGGTGCCCGGCTTGATAGCCCTGTCGCAGAGCAGGATAGATATCGCGGTCCTCATGCTCGAGTTTGAGAAAGAAGGCGACGTGGTTAATGCCTGCAACTTTGTAGCGAATATCCGCCTTGGGCAGATCCAGATCATGCGCCAGTTCCTCGACTGTGTTCTGGACAGAATGACACAGACCCACATGCTTTAGTGCGGGAAAATGCTCGGCCAAAGCCCAGGTATTGATGGCCATCGGATTCACGTATTGCAGTAGCGTCGCATTGGGGCAGAGTTGCATTATGTCCTGCGCGACACCCCACAGAACGGGCACAGTACGTAGGCCGCGCATGATACCGCCTACACCCAGCGTATCAGCGATGGTTTGGCGCAGGCCGTATTGTTTCGGGACTTCGAAATCAGTCACAGTGCACGGCTCATATCCGCCGACCTGAAAGGCAGTAATCACGAAATCCGCGCCGTCCAGCGCCGCGCGGCGATCCGTGTGGGTCGCGACGGTCGCACCCGTGCCGACTGATCGGATCATGGCCTTGGCCACAGCCTCGCTCTCGGCCAAGCGCACCGGATCAATATCCATCAACGCAAAATGGCTGTCGGCGAGGGCAGGGGTGAGCAGGGCGTCGCCCACGATATTCTGCATGAAGATCGTGGAACCCGCACCTACAAAGGTGATCTTGGTCATGAGGTAAACCTCTGGTTTGGCGTTATTTTACAGCACCGAGGGTCAGGCCCGCGATAAAGTGTTTCTGCATCAGGAAGAACATGGCAACAGGTGGTAGGGCTGCCACAATTGAACCGGCACTCATCAGCTGATAGGCGGCACGGAATTGGGCGTTGAAGCTGGTGATCCCGGCGGTCACGGGCTGACTTTCGGCGCCTTGGGTCAGGACAACCGCCCAGAAATAATCGTTCCAGATGAAGGTGAAGATCAGCACGCTGAGCGCGGCAATTGCGGGCTTCATTAGCGGTAGGACCACATACCAGAAAATCCGCCATTCGCTGATACCTTCAACCCTCGCCGCCTCGATGAGTTCGAAGGGTAGGGCGCGGATGAAGTTGCGCATGAAGAGTGTGCAGAAGCCGGTCTGGAAGGCGATATGGAACAGAACAAGCCCGGTTTTGGTGTTGTAGAGGCCCAGTTCCAAAGTCAGATCGCGTACGGGGACCATCAAAATCTGGAAGGGGACAAAGTTGCCCGCCACGAACATGAAGAAGATCCAAAGGTTCGATTTGAACTTGTAGATTCCAAGCGCAAATCCGGTCATGCAGCTGAGCGCCACGGCTCCGATCACGGTGGGTACGGTGATCAGGAATGAGTTCAGCAAATATCGAGGCATGTCTGAATTAAAGAAGACCTGCCCATAGTTGAAAGCGCCCTCAAAGCTGGACGGCATGCCCCAATAGTTCGCGTTGGTGAAGTCTGCCGCCGGTTTGACCGAGAACAGGGCGACCGCCAGCAACGGCCCCAGCCACAGCAACAGCGCCAGAGGCAGCATCGCCTGATAGGTGATCTGGGCCGCGCGGGGTTGTTTTTCGATGGGTTTGGGAAACATCTCAGTGCCCCTTTTCTTCGCGATACATCGACCACAGGAAATAGGCGATGAAGCAGAGCATGATGAGGAACAGGATCACCGCGATGGCGGCTCCATATCCCATGCGGAAACCGTATTCGGACAGGGCGACTTCGAACATGTAATAGGCCAGCACACGGGACGACCCAAAAGGCCCCCCCTGTGTCATGATCGAGATCAGGTCAAAGCTGCGCAACGCACCGATGATGGTTACGACAAAAGCGATGAACGTCGCGGGTCGCAGTTGCGGCAGGATGATGTGCCACAGCATCCGCCCACCTTTTGCACCGTCAAGCCGTCCGGCCTCGATTTGCTCGGGGTCAACGGCGTTCAGGCCGGTGAGGTAGAGGATCATGCAATAGGCGGTTTGCGGCCAGAGCCCTGCGAAGATGATGCCATAGGTAACGAACCGTTCGTCGCCCAACACATTCAGCGGGCCCATACCGAATAAACCTAGGAATTCGTTCAACAATCCGAATGTCGGGTCGTAGAACCATGTGAAAACAAGGCCAACAACAACCTGAGAGATGACGAACGGAAAGAAGAACAAAGACTTATAGAGCCGTATGCCCCAGACCGTCTGATTCAGAAACAGTGCGATGAACAGGCCTGCGGGAATTGCAGCAAGATACAGGACCAACCAGATCAGGTTGTTCTTGAGCGAAATGTAGAATGCGTCACGGTCGACCCATTCCCAATACAGATCCTCGTAGTTGCGCATGCCTACATATTCGGCGGCTCCCAGCCCATCCCACTCGTAAAGAGACAGGTTGAAGGACTGAAAGACCGGGATGATCACATAGACCAAGAAGAACAGCAGGCCCGGAGCCAGAAACAGCCACGGCGCGATGCGCTGCTGGTTTCTGTGGAACCAGCTTTCCTGTTCTAGGGTGTCAACTACAGCGGTCATGGAACATCTCTGGTTAGGGGGTTAAGGCGGGCTGAAGCCCGCCCTACGATTTTGAATGGTTTAAGGCCGAACTGAGTTCGGCCCTAATTACACTTAGTTGTCGTAGATGCGCTCACGCGCGCGTTCCAGCTTGGCCAGAATCTTATCCGCGTTGTCAGGCTTGACCATGAATTCCTGGAAGCCCTCCATCGAGACCTTGGCCATTTCTGCTGGTGCGTCACGGTCCCAGAACTGGGCAACACCGCCAGGGCTGTTCGACGACAGCATCGTGAAACCTTGCTGCAGGAACTTGTCGTCATCTACCGCAGATTGCGCGTTCACAGGCAACTGGCCGAGGTTTGCACCGTTGTTGATTTCGGTCTGCTCGTCCGCGGAAACCGCAAAACGCAGGAACTCACGCGCGGCTTCCTTGTTTGAGGCATTGGCCGGAATGTGGAACGTGTCCGTCGGCGCATCTTCGGCCAGTTCGACATCGGGGTTGATGGCAACGAACTGGTAGAAATCCAGCTGATCGTCCGTCAGACCCGCCTCACGCAGGGGCGCCACGGCGAAGTTGCCCATCAGATAGGCCGCCGCCTCGCCGTTGACCATGAAGGGCAGGGCTTCCTGCCAGCTATAAGTCTGGTGATTGTCGATGAACGCGCCCATGTCGATCAGCTGTTTCCAGTTGGCGAAGGTCTGCTTGACCCGGTCGTCTTCCCAGCTGATTTCACCATTTGCGAGTTGGTTGTGGAAATCGAACCCGTTGGTGCGCATATTCAAGTAGTCAAACCAGCCACCAGCTGTCCACAAGAACTTGGTGCCGATGGTGTAGCAGGCGCGGCCTGAATCAACTATCTTCTGGCAATTGGCCAGCTCGTCTTCCCAAGTGGTTGGCTCGGTCAAGCCAAGTTCATCAAAGATGTCTTTGCGATAGTAAACCCCCCATTGATAGTATGTGTACGGGACACCCCATTGCTTTCCATCAATGGTCATCGCGCCTTTGGTCGATGCCAGATTGTCGGCGATTTCAGGCTCGGCCCACAGATCTGAGACGTCCTCGAACAGGCCCGCCTCGACATATGGCTTCATCCGGTTGGCAGCGTACCACGTGGCAACGTCAGGCGTGTCCGCCGTCAGGAAGTTGCGGATCTGAGTCTTGTATGCCTCACGGTCGATCACGGTGGTCTCGATTTCCAGACCGGGATGTTCAGCCGCGAATCGCTCGATCATCGCTTCCATCGTCGCGCGCGGCGCCGGGTTGGATGTATCGAGGAAGATTCGCAGCTCGCCGGTCAGCTCAGCTGCAACAGGCGCAGCAAGTGCCACACTGGCAGCCAAAGCAGCTGCTGTGCGCTTGAACATGGAATGCATAGTTTCCTCCCTTAAGCTTCCATATTGGTTCCAAATATTGAAACCTTGTTTTATATATTGAAAACTACACATCGACTCGGCTAGTCTTGTCAAGACCCTCGTACCCATAGCCGGGGGAAAATGGAGGAGAACAGGCACCCGTGGCAGGTGACGGAACAATAGGAAAAGCATGTGATGTGTTGGAACAGGTCGCGGCCTTCGGGCGCCCTGTGCGGTTTGGGGAATTGCTGGAAAGCAGCAAATTCCCCAAGGCGACGCTGTATCGCTTTCTGCAATCGCTGACCAATCAGGGCATGCTGCATTACGAACCGGAACGGCAAACATATTCTCCGGGGATGCGGTTGGTGCGGTTGGCTCATTCGGCATGGACCCAAAGCTCGCTTGCGCCCATTGCGCGGCCTTTCTTGGACGCCCTCAGCGCCGAGACAGGGGAAACGGTGCACCTGGCGCAGCTTGATTCCGGTCAGGTGCTTTACGTGGATAAACGCAATGCTCAGCGACCGATCGAGATGTATTCCGAGGCCGGCAAGGTTGGCCCGGCTTATTGTACCGGCGTCGGTAAGGCGATGATGGCTTATCTGGACGAGGCTCAGTTGGAGAAGACGATCTCGCAACAAAGCTTTCACCGATTCACCGACAAGACACTGGCCTCGGAGAAGGCATTGCGAGCCGATCTCGAGCTGATCCGCAACCGGGGTTACGCGGTTGATGATGAAGAGCATGAGCCCGGCATCATCTGTATTGCCTGCCCGATCCTGACCTCCGGGGGCCGCATGTTAGGGGCTCTATCGGTGACGGGATCGACCGGAAGGATGGATTTCGAACAATTAAAATCTTGGGTGCCACGCGTCCGGCGCGTCGCTGAGCAGATTGGCACAGAAGCACAGGCGTGGCGGTTCCCCGAGGGCCAACAGAATAGGATGCAAGCAACATGACAGGTGTAACCCTGAAAGGCGCGATCAAACGGTATGGCCAGACTCAGGTCATTCACGGGATCGATCTGCAGATTGAAGATGGCGAGTTTTGCGTGTTCGTGGGCCCTTCGGGCTGCGGCAAGTCTACGTTGTTGCGGATGATCGCGGGGCTTGAGGAAACCTCGGATGGTGAGATCCATATCGGTGCACGTGAAGTCACGCATGTCGACCCGGCCAAGCGGGGGGTGGCGATGGTGTTCCAGACCTATGCGCTGTATCCGCATATGACCGTGGCCGAGAATATGGGCTTTGGCCTGCGGATGAACGGTGTAGCCAAGGCTGAGATTGACCAGAAGGTTCAGGAAGCGTCGAATATCCTGAAACTCGATCAATATCTGCAACGCAAACCAAAAGCGTTGTCTGGTGGTCAGCGTCAGCGAGTGGCAATCGGGCGTGCCATTGTACGCGGCCCGGAAGTGTTCCTATTTGACGAGCCGCTATCGAACCTTGACGCGGAATTGCGTGTTGAAATGCGGGTCGAGATTGCACGACTTCATCAGGAAATCGGCGCAACGATGATCTATGTTACGCATGATCAGGTCGAGGCGATGACCATGGCCGACAAGATTGTGGTATTGCGCGACGGCCGGATCGAGCAGGTGGGTGCCCCAATGGACCTGTATCGTGACCCCGATAACAGATTCGTGGCGGGCTTCATTGGCTCTCCGGCCATGAACTTCTTAGAGTGCGATGTCGTGGATGGCATGGTGCGGCACCTTGCGCTGACTGATGCGATCCCGGTCACCGAAAGCGTTCCGAATGGGGCAACGAAAGTGACTCTGGGCATTCGCCCGGAGCATATTCAGGTGGATCGAAGCGGTGACACCTGCACTGTTGATCTGACCGAAGCGCTGGGTGGTGTATCCTATTCTTATCTGCTGACGCCCAATGGCGATAAGCTGATTGTGGAAGAGCGGGACGACCAACGCAGTACGACCGGTGACCGTATCGGGCTTTCGATCCGGCCCGAACGCGCGATGCTGTTCGATCCCGAGTCGGGTCAGCGGCTGCGATAGGGCTTGCCAGACCGAAGTTGTTTTGCATGACTGCGCATTAACCAGCGGCTTTCAGGAGGCCATATGCGCAGTTCCAAAACCATCCATGTGATCTCGGCCCACGCCGAAGGTGAGGTAGGCGATGTCATCGTCGGAGGGGTCGCCCCGCCTCCGGGCGAGACCGTGTGGGACCAGAGGGCCTTTATCGCCGAAGACCAGACCCTGCGGGATTTCATGCTGAACGAACCCCGCGGCGGTGTCTTTCGCCATGTGAATCTGCTGGTGCCACCAAAAAACCCCGAGGCCGATGCTGCTTTCATCATCATGGAGCCGGAAGACACGCCGCCGATGTCCGGTTCGAATTCCATCTGCGTCTCTACGGTATTGCTGGATAGCGGCATCCTTCCGATGCATGAACCAGAAACTCGTTTGACATTGGAAGCTCCGGGGGGGCTGGTTCGCGTTCGCGCCGAATGCCGAAATGGCAAGGCAGAACGCATCTATGTGCAGAACGTGCCAAGTTTCGTCGACAAGCTGGATGCCCGGATCGAGGTTGAGGGCATCGGGACGCTGCGCGTAGATACCGCGTTTGGTGGCGACAGTTTTGTAATTGTCGATGCAGCTGGTCTGGGTTTTGACCTGACGCCTGATGAAGGCGCTGATCTTGCCAGAACCGGTGCGCGTATCACCGATGCGGCCAATGAGCAGCTTGGCTTTAATCATCCCACCAAGGACTGGAACCACATTTCATTCTGCCAGATCGCAGGCCCGTTGGATCGGCAGGGTGATATCCTCACCGGTCGTAATACCGTCGCCATCAAACCCGGCAAGCTGGATCGTTCGCCCTGCGGCACCGGTGCTTCGGCCCGAATGGCTGTTTTGCTGGCCAAAGGTCAGATGTCGATGAATGACCGCTATCACGCGCGCTCGGTTATCGACAGCGAGTTTCGCTGCCGCATCGTGGATCAGCTCGATCTGAATGGGCGCGTGGCGATCACCCCGGAAATCTCAGGGCGGAGTTGGATTACGGGCACGCACCAGCACATGCTGGACCCGGAAGACCCTTGGCCCGGTGGCTACCGCTTGAGCGATACTTGGGGGGCAAAGTCGGGGTCAAAATTGACCCCGTACTTTGGTTGATCTTCAGGTATCGAGATTGAACATCAGTCTTGCAGTCACTGGTACAGTACGAGTGATGCTGGGAAGTTGCGCCAGCTCCATTAGCTTGTCGACACCTGCTGAGACGCCCGCATCCTCGGTGCTGATGAAGACCATATCGTTGGTTGACACCATGACAGTGTCTTCGGCCACGCGCAAAATGAACATATCGGTGTAGAACTCAACCTCCGTTCCCGCCAAGGACAGTTTGGCATCCACTTCAACCGTGTTGCTGGAACCCACATCCAACTTGGACACCTCATCCAAATCAATCTCTGCGGTCAGTGTGGCTGTTGCTGCCTTGCGGAACACATGTTCGATCATCCGCTCGTTGCGGATATCGATATTCGTTTCGACCGAGGACAGGTCGATATCGATCTCAACTTTGCCATCCTCGCTGACCTGGCCTGATACATTGGTGAAGGAATTGACCTCGCCCACATCGACGATCTTAACCGTGCCATAGGCCAGATGAGAGGCGCTGGGATTCAGTGTCCAATCAGCGGCCAGCGCGGGACCTGCAACAAAAGCCGACGCAATCGTGATTGTTTTGAACAGAAGTTTCATTTCATTCCTCCAGAGTCTATGACAGTTCAGACCAAGCGGGCCCGGTCCCATGACAAAGCAAACACACACAGGTCGCGATTTATTCGATGAGTGTTGAGATGAACACCGAACAAGCCGTGCGCGGCGCGATCCAGGCCCATTCGAAACGGGTCTGGCGGTTTGGATTGGCGCTGTCGGGTGCATCGGATGTTGCGGACAATTTGCTGCAGGCAACAGCCTTGCGGGCGTTAGAAAAGCACCATCAGGTAACTTCATATGATCGGTTGGACAGCTGGCTGATGACGATCTGCCGCTCGATCTGGTTGAACGAGATACGGGCACGGTCTGTGCGCAAGGCGCAAGCATTGTCGGTTACACCTGAGGCGGAATTGGTGGACACGGACCCGATTCAGAAACGAATATTTTCGCCGCTCAGGTGTTTACTCAAGTGATGCAACTGCCAGAGGCGCAGCGCGAAACGGTGATGCTTGTATTTGTAGAAGGGTACAGTTACCGCGAAGCTGCGGCCATGCTGGATGTTCCCATCGGCACAATCATGAGCCGGTTGTCCAACGCCCGGCAGAAACTGAAAACCGTAATGCAGCACGAAGCGGACGACGCGGTGCAACGGAGTGGCAAATGAAGTTTTCCGACGAAACACTTCTGGCCTATCTGGAGGGCAGCCTTGATGAGGCCGAAGTCCACGCCATCGAAGCGGCCGTGGCAGAGGATACGGGTCTTGAAGCCCGTTTGATGGCGTTGGATCCGTTTGCCCCTGTTGTGCAGCAGGTTTTTGATGACGTCCCGGCTGAGGTTCCTGAAATTGATCTACCTGCGCCCACTCCGCAGCAATACAAATCAGGACCTCTTCGATTGCTAGCGGTTGCGGCTTCGGTTGCCGTTATCGCAGTATCCGCAACCTTCTGGGTGACGCGTCCGAAGGCTTTGGGCTGGGCAGAGCAAGCCGCAATTTATCAATCACTCTATTCAGCCGAAACGATTGCTGATCTGGATAACTCTCCGCAAAAACTGGACGCGCAATTTGCTCAGGCTGAGGCTCAACTCGGCCGATCCTTAAATCGGGAGGTGCTGGAAAATCTTCCCGGCCTCGACCTGAAGCGCACACAGGTTTTATCATTCAAAGGCAAGCCATTGGTTCAGGTTGTCTTTGCTGATGCACAAGGAAATCCATTTGCGTTCTGCGTGATCCGGCAAGGTCCAAATGCCCCATCGAAGGCAGTTAATCTTGCAGTGCTGAGCGGCCTATCAACCGCGACATGGGCAAAAGATGGGTATGGTTATATGCTGTTGGGTGGCGATCGCGAGACAGATCTGAGTGGAGAGCTGCATGCTCTGACCGTGGCCTTTGCGGGTTGATTATCGGGATTTCGGGAAACCCCTTGTGAACTGCGGCAAATGCTCGAAGAATGCCAGATATGAAGCCGATCCCTCAAGAACCGGACCAAGACGATGATGAGGCCCTGGACGCAGGGCCGCGCAGCATCTATGACACCGATCCACCGGATGAAGAGGATCTATGGTTTCTCCCTCCAGCGGATGAAGAAGATCCTGAAGAATTTCTTCCGTCTGTCCCAACGCCTGATCAAAGCCTCCTTTTTGATCCAAGGGATTGGCGTGCGGCTCAATCTGAACTGTCCGCTGAGCTTGCCGATCTGGCCGTGACTTTTGGGGCACTGGATGAACGTTTGCGCGCAGGGCCGAAAGGATGGGGTCACCGTCTGGCCTTGATGGAAGTGTCGGATTTGGGCTGGTGGACCGGAGACCGGATCAGCGTCGACCGTCTCGCGCTATGGACCGGATTGCGGATCGGTGCGACGAGTGATGACGTTCAGGCATTGTACCGGGCAGGTTGGGCGGTGCGGCGACTATCCTCGGGTGCCGGGCCATCGGAGGGCGGATGGGACGCTGGGCTGACCGCTTTTCTGGATCGTCAGGGCCAGGGCATCGAGGATGCCCCAGAGACCGTGACAGATCTGGCCGAAGTGATGCGGAATGTGGTTGCGTTGCACCCGTTGACTCAGGCTGCAATCGGGTTCCACGCGTGGCGCGCTCTCTCTCCGGGCATAGGACAGGATACCGAAGCTGCCGTTATTGCAGCCCGCCATGCGGCATCGATGGGGCGAGGTGGAGCATTGTTCATGCCGCTTTCCTTGTCGGGACCGGGTGCGTTGCGCGGTGCAGGCTCATTGGATGAAAAGCTATCCGCCTGGATAGGCGGGGCAGGTCAGGCCTCGCTTGCAGCTCTGCTGCATCTGGACCGGATCAGCGCTTGGGAAGGACGTGCCCGCGAGGCTGTATCAGATCTGAGTGGGCGAACTCCACCAGTGTTGATCGACGCGCTAACAGCTTGGCCGATGGTGTCGGCACCATTGGCCGAAGAGCTGACCCGGGCCTCGCGCGCGGCGGTACAGCGAAATCTGGATAAATTCAGCGACAGGGGGCTGATCCGCGAGTTGACAGGGCAGGGCCGCTATCGAGTCTGGACAGCGGCATTATAACCGATCTTTCGAATTCCCCGTTAGCTTGCATTTGGCCGAGTCTTGCTGTTTCTGGAAGGATAAACAGGCGAAGTAGAACCATCGGGGCACAATCATGAGCAAATCAGCACTGATAACCGGTATTACGGGTCAGGATGGCTCTTACCTGGCCGAGCTGTTGCTTGCCAAAGGCTATGACGTTCACGGTATCAAACGTCGCGCATCGTCTTTCAATACGCAGCGGATTGATCATATCTATCAGGATCCGCATGAACCAGATCCCAGACTGCATCTGCATTATGGTGATCTAAGCGATACCTCGAACCTGACCCGGATCATTCAGGAAGTGCAACCCGACGAGGTCTATAACCTTGGTGCGCAATCCCATGTTGCGGTGAGTTTTGAATCGCCTGAATACACTGCGGATGTGGATGGGTTGGGTACGCTACGCCTGCTCGAAGCGATCCGGTTTCTGGGACTGGAGGGCAAGACCCGGTTTTATCAGGCCTCCACCTCAGAGCTCTATGGTTTGGTACAGGAAACACCGCAACGCGAGACAACGCCTTTTCACCCGCGCTCACCCTATGGGGTCGCCAAGCTGTATTCCTATTGGATAACAGTAAATTATCGAGAGGCATACGGGATGTACGCCTGCAACGGTATTTTGTTCAATCACGAAAGCCCCCGGCGAGGTGAGACCTTTGTGACTCGTAAGATCACTCGTGGCCTTGCAAACATCGCGCAAGGTTTGGATGACTGTTTGCATATGGGTAATATCGATAGTTTGCGCGATTGGGGGCACGCGCGGGACTATGTGAAGATGCAGTGGCTGATGCTGCAACAGGAGACGCCCGAGGACTTTGTAATCGCCACCGGCAAGCAGTATTCCGTGCGCCAATTCATCGAATGGTCTGCCAGCGAGCTGGGTTTGGTGCTGGAGTTTTCAGGGGAAGGCGTCGAGGAAATTGCGATTGTTCGCGAACTAGTGGGTGATAAGGCGCCTGCCCTGAAAGCTGGCGATATCGTGATGCGGATCAACCCGCGTTATTTCCGACCGGCCGAGGTTGATACGCTGTTGGGAGACCCGTCCAAGGCCAAGCAAAAACTAGGTTGGGAACCCGAGACCTCTGTGCAAGATCTATGCGCCGAAATGGTTGCCGAAGATTTGGAAATCGCACGGCGCAATGCCCTGCTCAAAGAACACGGGATGGCTGCGCCAGTCACACGGGAAAACGGCTGAAATGGGCAGTTCGCGCAGAATATATGTAGCGGGTCATCGCGGCATGGTCGGAAGCGCGATTCTGCGAAGGCTGCAGCAGCGCCAGCAGGCAGGTGAAAAACTCGAGCTAATCACGCGGACGCGGAGCGAATTGGATCTGACCGATCAGGTTCAGGTTCAGAATTTCATGCGCTCAGAACGTCCGGACATCGTGATTTTGGCCGCCGCCCGTGTTGGCGGTATCTATGCGAACAACACATATCCGGCGGATTTCATCTACGAAAACCTGATGATCGAATGCAATGTGATCCATCAGGCGTTTTCGGCAGGTATAAAACAGCTGCTGCTACTTGGAAGTTCCTGCATTTATCCGCGCTCAACACACCAGCCAATGCGCGAAGACGCGCTTTTGACCGGGCCGCTGGAGCCGACAAATGAACCTTACGCCATCGCCAAGATTGCCGGAATCAAGCTTTGTGAAAGCTATAACAGGCAGCACGGCGTAGACTACCGGTCCGTCATGCCGACCAACCTTTATGGACCCGGAGACAACTTTCACCCTGAAAACAGTCACGTGCTCCCGGCACTGATCCGACGTTTTCACGAGGCACAGCGTGATGGGCTAGATGAAGTTGTCATATGGGGAACCGGAAATCCGCGACGCGAGTTCTTGCATGTTGATGATGTGGCCGAGGCGTCGGTGTTTGTTTTGGACCTGCCGCGCAAAATATATGAGGCAAATACTGATCCAATGTTAAGCCACATTAATGTGGGTACGGGCAGCGATACATCGATCGCAGACCTCGCAACGATCATTGCGGGTGTCGTCGGTTTCACTGGCCAGATCACGTATGATCCAGACAAACCGGATGGCACGATGCAAAAACTGATGGATGTATCGCGCCTCGTAGGTATGGGCTGGAGTGCTGGCATCAGTCTTAACGACGGAATTCGCCAGACCTATGCGTGGTTTCTAGATCAATCAGAAACCGATCTGCGCGAAAGGTGACCGCCCGCGCAATGGCCCGGACGGTCTGAGCTGTCAGAACCAGCGGCCGATGGCGATCATTGATGGTTCAATATTTGTGGCATCCGAAATTGCCGCCAGCACCTGGAATGTCGCTTGTGTTTCCGATGGCGTGTCAAATCCTACAAACCGCCCGAGCCCGCCACCATTCCCGCTAAGGGCTGGTTTGCTGCCAGCGGCAAAAGCGATGGGAAAATTCCAGTTGGCAGAACCGCTGGTGAACAAGGCACCGGTTGCGGTCGTAGATCCGACAGCATCAAGAGTTGTTGTACAAATTTGGGTACCGTCAGCAAATCGCGTGTAGTCTCCATTTGTATTACTGCCATGCTCGATCACAGCCCCAGAAGGTACACCACTGTTTTGTGACACTGTGCCCAGTACGTTGCCCGGCCCGTATCCATAATCTGCCCGCATCAGGCGACCAGGCGTGGTATCATTGGCGCTGCACTGTATGGCTGCGCCACCCGCTATACCAGATGAGGCGTCAAACCGTAGTGCTTCAACCCAGCTCCCGCCATCTGGCGAGACTTTGATCGAGAACTCCGTGTTGCCAGAAAGGCCCATCTCGGCGTGACCGGTCCAGTTGGATTGAAACAAAAGCGAGGCCGTGTCGCCGTCGCTGGCTTTGTTGACCTTCAACTGATGACCACCACCTTCATGGGTTAGCAACGTCGCAGGGCTACGCACCGCCAGCCGGTTGGTGCGTTGGATCCGGTTGCGACGCCAATTCCTGGCAGATTCTGCAAATCGACAGGCGGGTCGATCCAGGCGGATCCGTTCGAGATTTTCAACTGCTCCGAGCTTTGGTCCCAGGCCCGCCACCCCAATTCCGGCGCTAAGAAATGCCATCCGTGGTCCAGCCACGCTGCCAATTGGCCGTCGTGACCAGCCCAAGCGCCCGTGGGCGCCGTGCCGAGTGCATGCATTTCCCCCTGATCGGGTGCAGCGGGCGGTATTGTCGCTTCGATGGAGACTATGCTCAGTTGGACTACAACATCGAGTGTACGAAGCGCCTCGTTATTGGCCACGTGTTTCTGGGCCTGAGACGGTTGTATAAAGGGCAGGTTCAAACGGGGTGAGTTCTGTGGCACGGGCGTCCTCCTGAGATGTCGCTTTGACAATGATCGCGCGCCACCCTGCCGCAATATTAGTGAAACCCACCTGACGAACCCGGACGCTGGGTTTTTGATTTGTTAGGATTTGAGAAGTGTCAAAAAGCCACCTGCATTGCAAATGGCGGGATTTAATCAGAGACGAAGGGCTACTAGCGCCACCTACCCAAGTTAATCACGCGCATATACATCTTCGTAGCGAATAATGTCGTCTTCACCCAGATATGTCCCGGTTTGTACTTCGATCAGGACCATGGGGACTTTGCCGGGGTTCACCATCCGGTGAACCGCACCCAAAGGCACATAGACCGACTGGTTTTCTGACACCAGTTGAACATCGTCATTTATCGTCACTTCGGCGGTGCCCTCCACGACGATCCAGTGCTCGGACCGATGATGGTGAGATTGCAGACTCAGCGATGCACCGGGATGGACATGGATACGCTTGACCTGGAACCGGTCTCCGATGACGAGGCTTTCGAACCAACCCCAGGGTCGATGATCGACGGGCAGGGATTCCGCCTGCTTGGCGCCTTTTGCTTTCAGGGCTGTGACGGCCTGTTTGACATCCTGCGCGCGGTCCATGCTGGCCACCAGAACTGCATCGGGCATCGCGACTGTAATCACGTTTTCCAGCCCCATCGCCACGACCTCCTGTGCAGGAGATTCTGAGCGCACCAGCACATTGTGGCAATCAATGGCAGTGACTTCACCGGCGGTAGCGACCCCATTTGCATCGGGGTTGCTGAGCTCCTGCACCGCCGACCAACTGCCTACATCTGACCAACCGGCTGCATAAGGAACAACGCTGAGGTTGCTGGCCTTTTCCATAACCGCATAGTCGATCGATATGTCCTGAACTGAGTTCCAAGCGATGGGGTCAAGCCGCAGAAAGCCCAGGTCAGACTGAGCCTGATCAACAGCGTTCTGAACCGGAGCTACAAGATCCGGCGCATGTTGGTCATAGGCCGCAAGGATATCGCGGACCGCAAACAGAAAGATGCCGGAATTCCAAAGGTAACTACCTTCGGACACCATCGTTTCGGCGCTCTTCAGGTTGGGCTTTTCAACAAAGCGATCGAGAGGAATCGACGCACCCGACACGTCGGGAATCTGCCGAAGTTTGAGATAACCATATCCAGTCTCTGGCCCGTCAGGCGTGATTCCGAATGTAACAAGGTCTCCGCGCTCATCAATCGTACGGATACCTTCCGCAACTGCCTCGTGAAAGGCCTGAGCATCCGGAATGACGTGATCGGATGCGGCCACCAGCATCAATGCATCGGGATCGCTGGACGAAAGGTGCAGAGCTGCCGCCAGGACAGCCGGAGCGGTGTTGCGCCCTTCAGGTTCAATAAGTATCGGGCCTGGGTCAATTCCTACGGCCATCAACTGCTCAGGTACAACGAAACGAAATGCTTCATTGGTTAACAGCAACGGCTTTGCGTAAGGCGTTTCGACGGGTCCTTTAAGACGCTTTGCACATTGCTGCAAAAGGCTGGTTTCACCAATCAGCGGCACGAATTGTTTTGGGTAGCTTTTGCGTGACAGGGGCCATAACCGTGTTCCGGAGCCACCGCATAAAATTACCGGATAGACGGTCCTCATGCTGCCCTCGCTCTCTGTGTTCTTGGGGTCGAGCTATTGCAATGAATGCCAACTGGTTGAAGCATCTTACCTATTGCGCGGCCTGGTCCGACGAAACGATATCATGCAGATACTGACTTAAATCATCACGCAGATCGTCGCGGGCCAGCGCAAACGATACCGTGGCCTGAAGGAAACCGGCCTTTGAGCCACAATCAAATCGTTGGCCTTCAAATTTGTAACCAAATACAGGAACGCCATTTCCGATATCCTCGGCGATCGCGTCAGTCAGCTGGATTTCGCCTCCGCTGCCTTTCTTCTTCTGGTTCAAATTGTACAGTACCGAGGGGCCCAAAATATAACGACCAATTACGGCGAGATTTGATGGTGCCTCCTCAGGTTTTGGTTTTTCAACCATTCCCTTGGCTCGGACAACCGTACCGACGTTTTGGCCTGTATCCAAAATACCGTAAGAGCTTGTCTTTTCGTTTGGAACTTCCATCGCAGCAACCATATTGCCACCGGTTTCCTCATAGGCCTCGACCATTTGCTGCAGGCAGGGTTTGCCAGCAGCAATAACATCATCGGGCAGCATTACCGCAAAGGGCTCATCTCCGATCAGTCGCCGTGCACACCAAACTGCATGTCCAAGCCCCAGCGCCTTGTGCTGGCGAATATAGGCGATCGCGCCGCTTTCCATATTGGTCGCGTTCAATATCTCAAGCAAATCGTCTTTGCCCTTGGATTTCAAGTCCTGCTCCAACACAAGGTTGTGGTCAAAGTAATCCTCAAGCGCTGACTTCCCGCGTGACGTCACGAAGATAAACTCGGTGATCCCGGCTGCCCGCGCTTCGTCAATTGCATATTGAACCAGCGGTCTATCGACCAAAGTCATGATCTCTTTCGGCACCGATTTGGTCGCCGGTAAAAAGCGCGTCCCCATACCCGCGACGGGGAAAATAGCCTTTGTGACTTTGCGTGCCATGTTACCTCATGATTTCCATAGTCTGCCCGAACGCTTTGTAGGCGCTGGGGTTCTCACATAAAACTTAAATTCGCATCAATCAATCTCACCCGACAGTAGTGCAGCGGGCACGATGGAATCTGCCATTAACCTGCACGCAGAGTCAAAACGAAACACACCCAAACGTGGTTCTAGCCAAGGTACACAGAGTACTTGGTGCGCCGAAAAGTAGGATTCGCGCCCCTGAAACCTTCAAGCTTCGGGGCGCGAATAGTCAGGAGTTAGCCATAATCGCATCAAGCGGATCATGTTCGGCAACGAAATGGTCAGGAGCGATTTCGCTAAGCCGCGGGACATAGTCCGTTTCACCCGAGGACAACTTGCTGGGTAAGAAACGCAATGTGGCCTTGGGATCCATCGGAGACGGTAATTCACCTGGTATTTTAAGCCTTTGACGGTTACGCTCAACATCCGGATCAGGAATCGGAACCGCCGATATCAGGGATTTGGTGTAGGGGTGTATTGGTTCAGAACATATTACTTCACCATCGCCCAATTCGACAATGCGACCCAAGTACAAAACCATGATTCGGTTAGACACTGCGCGTACAACTGACAGGTCATGACTAATGAAAATCATCGACAAACCGAACTCTTGTTGCAATTCTCGCAACAATTCCACGATTTGAGCCTGAATGGACACGTCCAGTGCCGATACGGCTTCATCGCAAATGATCAACTTTGGTTTGTTGATCATTGCCCGAGCGATTCCGACGCGCTGATTTTGCCCACCTGACAGTTCATGTGGATAACGGTTGATCATATTGGTTGGCAGGCCAACACGTTCCATCATCTCGGCGACCAGGTCCTTACGTTCGCGTTCCGTCAGGTCTGGGCGATAGGTTTTTAATGGTTCCGCGATTGAGGCCGAGATTGTCATCCGTGGATCAAGGCTGGCGAGTGGATCCTGGAATACAATCTGAAGATCCTTGCGGTATTTGTTCAACTCGGACCGTTTCAACCCGACGATCGGATGGCCCAGCCAGCTGACGTTGCCCGCACTGGGTTCGATCAGTTGTAGAACCGCCCGCGCCAGCGTGGACTTGCCGCAACCGGATTCACCCACAACACCCAGCGTTTCGCCCTTGCGAATATCAAAGCTGACACCATCCACGGCCTTGAGAGGCACCTTGTGGCCGAACAATCCGCCCGGAACATGGATTGGGAAATGAACCTTGACGTCGTCAACGCGCAGCAGTGGCTCTTCGATCTTGCCCAAGGCTTTGGGCGCGTCACCGGCGTCGATGCGAGGCATCGCCTCAAGCAGGGTGCGGGTGTACTCGTGTTGCGGTGCGCGAAAGACTTCACGGGTTTCCCCGGCCTCGACAAATTGACCAAGGCGCATGACCTGTATGCGGTCACACATCCGCGCGACGACGCCCATGTCATGGGTGATCAAAGCAATGGCTGTGCCTTCGTCTTTTTGCAGTCGCACCATCAGGTCCAGAATGTCGGCCTGTACGGTGACGTCCAGCGCCGTTGTGGGTTCATCCGCGATCAGCAATTTCGGGTTGCACAGCATCGACATGGCAATCATGACCCGCTGACGCATCCCGCCCGACAGCTCGTGCGGGTACTGATCCAGTCGCCGTTTCGCCTCGGGGATGCGGACGCGGTCCAGCCATTCAAGGCATCGCGCTTTGGCGGCAGAGCCCTGCAAACCCTCATGCACTTGCAAAACTTCGCGCATCTGTTGACCGACTCGCAAATGCGGGGTCAGGGCGGTGAGCGGGTCCTGAAAGATCATACCGACATCATCGCCGCGGATGCGGTTCAGCTTGTTCACTGGCAGGTTCAGGATTTCCTGACCGTTCAGCATGGCAGACCCCGTTGCGCGGCCAGCCGGAGGCAATAGCCCCATCGCTGCCATGAAGGTCTGGCTTTTGCCCGACCCACTTTCGCCGACGATGCCCAAACACTCGCCTGGATTGATGTCGAAACTGATGCCCTTGACGGCTTCGACGATGCCATCCGGGGTGTCGAACTGAACGCTCAGGTCTTTGATGGAAAATAGACTCATATCAGCGATCCTTCGGGTCCAGAGCGTCACGCAAACCATCACCGATAAAAAACATGGTGATGATGATGGCGACGTAGAAAGTCAGGGGATAAAGAAGCTGCCACAAAGTGCCATAGCCCATCGTCCCGGCACCTTCGGCAATCAGGCGGCCCAAAGAGGTGTAGGGTTCCGAGATCCCGAGACCCAAAAACGAAATGAAGCTTTCGGTCAGGATCATTTCGGGCACCAACAGCGAGGCGTACACGATCACAACGCCCAACAGGTTGGGCAGAATGTGGCGATACATGATGGTAAACTCACTGACACCGGCGGCGCGAGCGGCTTCGATGAATTCGCGGTTCTTCAGCGTCAGGGTTTGCCCCCGAACGATCCGCGCCATGGTCAGCCAACCGACTGCACCCAACGCGATGAACAGCATGAAAAAGGACCGCCCTGCCACGACCAGCAGAAGGATGATGATCAGAGTTGCCGGGATCGCCAGAAGTATGTCGACAAAGCGCATCATGGCGCTGTCGGTACGCCCTCCGATATAACCAGCGGCAATGCCATAGCAAGTGCCAACGATCAACGCAGTTGCTGCCCCAATCAGACCAACCAGTAGCGATGTGGTGGTCGCCTGAATGACACGGCTGTAAAGGTCGCGCCCCAGATCATCGACACCGAAATAGTGACCAGTCTCGATCGAGGGCATTCCCATGCCGCGTACGTCACCCATAACGTTCCAGTCGATCTCTTCGTTGGACCAAGCTGCAAAATATGGCCCGATAATCGTGAACAGCACGATCAGACCCAAAACAAAAACACTGGCCATTGCGGCCTTGTTGCGGACAAAACGCATACGTGCGTCCTGCCAGAGCGAGCGCCCCTGAATGACCGTGTAATCTGTGATTTCTTCGGCCAGATGGGCGGCTTTTTGAGATTTTCCGAGCATGAGCCTGCCCCTCAGTAACGAATTTTCGGATCAAACCAGGCATAAGCCAGGTCGGTCAGAAGGTTCACGACAACGGTCAATGCGCCATAGAGAATGGTGACCCCCAGCAGCACCGCATAGTCACGCGATAGTGCAGAGCCCACATAGGCCTGACCCAGACCACCGGTCGAGAAATAGATATCGACAAAGACTGAACCCGTAAGCACGTAGACGAACACCGGCCCGAGATATGAGACAACCGGCAACAACGTAGGTTTCAACGCATGACGCCAAATTACGGTTCTGGTCGGCAAGCCCTTGGCGCGCGCGGTACGGATGAAGTTCGAGTTCAGAACCTCGAGCATCGACGAACGCGTGATCCGCGCAATCGAACCCATATAGGATGTTGCCAGCGCAATCACCGGCATGACCAGATATTGCCATTGACCTCCGTTCCAGCCGCCTCCCGGCAACCAGCCCAGCCAAAGGGTGAAGGTAAGGATCAGGATCGGCCCCATGATGAAGTTTGGCAGAGCTTGCGCCGCGATACCAAGGCCAACGGCGAAATAATCGATCCAGCTATTGTGTTTGATCGCGGCTGCGATCCCAAGGCTTACACCAACGGCTGTTGCGACAAGAAATGAAAGCGAGCCATAGGTCAGAGAAATCGGAAACCCTTGGGCGATGATATCGTTGACGTCCCTGTCCTTGAATTTGAAGGACGGGCCGAAATCAAAATGCACGACGATGTTGTACAGGTAGTCCCAGAGCTGTTTCCACAACGGTTGGTCCAACCCATAGCGCGCCTCAATATTGGCCAGAACCTGCGGCGGCAGCGGCCGTTCTGAAGTAAATGGCCCGCCGGGTGCTACGTGCATCAGGAAAAAACAGGCGACGATCAGCAACAGGATCGTCGGAATGGCGATCAGCAGTCGCCGCAGACTGTAGGCAAGCATTTCATGCCCCCATGTTTATTGGCCCTGCCCCGGAAACCTCCAGGACAGGGCGTGGTTCTATCACAATTATTCGGCGACCTTGTACAGGTTCTTCGAATACCAGTTCTGCTCGACGTTGTTGACGGGCCAGTTCCCAACATCGCTGTCCATCATGTAAACGCCTGCATAGTGATAGATCGGGATTACAGGAGTTTCCTGTGCAATAATCCGTTCTACTTCGGTATAAAGCGGTGCCGGATCGTCCGAAGTTTTGGCTTCGGCCAGCAGCTCATCAACGCGTGCGTTGTTGTACTTACCGTCGTTGTAACCGGAATCCGATTGCAGCAGATCAAGGAAGGTCGAGGCTTCGTTATAGTCGCCACACCATGCGCCGCGAGCCAGTTCGAAGTTCTGGTTACCGCGCTCTTCCAGGAACACTTTCCATTCCATGTTTGCCAGCTCGGCATTGACGCCCAGCTTCTGTTTCCACATCTGGCTGAGTGCCACGGCCACTTTCTTGTGCGCCTCTGAGGTGTTGTAAACCATCTCAAAGCTCAGCGGATTATCCGGACCATAGCCCGCTCCTGCCAGCAACTCTTTTGCAAGCTCATCGCGCTCAGCCTGGCTCATCGAAGCCATCTCCACGTCCGGAACCGTGAAGTTGGCAGTGGCGGCGGGTGCGAACGTGTAAGCCTGGGGCTGACCACCAGCCATCACTTTTTCAGTGATGATCGCGCGATCCACGGCCAGCGACAGGGCCTGACGGACGTTGGGGTTCTTGAACGCTTCGGGACCGCTGTCAGAGACGTTGAAGGTATAGTAATAGTTGCACAAACGAGGGAAGCTGATGGCTTCATCCGGATGCTCCTGCTGCAGGCGCGGGAACTGACCAGCAGGAACTTCGGTGCGATCCAACTCGCCCGCAAGGTAGCGGGTCAGGGCGACATTCTCGTCATTGATGACCAATGCCACAACTTTTTCGATGATGGTGTTGTCATTGTCCCAGTACATCTCGTTGCGCTCACGCACCGAACGTTCCTGTGGCAGATGCTCGGTCAGGACATAGGCGCCGTTCGATACGATGTTTTCCGGCTTGGTCCATGCATCACCAAATTCTTCAATCACTTTCTGCGGCGCAGGGAAGGTTGTCGAATGCGTGGTCATCTGAGGGAAATAGGGGAGGGGCGTGCTCAGTGTGACTTCTAAAGTGTGGTCGTCAATGGCTTTGACACCCAGATCATCCACTGATTTTTCACCCGCAATGATCTCAGCCGCGTTTTCAATCGACATCAGTTCCATGAACCACGCGTAGGGCGATGACAGCTCAGGATCGACAGCACGTTTCCAGGCAAAAACGAAGTCACCTGCGGTAACCGGATCTCCGTTTGACCATTTAGCGTTATCGCGGAGGGTAAACGTATACACATCCTTGGTGTCATTGACCGAGTATTCGGTGGCAACGCCGGGGACCAGATTACCATCTTCGTCCTGGTTCATGAGACCTTCGAACAAGTCGCGCACGATTTCGGCGCCCGACACATCTTCGACCACTTGCGGGTCGACCGAGCTGTGCTCGTCCAAAATGCGATAGATAAACGTCTGGTCATCCGCCAGCGCTTCGCCGGTTTCGGGGTGGGTTCCTGCAGCGATTGCTGCGCCAGTTATGATGGTCGAGGACAAAAGCCCCGCCAATGAAGTACGGACAATTTTGTGCATGTGATTACTCCCATTATTATGTGGTGTCGGGCTATCATGCTATTGCAGCGGATACCCATCTACCTGTGTGTCTCCGACAATTGCCGTGCGTTCACCTTGATCTAGATCGCGGCAGAGTCCAAATTTCAGACCATTTCCATTGGGCAGCGTCGGAAAGCCGATTGCGAAAGTTTTCTTTCACTGCTGCAAAATCTGCTGGTTTTTGGAGAAAGGTAAAGAGTTTTAAGTCGAATTGCAGGCTCAAAGATCGATTGAAACCGTAACGTAAGGGAGCATCGAAAGATTATTCTGAAACGCTTTGTTTTGGTGACATTTTCGTGAAGTCATACAAATTGCAAAGGGCGAATGGGTTTTCGTCAACACGCGCAAATGGCGAATCAGGGCAATTTTCAGGGCTTCAGCGCTGCCTTCAAACGGTCATTTGGAAAACATGTCGGCGCACGGCCTGATGCGGCTTGCCAGCGACCGATCGAACGCCGGGTTTTATATCCAGGCAGACCATCGATGCCGCCTACATCATGACCCTGTTCAACAAGCACTTGCTGCATTGTTGCGATGTCCGACCGATAGAGGTTACCGACGTCACCCCAGCGCCCGCGAAAATCGCCGACACCGTATTGGATGCGATCGCCGACATGGCCCACAAACAAAGCGTAGAGGTCACTGGTATTATAGTCTTTGAGGACATAAAAATTAGGCGTGACGATGAAAGCCGGGCCGCTGCGACCTGCGGGCATCATCAGATAACCTTCGGCAGACAGTTCGTGCGCTGGAAAAGGTTTGCCGGAAACACGGCTGACGCCCATTGCTGCCCAATCCCGAACAAGACGCCCTTGATCAGGCCCCTCTAAGGCGCATGAAACGGTATTGGGCAGATTAACCTCAAATCCCCAATCGCGATCCGCAATCCATCCGTGCTCTTCAAGATAGACTCCAATCGACGCAATAGTATCTGCGGCTGAGCCCCAGATGTCCGCCCTGCCATCGCCATCGCCATCGCGCGCATAAGTCAGAAAATTTGTTGGCATGAATTGTGGCTGACCCAATGCTCCTGCCCAACTACTCTTTAGCTCTCTTCCTTGCGCATGACCCGCTTCAGCAATTTGCAGTGCTGCGATCAGTTCTGCGGTGAAATAGTCGGCGCGCGTGCTCATGAACCCTTTCGTGCTCAGAACCTGAAATGCATCGTGTCGGATCGGCACCTGACCATATCCACTCTCGCGCCCCCAAATGGCCAGAATGATGCGGGCGGGCACACCGGTTTCAGCTTCAACGCGTACCAGGGTATCTGCGTGACGCCTGGCCATTTTACGGCCGACCGACGTGGCGCCCTGTACGGATCCGGCATTAAAATACCGACCCGGCGAGCCAAACTCGGCTTGACGCTGCACCTTTGGTGTTTTTTGAGGGCTGCCCGGTGGCACCAGATCCGGCAGATCCCAATTTAGTTTCACCCCATCAAAAGCTTGCCTAAAAGTTTGCTTGGAAACACCCTTAGCCTTTGCTTGTGGCCAGACGGTATTTTGCAGCCAGCTCTGAAACTGACGTTCAACAAAAACACGATCCTGCGCCAACAAAGGAGCTGCCAGAACAATCAGGAAGAGAACAGTGGAAACGATACGCATGGAACCGATCTTGCGCGCCCGCGACGTGGTGTCAACAATCGCCTTTAGAAGCAAAATCGCAAAAGTCCTTGAGAAAATCCGTGACTCTGCCGATAGTTGCCGGGAACCCCCGCCGCAAGAGGATCATCAGGCGTGACCTTTTCCCGGATGTCTTCGATCGCAGTGCCCGCTCTGGTGACGCTAGTTGCGCTGTTGCTGACAGTGCAGGCCGCTGGGGCAAGTGATAGTTTCATGGACCCACAGGGGCCAATCGCCGAAATCCAAAAAAAGCACCTTCTGCGAGCGACCGCTCTGATCCTGATTGCGGTGATCCCGGTTTTGGTCTTGGTGCCGCTGCTCGCTTATAGGTATCGCCGACGTAAAGGTGGAAACGCATATTACAAACCGCACTGGGATTTCTCGGCAAAGCTTGAGGTATTGATGTGGGGTGTACCGGTGCTGATTGTGGCGATCCTGTCATTCTACCTTTGGAAAACCACATACCGTCTTGATCCCTATGCAGCCCCGTTCGGGGAGGAGCCTGCCTTGCGGGTACAGGTGGTTGGTCTCGATTGGAAATGGCTGTTCATCTACCCCGATCTTGGAATCGCCACAGTCGGAGAGTTTGGCATCCCCATCAAAAAGCAGGTCGCGATTACGCTGACGACCGACACAGTGATGCAATCGTTTATGATCCCTGCATTGGCTGGGCAAATCTACGCCATGCCTGGCATGACAACGCAACTGCATGTGGTGGCCGACTCGCCCAATACGATGCAGGGTGAGAACACGCAGTATAATGGTCGCGGGTTCACCAAGCAGAAATTTCTAACGCAGGCTATGCAACCCGTAGATTTCGAGGCCTGGGTCGCCAGCGTCCGGGCGCATGGTATTCCGTTGACAGAAGACACGTATCAGACACTGGCCATGCGCACGGATCGGGACGAAGTTCAGGCGGCGTTAGGAACCGAACTCATGCCGCTGAACGCGCTTTATTTTACACTGGAAGAACGTGATTTGTTCCGCTCGATCCTGCATCGTTATCACAGCGGAGAGCCTCTTGCCCTTGGCCAGCAACCCGGCACCACTGCGTACGGGTCGGAGGCAAAACAATGACTTCAGTCGAGACTGGCATTTTGGGTCGCCTGAGTTGGGATGCGTTGCCGATCACCGGGCTCATCCGGGCGCCCGATGCCAATGAAATCGTCGCCAACGCTGCGGCCGGTATAGTGATAGTGGGCGCTTTGACGGTGCTGTTCCTACTAACGTGGTTTCGCCTTTGGAGCCCTCTCTGGCGGGATTGGTTGACCAGCGCTGATCACAAGAAAATCGGCATCATGTATATCGTCTTTGCCATCGTCATGCTGGCACGGGGCGTGTTGGAAGGTGTTGTGATGCGGGCCCAACAGGCGGCAGGTCCGGGCGATGGATTTCTGGAGCCCGAACACTTTGCTGAGCTATTCAGTACCCACGGCACCATCATGATCTTCTTCGTTGCCGTCCCCTTTGTCTTTGGTGTGGCAAACTATCTGGTTCCGTTGATGATCGGCGCGCGGGACGTTGCATTTCCGGTTATGAACCAAATCAGCCTTGGCCTGACGGTATCGTCCGGCATGATGTTGATGGTCTCGCTGGTGGTTGGCGAGTTTTCGACCGGAGGTTGGACCGCATATCCGCCTTACACAGGCGCCGCGTTCAATCCCGGCGTCGGGCCGGATTATTGGATTTGGGCCATTGTTGTCTCGGGCGTAGGCACCACTCTCACTGGTATCAATTTTGCCGTTACAATTTACAAGCTGCGTGCGCCTGGGATGAAATTCATGCGGCTGCCGATGTATTGCTGGACGATCATCTGTAGCTCAATCCTGATCGTCTTTGCCATGCCGCCCCTTGGCGTGGCGGCGCTGTTGCTGGCCGCTGATCGGTATCTAGATTTCCATTTCTTCACCAATGATCTTGGTGGAAACATGATGAACTATGCCAACCTGTTCTGGCTGTTCGGCCACCCCGAGGTCTATCTACTGGTCTTGCCAGCATATGGGATCTATTCCGAAATCTTTGCCACTTTTTCGGCCAAGCGTCTCTATGGCTACAACTCGCTGGTCATTGCCACGATGTCGATTGCAGTATTGTCTTTCACAGTATGGCTGCATCATTTCTTCACCATGGGCCAAAGCGCGCTGATCAACGCGGTATTCGGCATTGCGACGATGCTGATCGCGATCCCAACCGGTGTGAAAGTCTATGACTGGATGGCCACGCTCTATCGCGGGCGGATACGGTTTTCCGTTCCGATGCTCTATGGTCTAACCTTTTTGATGCTGTTCGTGATTGGTGGCCTTAGCGGGGTAATCCTGGCCAATCCGACGATTGACTATCAGGTCCACAACACGTTGTTCCTTGTGGCGCATTTCCACAACGTCCTTTTGCCCGGAGTACTGTTTGCGCTACTCGCGGGCTATAATTACTGGTTCCCGAAAGCCTTCGGTTTTCGCCTCAACGAATTCTGGGGACGCGCCTCAGTCGTCTGCTGGACCGTGGGTTTCTTGCTGACTTTTATGCCGCTTTACTTTGTTGGTTTGATGGGAATGCCGCGCCGGTCCTACAGTTGGGAGGACCCGAGTTTTCACCCCTACATGATCATTGCCGTAATTGGTGCATTGGTCATCACCTGCGGGTTGTTCTCGATCCTCATTCAACTTTGGGTCAGTATCCGCAATCGTGAACAAACCCGTGCTCCGATAGGTGATCCGTGGGATGGGCGTACACTGGAATGGTCTATCCCGTCTCCGCCACCGCCCTACAACTTTGCCATCATCCCGGAGATCACCGACCGCGACAACTTTGCCGCCGCCAAAGAGCGTGCTGCAGCTTATCCAAAACCTGAAGCCTATGAAGATATCGAGATGCCGCGCAATACCGGCATCGGGTTCATCCTCTGCGTTCTCAGCGGTGTCTGGATGTTCGCACTGGTTTGGTGGATTTGGTGGCTGGCGCTCCTGATGACGATTACTATCATCCTGGCAATTATCATCTGGAGCTTTGATACCAGCACCGAAATCATCATTCCTGCCGAAGAGGTCCGCAAAGACCATGAAGCTTGGCTGGACCTTGTCCATAGTACTGCAGCAGTGGATCGCGATTATGAAATCGCCCCAGAAAATCGCGGTCTCGCACGCCCGGATATGGAGGCCGTGACATGAGGCGCGCACCCACGCAAAGCTATCCGGGCATCAACCTTGGCGAAGGCCATGCAAGCGCCCACAAAGCCACCGAAGTTGTCACTTTTGGCTTCTGGGTCTTTCTTATGAGCGATCTGGTCTATTTCGGCCTGATGTTCGCGATCTACATCACGATGATTGATGCTCAGGCCGGTGGGCCCGGACCACATGAATTGTTTGATCTGAAAAGCATCTTTGCTCAAACCCTGATATTGTTGACCAGCAGTCTGACCGTAGGGCTGGCAATGCTGGCGTTGAAATATAACTTGCCGCGAGCGCGGATCGTTCTGTGGTTTGGGGTAACACTGGTGCTGGGGCTTAGCTTTCTGGTTCTGGAGATCCGCGATTTTCTGAACATGGCAGCCCAGGGCGGTATCCCTCAGCGCAGTGGATTTTTGTCGGCTTTCTATGGCCTTGTGCCACTGCACGGTCTGCATGTCGCGTCGGGGTGTCTGTGGCTGATCGTCTTGGGCATTCAGCTAAGAATGTTCGGACTAACTGACTTGTTGATGTCCCGTATGGTGCGACTGGCATTGTTCTGGCACTTCCTTGATCTGATCTGGGTCGGCATCATCACAATTGTGTATTTCGGAGGGCTGACCTATGGATAGACGCGCTGACCTGCACAAGCGAGAGCGTCGCCGATATGTTATCGGATATGGTGGGTCTCTTCTGCTGACGCTGGCGGTCTTCTTAATCGCGCACCGATACGGGATTGAAACCAAAGGGGTCTATCTTAGCATCGGCCTACTGGGCTTGGCACAGTTGGTTGTGCAGTTGGTGTACTTTCTTCATATCGACAGGCGGCGCAGCAGCCGAGAGGATTTGGACCTGATCCTTTTCTCAACGCTGGTCTTATTGATTATCATCGGCGGGACGGTCTGGATTCTAGGTAATTTGGCCATTCGGATGCACATGCAGATGATGTGATCCGCCAAGCCCTGACCCGCTTGTAGCCGCATCAGGAATGGTTCTTCGCACCACTATCATTGGTTCCATAACCGGTAACTCGATTGGTCAGGCCATCAGGACCAATCCTAACCAAAGCGCGATCCAGCATAAAACCAGACTGAGAATAATGTTGCCAGCTGCGAATGCGAAGGTTCTTTCACGGTTCAACTGCAGTGACTGGTAAGCAAAGCTGGAAAACGTTGTGAAGCCACCGCAGAAGCCAAATACCAATCGGTTCTGTTGCTCGCTCATTTCGATTTCCCCGCCGAGATAACCAACCCAGAGACCAAGCAGAAGGCTTCCCGCCACATTCACGATCAGTGTAGCGTAAGGCAGATCGTGGGTCACCTGCAGCGTCAACCAGTGGCGCAGTACAGCACCTGCTCCTCCTCCCAGCGCAAACATGACGTGCAGATACAGGTCGTTCATTCTGGATGCCTCCAAGGCAAGTACTTTCGACCCAACGCTTCACCCAAAGCCGCTGCGGTTAAGCCAATTGCAATTTCTGCCCCGAAGGCGGTGATGACGTACCAACCAGTGGTTTCGGCCAAACGCTCCAACTCGGCCACAAATGACGAAAAAGTAGAAAGGCCGCCGCAAAACCCAACAGCACCCAAGTGCAGCACATGTGCATGAACTTTGTGGCGGATAGAATAGAGCCAGCCAAGGATGAAGCAGGCCACAATGTTAATACCGAACGTCTCTGTCAGGAATGGAGCACCGGGTATCGGCACCATGAACAGTTCGCGCAGCAGCGAACCCGCAGCGCCACCAACAAAGACGGCTGCGTACATCTGGGCACTACGCCTGAGGGCAGGTGCAGTTTGTGACACTTAGATTGATCCCGCTCTTACTGTGTCTTATCCCGCATATAGATTGCGAATGGACCGATCAACTGCCCTTGCTAACTCAACCGTTACTAACGACCGATTAGCAAGGTCTTGCAAATTCAGTTGAATCTGGTTCACGTTTAAAAACATCTGCCGGGCTTCGAGCCCACGATCCAGCCGAGGATACACAGCTCTTTACGCCACTCAGGGAGGTCAGGGATGATTGTTCGCAGACTATATTATGTGCTCAGCTTTGTGGTCCTGCCACTTACCCTATTGTTGGGGTATTTCTGGTCCCCTGCGAATTGGCTGTTGGTCATTCTGATCCCGTACGCGATTGTAGGAATGTACGATATGCTGACGACCAAGCATAACGTATTGAACAACTATCCCGTTCTCGGCCACTTCCGCTATATGCTGGAATTTGTCAGCCCCGAAATCCGGCAGTATTTTGTGGAAACCAACGAAAGTGGCCGACCTTTCAATCGGATTATCCGCAGTCTGGTCTATTCCCGCGCCAAAGGGCAGGTGGACACGCAGGCATTTGGGACCCAGTACGACATACTGAGTGTCGGTTATCATCGTTCAAATCACTCGCTTTCGCCAAAACATGTCGATGAAAGTGAGGAGCGGATTATGCTTGGCGGGCCTCAATGCGACAAACCCTATAACGCTTCGCGCCTGAATGTTTCAGCGATGAGCTTTGGCGCACTCAGCGCAAATGCGATCCGGGCACTGAACGGTGGTGCCAAGGATGGCGGGTTTGCACATAATACCGGCGAAGGAGGGCTGTCCCCGCACCATCTGGCAGAGGGTGGTGACATCATCTGGCAAATCGGAACAGGGTATTTTGGATGTCGCACCGCCGATGGGGGGTTCGCCAAGGACAAATTCGCCGAAAAAGCCAAATTGGATGTGGTGAAGGCAATCGAGATTAAGCTTTCACAAGGGGCAAAACCGTCTCATGGAGGGGTATTGCCGGCCGCAAAGGTGGACGAGGAAATCGCGGAAATCCGAGGCGTTCCTGTGCATCAGGATGTAATTTCACCCCCTATACACTCGGCGTTCGATGGGCCGACAGGGTTGATGCAATTTGTTCAGCATCTGCGGGAAATGTCTGGCGGTAAGCCGATTGGCTTCAAACTGTGCATCGGCCAACCTTCGGAATTCATGGCGATCTGTAAAGCCATGTTGGAAACCGGCATACTGCCCGATTTTATTACCGTTGATGGTGCCGAAGGAGGGACCGGCGCGGCGCCGGTTGAATTTACCAACCGTCTGGGGATGCCCCTGAACGAAGGGTTGATCTTTGTAAACAATTGCCTGCGTGGGATTGGAGTGCGCGACAAGGTGCGCGTGATTTGCTCGGGCAAGGTTGCGACGGGTTTCGACATGGTCGAGAAAATGGCCTTGGGTGCTGATATGTGCAACGCGGCGCGGGCGATGATGTTTGCCGTTGGGTGCATTCAAGCACTGCACTGCAATACCAATCGGTGCCCTTCGGGCGTGGCGACGCAGGATCCGATCCGGGGCCGAGCGGTAAACGTGCCGCAGAAACGTCAGCGTGTGCACCGGTTCCATGACGCGACATTGGAAAGCTTCCGCGAGATCTTGGGTGCTATGGGCAAAGCCAAGGTTTCTGAATTGCGACCCAGCGATATCCTCCGTCGCATGGCAGATGAGGGAGAGCGATCTTACGCTGAGCTTTACAGCTTTCTGGAAGAAGACGCTTTGCTGGGCAAAACCGTGCCGCAGGAATATGCTGCGGATTGGCAGGCAGCTTCGGCCAGCCAGTTCTGACAACACCTAGCTTTGGCTTGATCGTGGGTTGTTCTGCACGTGAGTATTAATTTTGCGGATACTCCATTCGACCGCATCCCGCATGGTCCGGCCCAAGGCCACATCAAATGCTTCGACTAGATCAGGGGTCTGATCAGTTGTGGCCATTACGTTTTCCCTGAACGAGCTAGAGGCGATAATCTTGTCCTCGTACTCATCGATGATTTTGATGTTGATGCGAACTTCCACGCGCACCGTTTTTGAGTCTCCCGTTTCGCTGACGACTATGCCCTGAAACTCGCGCAAATCGGGTGCAATCACATAATCAGCCCGCAGGCCAACCGTCGATCGCCCCACGGCCGCAACCTTGCCGGAGTTTTCATAGCTTTCGACCATCAGCGCCTGAACGATCAATGGCGCGCGATCCACCCAACGGGCCCGAGGTAGGTATTGAACTTGCAGCAAGGTCGGCTGAACGGCGATCTGATCGGTGTTTACCGCTGCCGTCGCTGTGGGTTCTTCAACAACGATCTGTTTCTGTATGCGCGGCAGCGAAGACGAGAACGTGCTCTTTGGGGTTAGCAAATAGAGATCGTTGGGCTTTGAGGCTTGCCGTAGCGTTCCTAGACCGGTGCAACCCGTCATTGCGGCCAATATCAGAGACAGTGTTAAGGGCCGTATCATTGACGAAACTCCGATGCTTGGGTACCTAACAAAAAGCGGGCGGGGTCGCGTTCGACCTTGTCGACCAGTCGGTCGAGACTAATCACCAGACGCTGCGATTCCTCGATGAAGCGGATAAACTGAGGCAAGCCAACGCGCAAGAAATCCGAGACCTGACGGCGGTTATCCTGAACGACGCCATCGATGGTACCCAACAGATCTGACGCCGATTTAGAAGCGCTCAGGACGTCGTCTGATATTTCGTCAATTTTTTCGGTGATGTTCGAGACGGTTTCCGCGACTTGATTGGCTGCCTTACTTACATCGGCTGCGACCGGAGATATATCCTCGTCCATCACGCGATTGGCCGAGTCGAATGCTCGCTCGGCCGAGTCTAGCGCCCCTTTGGCCGAGTTCATCGTGGATGTAACCGATTCAAGGGTCGTGTTTGCGTTCAGAACAGTTTCACTTATCACGCCAAGTGTCAGGCTGCCCTCATCTGACAGTCGGGTCAGCCTTTCGGCAAGGATTGAACCCCGCTCGATAAATGGTCGAATTTCCTCCTGAATTACGTTTTCAGCGCTGGCAATGGCGGTGTTTGCAGTCTCGAGAGTTGTTTTGGCAGTTTCTGACGTCTCTTTGATGCTCTTGAGCGTATCGGTTCCTGTGCTCAACGTTGTTTCGGCCGTGTTCGCTAACGTATCCAATCTCTTGGTGAATTCGCCAACATCTTTAGCGGCACCGCCCAGATCCGACGAAAGCGACTGGAAATCCGTCAGTGTTTTATCCAGTTTGCCCGACGCTTCTGCCAGATTGTTCAGGATATCAGACACCGCCTTGCGATTGTTCTCATCTACAACGGAATTGAGGTTCTCCAGCAGGGTGACCGCCTTTTCCAGAACCTCTGGTGCGCCTTCGAGTAAGGACTGGATCGAGCTGCGCTTGCTTGTGATGACGCTGTTTTGGGGCAATTTCTGTGCAGTTGGTGATCCGCCGGACAACTCAACATATGCCACGCCGGTGACGCCCAGAGACTGCAATTGCGCGATAGTTTCCTTGGTGACGGGGATGCCTGCATCAATCTCTAGCCGAACCCTTACTTTCGAGGGGTCATTTTTGTCCAGATCCAGGGAAATCACCTGTCCCACCGGCAAGCCGTTATAGTTCACACCACCGGCGGCAGACAGGCCCGAGACATTGTCGAACAACACATCATAGTATGCGTATTGACGGGTTACTTCGAATTTGGCGAGCCATAGGAAGAACCCGAAGGCACCAAGAATGCCCGCCAAGGTGAACGCACCAATCAGGATATAATTCGCTCGGGTCTCCATCGCCTCTACCTGTCCTGCCCCTTCTGTTGTGCCGCACGGGCGCGGGGGCCTGTGAAATATTCCTGAACCCAAGGATGGTCGACCTTGGTCATCTCTTCTATCGGACCTTCAACCAGCACACGCTTTTCCGCAAGTACAGCGATGCGGTCACAAATGGCGTATAAACTGTCCAGATCATGCGTCACCATGAACACAGTCAGACCAAGCGCGTGCTGAAGTTCACCAATCAATTCATCATAAGCGGCAGCCCCGATCGGGTCCAACCCAGCGGTTGGTTCGTCCAGAAACACGATTTCGGGATCCAACGACAGGGCGCGGGCCAACGCGGCGCGTTTTCGCATACCCCCGGACAGTTCCGAGGGGAATTTGCTGCAACTTAGCTGAGGTAGTCCGACCAGACTGATCTTAAGTCCCCCAAGCGCGGCCATCAGTTTTTCACTTATGCCGGTATGTTCACGCAGAGGCGCCATCACGTTTTGCAGCACGGTCAGCGAGGAAAACAGCGCTCCGTCCTGAAAGGCGACACCCCAGCTTTTTTCGATGCGCTGACGCTCTTCTTCGGGGCCGTTCAGGACATCAACACCCAGAACTTCGATGCTGCCCGACTTAGGCTTGTTCAACCCAACGATCGTGCGCAATAGCACCGACTTACCGGTGCCCGAGCCACCGACAACACCCAGAACTTCACCACGCCAGACATCCAGATCAAGATTGTCATGGACCACTTGATCTCCAAACTGATTGGTCAGATGGCGCACACGAATAACGGCTTCACGTTTCGTATCGGATTGGGTTTTGTTTTGCAGCGCGGCCCCATCCATCTCATATCCCCATTTCTGAGAAAAAGATCGAGAACAGCGCGTCTATCGCAATTACCATGAAGATCGATTGCACGACCGAGGATGTCGTCCGCTGACCAACACTTTCGGATGAGCCTTTGACCTGCATGGCTTGCCAGCAGGCAATAACTCCGATCACCAACGCGAAGAAAGGAGCTTTGATCATTCCAACGGCAAGTTGTGCCACCCCAGTATTTTCCTTCAACCGGGTCAGGAACATGCCGGGGCTCACTCCAAGGTCGATCCAACTCATCAAAGCGCCACCGATTAAACCTGCCATGTCGGCCACAAATCCCAGGATTGGCAGCATGATAAGCAAGGCTACGACACGCGGGATGACGAGAACTTCGATCGGGTCAAGCCCGAGTGTCCGCATCGCATCAATTTCTTCCTGCACCTTCATGGAGCCGATTGAGGCGGTAAAGGCCGATCCAGAACGGCCTGCGACTATAATAGCGGTTAGCAGGATACCCAGCTCTCGCAGGATAGAGATTGAGATCAGCTCCACTACAAAGATCTCGGCCCCAAACTGTTTTAACTGAGTCGCGCCCTGGAACGCTAAGACAACCCCAATCAAAAAGCCCATCAAGGAAACGATCGGCAGAGCTTTGAAGCCGACCTGCTCCATCTGCGAGAACAATGCAGCACGCCGCAACCGCCAGGGCATGATCAAAGTTCGAACCAAGCGATGCAGGGTAAGGCCCAGGAAGCCGACGATCGACAACGTGTCTTGCCAGGCACCAAAAGTCTTTTGACCGACCCGAGCAACCCAGTTCACAAAACCCTGCGGCGGCAGCTCCTCTCCGGCCGCATCGGGTATGTTGTGCGATACCGTCTCGATCAACGAAGAATGCGCTGGGGCCACCCCTTCAAGCCGAACCTGGGTCCCATTGGAACTCATCCGTCGTACGAGGTTGGCAACAAGCCATGCCCCTCCGGTATCCAAAGACTCGACTTGTGACATGTCTATCGTAGCATCTTGCCCGTTGGGCGTAAGAGCCGCAAAATCCCCTTCAACACGATCCAACAATTGCGTGCGCAAGTCCCCCGATATCCGTATGCAAACGCCGGTTGCGCTCGTCTCAGAATTTATCGTCGGCCGTGTCATAGCCGTATGTGATGGCAAACACTTGGGGCCTGCAATGGATTTGTTCAAATAAGCTAAGATTTTACCCTCACGCATGGCGAGTGTGCGACAGTGAAATTCGGGGCGAAGATTGCTAAAGAAACAGTGCAACTGGTCGAAACCTGTCATTTGAATACCAAGAATCTGCCGGGCAAACCTCGAAAGGTATTGATAGGCGTGCGGGAGCAAAACAGGTTAATATTCAGATAATTATGGACAAGTATCCTTCTTGAGGTATCGTGTGCTGGAAATTTCAAATTGTGGTTGAGTTTGTCGAATGGGCAGCTTGGTCGGCAAATAGATTAGCTTGTAGGGCGCATTTCTGCCTCGCCACCGCCGCTTGCACCACATGCCTTTTGCGCACGAACTGAGAGGTGGATGATGGTCAATTGGTTGGTGAATATTCTACAGAATTATCCTGAGCTGGCGGTATTTTTGTCGATCGGTATCGGTTTCTTAGTCGGCCCGTGGAAGGTGATGGGATTCAGCCTGGGCACAGTCACCGCAACGTTGCTGGCGGCTGTGGTGATTGGTCAAGCCCAGATTGACATCGACTCGGCCGTTAAATCGACATTCTTCATTATGTTTATATTTGCCGTGGGCTACGGTGTCGGACCGCAGTTCATTCGCGGTTTGAAGGCAGACGGCGCGCGCGAGGTGCTCTTTGCGCTCAGCGTGCTCGCGCTTTGCCTTGTTATTCCGATCATCGCAGCCAAGGTGGCGGGGCTGGAGCTTGGCTATGCAGCAGGGCTTTATGCCGGATCGCAGACGATTTCGGCGGCGATTGGAGTTGCCACTGACCAGATCGGTCAGCTGGGCCTGTCTGCGGAACAGGCCAAGACCTATGCTAACCAGATTCCGATCGCCTATGCGGTGACCTACATCTACGGCACTATCGGGTCGGCCATCATTCTGGCCAAGATCGGCCCGCGCCTGATCGGCGTCGATCTTGTCGCGGCCTGCAAGGAGTATGAGGCCAAGCTGGGTGGCACGACATCGGTGGAAACCGGTGATGGCATCGTCTCAGCTTATCGCGCGATCGAGGCGCGGGCCTTCGAGATCCCAGAAGGTAGCGATCTGCTGGGGCAACCGGTCAAAAACCTGATGCCCGGTATCCGCATCTATGCCGAACGCCTTAGACGCGACGGGAAGATCATTGAGGTAGACGATAACACCGTATTGCAGGTCGGAGATATCGTGATGTTCTCAGGCCGCCGCGCTGATCTGGTGGGGTTGCTTGAGACCAACCTCACAGAAGCTGATGCGCCTGATCTACTGAGTATTCCATCGGAAAAGCTGGATGTGCTGATCACCAGCAAAGAGGTGTATAACAAGACGCTTGAAGAACTAAGCAAATTGTCGATCGCGCGGGGCATTTATGTCTCGAAACTGATGCGCAACATGCAGGATTTGCCGCTGCTGCCAGGCACCGTTGTTCATCGAGGTGACATCGTCACAATTCAGGGCAGCAAACGGCACGTTGAGGCCGCAATTGCCCAGATCGGCTATGCAGACCGCCCGGTAGACACCACGGATCTGGCCTTTGTAGGTTGGGGCATATTCATCGGTGGGATCATCGGAACTCTGTCAGTCATAATGGGTGGTTTTCCGATCAGCCTTTCCACCACAGGAGGCGCGCTACTGGCCGGGCTGGTGCTGGGCTGGCTGCGCACTGTCCATCCGACATTTGGCCGAATACCTGGCCCGGCGCTTTGGTTGATGAACACTCTGGGTCTGAACGTGTTTATCGCGGTGATCGGGATCACCGCAGGGCCGGGATTTGTCGCGGGGCTGCAACAGGCTGGTATTGCGCTGTTGCTGTGGGGGATCGTCGCAACTTCGTTGCCGATGATCTTTGCGGTTTATGTCGGGCATTACGTGTTCAAATTCCACCCGGCTATTCTGTTTGGTGCCTGCGCAGGTGCGCGCACCACCACTGCCGCATTGGGTATGATCCAAGAAGCCGCGCAAAGTCGCATCCCGGCGCTCGGCTACGGAATGCCGTATGCGATAGGGAACACATTGCTGACCATCTTCGGGATGGTCGTCGTTTTGATCTTAAGCTGATTTGGAGAGGTTCACCTTATGGATAGAGTAACGCTGCACGATTACGAAGCACTCAGCCCGTTTCAGATCAAAGATGAGCTGATCAAACTGGCATCGGCTGAGGCGCACAAGGCCAACAGCGCCTTTCTGAATGCAGGACGAGGCAATCCCAACTGGATCGCCACCCGCCCACGCGAAGCGTTCTTTGCCCTTGGGCAATTTGCAATAACTGAATCCAAACGCGTGATGGACCATCCTGCTGGTTTAGGCGGAATGCCTGCGCAGAAAGGCTGCCATGAACGGCTACAGAGTTGGGCGTCAGATCATTCTGAAACACCGGGCGTCGACACGCTGCTTGAGGTCGTGGCGCATGCCATTTCTGCATTTGATTTCGACGCCGATGAGTTTGTGCATGAGCTGACGGATTCGATCATCGGTGACAACTATCCGGTCCCCGACCGCATTCTAAGACACAATTCCGCCATCGCCCATGAGTACCTGATGTGGTCCATGTGCCGAGGCCACCGGCCTGACGCTCAGTTCGATCTGTTCGCAGTCGAAGGCGGCACGGCGGCGATGTGCTACATCTTCAAGTCTCTGAAAGCCAATCGGCTGCTGAACCCCGGCGATACCATTGCGCTATGCACACCGATATTCACCCCCTATCTGGAAATGCCAGAGCTGGAGGATTACAGCCTTGAATCTGTCCATGTCGAGACCGACGAGGAAGACGGGTTCCAACTGACCGACGACGCTGTGGAAAAGTTGAAAGATCCCAAAGTAAAGGCGTTCTTTCTGGTCAATCCCGGTAATCCGTCTTCAGTTGCGCTCAACACCGCTTCGTTGCGCAAGTTGGCGGATTTAGTGGAAAATCAACGTCCTGACTTGATCGTGCTGACAGATGATGTCTACGGCACCTTTGTGCATGATTTTACCTCGGTCATGGGCCATCTGCCGCGCAATACGATCGGAGTATATTCCTATTCGAAGTATTTTGGCTGCACCGGCTGGCGGCTTGGTGTGATTGCCGTAGCGCAAGACAATATCTTCGATCTGAAACTGGCGGATCATCCGGACGAGATCAAACAGGCCTTGGACAAGCGCTATGGCACGCTCAGCCTGACGCCACGGGATATCCGCTTTATCGACCGGTTAGTGGCCGATAGTCGCGATGTCGCTCTAAACCACACAGCGGGTCTATCACTGCCGCAGCAGGTTATGATGACTCTGTTTTCGCTGTGCGAATTGGTCGATAGCAAGAAAATCTATCAGACCGCCTGCATGGAACTGGTTCATCGCCGTTTTAAACTCCTGACCGAAGCGATGGGGATCGAGGTGCAGGCAGGTGAGCACTACGACGCATATTACGGCATCATCGATTTTGAATACTGGCTGCGAAAATTTGTCGGCGAAGATGTCGTGGCATGGATTAAACAGAATGTTCACCCGTTGGATATCGCGTTCAAGCTGGCCGAAGATTATGGCATAGTTTTGCTGAACGGCAGCGGATTTGATGCACCCGGATGGTCCGCTCGCGTGTCCTTCGCAAACCTGCCGGATGAAGCCTATTCGCAGATCGGAACAGCCGTTCGATCAGTTGCGCGGGGTTACGTGCAGGCTTACCGTGCCGCGAACAATTTGCCGCTGCATGGCTAGATCAAATTCCCTACACCTGTGCCTGAACTGGTGTTACCCATAGGCGCAGGGGAGGATGAATTTGGAGATATCCGAACAACGCATTAAGGCGATGACAACGGCTGGCCTGAACCTGATCGGGCAAGCGCTGTCGATCTATGACAGTCAGTTGCGCCTTGTAGTCAGCAATCTGAGATTTCAGGAAATGTTCGGTTTACCGGATGAACTTGTCGAACCAGGTGCATTGTTCCACGACACCATTCACTTTCTCGCCAGCCGTGGCGAGTACGGCCCGGACGGTGATGTCGCCGAAATGGTTGAGACCCGTGTTGCTCAGGCGTTGGCGTTCGAGCCACACTACATGGAGCGTACTCGACCTAATGGCCAGGTGATCTCGGTCGAAGGTGCGCCCTTGCCGAATGGTGGTTGGGTGGCTGTTTACACAGACATTACGCGCACCAAGCAGGTCGAAGAATTGCTGCGAACCCGCTCAGAAGAACTGTCCGACCAACTTTTAGGACACGCCGAAGAGCTTTCGGCAACAAACCGGAAACTGGCTGCAACGATTACGGCGCTTGAAGAGGCTAAGCGCCAGTTGACCGAGATCGAGGCGCGCACGCGGATGACAACCGAGATGATGCCGGCTCATATCGCGCATCTGGATACTGATGGACGATACGATTACTCAAACCGCCGCCTCAGTTCGGTTATGCCCGGCCGCCCGTCTGACATTCTGGGCCTTCACATATCAAAGGCCTTGGGGCAATCGGCCTATGATCGGGTAAAACCGCATCTGGAACAGGCGTATGGCGGCCAACCATCGGTTTTTGAGTTTACCGAGGATCAGGATTCGCGCCGCATTCGCGTGTCCTTCACGCCAGACAAAGCTGGTGGCGTTTATGTCATGTCGGTGGATATTACCGAAGAGACACAGGCTCGTGTCGCCCTTCAGCAAACGCGACGCAGAGCGATGGCGGCGCAAATGACCAGCGGGCTCGCCCATGACTTTTCGAATTTGTTGACCATCATATTGGGAATGCAGGCGCGACTTGAGAAGATGGATTTGCCTGTCGAGGCAGGTCAGCTTGTATCAGCCACGCAGCAGACCGCACGGCGAGGCGGGCATTTGTTGAACCGCATCGCAGACATGACTGGCAATCGCACGCCCCAACCACAGGCGACGGATATGCGCGGGCTACTCGAGGATTTGCGCATTCTGGCCACACCTTCCTTACCGCGCGGAATGGGACTGTCGGTCGTAAATACTTTGCCCAATAAGCCGTTGATGCTTGATCCAGGTATGGTGCAGGATGCTCTGCTAAATCTCGTGCTGAATGCCCGAGACGCCTGTGGTACGTCCGGTCAAATTACCATCAGTGTGCATGCGATCGGAACCATTTGGATCGAAATTACGGTCTCGGACACGGGTTCAGGCTTTACTCCGGAAGCGCTGGAGCAAGCATTAAATCCGTTCTTTACCACCAAAGGCAGCGATGGATCGGGGCTGGGACTTCCGATGGTTTATGACACCGTAAAGCTCGCCGGGGGCGATCTGAATTTACGGAACACGCCTTCTGGTGCATCGGTTGTAATACGCCTGCCTTTCCGACCAGCGCCGCCCTCTCAGGCGGGTCTTGTACTTTTGGTGGAGGACAACGATGAATTGCGCAGCCAATTTCGGGAAATTCTGATTGGATTGGGCTGTTCCGTCATCGAAGCGAGTTCGGTTGAAGAAGCACTTACTTTGACGTCCGATATTGAAGATATCACGCTGGTGCTATCAGACATCCGGCTTGAGGGTGAAGGCACCGGCATCGATATCGTCGACCATCTGAGTGGTGCTTTGCCTTGCATCCTGATGACATCCCTACCGATTTCCGATCCGTTGCATCATCAAGCGCTGAAACGCGCGCCTGTCCTGAGCAAACCTTTCACGCCAGAGCAGCTTTCCGCTCTGATCCGTACCGAGGCCGCGTAGATGACACAACCATTGGTGACCATTCTTGATGATGAACCTGAAATACGGCACATTTTGACAGGCGCTCTCGAAGATGCGGGTTTTCGAACCCAAAGCTTTGCGCGCGCGCGTGAATTCGAAGCGTCGTTGAAGCGGGTCACGCCAGATGTCTGCCTTGTGGATTTGTCGCTCCCTGATACTGATGGACTGGCACTGGTACATCGCCTTGCGCTCGAGCAGGGGGCCGCTGTCATTATCATCTCGGGCCGGGCACAGGTGCAGGATCGAGTGACAGGGCTCGAACTTGGGGCGGACGACTACATAACCAAACCTTTCGACCCCGCAGAGGTCATCGCGCGTGTTCGCGCCCGTTTGCGGTCTACTGGTCCTGCTGTGCAAAACTCAGATGCCGCCGAATTCAACGGATGGACCGCGCATTTTGACCGATATGTTCTGATTGATGAAAATGGTGCGGAAACACCATTCAGCCACGCCGAAGGTGAGGTTCTGCGCCTCTTCCTCGAAAGTCCCAAACGCCTTATCAGTCGGGCCCGTATGCAAGAGATTTTAGGTGGTGGCGCGGGTGACAGCTTTGATAGGGCGATGGATGTACGTATCTCACGGTTGCGGACAAAATTGGGAGAGGACCCCAAAAATCCGCGCCTGATCAAAACTATCTACGGGGCAGGGTACATCTTTCTAGGCGACGTTGCCTGGCGATGAGCATCCCCTTCAAACAATTGTCAATTTACCGCCACGACGAATGAACCGGCATTTCTTGAGGCGAAAGCTCATTCGCGAAATGCCCGGTCCTTGATCTTCAATACCGGTTGGATCAGGTAATCCGGTTTACGCCTGATGGAGGCTCCACTCTCACAGCGCAAGCCAATGAAAATGGTGAATTCGATTTGGAAGTACCGGATGGAACGTTTCGCGGGCAATTGGAAATCATCAAGTCTTATTCGACAGCGAGCAGCGAAATTACCACGCTGGATGCTCTTCAGGTTTTGCGTATGTCCATAGGCCTCGACCCAACTTGGGGGGCTGCCGCTGCAGAGAATTTCATCGCAGCCGACATAACCCAAGATGGGTCGGTTAATGCCCTCGACGCGCTTGCTATTCTACAAGTCGCGGTTGGACAACCCACCGCACATGGGGCCGGATGGGTATTTCTGGACGCGAACGAAGTTTTGTCTGATATCTCCAGAAACAATGTGAATTACGATACAAGCGTCGATGTCACCATAATAGATGGCGCTTTGACGCTTGATATGACTGCAATACTCCTGGGAAATGTCGAAGCAGTTTGAGCATGGGCTTCAGGCCCCGATCACTCCCTGAATGCGCGATAAAAATAGTCAGCCAATGGTTTGATCAGATAGGATAGAGGCGTACGCTCATCTGTCTTAATCATAGCTTCAACTGGCATTCCAGGCAGCAGTTCCTGACCGTTGAGACGATCAAGCTGGCCTTCATCGGGCACCACTTCGGCCCGATAGAAAGTAAAGCCGCTGGCCTCATCGGTGAACGTGTCAGCCGAAACGTTGACTACATGGCCTTCGATCTCGGGGGTATCACGCTGGTTGAAGGCTGGGAACCGAAGGGCGACATCCTGTCCACGATGCAACTGATCCACATGCAATGCGTCAACACGCGCGGCAACCAGTAACGGAGTGTCCTGAGGAACTACGTACATCATCGGTTCACCGGGTTGTATGACCGACTGAATCGCAAAAACCTGGCTGTCATAAACTGTGCCGGCAACGGGAGCGCGAATATCCAGACGCGACAAACGCTCGGTTAGTGCAAGGCGCCTTTCTGCCAACTCAACTGCACGAGATTGGACGTCTCGAAGTTCGGTAATCGCCTCTTCGCGGCGGGTGGCCTGCAGTTCGACAATCTGAATTTCGGTCGTTGCGATCTGGCCCTTGAGCCGTGCAATGGTCGATTCAAGCCGCCCTATTTGTCCGGTAAGATTTGCCTCTTCTCTTTGTAGGGCAGAGACACGGCTTGCTTGTGTCAGACCGCGTTGCAGCAAACCCTGCTGATCTTCAAGTTCGGTTCTGATGAGTTCAACTTGCGTATTCAGTGATGAAAGCTGAGCCTGAATACCTTCAATCTCATTTCCGATCTGAACCTTTTGTTTGCCTAACTGGTCAATCTGTTGGGTCAGCGTGTCAAGTCTTGCATTGAACAATCGTTGCTGGCCCGCCAGCAAATCGTCACCGATTGTTTCATTGGATTTGAGCTCCTGCAGGCTTTGGGCAAGTGCATCGACATTCGCGCCATCCCTCTCTGCCTCAAGCCGAGCTTTTCGGGCAAGCAACTCGAACAGCTGTGATTCAACGATGGTTGTCTCCGACGCCAGAAAAGTATCGTCGAGCCTCAGCATCAATGCGCCTTCAGTGACACTATCACCGTCACGCACGAAGATTTCACCGACTACCCCGCCATCCGGATGTTCGATCACCTGACGGTTGCTTTGGACTTCAATCACACCCTGGGAAATGATCGCCCCGGCCAGTTCGGTTCGGACGCTCCAGATTCCTAACCCTAACACCAGAATTGCCAGGGCCAACAAGCCGACAACGGCTGGTGCCGTGATGCTCCAGGCTGGACGTGAACTCTTGTCTGACATCATTCACCCACCTTATTCAGATGCCGTTTTATGACGTTGGCGTTTTGCACCATTGTATTCAGCACCTCATCGCGCCCGCCGGATTTTACGATCTGACCCTTTTCAACGACGACAAGATCATCGCACTCTGAGATAGCTTGCGGGCGGTGGGTCATGATGATGGTGGATTTGCCTGCTTTCTTAAGCTCGCGTACCGCAGTGTTCAAAGCCAGAGTTCCATCGGCGTCCAAAGCCGAGTTGGGTTCATCCAAGATCAACACAACAGGATTGCCATAGAGTGCCCGCGCAAGTGCAATGCGTTGTTTCTGACCACCCGAGAGCTGACTATCGTTCCCCTCAAGGAACGTGTCATAGCCCTTCTCAAGGCCGAGAATCAAATCATGTGCATTGGCCGTTTTCGCTGCTGCAACTACCGCTTCGGGATCAGGTGACTGAGACATACGGGCAATATTCTCGGCCACAGTACCATTGAACAAGGTAACTTGTTGCGGGAGATAACCAATGTGCTGCCCCAGATCGTCAGGATCGTATTGGTCCAGCGTCGCACCCCCCAAACGGATTTCACCCGCTGCAGGGGGCCATAAACCAAGCAGCGCCTTGGCAAGCGTTGTTTTGCCAGATCCGCTTTTACCGATGACGCCTAGCGCTCTGCCGGGCTCCAGCTCAAGCGCGGCATTGCGCAATGTAGGGGTTTTGGCGCCGGGCGGAATTACGGTCAAACCTTTTGCCACAAGATGCGCCTTTGGGGTTGGCAGCTTAGTGCGCGATGCCTCTGGCGGTGTGGAGTCGAGAAAATGGTTCAGGTTGATCCAGGCTGTACGCGCGCGTTCTATCATTGACCATTGGCCCACCGCCATCTCAATCGGTGCCAAAGCACGACCCAATAGGATAGTGCCTGCGATCATCGCACCGGGCGTCATTTCATTGCGAAGAACAAGCCATGCACCTAATGCCAACATCGCAGATTGAAGAAACAGCCGAAGTGATTTGGTGAGTGAGGTGAAACTGCCTGTCCAGTCACTGGCGGAAATCGACTGCGAGAGCGCTTCGGTCCGCTGGTTCAGCCAACGCTTAGATACATCCTCCTGCATTCCTTGCGATCTCACCACTTCGGCAGCTTGCCGGGCATGTTCAGAAAATGCGTTGGCTTTGGCAGTCGCCACCTGCGCTTCTGCGACCTTACGGTGCGTTAAACCTTGGTTGAGCAGAGCAATCACTACCAAAAGTGTACCACCAGCCACCGCCAGCCAGCCCAGCAATGGGTGAAACAGAAAAATCGCAGCAAGAAATACTGGGGTCCATGGAATGTCCATCACTGCAAGCAAAACAGGGGAGGCGCATAACGAGCGAATCGACTCCAAATCGCGCAACGCCGTAGCAGGCGCTGACCGAATTTGCGGAAACAAGGCACGCCGCATCGTTCCTTCAAACACGCGCTCATCGAGGGATGACTGGAAACGGGCGCCAAATCTGGCAACGATCCGGCCACGTGCATAGTCCAGCATCGCCATCAGCGCATAAAGCAATGCGACAAGCAGAAACAGAGCTGACAGTGTTTCGGTCGAGCGTGACCCAAGGACCCGGTCATATACTTGCAGCATAAACAGAGGGCCGGTCAACATCAGCAAGTTGACAAACACACTGAATAGGAACGCAAGCGCAAGGAAGCTGTTGCCTTGGTTGCGGACTTTTCTCAGCTCGTGTCGCTGGGGTGGGGTGTTGCGATTTTTCAAACTCACACGAACGGCCCTTGATTGCTCACATCGAGAACTCGTCAAAAGCCGAATTTCCAGAACCCGAAATCGACCTGACAATTGTGGCAACTATATCTGCGCGCTTATGCAGGGACAACGCGCGTTATCCGCTGCTTAGTAGCTTTCGGCGGTGATTATGCTGTTGCTCGTTCGAAAATGGCAGGAACACGCCGACTGCCTTAGCGTGATCCGCGCCGGCCTTGGAAAACTCCGCCAGCCATTTTCAGTCGGAGTTTACTTTAACTTCCAAAACAAGGCAGCCATTCAGGCGCGAACCGCTTTACTGCGTTCATTGAGTACATTTGCAAGTTTGCCAAATACATTCACATGCACCGCGGTGTTGACTTCGCCAGCCAACTCAATGAACCGGGTGTCGACGCCATACTCGCGCGCTTTCCAGAGAGCAGATCCCAGAGCATCCAGAGATGTTCTTTTCATTAAGAAATTTCTCGCTTTTTGGATTTGCAGAGTTTTGCACCAATATCTCGCGGATCACTCAAACCCAAGATGGGGTCTCTACCAGTCGCCCTGTCAGAAAAGACAATGGGTATTTGTTTGCAGATAACGTGCGACGCACTCAGTTTGAGAATTCATTCACCGGCACCAAATATTGCATCAGATGTGCTAACGGGACAGATGCCTTGCAGGTTGCTCTAATGGCGCTAGAGGTTAGGCCGATTGATTAAATCATCACACCTGGTTTTCCTAAATCGCGACGGCGAAATTTATCAGGCTATTGGGAACGACACCAGGTTATGTCGACATTGATCCCACCACCTATAGTCTTGACCCCAATAAGTTGGACTCGGCCGATAATGTCCCGGACCCCGGCCACTACCCCTGTGTCGCTTAATGGGCAGCCTGCTGATTTCGACCACATAAATGAAGTTGCTTCGGCACATGGTTTGCCTGTGATCGAAGATAGGGCGCAGAGCTTTGGCGGATCTCTGCACGGCAGGCCTTCAGGGAACTTGTCAAAAATCTCGTGCTCCAGCTTCCTTCCATCGAAGCCGACTGGTTGTTACGGTGATCGGGGCGCTATCTTCACTTCGGATGATGAACTGAGCGTTGTCCTCAGTCAGATTGCTCGGCATGGGCAGGATCGGTGCTATTACCGCCTGAGAGTAGGAATAAACAACCCACCGCGTCAGATCCTAATGCAGATCTGCCAGTTGGCGATTAGGCAGCAGCAGGTGTGATCAGCCTGACAATGCTCCCATACCTACAGGAACAGACGCAAGCACGGATCTTCGACGCATTGAAACAAGCAATTTGATAACTGTAGTGACCCTAAGGGGACCCGCCTAGTTTCTCAGAGTAGCGGTTGTTTTAAGATTGACCAAATCGCAGGCTCTATTTGCTGTAATAGTCGCGATACCAGTTTACAAAAGCCTGAATGCCGTCCTTGATTTCTGTCTTTGGGCGATAGGCAGTCAATCGGTGCAGCAAATCGGCATTGGCCCAAGTCGCGGGCACGTCTCCCATCTGCATCTCCATGTAGTTTCGGATCGCGGGCTTGCCGAGGCTTTCTTCGATCGCGTCAACGAAAGCCAACAGGCGCACTTTGTCAGAGTTACCAATGTTAACAATGCGGTATGGCGCGACAGGGCTTAAGCTATCGCCTTCAGCGATATCGTCAGGAGATTCGGGCCGAACCGGAGCGACATCGATTAAAAGCGAAATGGCTCGCACCAGATCATCAACATGTGTGAAGTCCCGATACATGTCGCCATGATTGTAGATGTCGATGGGCCGATCTTCTAGGATCGCATCTGTAAATTTAAAAAAGGCAAGATCCGGACGCCCCCAGGGGCCGTAGACCGTGAATACGCGAAACATGGTTGTCGGCAGATCCCAAAGGTGCGCATAGGAATGCCCCATCGCTTCGTTCGCTTTCTTGGTCGCAGCGTACATCGTAAGTTGATGATCTGCCTTCTCGCATTCGTCAAAAGGCATATCAGGATTAGCCCCATAGATTGACGAGGTGGAGGCCATCAGCAAGTGCTGTACTTTATGCCGCCGTGCCGCTTCCATCACGTTAAATGTTCCGACAACATTGCTTTCGACATAGGTGCGCGGGTTTTCCAAGCTATACCGGACGCCGGCCTGCGCCGCGAGGTGGATGATCACGTTCGGTTCGAATGCGTCAGCCATTCGATCGAAGCTCTCAGTGTCTTCCAGCATCCCTTCGTCACACGAAAAGTTCGGGTTTTCCAACAACAGCGCGTGCCGGCTCTGCTTGAGGCGGACATCGTAGTAATCCGTCATCCCGTCATAGCCGTGAACGCGATTACCATTCTCAAGCAAAAGTTTGCCAAGATGAAATCCGATAAATCCGACGGTGCCTGTGATCAGAACCTTTTGCATGATGTTGCTTACTTGTGTCTGGGCTTGGCGCTTGCGTCCACCGGCACATATGACGCCTACAGTCCTACGGCTCAAGCCGTCATTTCCCTATTGGCCGGTTTTCACTTTTCTATCCAAATCAACCTGCTCATCCGGGCCAGGGGAGCGAATAGGTTTTGACATTCGTAAAGAACTTCATGGCCTCAATGACCCCTTCTTTGACACCATTTCCTGAGTCTTTGATGCCTCCGAACGGGGACATCTCGATGCGATACCCGGGTTGTTCCCAGATGTTGCAGGTGCCAACATTCAGACCATTGATATAGGCAATGGCACGATTAAGGTCGTTGGTGCAGACGCCCGAACTAAGACCAAACCCCGTAGAATTCGAGATGCGTATCACCGCTTCGTCATCTTCAGGCACGCGAATGATCGGGATGATGGGGCCAAAGGTTTCCTCCATGACGAGTTCGCAGTCATAGGGCACTTTGTCGACCACGATGGGCGGTAGCAATGCGCCCTGACGGCCAGGGTGGTATAGTATTTCGGCTCCTGCTTTCTCAGCAAGATGAACGCGTTTATCAAATAGTTCAGCGGCTTCGTCGTGGATAACACAACCCAGCTCAGTCTCGGGGTCTTGCGGATCTCCAAATTTGATCTTCTTCGCCTTCTCCAGAACCGATGCCATAAACTTGTCGGCCACGCTGTCCTGCACCAGAATACGTTTGATTGCGGTGCAACGCTGGCCAGAGTTTCCGGTAGCACCTGCCACCGCAATTCCAGCAGCCTTTTCAAGATCGGCGTCACACAGATCGTTCAGAACTATAAGTGGATCATTGCCGCCAAGCTCAAGCGCCTGACGCTTAAATGCGGCCTTCTCCGCTATCATCTTGCCCACTGGCACACCACCGGTGAATGTGATGATGTCAATGTTTTCATTGGTGATCATCTCATCGCCGATATCCTGCGGCCACCCGGTGATCACCTGAAACATCTCAGGGGGCAGACCGGCTTCGTACAGGATGTCCGCCAGTGTCAGACAAGTCAGTGGAGTAAGCTCGGTTGGTTTACAAACCATGCAATTGTTTGTTGCAATTGACGGAGCAACCTTGTGGCTGACCATGTTCAAAGGGTGGTTAAAGGGGGTGATCGCGCTGATTGCGTTCACCGGTTCGCGCATAGTGAAAATCTTGCGGGCCCTGCCATTATGCGTCAAATCGCACGAAAATATCTCACCATCATCCCTCAGCGCTTCACCGGCTGCGAATTGAAACACATCCTGCGCGCGTTTTGTCTCATAAATTGCGTGCTGATGGCAGATGCCCAGCTCTAGCACGAGCCATTTAACCAGATAGCCACGGCGCAACCCGATTAACTCTGATGTCCGTTGTAGGATCTGGTTACGCTCATGGCGTGTCAGGCTGGGTTTGTATCGAGCGGCAACCTCAAAAGCGCGACGCGCATGTTCGGCTTGGCCAGCAGGAACATTGCCGACAACTTCATTGGTATAAGGGTAGTGGACCGGAATTGTCTCATTTGCAAAGACGACCTCGCCACCGATCCTCATCCCCTCGGTTCTGATTTCGTTTGCTGACATGTCCCGAACATTCCTACATTAAGCGAATGAGCGGGAATATGTCATCCAAATCAGATCATGTCTCGCCCGATTGCTCTGAAAACACATCAAACGCTTTCAGTGCCTTGGCGCTGTAGGCATATGACGGTCCGCCCCCCATGTAGGTCGCCATAGCCAGAGCCTCGCACAGTTCGCCGCGGGTCGCACCCAAACGAACCAAAGAACGGACATGGAAACCGATGCAGCTATCGCATCGCGTGGCGATCGCAATGCCAAGGGCCATGAACTCCTTGGTTTTCTCACTCAGTACACCGTCCGTTTTGGCAGCTTTACCCATAATGCCAAACCCACGCGCGGTTTCCGGCACTTCCTTTGAGAACACACCGATATTGGCCTCGGTTTCGGCCATGAAGTCTTTCCAGTCCAACTGTTTTCTCCTTATCCGCGTTCATCCGCGCCCATACGACGCTCTAACCAACGGACGCCAGCACTGATTATCAAGACCAGCACCAGATATTCAAAGATCAGCAAAGTATAGATTTCGAGCGGACGATATTCGGTCACCACTAGCTCGTTCGCGCGGCGTGTCAGTTCCTGCATACCAATGACGCTCGCAAAAGCGCTCATTTTCACGATGTAAATGAACTGATTGGCCAATGGCGGCAAAATGCGTCGGATTGCCTGCGGCAGGATCACATAGCGCATAGTCTGAAAGTAGTTCAGCCCGATTGTCTGCGCAGCTTCGCTTTGGCCTTTGGCAATTGATTGAATCCCGGCGCGGTAAATCTCAGCGGTAAAGGCACTGTCCGAGATTGCCAATGTGATGATCGCCCCCCAGAATGGATCGATGGGTATATTCATTCCCATCGACTGAAAGACGATTGGCAAACCATAAAAGACCCAAAACAACATCGGAAGCAGAGGGATCGAGCGGACAAACTCCACGTAGATCCGGTTCACCAGTCGCCAACCACGTTTTTCAGACAGACCTGGCAGCGCTACCAGCAGACCAATCACAATCGACATGATTGCCGCGATCAGCGATATCTGGATCGTCGCACCCATCCCAGACACCAGAAACTTGACATTGGTCCAGCCTGATGCGGTGGTGGGGTCAATCACATACCAGCCCCATGTCTGCGACGACGAACACCCAGCTAAAAGTACGAACAGGGGGAGGAACAGGAGCGGTTTCTTCATGACATCCAACTCAATGTTGCAGAATCTGGCTTAAGAATTTCTGACACCGCTCAGACCGCGGATTAGTAAAGAAATGCTCGGGTTTTCCTTGTTCGACAATCTCACCCGCATCCATAAACACCATGTTGTCTGCAACTTTGCGTGCAAAACCCATCTCGTGGGTGACAACCACCATGGTCATTCCTTCCTGCGCCAGTTCAACCATCACGTCGAGGACTTCGGAAATCATTTCGGGGTCCAGGGCCGAGGTGGGTTCGTCAAACAACAAAACCCTCGGCTCCATGCAAAGCGAACGAGCGATGGCCACACGTTGCTGTTGTCCACCTGAAAGCTGAATAGGACGTTTGTCGGCCTGGTCCGGGATATGGACCCGTTCAAGGTAATGGCGGGCTTTTTCTTCGGCCTCTTTTTTGCTCAAGCCTCTTGCTTTGATCGGACCCAAAGTCAGATTTTCCAGCACGGTCAAATGCGGGAAAAGATTAAACTGCTGGAACACCATCCCGACTTCTGATCGAATTGTGGCGACGGATTGGGCGTCATCTGACAGCTCTGCCCCGTCTATGCGGATCGTACCTTTTTGGTGTTTTTCAAGCTGGTTGATGCATCTTACAACCGTCGATTTTCCAGAACCGGAAGGCCCACAGATTACAACTTTTTCACCGCTGTTTATCGTAAGATTGATATCCTTGAGCACATGAAATGTGCCATACCACTTGTTTACGTCGACTAACTCGATCGCGGCGTCTGGCATTGGCTGGCCTGCCTTTGTTATTCTCAGTCAATTATTTTCTTGAGGTTAGCGTGGTCTTTGCGCTTAGATCAAGAAACAATCCAGCTAAACTAGCCGACTGCCACCAACAGGAGAAATACATGAAACATCTTTTCAAAGTAGCCATTGCCGCTGCGTTTGGCCTAGCGATTGGTAGCGCCGCTCAGGCCCAGTCTGCACTGAATGAAATCCTGGATTCTGGTGTGATGAAAGTCGGGACAACTGGAGATTGGAATCCAATGTCGCTGCGCGATCCTGCGACTAACAGCTACAAGGGTTATGATATAGATATCATGAACGCATTGGCTGCAGATCTTGGCGTCGAAGTTGAATATGTTCCGACAGACTGGAAAACCCTGGTCAATGGGGTGGTCGCCGGGAAATATCATATCACCGGCTCGGCTTCGATTTCTCCGCCGCGCTTGAAGGTTGCCGGTTTCTCTGACAGCTACATCTCTGTTGAACTGTTCCCGTACACGACCAAAGACAAGGCCGATAAATTTGACGGGTATGACTCGATCAACAAACCCGGTGTAAAAGTCGCAACAACCCTGGGTACTACCTTTGAAAAACGTGTGCGCGAATGGTTCCCCGATGCTGATATCAAGGTGGTCGAAGCTCCGGCGCGCGGTTTTCAGGAGGTGCTTGCCGGTCGGGCGGATGTGTTCATCACGTCGAATATCGAAGGCTCGACGCTAGAGGCCAAGTTTCCGGTTGTTCGTGTGAAGAATGCTGGCCCCCGGTCGCCATCCCCGATCGCGATGCTGTTGCCACAAGATGATCAGGTCTGGATCAATTATGTAAACAGCTGGATCGAAGTGAAAAAAGCTCAGGGCTTCTTCGATGAAAACCAGAAGCGGTGGGGTCTCTGATCACGGCTAACACCGCAGCAATGATCAAGACTTGGACAGGAAGTCATGAAGCTTGATCACATGACCTGGTACGAGGTCGACGCTCGTATAAATCAAGGCGCTGCGGTGTTGCTTCCGGTGGGTTCGACCGAACAGCATGGTCCGATGGGTCGCATAGGTACGGACACTATTTGCGCTGAGGCAGTTGCGCTTGCAGCCGCCAGTCGATGCGGGGGGATCGTTGCACCCCCGCTGGCCTACACCCCCGCGCCGTTCAATACAGGCTTTCCCGGTACGGTTTCGGTTTCGGCCGAAGTATTTCAGATGCTGGCAAATGAAGTCATTGCGGGATTGCTGGCACAAGGGTTTCGTGGCGTGTTCGTAGTGAATGGGCATGGTGCCAATCTGGAACCCCTCCGCACCATCAAATCCACTCTTCCTGACAACCAGATGATGATCCGAAGCTGGTGGGAGCCCGACACTGTAAACACGCTACGCAGACAGCTATACGGCGAATGGGAAGGGATGCATGCAACTCCATCCGAAATCGCAATAACGCAATCTCTACTCGGCGTATTGCCAGCAAACCAAGCTGCCGAACCACCAAGGAAACTCACTGCAGAATATGTGCGGGATCACGCAGGCGACCGACATGGTCCACCCGATGAACATCGTGCAGAATTCCCAGATGGGCGAGTCGGCTCACACTCTGCCCTCGCCAACCCGAAGGATGGTGAACGCCTGCTGACCATGGCTGCGATCGCAATTGCGAACGAATTCCGTTCATTTGAGCAAGATCGATAGTCAAAAGATGCTGAAGTGAAAGGGTAAGTGTTGTCTACTCCGCCTCAAGACCATCGGTCGACAGGTCATCAAGCTTTGGCATAAGCCGCAGTAATTCGCTTGCGTATTCGGTTTTCGGATTGGCAAACAACTCGCTGGTCTCCTGTACCTCGACGATTTGGCCCTGCTTCATGACCGCAACCCGGTCGCACATCTGGCGGACGACGGGCAAGTCGTGGCTGATAAACAACATTGTCAGGCCCAGATGCTCTTGCAAATCCTTCAGGATGTTCAGAATCTGAGCCTGAATCGATACGTCAAGCGCGCTCGTTGGCTCATCGCAGATCAGGAACCGGGGTTGTGTCGCCAAAGCGCGGGCGATCGAAATACGCTGCCGCTGACCACCCGAAAACTCGTGCGGGTATTTTTGACCGGCTCCGGAACCCAGACCCACCTGATCCAACAATTCATCCACCCGGCGCTTGATGTGTGCGCCATCCATCAGGCGATGATGGCGAATTGGCTCGGCAACAATTTCATCCACCCGCATCCGAGGGTTGAGGGAAGAGTAGGGGTCCTGAAAGATCATCTGGATGTTCTTTCGGTACTCGTCTTGCACCGCACGATTGCTTAGATCACTGACCTGCTGGCCCTGAAAATCGATCGTGCCTCCGTCAACCGGGTAGAGCCCGGCGATCATCCGCGCGACGGTCGATTTACCCGAGCCTGATTCACCCACGACCCCGAAGACCTCGCCCGCGTGAATATCGAAGCTGACACTATCAACGGCTGTAAAATATGTCCGATCCCAAGGCAACAGGCCACGTTTCTGCAGGAATTTTTTGGTCAGGTTGCGGATTTCAAAGATTGGATTGGTGGTGTCGTTGTCCACCTTTGGCCAATGGCGTGCCATATCTTCTATAGCAAAGCGTGTTTCACGCCCACCGTAGCTGATCTGGGGGAAGCGATGCAATTTCAGTGTCGGGCGCGGTACAGCAGCGATCAAGGACTTGGTGTATTCGTGTTGTGGCTGGCCCATCACCTGCGCAGTGGTACCGCTTTCAACCACCTTTCCCGCATACATCACAGTCACCCGATCCGTGGTGTCTGCGATCACGCCCATATCATGGGTAATCAGGATGACACCTACTTGACGCTCCTGCGCCAGTTCCTTGATCAGGTCCAGAATTTGCGCCTGAACTGAAACGTCCAACGCCGTAGTGGGTTCGTCCGCAATGATCACATCCGGTTCGGTGCACAAGGCCAGCGCGATGACTACACGCTGGCGCATCCCGCCTGAAAACTGATGCGGGTATTGATCAAGCCGCGTGTCCGGGTCCGGAATGCCCACGCGGTCAATTAGGTCTCGGGCGCGTTTGTTTGCCTCGGCTTCGGTACCGCCTAGATGGGTCTGGATCGTTTCAACCAGTTGCTCGCGCACTGTGAACAGAGGGTTCAATGAGGTCAGCGGATCCTGAAAGATCATCGAGATCTTCTTGCCGCGAAGCCCTCGCATCGCCTCGGCATCAATGCCACTGATCTGCTCGCCGCCCAGCTTGATCTGGCCACTGGCGATACGTCCGGGACGTTCCAGCAGGCCCATGACAGCGGCGCCGATTGTGGATTTACCGGCACCGGATTCCCCCACAAGCCCGTGAATTTCACCGGGCTCAACGGACAGGCTGGCGTGATCCACCGCTGTGAAAAGCTGGCGGCGGGTCGGAAACTCAACGGTGAGGTCTTGGATAGTCAAAAGGCTCATGAAATCACCGCAGTTTGGGGTTCAGCGCGTCACGCAGCCAGTCGCCCAGCAGGTTGACCGACAAGGCAAGGGCCAGCAGCGTACAGGCCGGGAAGAACAAGATCCACCACTCGCCCGAGAACAAGAAGCCTTGGCCGATACGGATTAGTGTGCCCAGAGATGGCTGGGTCGGGGGTGCGCCAACGCCTAAGAAGCTCAGCGTCGCCTCAGCGATAATGGCCAGCGCCAGCGAAATTGTGGCGATGACCAGAACGGGGCTCAGGACATTGGGCAGGATGTGGCGGAACATGATTGGGAACGACCCCCGGCCGATCAGGCGCGCGGCTTGTACATATTCCTTGTTCTTCTCAACCAACGCCGCACCACGCACGACCCGCGCGAACTGCACCCAGTCCGACAGCGCTATCGCAATGATCAGAACATAGATTGCCATCTCATCACGGTATTCCGGCGGGGTTATCCCTTTGGCGATACCGAAGATCAGCATTGCCACAAGAATGGCAGGAAAAGTCAGCTGCACATCGGCGATCCGCATGATCAGTGTTTCGATCCAACCGCCGAAATAAGCCGCGACCAGCCCTAGGATCACTCCGATAACAAGTGCCAGAAGCACCGCCGATGCCCCGACGAACAGCGAAATACGCAAACCATAAAGAATGGTGGAGAACACATCGCGCCCTTGATCGTCGGTACCCAACAGGAAGGTTTCTTGCGTAAAGGCATTCGGTGTGCCCGGCGGTGTGAAACCGTTCATCAGGTTCAGCGTTGCGGGGTCGAACGGGTTATAAGGCGCGATCAGCGGCGCGAAGATCGCTGCCAGCACTAGAATGACGACAACCAGCGAGGCGATCACAGCAACCGGGGAATGCCGGAATGACCATGCGAAGTCGCTGTCCCAAAACTTGGCCATGCGCGTCTTAGGTGTGGCTTTCGGAGTATCCATGGTATCGCTCATGTGGCCCTCGCGTCGACACGCAGACGCGGGTCAATCGCATAATAAAGAAGATCGACAATCAGGTTGATCGTCACGAACATCACCGAAATCAGCATTAGATAGGCCGCCATCACGGGAATATCGACAAACTGGATTGCGTTGATGAAAAGCAGGCCCACACCGGGCCACTGAAACACTGTCTCAGTGATGATGGCGAATGCGATGATCGAACCCAGCTGCAAACCCGTTATGGTGATCACCGGCACCAGCGTATTCTTCAGCGCGTGGCGGAAGTTGATGACGCGATCTGAAAGCCCACGGGCACGTGCGAACCGGACATAGTCGGCGCGCAGCACCTCAAGCATTTCGGATCGGACCAGCCGCATGATCAGCGTCATCTGATAAAGGCCCAAGGTAATTGCAGGCAAAATCAGCGCCTTGAGGCCAGAGGCCGTCAGAAACCCGGTTGACCAATGCCCAATCATAACGGTCTTGCCCCTCCCGAAGCTGGGCAGTAGGTCAAGCTCGACCGAGAAAATATAGATCAGCAGGATACCTATTAGGAATGTAGGTAACGAAACCCCGATCAGGGAAACCGTCATGATCACATTCGCAGCAATCCCTTGTCGTCGGATCGCAGTAAAGACACCCAGCGCGATGCCCATGGTGATTGCCAGAAATCCGGAAACAAAGGCCAATTCCAGCGTTGCGGGAGCCCGCTCAAGCAGGATAGTCGAGACCGGTCGGCCCTGCCGGTAGGATACTCCGAAATTACCCTGTACAGCACCTTGTAGGAACTTGGCGTATTGCACCACAAAAGGCTGATCCAGCCCAAGTTCGGTGCGCAGGCGGTCGATGTCAGCCTGCGTACGCTCCTGTCCCAGCATGTTGTCGATCGGGTCGCCAACAAAGCGGAACATCGAGAATGCTACCAGCCCCACGACCAGAAGTACGATGATGGACTGGAACATCCTTCGGACGATAAATGCGAACATTGATTTTCCCCATTGGTGGGTCTGTCTATGCTTTAACCGACCGGGTGGTCAAGCTATCTCGGCCATGCGGAGTGGTCCAATCGATTTCCGGACCCAACGGCACGATACCCAGCGGATTGCGCAGCTCGGAAGGTGAGAAATAACCCAGTTTGTAAATGTCGAACTTCACCGTCTCAGCGACACCCGGCAGCATATAGAGCTCTCGCGCATAGCCCCAGAGATTTGGATAGTCGATCAGGCGGCGCAGATTGCATTTGAAGGCGTAATGGTACGCGACATCAAAACGAGCCAGTGTCGGGAACAGGCGCAGATCGGCCTCGGTCAGGGCATCACCGCAGAGATAGCGGTTGGCGGCCAAATGTGCATCGATTTCATCCATCGTGGCGAAGACATCTTGGAATCCCGCCTCATAAGCCTCTTGTGTGCGTGCAAAACCTGCGCGGTAGACCCCGTTGTTGAGGCGCGTATAGATTTTGTCATTCCACGCTTCGATTTGATCAAGCTTTTCTGGTGGTGCCAGATTTGGGCCATGGCCCGGCAGGGTGCCCAGCTTCCGCACCAGATCAGCGGATTCGTTTGAGACGGCCTTGTCGTGAAGCCTATCCCAAAGCAGCGGTACCGTGATCCGCCCGGTATAAGCGGGGGTCACGCGGGCATAGGCGTGATGCAAAGCGCTCGCGCCATAAACCGCGTCGGCGCCTTCTGCATAAACCCAACCATCTGCTGTGCGACGCGGTTCGGCATAGGCAACCGTGACGAGATCCTGCAGACCTTTGAGGGCAAGGACCAATAAAACCCGATGCGCCCAAGGGCAATTCCACGCCGCGTAAAGGTGAAACCGCTCTGGTTCCAGTGCCGTATCGGGTAAAGCGTTACGGATGGTCGAGGCTTGACGGCGAAACGCGCCGTCAAGCGCGCTATCGGGCGCCGGGTCTTCTGCATGATAGACACCGGCAATCATCAGGCCCATTGCTCAGTTCACCGTCACCCAGCGCAGAAGGAAGAAGTTGTCCGGGCGCTGTGTCAGCTCGACATTGTTGCGCGTGCCCCAGACCAACGGTTGAACATACATCGGTACGTAGACCTGTTCGTCCTGATAAATCTGCGTCACCTCATCCAGCATGGCTTGCCGCTTGGTCTGATCCAGCTCGGATTGGATCATCGGTAACAGCTCATCGACCCGCGCATTCGAGAATCCACCGAAGTTCCAGCTGCCCAGCTTTTTCTCTTCGTTTGGAGTGGCGACGAGGAAGCGGACCGGATGTTCAGCGTCAAACGTACCTGGGCTCCAGCCCAGAAGATACATGTCATAATTGTCCTCACGCAGCTCCGGCCAGTAGTTCCGCACAGGCATTGCATCCAACTCGGCCGTTATGCCGATTTGCGCAAGCATGCCAACAACTGCCTGACAGACGGCCTCATCATTCAGATAGCGGTCGTTCGGACATTTCAGGCCAAACGAGAATCCATCTGCATAGCCTGCTTCGGCAAGCAGGGCCTTCGCAGCTTCTACATCAAACGCTGGACGTTCCGCATTGGCGTCGGAAAATCCACTCATCGCCGGGCTGACGAGTTGTGAGGCGGGTTCAGCATTGCCTCGCATGATCGTGGCCAGAATGGCATCCACATTGACGGCTTGTGCAACTGCCTGGCGCACGCGTGCATCACGGAACGGATTTGGCTTGCCTGCATCGTCGGTGTATTTCAGGGCTTCGGCTTCGTGGTCGAAGCCCAGCATGATCACACGTGCTTCGATGCCCTGAATGACATCAACATCTGCGTTCTGCTGCAGCCGAGCGACGTCCTGAATTGGTACAGGGTTGATCATGTCCACGTCACCCGAAAGCAAAGCTGCAACGGCAGTCGCCGGGTTCTGGATCGGATTAAATTCAGCACGGGTGATGTTGTGTTCGACATCTCCCCACCAACCCTCAAATGGTTCCAGCACAGTTTTGAGGCCTGGCTCACGCTCGGTGACTTTGAATGCCCCGGTGCCATTGGCATTGATGGTTGCGTAGTTGCCGGTCTCTTTGTCAGGCACCACCGCGTCGTTGGCTTCGGTCCAGCCCTGATCCATGATCATCCAGTTGGCAATCGAAGACGGGAACAGAGGGTTCGGTGCAGTCGTCATGATATCGACGGTGTAGTCATCGACCACGACGACATCACTGACAGGGGCGAACCAACTGCGGGTATCTGCCGCTTCGCCTGATGCGCGTTGATAGCTGAACAGGACATCCTGTGCGTCAAAGTTGCTGCCATCGTGGAATGTTACGCCTTCACGCAGCTTAAACCGCCAACCTTCACCATCTCCAATCGGCTCCCAGCTGACGGCCAGTGCGGGCTCGACGCTCATGTCCTTGCCGCGGCGGACCAGACCTTCGTAAACGTTGTTCAGGAACCCAAGTACGGGGGCTGAGTTAACCGCATGGGGGTCCATCGTCTGCGGATCGGTGGTCGAGGCCCATTTGAAATCGGCGGCCTGTGCGGTGCTGGCAAGCAACATGGCCAGGCCAATGGCACTTTTTCTGAAGATCATGGCGAAAACTCCCTGTTATCGCTGAAACAATCCAGCTTTTTAGCCACCACGTAAAGACACTCTCGGTTTGAGATCACAGTCCCGTTACCTGCGGCACAAACAAGAACAGGGCGCGAAAACGCGCCCTGATCAACATCCAAATGGATGGTTTAGTTCATCTCGAAGTATTTGATCTTCGGTGAATCTTCCGGTTCAACGATGGTGCCGACGCCCGATTTCATACCCCAGTTCAATACCTGGTGGTGGATCGGGATATACAGCTGCTCGTCCTGAACAACCTGCCAGATGTCTCCGATCTGCTGATCGCGCGCGGGCAGATCGGTTTCCGAGGCTAGGGCTACGATCTTGGCATCCAAATCCGGGTTGGAGTAACGCGTGCCGTTCCAAGAGCCATACTTCTCACCCTTCGAGTGCACCAAGAAGTTGAAGATGTATTCCGAGTCATATGTCGGAACACCCCAACCCAGCATGTAGAAGTCTGTCTCCAGATTGTTGATCAGCGGGAAATGCTGAGCCTTCGGTTTGGCGTCTAGGTTCACGGTGACCCCGATCTGGGCCAACATGCCAACCGCCGCCTGACAAATTGCCTCATCATTGATGTAGCGATCATTCGGGCAGTTCAGGGTCAGCGAGAATCCGTCAGGATAGCCCGCTTCGGCCATCAGCGCCTTGGCCCCTTCGATATCGGTTGACGAAGACGCGTCCATATCTGCGTCCCAACCATTCACAAACGGGGGTGAGATCATGCCCGCAGGAGCAGACTGGCCACGCATCACGACCTGTTTGATCGCATCACGATTGATCGCTTTCGACATCGCCTGACGAACTCGGACATCAGCCAGCGGATTTTTACCATCCACATTGTCCGAGGTCAGATCGGCGTCACCCATGTTCATACCAAAGAAGATCACCCGGTTCTGTGGTGCGGTCCGTACATCCAGCCCATCGGTTCCGGCGACACGCTCAAGATCCTGCACCGGTACGTCCTGAATGAAATCCACTTCACCCGACAACAAGGCAGCGACGCGTGTCGCGGCGTTCTGGATTGGGGTGTAGACGATCTCGGTCACTTGAAGCGGGAACTCATCCTTGCCCCAGTAATTCTCATTGGCAGTCAGAACGGTTTTCACGTCCGGTTCGCGGCTGACCAGCTTGTAAGGTCCGGTGCCATTGGCGTTCTTAGCTGCAAAGGTATCCTCACCGCCTTCATAGTCCTGCACCTTGACGGCATTGTTTGCCTCAGCCCAATCCTTGTCCATCATGAACATGTTGGTCAGGTTGTTGGGCATGATCGGGTTTGGGCCATCAGTTTCGATTTCAACCGTGAACTTGTCGGGTGCACGCACCTCTTTCACCGAAGCAAGCAGTTCCTTGTAATCGGAATCCGGCGTCATGGCGCGGTTTAGCGAGAATACAACGTCATCGCTGTCAAACTCGGCCCCATCGTGAAACGTGACGCCTTCGCGTAGTTTAAATACCCAGACGTTCGGGTTGTCTTCGGACGGCGCCCATTCAGTTGCCAGAGAGGGTACTAATGCACCGGAATGATCACGCATCACCAGAGTTTCCATGATCTGGTGCGCCATGGCCGAAGTTGGACCCTCGTTCTGCGCGTGCGGGTCCAGCGTCAGTGCATCACCGGCACGCGCCCAACGCAGCGTTTCCGCCGAAGCACCCGCCGCGATCATCGCTGTTGCGCTGGCGGCAAGCATCAGAGTTTTGAATGACATAAGTCGTCTCCCCATTTTTTGTTGTGACCGCATTTTCATGCGGTTGGCCGAATTTGTCGGCCATCATGGATCAGCATCATCCAGATCATCGCCCGAGTTGCAACACCCGAATGTTAGCGCCCCGTTTTGTCCTCGGCTCTGCTGGGGATCAGTTGACTGGTATGCCGTGAGGAACACGCCGCCTAGTTGCCTTGTGCAGGGGTTGCAACCTAACGTTTGTTGAAGGCGTCTCTGAGGGCGTCACCAAAAGCACCATTCTGGGTGCACTGGCCGCCATGTCCGCGCCGCTGTTCCCCCGGCTTGACTGGTCGCGCGGGTTTGCCCTTGCCACGAAGCGCATTGTCCTCACGGGCAGAAGCTCCACCATCCTTGCGCATGGTCAACCCAATGCGTTTACGAGGTACGTCGACCTCAACCACCCTGACTTTGACAACCTGCCCTGTCTTAACCACTTCATGCGGATCTTTTACGAACCGATCGGCCAGTTGGCTGACATGAACCAACCCGTCCTGATGCACACCGATGTCAACAAATGCGCCGAAGGCGGCCACATTGGTAACGGTACCTTCTAAAACCATGCCAGGTTTCAGGTCTGTGATCTCTTCAACACCATCGGTAAAGGAAGCGGTTTTGAAACTTGGCCGGGGGTCTCGGCCTGGCTTTTCAAGTTCGGTGAATATGTCTCGCACCGTGGGTAAACCGAAATTGTCGTTAACAAACTGTTCGGCGCGCAGGCCTTTCAAGGCACCGTCATGCCCCATGATCTGGCGAATATCCCGACCGCAGGCCACGACCACCCGGCGCGCGACATCATAGGCTTCGGGGTGAACCGAAGACGCATCCAGAGGTTCTGATCCATCCCGGATACGCAAGAAACCTGCGCATTGTTCAAAGGCGCGTGGGCCAAGGCGGGCCACCTTCAGCAAATCCTGACGAGACGCGAAGGCACCGTGGATGTCCCTGTGGGTTACGATCGCATCAGCCAAACCCGGACCAAGACCTGATACATGTGATAGAAGGGGTGCCGATGCAGTGTTCAGGTTTACACCCACAGCGTTCACCACATCTTCGATCACCGATTCCAGCGATTGTGACAAACGGTGCTGATCGACATCATGCTGGTACTGACCAACGCCAATGCTTTTTGGCTCAATCTTGACCAGTTCGGCCAACGGGTCTTGCAGGCGGCGTGCGATCGAAACCGCCCCACGCAGCGAAACGTCAAGATCAGGAAATTCACGCGCAGCAAGTTCGGAAGCGGAGTAGACAGAAGCTCCGGCTTCGGACACAACGACCTTGGTGGGCGCTTTAATCGTGTTGGGCAGCAGCGACAGCGTGTCTGCCACCAAACGTTCGGTCTCGCGGCTGGCTGTGCCGTTGCCAATGGCAATAAGCTCGATCTTATGGGTGGCGATGAGTTTCAGGATCGCAGCCTGCGCACCTCGCAGGTCGTTCTTGGGCTGAAAAGGATAGAGTGTATCCGTTGCAACCACCTTGCCGGTTGCATCCACTACGGCTGCCTTGACGCCAGTGCGTATGCCGGGATCCAACCCCAGCGTCGGGCGTGCACCTGCCGGAGCTGCAAACAACAGGTCTTTGAGGTTGCGCGAAAACACCTGGATTGCCTCGTCCTGCGCGCGGCTGCGCAGGTCAGCCATCAACTCGACCATCATCGACAGCGACAGCTTGACCCGCCATGTCCAACCCGCAACCTTACGCAGCCACTTGTCCCCTGGCGCGTCACTTCGTGTGTTCAGATGTGCCGCCACCATGGCCTCGGCCCGTGCAGCCCCTGCCTCGGGTTCCGGCGCGATATCGAGTGTTACGATACCTTCCTTTGAGGCACGCAACATTGCGAGCGCCCGATGCGATGGAGTCTTGGACCAAAGCTCCGAGTGATCGAAGTAATCACTGAACTTGGCGCCCTCCTGTTCTTTTCCCTCGACAACTTTCGCACTCAGCAGCGCTTCGCGTTGCATGAAGTTGCGCAGTTCTCCCAACAGTACAGCGTTCTCGGTCAGTCGTTCCGTGATGATGTCACGTGCGCCATTCAGGGCGTCTCTGGCCGTGGGAATGACCTCATTCAGATACTTCTCGGCCAAGCCCTCTGGCTCCGCTAAACGGTCAGTCAGAATGGCATCGGCCAGTGGTTCCAAGCCTTTCTCACGGGCAATCATCGCCTTGGTTCGACGCTTGGGCTTGTAGGGAAGATAAATGTCTTCGAGTTGCGCCTTGGTCTCGGCCTGGACAATCGATTTCACCAAATTATCCGTCAGTTTCCCCTGATCTTTGATCGAGGCCAGAATTGTCTCGCGTCGGGCCTCAAGCTCGCGCAGATAAGTTAAGCGGTCGGACAGAGTGCGCAGTTGTGTATCGTCCAAGCCACCCGTCACTTCCTTCCGATAGCGGGCGACAAATGGCACGGTCGCACCTTCCTCCAACAATCGAACGGCGGCCCCAACTTGTTCCGGACGTGCGTTGATTTCGGTGGCGATAGTGCGGGCGATACGGTCCAAGGGGGCCTCCTGACTTACGGTTGGAAAACCGTCTTAGCCAGCTAAAGGTGCAAGGGAAAGAGGCCTTGATCTGGGAAAAAACGTCTCTGCACAAAATCTGCACGACCGCTGTGCGGTGATCTGCACCCAAGCGGGCCAAATAGGGCTAGCATAAACAAGGAGCAGTAATATGGGACAGTTCATCGTGCGCGGTGTTCCTGCGTCGGTTTTACAGGATAGTTGGTGGCTTGACGCCGCTGACAAGAATCCGAGCAAAGAAGATGGCACATCGGGACCAAGTAATCGCGATGCCACCGTCGGATTGGTCACTCTGGTTGCACTAGCAGATGTATTGTTTTTCGAACATGCGCCCGGCATTTCTTTAGCGGCCTATGCGCTCGCGGTTGCCGGAGTTGTTTGGGTATTGCTGGGCCGCCGTGCTGGTATGACGGGACCGGCGGTGCTTTTGGTACTCAGCATATTGCCGGTCGTGGAATATGTTCAGGCCTTGTCCTTGGCCTTCTTGCTGGGCGGATCGACCGTGGCGTTATGTTGGGCCGTGTCAGGGCAATGTCAGGGGACCTCGGTGCGCCGGTTTCTGTCCCAATATCCCTTGCTATCGATCAGACAAGGGATTGAGGCGGCTCAACACGGTCATTCTATATCTAAGGACCAAAGGATAGCGCATCGCATTTTGCGTGAGTGGAGCTTTCCCGTTGGTGGGGCATTGGTTCTGGCCTCTCTGATAATATCAGCCAATCCAGTCTTATCGGAATGGAGTGATCGGATATGGCGTTTTGATCTGCGCTTCGATCGGCTGTTGTTTTGGTTCGGAGTCGCAATACTCATCTGGCCGATCCTCGCGGTTGTCCGACAACCAGAATTGCTATCCCCGCGGTTAGGACCCAAGCAGAGGCGTGGCTTTCCAGCGTTTGGCGTGAACGCACAGTCTGTTGCCAACGCACTGATCAAATTCAACATGCTTCTGGCGATCCAAACCGGTATGGATGTCGTGTATCTGTGGGGTAGCGCGGAACTTCCCAAAGGGATGAGCTATGCGGAATATGCGCATCGCGGCGCCTATCCGTTGCTGGCAACGGCCTTGCTTGCAGGTGCGTTTGCGCTGGTTGCACGGCCTTTTTTGAACGAGAGGTCAGGGCTGACAAGATGGATGATGTTATGGCTTGCGCAGAACGTGCTGCTGGTGATCTCTTCCATGATGCGCTTATCGCTATATGTGGAATCCTACGGGTTGACCTACCTACGGGTTCACGCTGCGATCTGGATGGTGCTTGTTGTAGTGGGATTGAGCCTGACTGGATGGCAAATTCTGAAAGGCAAATCGAACCGGTGGCTAATGGTCCGATCAATAGCTTTGGGGATTATCGTGCTCTATGCGTGCTGTTTTGTAAATTTCGCCGCATTGATTGCCCGCTGGAATATTGAGCATCCGGTTCGGTTTGATTTCTACTACGCATGCCAGCTCAATCATATGGCTGCGGCCGAATTGATGAAAGACAGCCGACTGCGGGATTGCGCAACCCCTCCGGTCATCGACAATTGGAGGAATTGGGGCTTTCGCGCAGATCGGGTGATCCGTAATCTGAACGCCGAAACATTGCCGGAGAAGGTTGATGAAAATCCTCGTCGTGGATGATGATCCGCGCCTGCGCGAGTTGGTTTCGATCACGCTCGAGCGGGCAGGCTATCAGACGGTCACAGCGCGAGACGGTCAGATGGCGCTGACCCATGCGATACGGGAAGCGCCTGATCTGGTTGTGCTGGACGTCGGCTTGCCCGAGCTTGACGGACTTGAGGTCTGTCGTCGCCTGCGGGCGCGTTCTGACGTACCGATCCTGTTCCTGACCGCACGCGATGATGAGATAGACCGAATTTTGGGTCTTGAACTGGGGGCCGACGATTACGTCACCAAACCTTTCAGCCCGCGCGAACTGGTTGCGCGGATCAAAGCCATCCTCAAACGCAGTACCGCAGAAGGCTCGACCACGTTTCTTCGGCATGGCCCTGTAGAGTTGGATGTTTCCGGCCATTCGGTTTGGGTTGATGGGTCTATGCTTGCGTTGACCGCAACCGAGTTGTCAATCCTGCGCCGATTGATGCAAACACCCGAGGCTATAGTCTCGCGCCCTCAATTGATCGATGCGATCTATGGCGCAGGTAGCGCCGTAGCCGACCGCACACTGGACAGTCATCTAAGGAATCTTCGCCGCAAGCTTGGGGATCAAGGCTGGATCGGGGCTATCGAGACCGTGCACGGAATCGGGTTACGGATGGGCACATGGCCGGGTTAAGGCGCAAGTGGCGTCCTTCATTGGGATTTGTTCTTGGCGGAGGTCTTGCAGGTACGCTCGTTTTGTCTCTGCTGGGTCTGATTGCTTTGCGCTACCTTGGACCTGAAATCGGATTTCGCAATGCTGCAGGTCTTCTGGCGGTCCTGATCGGCTGCGCGACCGGAGTGCTTGGGTATCTTATGGTCCGGCTATTACTCCGACCGATTTCGGCGCTCGCTTCTTATTCAAGCGCGGTGGAACAGGGTCAGCCGGCCGAGCCACCCGATCACTTTGGAACGCAGGAGCTGTCTCGCCTCGCCGGTTCAGTGCTGAGTATGGCAGATACTTTACAACGGCGCGAAGCTTCGATCCGTGTGTTTGCAGATCACGTCACACATGAGCTGAAAACCCCGGTCACAGCAATCCGTGCTGCAGGCGAGTTATTGACGGAGGCCGATGCACTTACAGATCAGGATCGCACATTGTTACACCAGATACTGGGCGCAAGCGATCAAATGCAAATGCAGCTTGCCGCCTTGAATCGTGTTGCCCAGGCAAGGGTGCCTGAACACCATGGAACATCTACGATTGCTGGACTTGCTCACAAAATGCGTACGTCATTTCCCGAGCTGGATATCAGCGTTGAAGGGTGCGAGCGGACCTTTCCTCTTGCCTCTTCTGGTCTGTGGATTGTGTTGAACCAACTGTTAGACAATGCCCGCCGACACGGGGCAGGGCGGGTGGCCCTGACGGCGGAAGACGAACGGTTGATAATTCAGGATGATGGACCTGGCATATCCGATTGGAACCGGGATCATATCTTCAATCCGTTCTTCACCACGGCCCGCGAACGGGGAGGGACCGGTATGGGATTGACTATCGTCGCTAATCTGATGAGCGCGCATGGCGGGCATATTGCGCTGATCCCTTCCGATAGAGGTACGCAGTTTGAAATCCGTTTCCCAGATGGGTGAAAACTAGGCATCAGCAAAAGGTATTAAGGCCCGTGTCAATTTGCGCCTCTGTATTCGATTGATCCTAAGCCAATCCTCATTTATTGGAGGCCCTGTCAAATCAGAGTCACCCGTGGGGCCGACGTGTCCCCTTACGGCTCGGTGCCAAAACTACAGCGGCACATACTCTTGGATCGCACGCCCCTGAAAGGCTTAAAAAAGGTAAGGGAATATGGCAGAAAAATCGAACTTCGACGTATTGTATACCATTGTAGACGAAGCGCCGGAACTGGCGAGCGCCTCGTTCCTGCCCATCATCCGCAAGTTTGCATCAGCCGCTGGTGTCAGCGTTGGAACCAAAGACATTTCGCTTGCCGGGCGTATTATCGCGACCTTCCCCGAGAACCTGACAGACGAACAACGCATCACTGATGACCTAGCTGCATTGGGTGAGTTGGTGAAAACTCCAGATGCAAATGTGATCAAACTGCCGAACATCTCGGCCTCGGTACCGCAATTGGTGGCTGCCATCGAAGAGCTGCAGTCGCAGGGCTACAACATTCCAAACTACCCTGAAGAGCCTTCGACAGATGAAGAAAAGGCAATCCGCGCGCGGTATGACGCCATCAAAGGATCAGCTGTGAACCCTGTGCTACGGGAAGGCAACAGCGACCGCCGTGCTGCACGTGCCGTAAAGAATTATGCTCAGAAAAACCCGCATTCGATGGGGGAATGGAGCGCTGACAGCAAGACCAAAGTTTCGTCGATGTCAGGCGACGACTTTTACGCCAACGAGAAATCGGCAACTATCACGACGGCGCAGGCTGGCGATGCAAAGATTGAATTCGTCGGTAAAGACGGCGGGGTAACAGTTCTGAAAGACGGTTGGCCTCTGGCTGAAGGTACCGTGGCGGATGCAACTTTTATGTCGGTCAAGGCTCTGTCCTCCTTCCTTGCAGACGCCATCGAAGACACCAAGAAAGACGCCACCATGTTCTCGCTGCACATGAAGGCGACAATGATGAAGGTCAGTGACCCAATCATCTTTGGTTATGCTGTCAAAGCTTGGCTGGCGCCAGTATTCGAGAAATTTGGCGCACAACTGGATGCGTTGGGCGTAAATCCGAACTCGGGGCTCGGTGATCTGCTTGAACGGGTTCAGGGCAACGCAGAAATCGTCGCCGCAATCGACGCGATCAAAGGAGATCGCCCCTCGATGTACATGGTGGACTCTGATCGCGGCATCACCAACCTGCACGTCCCGTCAGATGTGATCATTGACGCGTCGATGCCCGCCGTGATCCGCGCTGGCGGCAAAGGTTGGGACGAAGCTGGTGCCAAGGGCGATACCAACTGCGTGATCCCTGACCGTTGCTATGCACCAGTATATGATGAGGCCATCAAATTTTTCAAATCCAATGGCGCATTGAACCCAGCCACCGCTGGTGCCGTCGCCAACGTTGGACTGATGGCGCAGAAAGCCGAGGAATACGGATCGCACCCGACGACGTTCGAGGCACCCGCAGATGGAACCATCCGTATCGTGCTGGCCAATGGCGAAACGCTGCATGAGCATGCAGTTGAAAAGGGTGACATTTGGCGCGCCTGTACCGTCAAGAAAGCTCCGATCGAGAACTGGATCCAACTGGCGATGGACCGTCAGCGCCTGACTGGTTCCGAGGCCATCTTCTGGCTAGATGCCAACCGCGCCCATGACGCCGAGCTAATCAAATACGTTAAACCGGCGCTTGAGGCCGCAGGCGTGGCCGACAAGTTCCTAATCATGGCCCCGCGCGAGGCAACCCGCCAGTCGTTGGAGACCATCACGGCAGGCAAAGACAGCATCGCCATCACCGGTAATGTGTTGCGGGACTACCTGACCGATCTGTTCCCAATTCTGGAGCTCGGTACGTCAGCCAAGATGCTGTCGATTGTTAAATTGATGAATGGCGGTGGTCTGTTTGAGACCGGCGCGGGCGGTTCGGCTCCGAAGCACGTGCAGCAGTTGGTCGAAGAAAACCACCTGCGCTGGGACTCCATGGGTGAGTTCTGTGCACTCGGAGAGTCTCTTAACTTCCTGGCAGAAAGTAAGGGCAACGCCAAAGCAGGCGTGCTGGGTGCGGCTGCTGAAGCGGCGACACAGGGTATTCTGGACAACAACAAGTCGCCCATTCGTAAGGTTGGTCAGCCGGACAACCGCGATAGCCACTATTGGTTCGCCCGCTACTGGGCCGAGGCTCTGGCGGCGCAATCCGATGATGCTGATCTTGCCGCCGAGTTTGGACCGCTTGCAAAAGAGCTGGCAGACAAGGAAGAACAGATTCTGGCAGAGCTGGCAGCAGCCCAAGGCGCGCCTGCGGATTTGGGTGGTTATTATCACACCGATCCCGCCAAAGCGGCAGCCGTAATGCGGCCAAGTGCGACGTTGAACGCGCTTATTGACTGAGCGCGGTTCAGGCACCGATGCCCAAAAAATATACCGGCCCCATTGCGGGCCGGTTTTTTTGTTTCCAGAATAAGAAAAGGGCCGACCCCCATAGCCAGCCCTTTTCTGAGTGAGTGGTGGGGCTTTCGCCTCACCGGTGCAGTTGAGTTAATCCTACGCTTATTACTCGCGCTGAATATTGGGGGATTCCCGTAGGAAGCTGCTTTTTATTAGCAAAAAGCGTTTTTTGTTAACCTTATGTCTGCGCTTTAAGCCCAATACACTGTTTTCGACCCGTGATTCTTCGCTTTGTGGTTCTTGCGCTCTACTACTCTCTTTCGTCAGTAAGAACCTGATAAAAAAAGGCCGGTCAAAAGACCGGCCCAAAAATGGTCGTATCGACCGAGGGATTAGTTGGATGCCGCGTTAAGCTTTTCGTTTTGTTCGCGCAGCGTGTCCGAGATAATCGCATACCATTCGCCGGATTCACGCATCTCAATCAGACCCTTGTTCATCATCGCTATGTATTCGCGTGCGAACGGGTTGGTGCGATGTGCGAGGAAGCTCATCGACGACAGAGTGGATACATACGGGTTTTCAACGATGTCAGCCGAAGTCAAACCCATGTCTTTCATTGTCGACGCGAACAGATCGACCTCGAACGCGGCCACATCTGCGGTTCCGGTCAATACCGCATCAAGGCAATCTCGGGCCGAATTGGGCTGAACAACAGTTGTATTCTCGCGGTTCAGACCTTGTTCTTCCAGTACAACCATGCTCCAGCCTGCCATACGGCAAATGGTTGATCCCTCAAGGTCTGAAAAATCCGTAGCCTTTGCGTACTCGCTTTCAGGCAAAGTGAAGAAGCCGCCGACGATGTCATATACCGGAACAGAAGCGACAAATTGGGTGCAGCGGGCTTCGGTCTCTGCAGACCACTCATAAGAGCGGTTGGTACAATCCGGTACAGTCCACGCGATCGAAATATCAAACGCACCCAATGGCAACAGTGTATCCAGATGCGAACTCCAGTCATCTACAAAGCTGACTGAAAAGTCGCGGCTGTTGCCTGCGCGCTGGAGGCTTGTTGTAGCCAGTCGGGTCATGATGCCGCCACCGTTCAGGGCTTCAGTCGTGAACGGTTCCCAACCGTTGCCTGCGACCATCTTGATCGGCGGTGCATAGACGTTCGAGCGTTTGACACTCGCTGCACGCTTTTCTTCAGCAGCAATCAGTTCTTGCGCGCTCTGGCCGTTTGGCAGGCTGCCATCCTCACAGGGCAAAGCCAGAACCAAGCCATTTTCAAGCGAACCTGGATTGGTGATCGCGTTGCGGTTCGCGTTGAATATCGGCTGATAGTTCGAGGTGCCATAGGCTGCGATGGCAATGGTTGCCAGTGTGTCACCATCCTGAACGGTATAGTTAGAGCAGGCCTCTTGTGCGGCAGCTGCGCCTGCGCTCAGGGCAGTGAGGGCTGTTGCCGACAGTACTGCTTTCTTCAGTTTCTTGTTAAACATGTCCACTTCCTCCAGACTTTTGTTTTGTCAGGCCTTCGGGGGCCTTAGCCATTTTCCATTTGATAGCGCAGTGCGGTTGATACGATGTCGCGCCACTCGCCAGATTGCTGCATGATCGCCAGACCCTGGTTGAGCGTCTCAAGGACGGCTTCCCCATCTGGATTATCTTTGTGGGTCATGACGTTAAGCGACTTGATTGCCGCCAGGTTGGGATTTTCGATGATCTGATGCTCATAGCCGAGCCGTCCGATTGCCTCGACCGCCAAGTGGGCTTCGATTGCGACAATATCGGCGGAGCCATCCATGACCGCATGGAAACAATCATCCGGCGATACCGGCCGCATCAGGGTGATTGCCGGCTCATAGAGACCGACCGCATCCATATGTGACAGCGACCAGCCTTCTGGCCGACAGATCGTGGCGCCAGCGAAATCCGAATAGGTCAGAGTCTGTTCGTAGCCCGACCCGCCCTTCGCAAAGAAGGTATCTACAACTTCGTAGAACGGGTTCGAGAAGTTATAGGTTTCGCACCGAGTACGGTCCTTTTCAGACAGACCATCTGCTGCTTCGCAATTTGGACGCGACCAAGGGAATGTGGCATCAAACGCAAGCGTTGGCATCAGAAGATCGAGATGCGAAGACCAGTCATTCACAAACTGAATTTTGTACGGTTGTTCGGGCGCGGCTCGCAGCATCGCTGTTTCCACGAGGTTTGTATAAAGCCCACGATTTGGTAATGCCTCGTCCGTGAACGGAGCATAGTTGCCACCTGTGATCATCAAGATCTGACGGTCACGAACTTCCGGGCGCTCGCCACCCTTTGCGTCTCGGATCAGCGCTGCACCTTCGGCACGAGCGGCTTCGATCTCTTCCAAAGCCGCCGCTTTTGCAGCAACTACCGCATCTTCGCTTGCTTTTTGCGCTTCTGCCTCAGCAGCAGCCACGCGTGCCTCTGCTGCGGCAATGGCTTTTTCGGCGCGCTCTTCCGCTGCTTTAACTAATTCCGCCGCCATTTCCGCCGCTATACGACCAGCCTCGGTATCAGGAACCAGAGCTTCACGCCCCAAATCCTCCAGACAGGGAAATGTCAAAATATCTCCAACACGAATGATATTTGGGTTCGAGCCAATTACATCGCGGTTTGCATCGTATATTGGCCGATAGTCTTCGGTCGCATACACCGCGATCGCCAACTCCCGTAGGCTATCACCGCGTTGGATCTCGTAGGTTGAACACGCCTCTTGCGCTGAAGCCGTCCCTGTTGCGGCTGCAAGAGCGAGGCCGGATATGATAAGATGGTTTCTCATTTTTTCCTGTTTCTCTGCCTAGTTCATGTCTGTGCCGGTTTAACCACGGCGATTGAAATGTTGTCCTGATCCGGGTCTGCTTTGGCCTTCAGCGCCTGAAGAAGCGCGTCGGCGATATCGCGGGCCGGAGATTGATTATGAGTGCGCAGCAAAGTCTCGATCTCGGTGTTATCGAGATATTGCAGTCCATCACTGCCAAGGATCAGAATATCTGCCGGCACCAGATCTAAAGGCTGTTCCGGGCAATCAACCTTCGGGATTGCAGCGCCCATGATGACCGAGGTCAGCTGGTTGCGATCCGGATGCATCTGCGCCTCTTTTGCGCTGAGCAGACCCTGCGCGATCTGTGCATCGATCATCGGGGCCATCGAGTGGTCCTCGTTGATCTGTGACAGGGTATCATCGCGAAACAGATACAAGGGGCTATCGCCGATCGAAATCCAAAAGATCCGCTGTTCCAATATCAGCATGCCCAGAAGGGTAGAGCCCAAGTTGACCTTGTTCTCTTCGCCATGGCTGGCGATTGCGGCGTTAGCCTGCATTGCGGCCATCGGCAGAGCGTCGAGCAGTGCACTCTGAACAAGATCAGGCTCATCCAACTGGGCATCCATCGCGTCGCGCCAGGCAGAAATGATCAGCTGCGAGGCAACTTCACCCGCATCATGGCCACCCATACCATCGGCAACGACGACATATCCTGCATCCGCCGTATCAGAGACCCGTGCGGCAATCGCGTCTTCCTGCGAGTCGCGCTGACCCTGGTCGAGGATCAGGGCAATATCATATGCAGGGGTCGCCAGCATTAATCGGCATCCCGCCAGTCAAAGCCATCATCGCAGAAGGCCATGAAACGGATCGATGTCTCGCTGATGCGGATAGAGTCTCCGTTTGACAGGGCAATGGTGCTCAGCACGGGTTTGCCATTCAGACGGACCAGATTGGCCTTGCCGCCATGACCCAGATAACATTTCCGATCCTCAGGATCATAGGCGATAACAGCATGGTTGCTGCGCGAGATTCCGGTATCTCCGAAATCCAGCTGAATAGCTTGATCATCGTTCCGACCGATCTGCATCAACCCTTCGGTTAATGTGATTGCGGCACCTCGGCCCGGACCGGCGGTTACAACCAACCATCCGACAGGGAAAGTTTGTTGCACGGCCTCGGCTTTTGCGACAGGTTCGGATGTTTCCATCAAGTCCTGAACATGCGTGTCTGCCCGTTCAAAGCCCAGGAAAGTGGTCTTCACACGCGAACGCCGGTCTTCTGAAGGCGCGGCTGGCGCTTCAGGTTCAGTCACTTCTACAACCGAGACAGCCTCCGGTTCGGGTGCGGGCTCAGGCTCCGCAATTGCTTCTATCTCAGCTTGGGCTTCAAAGGCTTCCTCAGGCTCCGCAGTCGCAATTTCCGCGACGGCGGCGAGTGTCTTGTCGTCCTCGGCTTCATCCTCAGTGCTGAGATGAAGCGTCACGATTTGCTCGTCTTCGTCTTCAGCTTCCTGCAAGTCAGACGCTTCTTCTTCCACAATTTCTTCAACGATCTGATCTTCTTCGAACTCCGGCATAGGCTCTTCCGGGATCAATTCGTCAGATTCTTCATAGTTGTCTGAGCTCACGTTGCCACCAGCCAGTGCAGCGCGCAGCGCGTTGAAGTCGGCAATTGGCTCAGGCTTTTCGTCCTGTACTACGTCTGCTTCTACCGCTTCATCTTCTTTCGGTTTGCCGGCACCCTCGAGAAGCCGGCTAAGAGGGCTTTTGTATTTAAACATGGTGACGACACCTTCTTTGTTTTCTGTTGCGGGGATCAGCCCGCAGGATGGCTACTAACCGCTGCCTAAAAGGGCAGAGGCACTATTGAATAAGAAACAGGGAAACTCTTACTTCGCGACGGGCCGGCTCCCGACGGGGCGACGATGGAGATGCCGCCCCCAGTACACACACTGGCGATTTTCACATAAACCGGTTCAATTACTCCTGCGTTAGCTGCATAACCGCAGTGCCTTCTCCGCCATTGCGCAGTATGATCAAGCGCGCCTGGGGCTGATTGTCGGAAGCAAGAACAGCGAGAACGTCATCAAGGCTTTCTGGCTGGTCGAGTGCCGTACCTGTCTGCGCTTCACGCAGAACAACATCACCTTTTTGTAAGCCCCCGACGCCGTTCTCCGGGACAGAGGCGACAACGGTTTGCCACCCCGCGTCACCTGCATGATGGGCTTTGAAAGTGTATCCGTTCTGCAATCCAAACATTCGGTGAGCAGGCAGTGCCAAAAGCCCGTTTTGTGCACGCGTCTGACCCAGTTCACGATAGCGCGCCGCAACACGGATATACCCGTCCGGATCGACCGAGAAATTATCCAGAACCTGTGAAACCAGAGTTGCGTCCGGGCGGATCGGCTCGCTGTTGAGCCTAAAGATCGTGGTTCCACGCTTCACCCAGTCGCCGATGACTGCCGTGTCCAGGTTCGCGTCGACATCATTGATCGCAATGACACTGCCTGTCGCACTGCGACGTTTGGAGATGTCAAATGGCACTTCAATATCCCAATGTCCAAAGGCCACTTGATTTTCCGCCAGAGTCACCGGTTCTGAAGTGGTCTCATCGTTCAGCGCTGTCTGTACCGCTGCCTCTTCGGTTTCATCTGAGGGAGCGGGTTCCGCATCAACTGCAGCGGGCGCCTCTGATGCCACTTGTGTTTGCTCGACAGGATCTTCCTGTTTGGTTTCTGTTTCTACAACCGGTTCTGCCTGTGCATCTTCTGGGTCTGCCGCTACGACCTCAGGCTCTGTGACCGAGATAGTTTCAACCTGTTGCGGTTCGGTCTGGGAAACTGCGGCCTGCTCGATCGGCTCCGGCGTTGCCTCGATGGAGTCGGGTGTTACCTGAGTTGCCTCATGTGTCGGCTGATCACTTGACAACATGAAGTACCCACCGGCTGCCAACGCCGCCGCGACGACAACGGCACCTGCTATTACCTTGCCACTGCCACCTGAACCGCTTTTGATAACGGTATCTACTGCTGCGACGGCTTCGTCTTTGGGTGCAAATTTTGCGAGATCGTCTTCGGATTTTTCCTCATTGCCAAGCGCCAGATCAGAATTCCCTGCAAGCAAGGCAGTCACAACAGCTTCGGCATTCTCGCTTTCCGCTTTGATCCGTTCTTTTTCGGCCTGCTCGTCTTTACGATCCATGCCTACAATGACTGAGACCGGGCGGTAGGCGAAACTGTCGAACATCACCCCGGGACCACGGAACATGCGCAACCAGTCCAACGCGGTTTGCAAGCGGTCAGGGGTGTGAACCTCCATCGCCTTATCAATCGCCTCGAGGAATCCATCGGGATAGCCTTTGAAACGTCCGGCTAGCGGGATGTATGGGTCGTCTTGTCCGTTGTTGAATGCGCTCAGACGTGTCTGACCATCAATCGGCCGCTCGCCACCAATCGCGTGATACAGGGTTGCAGCAAGCACATAAAGATCACTGCTAGGCCCTTGTTCCGCCCCACGCACGTAAAATTCGTGTGGTGAATACCCATCCTTGATCACGCGCAACGTCAACAGGGCCGCTGATTTGTTTGCCGCCTGTTCGCGTGCTGCGCCAAAGTCGATCAGGACCGGCTCGCCGTTTTCGTCAATCAGGATATTGTCCGGCGATATGTCGCGATGCAACATGCCGCTTTGGTGAATGAACGACACCGCAGAAAGCATCTTTTCGGTGACCTGAACGATGAAATCAGGCCCGCTTTTGTTGTCAGGATTTTCGACATAGTCCAACAGATCGCAGCCACGGATCAGGTCCATAGCGATATAGGCGGTGTTGTTGTCTTCAAACACCTGATGCACGTCGACAATGTTTGGGTGGACTAGCCGCGCATGGTTGCGCGCTTCCTGAATAAACAGATCGATAATGGCGCGGAGATCATCCTTGTGGTCGGGATTGGCGGCTTCGACCAGATCACCATTCCGCTGACAAAGTGCGCCAGGATAGCATTCCTTGATGACTACATCGCGATCCAGACTATCGCGTGCGAGATAGGTTATACCAAATCCACCGTTGCTTAGAAAACGGAGAATTTCATACTGACCGCGCAGCAGCTTCGCGCCTGGCCGCAGTCCTTCGATCTGAGGTTCGTCGTGCGTTGTGCCGACAGCCTGGTTGTGGCTCATTTCTTCCCGCCCATTCTACTCGTTTTTTGCGGCTTAGATAACCAGGGCTTTAGCCCGCGAACTCACAACCAAACACAACCGCAGGACACTTTAGACGGTTAGACGTTTCAAATTTGACTTTATTTGGGCCACCTGATGGCTTCACTAAGGATCAAAAATTCAGAAATCACACATATAGTAACTCCTAGCACTTTGCATACAATATAGTGTATTCCTAAGGTGATCTAATCGGATTCTATAACTTCAAAAACCGCGCTTGGTCCACGAAATCGAAACAATAGCGCGGTGATTCCGATCCTTTCGAATCGCTGCGTTGCGGCTCAATTATTGCGGGAAAAACTCACGTTCCGGTTTTCGGAGGGGCAGACGCGACCGAGCTGCCGGCCCATGCAAGGTTATCGCTAAGCTGTGCAAGGATGCTGATCGCGTCTTTGATAGGTGCATCGCCACTCTCGAATTGTAGTAGCAACAGCAGGTCGGTTGCCTTTTCGAACTCAGCCGGAATCCAATCAGCCTCGGGGTCGATTTCGGATCCGGATTCCAACCTCTCGGCAAAATCCTCAACAATTTCCTGACAACTTTGCAGAAAGGCCGCAGGCTCGATATCCGAGCTTTCACGCAGGTCGTTGTAGATACTGGCTATGGCTGCAAGCCAATCTTCAAGAATTGGATTATCCAGAGGGGGCAGGGCGGTTTCTAAGCTTGATTGGACCGCAAAGCCATCAGACTTAGCGTCACGTTCTTCTTCAACCCCCGTGAGTTCTTCCATATAAGGCAGAAATTCTTCGACCAAGTCCTTCTGAGCCGCTTCAAGATCATGGCGTCGATGGTCAGACGCAACACTTAGTACCTGTTCGGCCAAATTTTGGCCGCCACAGGTCTCCCAAAGATCAAAGTCGGGCTCGGGTTCCTGCTCCATTGCACGCACGGCAACCGGCGTGCCAATGGGTACAACCGCACGGAACAGATCACCTTTTTCTTTATTCAGTCGGGCAACAACCCGATCCAGTGAATCCCGAACCGGAGGCAAGTCGGCGTGGGTTACGGCCAACAAGCTGTTATCGCGCAGCTTCTGTGGCACCTGCGCCCACAAGTGCCGTTCAGTTTCGCGCCAGGCGTTGGTTCCGTTGGTACACCAAATGGCGCAGTCCACATACTCCAGCAATCCCAGTGTCTGCTTGTATGTATCATCCAAAGCACCGGCACCGGGCAGGTCGAATAGCGAGATCTCTTGTAAGGCAGGGGTATTCAACCCGACCGAGATGAAATCAGGTTCGTCAGCTGCGGCTTTTTCCAGCGCTATCCCTGAGTAGACCTTGGGTTCTTTGTCCCACCAACCAACGGAGGTTTCAGGTGTATCAGCGTAAGCGACGATAACCAGCGGCAATTTCAGATGCTGCGGCCCGGTGGGCAGAATGTCAGCACCTGCAAGCATGTTCGCAAGGCTGGACTTCCCGGCGCCAAATTCCCCGGCAAAACCGATGGACACCGCGTTCGAAAGCCGCTCTGCATGAGCCAAGGCACGGGAACGCATATCGTCCAGCTCAACCGACGAAGGGGCGTTTTCAGTAGCGGTCAGGAAACGCTCTAACTGGCGCACTTCCTTCTCGGTTCCGGGGAATTCAATCATTCTGCGGCCTCTGCCTGTCGAGTGTCCACGGGTGCGGTTCCATGCACCGCACCCAGTTCATCGCTGATGCGGCGGGCCTGGTCAACCGCACGTTGAGCGTCGGCACGAGCATTTGTATCGTCGGTTCCGGCGCGATGTTCCAGATGTCCGGCAAGCAGTGCCAAATAGTGATCCAGCACCGTTTGCATGCGTTCGATCAGATCGATTCTGGCGGTATCCACCAGATCGTCACCAATCATCTCGAATTCCTGTACGATCATTCTTTCCGCCCGGTTCAGAACGCTGCGGCGCGAAATCAGTCGCGATAGCCATGTCACACGCAGTTCGACCGTAATTCCCCGCGTCAATGCACTGGTGTCTGGTCTGAACCAACGCACTGCGCTGGTATTCATGCGATTGTCCACCGGCTCCTGCCAACCAGGCAGGGCACGCAGGGCAGCATTGCTTTGCATGTCGATCGCATAGAGCTCACTAAGCATGCGTTGACGCACCACCTGAGTCGCGCCTTGAACAAGCTCTCGCATCCGCTCACGCAGCGGTGTGAAATTCAACTCGGTATCACCGTCTTTGTTCAACAGAGGGGATTGGCCATCGGGACCACGTACGACAATCGAAACGGCCTCGGCAACCGTATCGTCCATTACTCCACGCAGATTGGCCAGCACGTCATCCATGTCGTTGGTGATCGCCCGGGATTTCTCTGCAATCAACGCGCGCAGATCTGTAAGTGTCTTGTTATTTTCTTCAACATTTGCCGTGTCAGGCCCGTCCTGCTCCTCAATCGCACGGAGCCTCGCGTTGCTGCGCTCAAGCTCACCCTGGGCGAAGCTGTTGAGGTGCTGCCAAGCCATATTGAGTTGTTCCTGACGTGGGCCTTCCGTCAGAGCTTTGGTCACATGGCGGCGCAAATCGGGCAGGCCCGACGCGATCATTGCGGCAAAACGTAATACGCCTTCGCGGCTGATCGGGCCGGCGCCTTGCTTGATCTCTTCGACGCCATCCAGGTATTGCTTCATCTGCTCAGGATGCGCCCGAAGCCAAGCGAGAATCTGATCGTGGTCAATGCCGGTTTCATCACCGGTCAAAGCGTAATGCGCCCATTGGGCGCTGCCCATCAGGACATCGACATCCGAATTACCTAAAGCATTCTCAAGCCCGTCCAACACATCAGCGCGCACCTTCGTGGCATCCTCTGCACCGCCGCCCAATTCATCGACACGGTTGATGAAAACCACAATCTGACCAAGCTCTAGCGCTTGCATCAAACGGAACAATTTCAGATCCGCGCGCGACAACGCCTGATGCGCCGAAAGCACCACCACAAAGAAATCTGATTCCTTGAGGTATTGGCGCGAAATTTCCTCGCGGATCAGCAGCGGGTCATTGACACCCGGTGTATCGGTAACGGTTACCGGATACGGGAAATGACCGATGTCAAAGTAGACCTCGGCCTTGCGGGTGATATCGCTATAAAGACCTCGGTCCGAACCGGGGTCATGTTCCCCTTCATCCGTTGGGTCATCTCCGGCACAAACATATCGTGCCAGATCGTCTGATGTTAGTTCATCTAGATCGTGATGCTGGCCCAACAAGTGTTTGTAGCTGTCACCAAGACGCAGCTTGGCGCGGGTTTTCATCGCCTCAACCTGCTCTTCGATCATCTCGCGTTTATAGCTGTCTTCCTCGTCCGGGAACATATTGCGCAGCTCTTCGCCTTCAGCGATCAGAGCTTGCCATTGGCGATTGTCGAAGAAGTGAAACTCGGCACCCGATTTCCTGCCGGATGGATGGCCGAAATGCATGTCGGTGATCACAGTTGTCCAAGGGTTCACGTCTGAGGGTAGATATTCCGCCTGTCCGGTGAAACCATTGATCAAGCGAGACTTGCCAGCCTTGATCTGGCCTACGAAAGCGATCGAAGGCTTGAGGTTCGACAGATCGTCAACAATGCGTGAGATGAAATGACGTGTCTCGTCATTGCTCATCCCATTCATGTCTTCTGCGATGCGAATAAGCTCGCGGCGGTTTAACTCACTCATAAGATTTACCCTGGTAACTCGTATTTATCATCTAGCTTTGCAAAATGGACACTATTTGGCAGGAACGCGGTCATTCGACGGCGTTTTTCAAAGATTTCCACAGGTTGACAGCAGCGCCCAGCTTACGGGTGTCATGAAACGCGGCTGCAACGTCCTCATCATCGCGCAGGATCGCAAGGCCAACACCTTGACCCCCGGATGGTCGCATTACGATCAATTGCGGCTCTGACAGTATGTTAGATACATCTGCTTGCCAGCCGAGGAGATCTTTGGTGAAACGCGCCAAAAGGTTTTCGTCTGGATGCGCAGGCTGCCCTTCGGAACAAAGCCCATCAAATTTGACCTCATCGCTGATCAGAAAGCGCCCCAAAGCAAAGCGTTCAGAACCTTCATAGAATGCTTCAGTGATCCCCGATGGGCTCTGTTGATCCGTTTCTGCTTCAGGCTCAGGGGTGGCATCCGGAACAATCGTCATACGCCGCTCATCCGGTAGAACAATATTCCCGCAAGCCGCCTCTACCTCAGAAAATGTTATGCCCACATCATCCGCTTCAAGCGCCGAATCTGGTCTGAGCGAAATCAACTCTAAAGGGCCGGGGGCGATCGCGATGTCAGAAACCAGTTGGGCCAGTCGGCCCGTCAAGTTTTCACGGGCATCGGTTTCAAAATCGGGCAAAGGCCCCGAAACACAGCGAAAGACATCGGTGATCCGAGAGCTGTTCACTTCAACCGCCAGCATTCCCCCGTCGGCCGCCTTGAACTCTAGCCTCCTTGGCAGGATCGTGCCGCGAATAGCGTTCAGTACCTCACCTCGTCTTGCCTTCGCAGTTTCGCCCGAAAGATAGACTGCGGGAGATAAGCGCGCGACCGAAGATTGCCCGATTTCTTCGAGCAATTCGAGTATTTCGCCATCCATCATACCGTGAACCCCCTCTGGTTCCGTCTATACCGCAGCAGCCACCGAGCTGAGGCTGAGATGTGATTTTGTAAGCGCAAGCCCGGTATTCGCACTATCGCGACAGATATAGCAGACAACGTGATCCGGGTATCTCGGCGTTCTCAGAAAGATATGTATACGATCATTGGCGAACACCGCGATTTCCCCAAATCCGGGGTGTTCCGTTTCATCTATCTGTGCCGTGCGCAACAATTCCTCAAAGCCTTTTGTGCCACGGCTTTGAAACAGGTTAGCAACTGAAAGCGCCAGATTTTCTAAAGCATCTGAACTCTCTCGGTCTGCAGCATCAATGCCCAACAGCATCCCTGTTTCCATATCAACATACCCGGCTGCAACGCAGTCGGGTATGGTCTCGATGGCCGAGGCTAAGGCGGATTCTATCGACATTCAGATATCCACCTCAAAGAATGTTTCAGATCGCATGCCATTCTGCTCCACCGTTTTTGCGCGCTTCCGCCACCGGTCGCATGCTGGCTTCGCTATTGCGAGAGGTGTGCTCCAGCGCAATCTGATCATACTCGGACAAAAACGCAGCAAAAGCGCTTTTCAAACCTTGGGCATCATCAGGCAGACTTTCCCGCGCTACGATCTCGCTCCACATCGCAGATGCGCTGAGTGGCGATTCCGAGGGCAGACCGCTTGGATCGGCTGCTTGTTCTTCAGACGCTTCTTCATTCGATTTCGCTTCGCCACTCAATTCAACCACCTTGGCTGGCGTGAGTGAGTTTGATTCCGGTTCCGGCTCGTATTCTTCTGTAGATTCCTCAGATTGCTCCGAAAGCAATGACGTAATCGACGAGATAGACACTTCGATGTCCGAACCCGAGCTCTCCTCATCGACCAAAGTCTCCTCGGATGTCGAGGCTTCTACCGTTGCATCTTGTTCATCTTCGGGACCGAGAATAATTAGCTCCGCATCCTCTTGGTCCTCTTCTTCATCCATGAAAGCAAACTCATCGACGTCATGGGTCGGGTTCGCCAAAAGGTTCAGATCCAGCGGGTCATCGGATTGTTCTGAGAATACGGAGCGCAGATCTTCATCAGCTGGTTCTGCTTCAGAGGTCATTTCGGCGCGCATCCGTTCTGCCTCGTCCACGTCAATTCGCGGGCGCTCAGCCTCTTCTGAGCGGCGTTCGACGCGGGCAGGGCGGATTGGAAAGCTTGTGACAACATCACTGTTCGCTTCAGCCGGAGTGTCAGCCAGCGGATCCTGATGCACCAACGGCACATCTTCCATTCGGCTTTCCGGATGCAAATGGCTCACTTTTGGTGCTTCGGACAGGGATTTATCAATTTGATAGCGGGCTAGCATATCCGCTCGCTTGTCCATAATCTGCTCGGTGATCTCCAGGAAACTGTCGACCATCTTACCACCACCGCTGCGTGACCAAAGTTCGGCATCACCGGTTTTGTCACGGGCCATGATGGCATCACGGGCCGAGAACAGGATCGTGCGATTGAACAAATGACCCGCTTCGCGATTTACGCGGCGCAAGACCTTTTGCCTGTCTTTCTGATTCAAAGCATCCGCACGTGTCACCAGCAGCAGCGATTTATGCTGCAGCCTTTCCGGCAGCGAAACCCAGGTGGCACGTTCAGTCTCTCGCCAGGCTTGGGTCGAGTGGGTGCACCACAACACACCATTGGCTTGGCCAACTGCACGCTGCCAGACATCCGTCGAAATCTTCGGGTCCGAAATCCCGGGTGTGTCGATCAAGTCGACCGCCTCAAGAATATCGGCCTCAAGGAAGATGCGAATGAACTGGGCGTCGTTGACACCAACCTGTTCAAGCTGATCCAACTCGATATTCTGCGTACTGCCATCATGGCGTTTGATATAAGCGGGTCGATTGCCCCAGCTGAACCAGATCGGCGGCAGCTGCGTAGCTGTGACCTGCGTTGGCAGTGCCTGTTTGCGCAGCAGGAAATTCATCAACGTCGATTTGCCTGCACTGAATTCCCCCATAAGCGCAAACACGGGTTTGCGGCGGGACCACTGCTCGATGCGGTTCCATGTCTTGGGAGAGACGAAGCGGGTTTGTGATTTTTTTACCATAACTCTTCTTATGCTGCTTCGTTACTAAGGTCTTTCAGGATATCGCCCAGAATATCGTCACGCGATTTCTGTGGCTTCTGCTCGGCGATCTGTGCCGCAGCCCTGTCAGGTGAATGCGAGATGCTGAGCAACGTATCTTTCTGCTCGACCATAAAGTCGGTCAGCGTAGCACGTACATTCTCCAGCACGGCGGCAATCTGGTTCTCCTCGATATCTTTGGTGATCGAGTTCGCCTCAGATGCGATCAAGCGCGTGTAGTCTGCGGCATAGGCCTCAAAGCCCTTTCGGCGTTGCCACCATCGGCGCCACCATGTGCTTTGCAGGTCCAGCGCAATAGTGCGCCCAATCCCGAGTGGCGGAGGCACGCGTGGCACGATCGGAGCTTCGATATTGAATTCACCCAAATGGTTGCCCAATAGTTTCTGGTACAGAGCCTCAACATCCGCCGCAGCAGCCGAATACAGCGCACCGGCTTCCTTGCGCATCGAACGGGCAAAGCTGAAATATGCGGCTTTCTGCAAAGTTCGTAGCCCGGCCGGGTCATATTGCCATGTACCCTGCTCTCCATTTTGCTCAAGATGTGAGATCAGAGAATCGGTCGCGCGCTTGACAAAATTCGCTTCTGCCGAGGCAAGTCGCTCCAGTACCTTGTCGCGCAGTTTGGTTGTCAGCTCGGAAGCTTTCTTTTCGTATTCGGCTGTAACCCTCGCAATCGCGTCTTCTGGCGACGCACCATCTAAATCCCGAACAATTCCATCCGAGTTTGACAAGGTCTTAGCAACAGCTGTCGCCCGAATCTGACTGGCGATATTGCGCGCCCGATGCCGGACGCGATCCAAAAGCCGCGTTCCGGCGCCTTCGGCAATACGCTCATTCATCGCGAGCAACAAATCGGGCAGGCCGGAAAGCGCCCAGATCTTGTCGAGTGACGCCGCCTGATCACCGAAACCGGCAGCCAGGTAGAAAGTGTTCAATGCCTCGCGCGATTCTTCTGTCAGAATGTCCGGGTTTCCAGTGAGAGCGGCCTCAGCCCACAGGGCGCTGCCAAAGACAACGCTTGTGTTGGCGTCAATGTTGTTCTGCTTCAGGGTGTCCTGGATGCGATCGCGAATCTCGGGGACCTGATTGACCGGGTCAGACAATTCATCAATCCGGTTCACAAACAGAATGATCTGCCGGTTTTCGAACTGAGCGATAATACGCATCAGCGCCATATCCATCGTGGTCAGTGCCTGGCTTGCAGCCAATACAACTATGCAAACCTCTGACCCTCGCAGGCTGCGCAAAGTGATCTGTTCGCGCACCATGAATGTATCGTTCACGCCCGGCGTATCGCACAGCTTAAGCGAAATCGGATATTGCGGGATATCCATAAACAGCTCTGCTGATTTTGTCACATCCGCAAAGCGGCCCGTCTTTGGGTCGATATCTGGGTCATCCTCATCCCCAAGACAGACATACCGTTGGACAAGTTCATCATCGAAATAGTCATACTGGTGACTTTGGCCAAGGATCAGATCGAAGTGTTTGCCCAACCTTTGCTCGGACTTAAACTTCATCTCCCCGATCTGACGACGGATGTCATCCATCTCATCATCAGCACCAGCACGGTTTGCGAGTTCGCCAAGGCGACCGCCGCCAACCATCAGGTTGTCCCATTCTTCCTGCTCGAAAAAGGTAAACTTGGACTTGGTGCCCCCTTCAGTCCGGGTATTGATATTCAGCGTGGTCACCACAGACGTCCATGGGTTCACATCCGAGGGTAGCAGATTTGGTCGCCCCGCCAGAATGTTGACGATGGACGATTTCCCGGCCTTTACCTGCCCCACCATTGTGACGCTGGCCGAGAAATTCTCCATTTTAGTCTTGAGCGCAGCGAGCCGCGCGGAAGAACGCGCATCCGCCACCTCTGTCAGTTGGTCGATCTGCGTCGTCAACGAAGTCATTGTCTCTGTCATTTCGGACAGAGCCTCGTTTCCTACAGACAGAAGGTGGTCGTTACGCGCCATGGTTAGCCTCCGGTACCTGTTGCGGCAAATTGGTCCCCTGCCCCGTCCGGCAGGCTCGCAAGCGTGTCGATGCGCGCGATAAGGTCCAATGCGTTACCGAGGATCACAGCCTCGGTTTGCGGTGAAATTGATTCATATGCGAAGGAATCAGCAAGCACTTCGATAGAACTGAAGCCTTCCCCATTTTCCAGGCAGGCGACACGGCGCCCCGTTGGAAAATCTTCTGATTTGTTTGCCGGCAAAGGCATGCGGGCATTCGCCAGCAAATAGCGATTGCCCGAGTGGGTTTTGAGCGCAACGCCGAAACCCGTGCCAGGATGCTGGCGGTTCAGAGTTTTTAGCTCGCCGATAAAACTTTCTCGGGCAAGACTTACAACGTCCTGCTCGGAAGCAGCGGATTTGATCAGGTTGGTCACGACAGAGACCCTTGTTCTGGAGTTGAGCAGAAACTCGCACGGTGCCAGAAGGCAAAAAGACTCATTAACTCCTGCGTTCAATCAATTACGATTTCCGCGGTGTTATTTTGACGCGAATAGGATATTTTGGCGTTTGAAATGTGGCACAAATAAGGTGGCGGACCTCATAAATACCTCAACCTATAAGAGAATGCCTGAAAAGCACGCACCAACTGGACCCGTAACCGATTCCAATACTGACAACTCTAATCTGGTGCGCTGGATCAGAGTTGAGCCTCAATATATCTTATATTTATATGTTTTTTAACAAAATTAATCGATCCCCCTCGCTAGGTGTAACTTTGCTTAAATTTCCTTCAGACTTCTCACACAACACCCAATATTTCACTCTGGCGACCCTTCGCCTACGAACCTCGTGATGAGCTCAACTTATAGGTGCAACACACTTACGATCAAAAAAAGTCCACAAGTTCACCTTTTGGAAACAATAATAGTGTCAAGATTGAGCCTATTCTGACATCTCGACGAACAGAAAATCTCTGCACTTTGATCTAAATAAGCCCGCCCTTCAAAGACATTTCCTCTTCTACGGATTGCCACTTCGGACTTGCACTCGATTCTCAGGAGTTTGGATGAAGTGCAATTCGACGTCTTATTGTTTCTCGTATGACGATAATAATCTTGTGTATTGTCGCACTTTACCTCTCGCGCTCCCTCAAAAGCTTTGCTATTGAGCGCCTCGTCGCGATGCTTTGGCATCGGGTTGCGGGTGTGGCGAAATTGGTAGACGCACCAGATTTAGGTTCTGGCGCCGCAAGGCGTGGGGGTTCAAGTCCCTCCACCCGCACCAAAAAATGTACCAATAATTATTCAATTACAAAGAGTTATATGATTTTGTCTGCTGTTAACCCCACTAACAGACCAACTTTGGTTTTATGATGGAATGCGCGAATCTCTGGTCTGCGAACTCGGAGAGCTATGGCAAACTTTCTGGCCCGGGATGACGCCAGATTTGCATCGCTCCAAGCACAGGGTGATGGAAAGGCGCCTCAAATTTAGCGCCCAAGCGTTTTGCCAGTGCAAAAGATCGGGGATTGTTATCGACGATCAAGCTGATTGCGGTCGTCCAGCCGATAGTTGAATACGCAAATTCGCGAGCCGCAAGCGAGGCTTCGAAAGCGATGCCCTTACCCTCGCCGCCTTCGAAGACTGACCAAGCAACTTCAGGCTCAGGCCAACCTTCGGGAAACCACAACCCTACCACCCCAAAAGGCTCATCAGATAAGCGGTCTGCGACGATCCAACGACCAAATCCACGCAGAACCCAATGGCCAAACAGTTCACCGAATTGAGCATAGGCCTCTGAGCGAGTGAAAGGACCGCCAAGCGGGTCTCGCCATGGGCCGGTGCCTCGCTGAACACAACATCGACCACGTGATCCTCGAAAGGGGGCAAATCGCTGAACGGTGGCGCAGTGAACGCTGGGATTCGCTGCGCATGCTGACCCCCAACTGGCAAAGCCGCCTGCCGCACTGGCACTATCAGGGCGACGACCCTGACAGTTTCATGTCCATGGGCGAGTTTATCCGCCATCTGGAAGCATATGCAGAGTCCTATGAAGCGCCCGTTGAAACGGGAACGACTGTATTGGCGGTCGAGCGCCGAAAGGATGGAGCCTTTAAGGTTGCCACGGACAGAGTCGAATGGATTTCTTCAAACCTGGTGGTTGCAACCGGTTTTTGCGATATCCCCCGCGTGCCAGGCTTTGCGGCGGATTTGCCCAAAGACATTGCTCAGATCGTGCCCGCGCAGTACCGCAATCCCGGGCAAGTGCCCATGGGTCACGTTCTGATCGTCGGCGCTTCGGCCACGGGGCTGCAAATCGGCGAAGAGTTGTTGGACGCTGGACACGAAGTCACCGTTGCGGTCGGCACTCATATCCGGGTTCCGCGCCGTTATCGGGGCAAAGACATCCTCTACTGGATGGACGCCATTGGCGCTTTTGCGGCACAGGCCGATCCGAAGGACGAGCGTTCAATGCCGCCCCCCCAGTTGGTTGGATCACTGGACAACCACGATCTGGACCTGAACTCCCTCCAAAGTCGCGGCGCCCGCCTGGCTGGTCACGCAACCGGGGTAACCGGCCGCTCCATTCGGTTTGCCGGCGATCTTGACGAGACCGTTCGCAAAGCCGATGCGCAGATGTTCGATATCCTCGGAAAGATTGACGGGTACATTGCCGCCAATGGTATTGATGCGCCGCAATCCGAACCTGATGCAATCCAGCCGGTAACGTTGCCCGTTGCCCCGGAAACTTTGGATATAGACGCAGAAAACATCCGCTCTGTCATCTGGGCGACGGGATATTCCCGCCAGTATCCGTGGCTCAAGGTCCCGGTCGTGGATGAACGTGGCGAGATCGAGCACAACAACGGTGTGACACCGGTCGAGGGCTTGTATGTTCTCGGTATGCGCTTTCAGAGAACAAAGGGCTCCAATATCACTGACGGTGTCGGCCGCGACGCAGAGTACTTGACCGACCATTTGATCGCGAGAAAACAGGCCCGTGCCGCCTGACCGGGCGCACGCGGCCCCTAAAGAACCGAACGCAGCGCGTCGAGGATCAACTCACTGTCTTCGGCGCGCTCGTACGGCAAAGTCTTTGCAAACACTTCAGCGTCAAAACCCGGCAGCGCGGTGCGGAGCGTGTCCAGGGCTTTCTGGGTAAGACGTTTGTCCCCCAGCTTCGTGCTTGCCACGATGCCATATACGAGGTCGTCGCTTCTTGGCCTTCCGATCCGATCCAAAATGTCCAAAGCTTCGCTGTAACGTTCAAGGTGGACCAGCGCGCGGGCCAGATGGCTCCAATATCGTTGAGGGTGATAGGGGTTCAGTTTCAAAGATTTTCGCACCCATATCTCGCCCTCTGCAGCTTGTCCCGCAAAGGTCAAAAGCTCTCCCATCGCGCAGATCGAACGGTCATCATTCGGGTTGAGAAACAATGCGCGTTCCTGATGCCAGAGCGCGCGACGCAGATTGCCACGGGTTAGGTAGACCTGTGCCAGAACACGGTGGCACTCGCTTTCATCCTCATCCAGTTCCAAGCCCCGTTCGGCCGCTGCTTGCGCCTTGTCGACGAGTTCTGCGATGCCGCCCAAATTGTGGACCATCGCCTGACCATAGCCGCACGCCAACCACGCATGTGCGATCGCGTAATTCGGTTCGCGTTGGATCGCGAGCTCAAAGCAATCGATGCAGGCCTGGCAATCTTCGGCCGTAAATAGGTGGTGGTGATACTTCCCTCTGAGCATGATGTCATAGGCTTCGAGCCGTTCGACCGGAACAGAACGCGCTTGTTTGAGCCTTGCAGTTTCAACCCGGCCCACAAGCGTGGCAACCAGGGTCGACACGATGTCGTTTTGGACTGCGAACACGTCCTCCAATTGGCGGTTGTATTGTTCCCCCCAAATCGTTCGTTTGTTTTCAATGTCCAGCAGTTGCACGTTGATACGTACTGCTGCATTTGATCGACGAACGCTTCCCCGTACCAGATAATTTGCGCCAAGGGCCGCTGCGGCTTCGTATTCAGGGACATCATTGCCGCGGTAAACAAAGGATGAGTCGCGTGCTATCACTTGCAGATCGTGAAACCGTGACAGCGCAGTTGTCATATCCTCAGTTATCCCGTCTGCAAAGTACAGATCGTCCTCTCCAGAAAGGTTGTCGAATGGCAAGACAGCTATGATTGGCGAGGATTCACCGGGTTCAGGGGGCTCGTATTGCACATTTTGCCCGCACTCCTCACTATGGCCGCCCGTACGTATCTCTTCGTACATGGCCAAAGTCGCAGCCTCTGGTTTCACCCCGAGTTCGCGCTCCAGCGCATCGACGCAAATCTGATACTGCCTGATTGCTTCCGAGCGGTGCCCGCGTCGTGCAAGCATGTTCATCAATGCGCGATGTGCACTTTCGCAAGCCGGATCCATTTGCAATCGCTTCCGAACAACCCCTTCGGCTTCTTCGCTTCTGCCCTCTTCGAGCAACACCTCCGAGAGGCGATCAATGATCGTGCAGGCGCTCTCGTGAAGGCGTTGACGCGTGTCGCGAAGCCAGTCCTCAAACGCAGGGGCATTTATCTGAATACCTTCCAGAAGGTCGCCTTTGTAATGCTCAAGGCACGAAAAAAGCCTTGTCGGGTCATCGCTTTCGACACCATTGAGAAATTCGGCTATGTCCGACGAACACACGTTTCTGTCGAGCTCAAGATACTGACCGTTTGAAGCAATAACCGCTCCACAATACTGCTTGATGTTCGACAATGTCTGGCGCAGGTTATGTCGGGCCCGGTCGTCTCCAGTTTCACCCCAAAGAAGCGCAGCCAAATGTTCCCTGGTTTTCGGGCCGGCATTTTCCACAGCGAGATAAGCCAAAAGCGACTGCGCTTTTTTTGCGATAGGACCACGTGGCTGACGTGCAGATACAACTTCAAAACGACCAAGAAAGTTCAGGTTTACTTGCTCTTTCATTACCGAAGTATACTCTGAATTTGTTGAGCGAAAAGAGTAACAGATTTGGCTAGACGGGCATTCATAAAGAATGCAGCTGAATTTTTTCGCAACAGCACAATGTTCGCTTCGGACTCTTACCTATCATCTGAGTCGATTTATCGGGCTTCATGTGTCTGAATGGCTGCTTTTGAGGTTTGTACGAGATCATTTTACGCGTGCAGAGAATATCTTGAATCCGCCCGAAGTACCGAATGCTACGCTTGAACCTGAGGTCTGCGTTGGGCTCAACGCAGACCTTCAAATTACGAAGGACCTGCTCTACCAGCTGAGCTATTGAGGCTTTCAGGCCCTACTATGACCCAACTAATTCTATGATTTTGCCGAGAACCCTTTGGTTTTACAAGTCATTCTCGCGGGGACCCGCTAATTACGAAGAACGATTGAACTCCTAACAAGAGAGAGTATCACTTCGCCTGATGGGAGAGGCTGACAACGCGAAAAATCTGAACAGGGTTGCCGATGCCCTTCAGTTCCCGTTCCCCTAGTTCTTGGGTCTCCACATGTTGTTCTATGTCTAGAAGCGCCCGTTGGTTCAAAAGGATCTGCCCGTCGCTGGCAAAGTCGCAAAGCCTGGATGCGGTGTTCACAACTCCACCGATTGCGGTGTAGTCGGCGCGACCATGAAACCCGATAAGCCCAAGCGTCGCGTAACCACTACTGATCCCAATACCCAAACCCATCGCGTGCCCGAGTTTCTGCCAGGGTGCACGTATTCCCTCGAAGGCTTCGCTTATTTCTTTAGCCAGCCGCACGGCTTGCAGAACGGGCTGATCGCAGGGAACCGGATCATTGAAGAACACCATCAATCCGTCTCCTGCTCGGTATCCGATTGTTCCCTTGTGTTGGGCAACTAAATGACCGACTTCATCGTGGAAATGCTGGAGAAGGGTGATGACATCTTCTGGCTCAATCGCCTCGGAAATCGCCGTGAAATTGCGGATGTCGCAGAATAGGCAAGCGATGTATTGACGATGAGTTTTAAGAAGCTCGTCAGAGTTTTCTTCTACGACAAGCTCCGCAACCTGAGGAGCAAGGAATTGTTTGAGTCGCGCCAGCCTGTCAATCTCGCCTTCCTGACGCTTTACCTTCTCGGTCAGTCTTTCGTTCAATGCCTCTATTTCATGTGTCTGGTTGCGAACCGTGTGGTTCAAAGCATCGAGTATAAAGTTCTGGTTTAGCAAAGCCGCGATCACCAAAAGCACATAGGCGAGCGCTTCGACACGTTCGTCATAGCCGAAGTACAGCGTGACAATCAGGATGACGGCAGCAATCCCTCCGAGGACGAGTGGAAGCTCCTTGGCATGCCGTTTCCGGTCTCTCCATAGGAAACTAACCGCCAATAATGCAAACACCCACATGAGCACCGCTTGCGCATGTGGGTTTATGGAAAGCGCTTCATAACCAACCAAATAGGTCAGCAAAATCCCGGAATAGCACGTGGCCAAAGAAGCCAGAGCAGCCAAGACAGCCCCGATCCCGATTGGCATCGAAATTCTGAACTCCTCTGTTGCCACGCCGATACCGTCGTCCACAACACGCGGCGAAGGTTCCGCGGCAGAGTCATTTCTGTGTTCGGGATCAGACATGGTCCTCGTTTGCGCTTGGCTGCTGGTAGAGTACGTTTGAATTGAGGTTGCGTCAAAATCACATACCTGCATGGGGCAGTTGCGGGTTTCAGCCTCCCGAACATGATCTCGATCCGATTGCGACGTTTGTAGCGACGCTTGTCGTACTTAACCGCTTTCTTCCGCCGCTTCCGGCCTGGGATGCACGCGCGTATCCCTTCGTCTTTCAACGCTTCCCGGAACCAATCAGCGTCATATCCGCGATCCCAAAGCAGACGTTCTCAAGTTTTCACCCATCGTCTGTTCTATCGGCAACGCCGACATACGCAGATATTTGTCGTCGATGCGGCGCGAACAAGATCCGAGGCCAATAAATTCCAATTTGATTATACATAATGTTGAAGTATCTTACGACGAAGAAACGACATATAGATTGAAAGTGACGGAGTGGATGGTGAAATGTCTTAAATCAGCAGTTGCAACTGTACTGACCGCAACGCTGATGACATGCCCCAATTTAGGCGCAGCAGACCAAGTCTCGGAGCAGATAGAAGCGTTGCTACGGTCAAATACGAATGCGAGTAGCGCACTTTCTAACAATAAAAGTTTGGACGCAGGAAACCTTGTGCCTCGTTTCTATACAGACCGAGAATTTGCGCCAGCTTGGACAAGTTTTGAATTGGTTGACGAGCTATTTGAGGAGTTGGATGGAGCAATTGATCAGGGCTTTACGCCGAGCGACTTCAAACTAAAAGAGCTTCGATCCGCTTTCAAAAACTCACAGGGTGGCGATGCCTCAAATAAAGCGCTGTTCGATATTTTGGCGACCGACGCCGCAGTAAAACTTGTGCATCATTTGGTTTTTGGAAAAGTCGATCCAAATGCATTGGATGACGATTGGAACTTCTCAAAACCAGTAATTCAACAAGACCCTTCCATTGTATTGAGCCAATTTCTTCAAGGTGAAGGCTTCAGCGCTTTGATTGAACGCATCGATATCGACAATGCGCAATATACGATGCTCGTTGATGCATTGCGCAAATACAGAGCTATTGCATCAAAGGGAGGCTGGAACAAAGTCCCGGAAGAAACGGTTCTGAAGCCGGAAATGGTGGATCCTGCCGTCGCCGAACTGCGCAAAAGGTTAGCGACAGAAGGCTACGATGGAACAAATGAGTTTCCAGAAATCAGCCAAAACGGCATAAATCCAGCTTGGGTTTATGACGATTACTTGGTGCAACTGGTAAAAACCTTTCAAAATCGTCACGGCTTGGAGGCAGATGGTGTCGTTGGTGGTAAGACCTTCGGGTCTCTCAACAAACCCGTCGAAGATCGCATAAATAAGTTACGCCTCAGCCTGGAACGAGGCCGTTGGCTCATGCGGGAAATCGACGAGGATTTCGTGCTGGTAAATATTGCAGGCGCTCGTACTTACTTGGTCACATCTGGCGGGACGCTTTGGACCACCCGGTCAATCACAGGATCAGCCTACCGCAAAACCCCAGTGTTCCGAGATGAAATTGAATACATAGAATTCAATCCGACTTGGACCGTTCCCGCCTCGATTTTTCGGAAAGACAAGCTTTCGCGCATCCGCAAGGATCCAGCCTATCTGGCGCGCAACAATTACGTAATTCGGAACAAAGACGGGCAGACAATTCCTGCCAACGCTGTGAACTGGGGAGCAAAGAACCCCGCCGTCACTTTGGTTCAGCAGCCGGGCCCAGACAATGCGTTAGGTTTAGTCAAGTTCATGTTTCCCAATAAATACGCTGTGTACTTGCATGATACCAACGACCGCAGTCTTTTCGACCGAAATGAGCGGAACCTAAGTTCCGGCTGCGTTCGTCTTGAGTATCCGTTCGAATTTGCCAGCCTTTTGATGGAGGGACAGCCCGACTGGAGCCGGCAAAAGATGCAATCCATTTTGGATAGTGGAAAGACAACGCGAGTTAACCTACCCGAGCCCATGCCGGTCCTTTTGACCTATTGGACTGCTTGGGTCGAAGCTGGGGCCGTTCATTTCCGTGAGGATCCATACGAACGAGATGCTCGAATCCTTGCAGCTTTGGATCGATGAACACGTCATCCTCAGAGAGATGCGCAATTCCATATTCAAGCTGCAATAATTGTCGTCACCAAAATGAACCAGCGCAGCTGCGTTCAGGACTCCCAAGCCCTCAACGCGCAGTGCAGTGCCGAGTGGCCGCTCTGGGCCGTCTACTAGACTTTGCAATATCCGGTTACTGCGCATTGCCGTCGTTAGCGTGTACTGCGGCAACCCGTAACTTTGGGCTCGGTGCGGTCATTCACCTGGTTTGGTCGAATGACTGCTTTGCGTAGGTGACCAGGTAGTACCAGTCAATGGATACGCTTTTGCAATTCCCTATGGGCGCGGATCAGGTCATTGATCCTCTTGCGCGCTTCCTCAGCTTCACTCGACCGTTCCCCATGCTTCCAAAACGGATGGCTTGGCCCAGTAGCATGCCCACCTCTAGAAGCTTGGAACATCTGACCAAGGTAGTGCCGGGATGTTTTTTTGGGTTTATGGCGTTGCTTCCCCAGTAGTGCCCGAGCTTTCATTGTAGCTTGCAGGTCAACATCCAATCCCAACGCAGCTGCATGCTTCAGACAGATGCCAAGGCGATCCATTGCCTTGATAGCGGTTTCGGCTTTCTCGTGCCAAATCGGTGCTAGGGTGTCTCTTATATCGATCTGGTCAATGTCGGCGACAGGAACCTTGCCCAGCTTCGGCAGAACTTGCAGCTCCAAGCGAGAATACCACGCCCTGCCTTACCATCGCCCTTTAGCTCTGCCTTGCGGGTTTAAAACGCATCAATGGCAATGTCTTTGAGCAGGTTCAAATTTCGCTCTGCCTGTCAACGCTCCCACTCTCGCTCTTTTATCGGGTCCAGGTTCCTGCGAACGACTGCGCGCCATTTCTCAGCTTCTTCGCGCGCCTCTTTCAGCGATACGCCCGGATAGGCTCCGAGGCCCATTTCTCTACGGCGTCCGTACACGGTGACCAATAGTACCCACTTGCCCTGCCTGGCATCGCGCTAATGCAGGCAGAGCCCGCCACCATCGCCGTATTTGCCGGCATCGGCAGTTCTGACCTTTGCTCCACTTAGCTTGTTGGATTGGCGCATGGCTGGATAGATTCTCAAATTGGTCCAACTTTCAGTCCCACTTCTATATCTTGTTCATAACGGAGTACCTCGGAGCAACCCGGAATGGTAAATATCTGTATTTACGATGTTTAATCATTTTTGTTGAACACACCGGAACAGCAAAGAACGTATAGGAAAGCGTATTCAATGCCCTCCACCCGCACCACAAAACTTCACAGAATCGATTCGTTGCTCTGACGTTGGGTCGGTCAAACTCAAACGCCGTATCGTGCCATAAACATATCGACCGCCTGCATAGCAACCTCGTCAATCTCACTTTGGCTGAAACTGTTTTGGATACCAAAAGCGGCTCGTCCCCATAGCCTTACCTTACACAGCTCCGAAAACTGTTCGGCCGCAATATTGACGTCTTCGACAGCCAACTCTCCTTTTGCGACCGCTTTGGTCAGATACTCTGCCATCTGCCGCCGACCATTCTGAGGGCCCGCTTCAAAAAAGGCCTTACCGAGCTCCGGGAATCTGTCTCGCTCGGCGACGCAAATGCGAAAGACTTGCTGCGCAAAATCTGAAACCAGAAATGCAGTAAGCTGAGTTGCTGCAATTGTTAGCACCTCGCGCGCAGGTTTGGTCTCGTCAATCATTGACAGGATACGCTCGGACATTAACCGACACTCAGTCTGGGCGACTTCGGTGAACAACAGACGCTTGTCGGGGAAGTAGCTATAGAGAGTGGCCTTCGACACGCCCGCTGATCGCGCAATGTCATCAACGCTCGCGCCTTCGAACCCATCCGCCATGAACACCTCGCGCGCCCCGCGCAAAACCTGATCGAATTTTCGGCCTGTACGCAGGATGGCGGCGGCTTGAGTCATGATGTCTCCTGAATGCGATATTCTACAACACTATAAACCGTTCGGTTCAGTTTCAACGCATTTCAACTGAATCGCGGTTTTGTCACAACGTTTAACCGTCAAGAGTAGCTTCTGCCGCGCGTCGCCCTTGCGACCCCGGCCTTTCATGCTAACACACAGCCATGGTTGAGATCTTTCTGCGCACATTGCCGTTCTTCGCAATCATCGGCCTGGGATTTTGGGCCGGTCGCAGCCGATTTTTCCCGCCCGAGGCAACTGCCTATCTGACCAAGTTCGTATTTTTCTTCGCCTTGTCTGCAATGCTGTTTCGATTTGCAGCCACCCTGCCCTTTGCCGAGATCTTCAATGGTCGCCTTGTAATCGGATATTTGATTGGAACAGCGGGCGTCTACGCACTAGCAACTGTTGTCGCCTATCTGCGCGGATTGGATGTTCCGACGGCTGCTGTTGAAGCTCAATGCGCCGCGATCGGCAATGTGGGGTTCCTGGGCTTGCCAATGCTGGCGCTCTTGTTTTCTGAAGCGGCCATAGGACCCGTGATGCTGGTTCTAACCGTTGATCTTGTTGTGTTTTCCTCTTTGATCGTAATTTTGATCAACGGTGGTCGAGATGGCCGGCTCGGTCTTGCGACGGTGCGCTTGATTGGGGTTGGCTTGCTGAGAAACCCAATGATCTTGTCAATCTCTGCCGGGTTGATCTGGTCGGCATTCAATGTGCCCGTCCCAGCCCCTTTGAACGACTTTTTAACAATTCTGGGGGGTGCGGCGACACCGGGTGCGTTGTTTGCCATTGGCGCGTCACTTGCCGACAAATCGGCGGAACGCATACAGATTGCGGGTTGGCTGAGTTTTAGCAAACTGGTTCTACATCCCCTTTTTGTCGCGCTTATGGTGATCTGGCTGATTCCGGTTGCATCCTTTCCAGCCATGGTCGCCATCGCGGCGGCGTCTTTACCCGTCGCGGGCAATGTCTACATGCTGGCCGCGCATTACGGTGTGGCCCCGCAGCGCGCATCTGCGGCAATCTTATTGTCAACCTTGGCCAGCATCCTGACTGTCCCGCTGGTAATTGGTTGGGTCAGCACCCTCTGATCTTCAAACTTTTCTAATAATCCACCCGCCGGTAGCACTCGCACTTTACGCGGACGCGACAGAGCGATAGCCATGACGCCGACACAACGTAAGGATCAGAGCGATGGAAACCCTTTCGGAAAATGCCTGTTTTGGCGGTGTGCAAGGCGTCTATCGCCATGCCTCCTCGGCTTGCAAATGTGATATGACAATTGGTCTTTTCCTTCCGGCCGAGGCAAAGGACGGCCCGGTTCCGATTTTGTGGTATCTATCAGGCCTGACCTGCACACATGAAAACGCAATGACCAAAGCCGGAGCGCAAGGCTGGGCGGCAGAACAAGGTATTGCTCTAGTGTTCCCCGATACGTCACCTCGCGGAGATGGGGTCGCGGATCATGAAGATTATGACCTTGGTCAGGGCGCGGGATTCTACGTCAACGCCACTCAAAAACCTTGGGCCCCTCACTTCAACATGTGGGACTATGTCGCCGAGGAACTACCTGCGCTGTTGGTAGAGAGCTTTGCAATCGATGCCGACCGCCAGGCAATCACCGGGCATTCGATGGGCGGACATGGTGCATTGACGCTGGCGATGAATCTGCCTGGGCGGTATCGGTCGGTTTCAGCCTTCTCGCCGATTTCAAACCCGATCGGGGCGGATTGGGGTCGCAAGCAGCTCAGCGCCTATCTAGGCGATGATGAAGCGGCATGGGCTAAGCATGACGCGTCGGCGATGATGAAAAGCACCGGCTTCAACGGTCCCATCCTGATCGATACTGGTGCAAATGACCAATTCATGGACCTGTTGCGCCCAGAAGCATTGGCGCAGGCAATCGCCGAACGTCGCCAACAAGCCACCTATCGTCTGCAGCCGGGATATGATCATTCCTACTATTTCGTGTCTACCTTTATGGAGGACCACATCACCTTCCACGCCGAAGCATTGTATGGGGAATAAGGCATGAGCAAATATGATTACGACTTGATCATCATTGGCTCAGGTCCTTCGGGGCGCGCGGCGGCTATTCAGGCCGGAAAACTGCAGCGCAGGGTGCTGGTGATTGACCGCAAAGACCGTTTGGGAGGCGTTTCAGTGCATACTGGGACAATCCCGTCCAAAACTTTACGGGAAACGGTGCTGAACCTGTCAGGCTGGCGTGAACGCAGTTTTTATGGGCGCTCCTACCGGGTTAAGGATCAGATCAGTGCGGAAGATCTGAAGGCACGGCTACACATGACGCTCGACCATGAGGTCGACGTGCTGGAACACCAATTCAACCGAAACCATGTGGAAACGCTGAGCGGGCTAGCCAAGTTCATCGGACCGCATGAGGTTGAGGTCGCAACCGACGCAGGCGAAACAACACGTTTGACAGCTGCAAAATTCCTGATCGCGACCGGCACCAAAACATATCGCCCCGATTACGTTCCCTTCAACGGCAAAACCGTCGTCGACGGAGATGACTTCCTAGAGATGGAAGAAATACCGCGTTCGCTTTGTGTGATCGGTGCCGGTGTGATCGGTGTTGAATACGCGACCATGTTCTCGGCGCTGGATGTTCGCGTTACGCTGATTGAACCACGCGAGACATTTCTAGATTTCATCGACAAGACGCTAATCCACGACTTCACACACCAAGTTCGTGAAAATGGTGTTGATCTGCGGTTGGGCTCGGCCGTCGAAAAGATCGAAGATGCGGGCAGTCATGTCGAGATTACACTGGACAACGGGCGCCATGTCCGGGCTGAGATGTTGTTGTTTGCCGCGGGGCGCATGGGTGCAACCTCGGCCCTGAACCTAGACGCTGTGGGGATTGAAACCGATCATCGCAATCGGATCAGCGTGGACCGAAAGAGTTATCAAACCTCGGTGCCTCATATCTATGCCACCGGAGATGTCATCGGGCATCCCTCGCTGGCCTCAACGTCTTTGCAGCAAGGGCGAGTCGCCGCCTGTCATGCGCTTGAGACACCGACCTTGCCGGAAAGCCCCTGGTATCCGTACGGGATCTACTCGGTTCCCGAAATCTCTACTTGCGGCATGTCTGAAGAAGAACTGCAGGAACGTGGCATCCCCTACGAGGTCGGCGTGGCTCGGTTCCGCGAAACCTCGCGCGGGCATATCATGGGGTTGGAACATGGGATGCTGAAGATGCTGTTCTCGCTCAAGACCCGCCGCGTCTTAGGAGTGCAGATTGTAGGTGAAGGGGCGACAGAGCTAATCCATATTGCGCAGGCGGTGCTGAACCTGAAAGGCACGGTGGATTACTTCGTGCAAAATACGTTCAACTACCCGACTTTGGCCGAAGCTTACAAAATTGCGGGATTGGACGCTTTTAACCGGATGCCTATTCCCGAAGAGTTCAAGGTACGCAAATCCACCTCGAAGGCGAAAGTGTCGACAAAGGCCGAAGACGCGTGACGATGCTTTACATCGATGGCGACGCTTGCCCTGTGAAGGCCGAGGCCGAACGCGTCGCAACCCGACACAAAGTACCAATGGTCCTGGTCTCCAATGGTGGGCTGCGCCCCTCGGCCAACCCGCTGGTACAGGTGGTGATTGTCGCGGCCGGTGCGGATGAGGCGGATAAATGGATCGCAGAGCGCTGCGGTGCAGGCGATATCGTGGTGACGTCAGACATCCCGCTTGCCGCGAAGTGCATCGAAGCCGATGCTCGTGCGTTGCGCCCGAACGGTGAGGCCTTTACGGCAGCCAATATCGGCCAGCAACTGGCGATGCGCGATCTGATGGCGGATCTTCGTGCTGCAAATCCTCTGGGAACTGGTGGCGGCGGCAAATCGTTCGGCAAAGCAGATCGATCTCGTTTTCTTGACGTGCTTGAGCGAGAGATTCGCGCCGCATTGCGCGGGTAGCGCTCCCGCCGGTCCGTGGCGCATCAAAGATGCGCAACGTCCCGTTGGGCCGGGCAGCGCGTACCGCGCTGTGGATGGTGCTTGCATCTTCGTCCGGTGCTTGGTTCAGTCGGCGGCAATTGATTAGGTATGGGATTACCGTATGACCATCGAAGCCGTCATATTTGACATCGGAAACGTACTAATCGAATGGCAACCCGAGCGCTACTATGATCGCGTGATCGGGGAGGAACGTCGGCGTGCCATGTTTGCCGAGGTCGATCTGCATGGAATGAATGATCTGGTGGATCAGGGCCATCACTTCACCGATACGATTTACAGGTGGGCGGACAAGTACCCGGATTGGCGAGACGAAATTCGGATGTGGCACGACAACTGGATCGAACTGGCCGCGCCCGAAATCCCGCATTCAGCACGACTGTTGCGAGCGCTACGCACCAAGAAAATACCTGTTTTTGCGCTGACCAATTTTGGGGTTCAGAACTTCGACTATGCCACCACCGTTTATCCGTTTCTGAACGAATTTGATCGCCAGTATGTCTCGGGCCGGATGAAAGCGGTTAAGCCTCATACCCCTATTTATGAGATGGTAGAGGCCGATTGCGGCATCGACCCTGCTGCTCTTTTGTTTGCTGATGACAGGATCGAAAACCTCGAAACGGCCAAGGCGCGAGGGTGGCAGACCCATCACTTCATCGGCCCAAAAGGTTGGGCGGATCGGTTGGTGTCGGAGGGACTGTTGACCAAGGAGGAGGCCGATTAGGTCAGACTGCCACGCTAGCTGGTTCGCGGTTTTCCCGGATGGGCAGGTGAATGATGGCACTGAAGGCCCCGATGGCGACCCCGATCCACCAAACCATGGTGTAATCACCAAATTGATCGTACATGCGTCCGCCCAGCCAGATGCCCAGGAAGCTACCGATTTGATGACTCAGGAATACGATGCCGTAGAGCGTTCCCATGTATCGCAGGCCATAAAGATGCGCGACAAGTCCAGACGTCAGCGGCACTGTTGCCAACCAAAGCGATCCCATCACCAGTGAGAACGCGATCACCGACAAGGGCGTGATTGGGAACACGATGAAAGCCCCTGCCGCAATCGTACGGCCAGTATACACGGCAGCTAGCAGATATTTCTTCGGAAAGTGGTTTCCCGCCCAGCCTGCCAGAAGCGTTCCACCGATATTGGCCAACCCAATCAACGAAATGGCTATTGCACCCAAGGCCGATGTCGTGGTGATGCCCATTGAATACAACAGGCCCCCGGGCTGGATCGGGCCACACATCTCGGTAACAAAAGCGGGAAAATGCGCAGTGACAAAGCCCAGTTGATAGCCACAGCTGAAAAAACCAATTGCAATCAGTGAATAAGAAGGGTCGCGGAAGGCTTTGGAAAGGATTTGCCCCATGCTTTCTTCGAGCTCAGTTTTGCTGATCGGTAGAGGCGCCCGCATAAACGGCAAGGTTAGGATCAAAGCGAGAATTGCTACGGCAAAGACAAGGAATACCTGCTGCCAGGGTAGAAAAGTCAGCAACCATTCGGCCGTCGGAGCACCGATAACCTGCCCGAAGCTGCCCGCCGCTGTGACAATCGCCAGTGACATTGACCGGTTCGCGTCGGATGAGGCACGACCAACAACCGCTAGCACAACGCCAAATCCTGTTCCGGCGATCCCGAAACCAACAAGCCACGCATAAATTTGATGTTCAAATGGTGTGACAGACCAAGCCGTCAGCACCATACCCGCCGCATAGGTCAAAGCACCCAGAACAATGGCGCGCCGATCACCGATCTTTTCCGCGATAGCACCAAAGATCGGCTGACCGATTCCCCAGGCCAGATTCTGAATCGCTATGGCCATAGAAAAGTCGCTGCGCAGCCAGCCGAACTCATCTGCAATTGGGATTTGAAACACGCCAAAAGAAGCGCGCACCGCAAAGCCGACGGTAATGACGATGCAACCGACGATCAGGATCGGATTCATCAGGCGGGTAGATTGCGGCATTGGGCCTCCAGGGAGTGGTTCGTAAAGACGTTAGCGGCGCGACCACAGACGTCAATTCAGGAGTTTTGCGACGCCAGTTCAGCAAAATTGATGTGTCGGGAAAAAGGTTTCTTTTCAATACGTGAACCGGGCGGTATGGCTCAAGACATGACGGATTTAACTTCGCTCTACGAGGATCGCATCGCCGATGGTTCTCTTACACGGGATGACGCCCAGGAAGCGGTGCTACCCCGGTTTGATCGCATTCGGGCGGCACTGGCTGAACCGGTTAAGCGTAGTTTTTTTCGCAAGGCCCCTCCGCCGCCCAAAGGCTTGTATCTTTGGGGTGGCGTCGGGCGCGGCAAGTCAATGCTGATGGACATGTTTGTTGATACACTGGGCGATACCCCGGTTCGTCGGGTCCATTTCCACGCATTCATGCAGGAAATTCACGCAGGCTTGCACAAGGCACGTGAAGACGGTGTCGAAGATGCGCTGGCGCCGGTCGCCGATGCCGTGGTCAAGTCTGTGCGTGTTCTGGCTTTTGATGAGATGCAGATCACCGATATCACAGATGCAATGATCGTCGGACGGCTGTTTGATTTGCTTCATAATGGTGGGGTTGTTGTTGTCACGACATCAAACCGCCATCCGGATGATCTGTACAAGGATGGGCTGAACCGGCAACTGTTTCTGCCTTTCATCCAGCACATCAAAGAACAATTGGAAGTATGGGAGCTGGTTTCACCCACCGACTACAGGCAGAACCGGCTTGAAGGTTCTCCGGTCTACTTCACGCCCATCGGACCCGAGGCGCGAGAGAAGATTCGTGCTGTGTGGAATGATTTGTCAGGTGGGCCGGCGGAGCCTTTGGCTTTGCAGGTCAAGGGACGCGAAGTTGTTCTGCCCGCGTTCCGAAACGGAGTGGCGCGAGCATCGTTTTATGATCTTTGCGGACGGATGCTGGGCCCCGGCGACTATTTGGCAATAGCGGAAGCGTTGAAGGTGCTGGTGTTGGAAGACATCCCGCGATTGTCACGCAACAATTTTAACGAGGCCAAGCGCTTCGTGACCCTGATTGACGCTCTGTATGAGGGAAAGGTCCGGCTAATCTGTTCTGCCGCTGCTGAGCCCGAGATGCTGTATGTCGAAGGGGAAGGTACATTCGAGTTCGAACGTTCAGCGTCACGGCTGCGTGAGATGCAGGATAAGGATTGGGGGAAATAGGGTACCTCGCCCCCGCCCAAGCTAAATGCGCGGGTTCCCCGGAGTATTTTTGACTGAGTACCGGATCAGGCGTTTTCTCGGAGAATGTTCCCTGCGAGATAAAGGGACCCGCAAATCAAAACCCGCGCGTGAGGGGTTTGGGCAGTGATTGCCGCAAGCGCGTCTGCAACGCTGTCAGCGGTTGTTGCGGTCAGATTCACTTTGGCGGCTGCAGCGGCTGTGTCTTCAGCGCTCAGCGTATTCTGTTCGCCGGGAATGGAGACAGCGGTCAGGCTGGCAGCTTTTGTGGCCAAAGGTGCGAGATAGCCAGTGACATCCTTGGTGTTTAGCATACCGCAAATCATATGCGTCGGTCGTTCTGGCAATGACAATAAAACATCAGCCAACGCCGCCCCTGCAGCTGCATTGTGACCGCCATCAAGCCACAGCTCGGCTTGAGGGGCTTGCTCGACCAGAGGGCCGGTTTTCAGCCGCTGCATTCGGGCAGGCCATTCGGCTTTGGTGACCGCAGCCTCGTAGGCATCATCACCCATTTGTAGGTGGCGCAATGCAGCCAAAGCGGCACCTGCGTTATGAATTTGATGGCCTCCCAACAGGTTGGGCATGGGCAGATCGCGCAACCCGGTTTCATCCTGATAGATCAGGCGGCCATTTTCCGTGTGCACATGCCAGTGCTGTCCGTGTATGAACAGCGGAGCGCCGAGACGAGCCGCCGTGTATTCGATGACTTCCAGCGCCTCATCCTGTTGCGGGCCGACAATACAGGGAACCCCTGGTTTGATGATTCCCGCCTTTTCAGCGGCGATCTTGCCAAGTGTATCGCCAAGAAACTGCTCATGGTCGATTGAGACGGGTGTGATTACCGTCAACGCAGGTTGATCAATCACATTCGTGGCGTCCAGTCGCCCGCCCAATCCAACCTCAAGCAATGTATAATCGGCTTTTGAACGAGAAAACGCGAGCAGTGCAGCGCTGGTTGTGATTTCAAAATAGGTGATGTTTTCACCACCATTGGCGGCATAACACTCATCCAGAACGGCGGTGAGGTCGGCTTCGGAAATCAACTCACCACCCAACCGGATTCGTTCGTGAAACCGGGCCAGATGTGGAGACGTATAGGCATGGACCGCGCGCCCTGCCCCCTCAAGACCTGCCCGGATCATGGCTTGGGTCGAGCCTTTGCCGTTGGTTCCAGCGATATGGATGACAGGCGGCAGTTTTGTTTGCGGATTGTCGAGCGCAGCCAGTAAACGCCAAACCCGGTCCAAGGTCAGATCAATGATCTTGGGGTGCAGCGCCATCATCCGGTCGAGGAAGACATCCGAGGATTGGGCAGTCATTTTTTGACCGCTTCCTCGGCAGGCGCCTCTGAAGTGGCCTCTTCGGGTTCAGGCGCGGGTAAGTCGCCTTTGATCGCTGGGGGCTGCTTCATAAGCATGCGGGTGATCGTGATCAATTCTTCCCGCATCTCGGTACGTTTCGTCACGCGATCAAGCATGCCGTGATCCAACAGATATTCGGCGCGCTGGAATCCTTCGGGCAGTTTTTCGCGGATCGTCTGTTCGATAACGCGTGGTCCAGCGAAACAGATCAATGCATTGGGCTCCGAAATGTGAACGTCACCCAGCATGGCATAAGATGCGGTGACGCCGCCTGTGGTCGGGTGGGTCAGCACAACGATATAGGGCAGGTTCGCCTCTTTGAGCATTTCAACTGCCACCGTCGTGCGGGGCATTTGCATAAGGCTGAGAATACCTTCCTGCATCCGCGCACCGCCCGCAGCCGAGAACAGGATCAGCGGGCGTTTCAGCTTCACAGCTTCTTGTGCGGCGGCGATGATGGCGTTGCCGACATACATGCCCATTGATCCGCCCATGAACGAGAAATCCTGCGCGGCAGCTACAATCGGTGTACGGCCGATCTCACCAAGTGCAACCAGCATCGCCTCTTTCTCGCCAGTCTTTTTCTGGGCAGCCTTCATTCGGTCGGGATATTTTTTCTGATCGCGGAACTGCAGCGGATCATCTTTTGGGGCCGGAACCTCAACTTCCGAGAAAATACCGCCGTCAAACAGATGCGTGAATCGGTCCCGTGGTGTGATCGCCATATGATGGCCGCACTGGGTGCAGACATTCTGGTTCTCCGCCAACTCGCGATGAAACAGCATGGTTCCACATTCGCCGCACTTGTGCCAAAGGTTTTCAGGCACTTCGCGGCGCGAAAAGATCGAGTTGATCCGAGGGCGTACGTAGTTTGTGATCCAGTTCATGTGGGAACCTTGATATTGCGGCGTTGACGTCAAATAAGACGCAATGCCCGGAAATGCAATCAGCGCCTGAGGACCAATCGCGCGGTGAGCCACCCAACGACCATCAGCGCGAAGTCTACAAACAACCAGGGTCTGAGCGCATCCGCATCGGATGCCTCGTAAGGCAGGTGAAACAAGGCCAAGCCCCCAAGGTTGTCGGGCAGAGAAATGACCAGAAGTGCGGCAAAATTGTTAAAAAAATGCAGCGCAATGGCAGGTCCAAGTGTCCCTGCCCGCGCAGTCAGATCAGCTGTCAGCAATCCGAAGGTAAGGGCCCAGATGGAAATCAGGATCGCATTATCACCAACGGTGGCAGGACTATAATGACCTGCAGCGAACAAGATCGACGGCAGCCCCATCCAGATAACTGGAGACCGAAACCGCGCAGCGAGACTTTGTTGAAGGTAGCCGCGAAACAGAATTTCTTCGGCGCTCGTCTGAATGAAAACCGCACCCAAGGACAAAGGTAACAGTAGAAGCCATTTGGACCAGCCAAGGTTGACTAACAATGGTTCTCCCAGATCGTAGGGCGGTAACGCCAATATCACGAAACTAAGTATGAGCAACGCACGCAGGACGCGCCAGAACTGCAGCAGGGCGATCGACTGATTTCCGACGATGGAGGACAGCGATCGATGCTGAAACAATCTTGCACCCAGCGCGACCCCCAGTGTGGCGAAAATAAAACTGGCTAGCACGATAAGCAGCGCAAACGGGGAAGACCCCGTGAGAAAGGCAGCCGCTGATCCAGGCGGGCCCAGGCTGACGACAGTAGCAAATAAGATTGCGTTGAGCGTCACCACAACCACTGCTACCAGCGCTAAGCCTGCAAAAAGACGCCAGATCTCTGGATGCCTGCTGGCGTCCTCAATCAGGTGTTGATGGCTCTTATAAGCGCCGGGCTGTTCTCTAGTGTTCATCGTTTCGCTCAACACCTGTCGCAGGCAGTTCTTCACCAATCAGCGTGCTACCGTCTCGCAGCCGTTCAGAAACGGTGGTCAGATAGCCGGCCACCGTTTCAAGGAGCCTCACCGCCACACCTGCATCACTTTCGATCACTGCCCGTAATTCTTCGGCACCAATTCGTAGGAAGGAACAATCCGTGAGAGCCACCAGATCCAATTGGCGGGGCTCATTGGTAATGATCGCCAAATCACCGATCAGACGCCCTGGCTCTACCGTCGAGATTGAGCGTTTTTCACCGTGCTCATTGATCCAGTTCACGCTGGCCTTACCAGAGATACACAAATAGGCTGCATCCGGTGCCTGACCACGCGCAAATATGGTTTGACCTGCCGCCGCCTCGTACCATTGGGCCGAAAAGGCAAGAAGGCGTTGGTTGCGCCCGTCCAAGCGTGCAAACAATTCGGTAGAAGAAATGATCTTCAGCTTTCGGCTCAGATCATCCGACGTGTCATCCTCACCAGTTGTGGCAACACGCGACACACCGTCAATTCGACCATCTTTGATTTCCACAAACAAATCATAGGCTTCAGGATGGGCGAAGTGATCCTCCATGAAAATCATAACTGAATCGGGTAACAATTCGCGTAATTTCAGGCGGGTTCTCAAACGGCTCTCTGAATCATGGCTGGCCAGCGCTTTGTCTAGGATCAATATATCCGGTCGCTTTATTCCCGCTCGTGAAAACGCAGCGCGTTCCTGAAACACAGTTGGCAGGTTGTTCCCACCCAGTCCGGACGGCAGGTCATATATGATTGCGGCAGCCCTGCGGCGTAGCCCAGCCTCGTTCAGTACTTCGGCAACAAGATCTTCGATCTCTTCGGCCTGAGCCCCGGCCATGATCGAGACGCGACCATACAGAGCATTTTCCATGGCTGTCAGGCGTGGAACATAGGTGTCCGGCGACACCGGGATAAACATTGACCCCATGGCAGCCCGTAACCGTTCAGCCTGAGTGCGACGGATGGAAAGGATCTTTTCCTTGTATTCCTCTGGGAAGCTGGGGCCGATTTGCTCGGCTGTCAGCATGAACGGCACGGTCAGCAGAAGTGCGCGTTCCTGATCACCGATAGAGTCATCTCCTTTGGTCTTGCGGCGCTCTTCGATATCCAGCAGACGGTGATACATGTCCTTCGTCATGCCGAGCCTTAGAAACAGCGGGTGATCAGCGCCGTCACGCCCGAAAGTCTGGTTCAAGGTTTCCAGTACAGCCTCGGCAATCCCGAGCGCATCACCATCAAGATCATTGACCCTGAGCAGCGATAGGAACCGGTCATCACCTGCAAGGATGTCAGGCGCTATGTCCTGCGTTGGCGAGGCAAAAAGCAGGTTACCACCCAAAGGAACAGCTGGATTGAACTGGTCCGGATCGAACCGGTAAACATATTTGTCCAACCCTCGCTCCTGCAGTCGGGTCGCAACAGTACCACGCAGATTGACGATTTCCTCTGCCAGTGCCGGGTGCACTTTCGGATCGAATTGAGAACGCAACGTTCGGCGAAACATAAATTCATCGATGCCCATAGCTTCGACAAGCTGGAACCACCAGTCGCGAATGTCTTCGATGTCGTCGAGACCCGCTAGACCTGGGTCGATCCATTCATCAGACAAGGAATCCGGAGGGTTCCCTGCCCGAACCGCCTCGATTTGACGGCGCGAGGGCACTCTGAGCGCATCTTGTTCGTGCTGAGGATGCGTGCGCAATGGCATCAAGAGGTTGTCCCCCAGCGTTCCGTCAAACAAATACGGTCGCGAATAAGCATAGCCGATCCTTGCGGCAATCACCGCTTGATGAAGATCGCTCAGTTTATGACCGGCCATCAAGACCTCTCCCTGAACCGGAAGCAGCTCGCGCGTCAGTAGCTGCGCAAGCGCACTACGCTCAGAGGCGTGTTTGGACTGAATGGCGATCCGGGCCCCTTTCGGAATTGTCAGATCGATATCTTCGAGGATCGTTTTGCCGTCATCGTCACGAACCGTCACGTTTCGCAACTCGATATCCCCGGTGAGATGCGGGATAGTATCTGGAACGCCATCAAACAACCGCTCAGGTATCATGTTTGAAGGCGCAAAACGCTCGATCACGATTTCCCAGCGCAGCGACATATCCTGCACCTGATTGTAGTAGGTCAACAGGTCTTTCCACGGGCCGCTGAGGTCCTTGTAGGCACCAAGCGCGGCAACCAGCGCGCCCACTGTCACCTCACCGGTGATCGCCAGATAGCCGCCCACCGAGTAAAACAAAAAGGGCGTAATCTGAGTGATCAGGTTATTGAGGAATTTCATAAAGAACTTTTTGTTGTAAATCTTAAAACGGATCTCGAACAAGGTTCCTAGACGATGGCTGAACTGCGCCAATCTATAGCGCCAGCCACCGTTGGTGCGCAGGTCGCCAATACCGGCAGCGCTTTCCCCGATTTCAGAGCTCAGCCGCCTAACCTCCTGAATGCGGTCTTTGTTCAACAGGTTGATCTGGCGTTGCAGCTTGGGGATCAGCCAGGCCTGCAGCGGGATCAGTGCGATACTGGCAAGTCCGAACCAGAGGCTTTGCATGAACAAAAAAGTGACGATGGTCATCATTTGACCAAACTGAAACACAGGCTGCGCAATCGCATCGCCCATCAGCCCGCCCATTGGCTCGGCCTCGGAAGTAATCATCGACACCAGCTCACCCTGACTGGTTGTCGCAAAATAGGATTTGGGAAAACGCATAGAGCGACTGATCAGAGTAAAGCGAAGACGCCGCAACATCCGTTCGGCCAAAATGCCTTTCATAGTGTTGATGCGCATTTTCATGACACCGCTGGCGATCACCGTCGCCAGAAAGGCAAAACACAGAATCATCAGGTACTGCACCTGGGTCACAGTGATACCAAGCACAGTCACAGTGTCCGTTGGTGCACCAATAGCATCGTTGATAATCTGCTTTGGAAGCTCCAATGAGGCATAGAGAAACGGAAATGACAAAACCGTCAAACACAGCAACACCAGTTGCTGTTTCTTCGAATACTTCCAGATGAATGAAAATAGGGTGGGTTCCATGCCCCTGCCTCGTCGTGACTTTAATTGATCTGGGGCCATTTCGCCAGAACGCCGACGGTAAGCTGCAGCCCAGTCCATTGCAAGAATTGTGAAGTACCGCCGCCGTAAATTCCAGTTGATCTGCGTGTCTTGTTCAGATCTCAGAAAATATCACTCGTTATTAATCAGGACAGGTTTGTCCATTGCACGGCTTTTGACTAAAGAGAGACAGGTTTGGATGAGAGGACGATGAGGGAATTTCTGGATCGCTATATTCTGCGCAAGACAATCCGGCGGTTTCAGCGGACAGAGCAGTTGGCCGACCAGTTGGCTTTGCCCAAGCTTAGGCGTCAACGCGATGAGGCGCGGCAATTGCGGGGGCAGTTGGAACGGGTCATCCAAATTGCTGATAATCGATTGATCCAGCCGCGGCTTGGCTCTGATCAAATTCCGAAACCACTGGGAACCGACTGGTCATGGCGCCCAGATTTTTGGCGTTTACCTGCATCGCGCAAGGGACTGGCATCCGCACCGCGTAAGGCGAAGATAGATGGGCAAGTAACCTTATTTCACGACTGCTCTTTGAGCGAGATAGGATTGCAGCAAGCCCGCAACCGGCGGGAAAAGGACCTGGCCCCATTCAGCCTGGCTATTGAGATCTTTGATTTTCAAGGGTCATTTCTATCGTTGTCCATCGAGCTTCCACCAAATGCCGCCGTTGGATTGACTCGTCAGCACATGATGCGGGTGGACACTGTGATTGAATCCGAACGCCCGACAACCGTCTTTTCCCGACTCAATATCCAACATGGCCCCAACTCCGAGCAGGTTCTGCGCGAGCTCGATCTTTCGACGCCAGAATGCTCGGTCGATTTCGACCTGGCACATCTAGAATTGCACGAACGTCGGATTGAAAAACTCTGGCTGGACCTGATTATTAATCAACCTGCAATGAATCGTGTGGTTTTACGCGATTTGACATTTTGCCGCCATCACAGGGCAGATCTTTAGAGGCACATGATGACGCAAACAAGCTTAACCCCAATTCGTTTTGAGAACGCTGTATGGGAAGGTCACCTGAGCAGTGAAAGTACTCCTCAGGTTGAAGTGCAGTATCTGGGTGAGCAATTGCCAGATGTCGAACTGATACCCGATGATGAGGGGTGGGTTTTGCGCATTCCAGTACCGTTTTCCGCCGTTTCCGACGGTGTGCAGTGTTTCTTAATCCGTGACACGATAACCGGTGAGAAGTTAGGTGAATTTACCGTCATTGCCGGATCTCCCGCTGCTGATGATCTGCGGGCCGAGGTTGCGTTACTTCGCGCTGAACTTGACATGTTAAAGAGCGCGTTTCGCAGATCTCAGGCATCTTAGACCCGGTTTTGTCGCGATCACTAACAGCCATGCGCGGTAAACTTCTTTCTTTTCAGCGTTGTCCATGCATCATTGAGGCTTACCGTCATCAAGTGATGAGGCCATGGATCGAAAGAGCATCATAAAAATCATCGCCCTGATGGTGACGGCATTCGGTATCGGGATCGATTTCACCGGGGCCTTGATGCTGGTGCCCGCAATTGAAAGCAGCTTTGATGCAGACATAACCAGTACCCAATGGGTTCTGAATATCTACGCCCTGTTTTTTGCTATGACAATGGTAGCTGGCGGTCGCCTGGGTGACATGTACGGCCATCGTAGGATGATGATCATTGGCCTTTCGATTTTCTTGTTTGCGTCGATTTTATGCTTTGTCTCGCCCGGATTGGACTATTTGATCGGAGCGCGCGCGTTGCAGGGGATAGGGGCAGGATGCGTCTGGCCATGCACTCTAGCATTTGGTGCGACCAAAGTTGCGAAAGAGGAACACCGCGCGCTTGTTATGGGGTTAATTCTAGCCGGTGTTACCACAGGCAATGTCTTCGGCCCAATGATCAGCGGCGCAGTGGTCAACCTGGGTGACTGGCGGCTATTTTTCCTGGCAAACGTAGTGTTCTCCTGCGTTTCAATGGCAACAGCCATACTACTGATGGAGCGTGAAACCGAGCATAAGAAAGGGGAGCATATCGATTTTGCAGGTATGGGCATCCTGTCATTGGCGGTATTGTTACTGCTTTACGGCTTGGACGTAGGGGCCGACTGGGGCTGGACGTCGCTACCTCTCATACTGCTGTTTTTTGTCAGCGCCATATTGTTTTTCTTGTTTCCGAGGGTCGAAAAGAGGGTCAAGGAGCCATTGCTGCTGCCCCAGTTAATGCAGAACCGAGAGTTTCTGATCACCCTGGGTCTGAACATGTTCAATGTCTCCGCCGCTTTCGTGGGGTTGTTGTATTTTCCACAATATATGCAGAAAGTTCTTGGGTGGTCTGTCTTTCAATCCGCGTTGGGCCTGGCCCCGCTGACGGTCCTGTTGGCCGTTGGCTCGATTGTCTCGGGCACGCTTTACAATGACTTCGGACCCAAACGATTGCTCTTTTGGGGATATGTCTGTTCGACACTCGGCGCAGCAAGCGTGGTCGTAATGCCTGCCAGCGCCGGATATTTTCAGATATTGCCGGGAATGGCCCTGATAGGATTGGGTGCAACGCTGACAGTTGGTCCGTCCGGCACAGCAGCTGTATGCGCAGTCAAGCCCGAACGCGCCGGTCTGGTCGGGGGGCTGAGTTTCATGACCCATCTTGTCTACGGCGCTATATCTGTCGCCTGCGCGACTGCGGTCATGTATGTATCCAGTCTGCAAAGCCTGAAAACTGGGCTTGCGACTGCAGGCATTGATATGTCTGACACCGATCAAAAGGCAATTAATGGTGGGACGCTGACCACAGAATCTGCAAAAGCTGTAATGCAGAAGTTAAATTCGGGTGAAATCGAAAAAGTTAAGTCTGCCATTACTGCAGCCTTTGACACCGGAATGAACATGGCCTTTGCCTTCGCCACTTTCTCGGTCGCGGTGGGAATCATCCTTGCCCTGATGCTGGACGAGAAAAAACTGCACAAGATCGAAGAATAAAGCGGAAGAAATTGGAGGTGGGGCCGCCTTTTGCGACCCCACGACTATTACTGCGAAGGTCCAGTTGGGTTGAATGCCGAAAGACCTTTGAGGATGTCGATTGCATAGGCCAACTGATAGTCTTCTTCCCGAAGTTCTGCTGTCGCTTCAGCTTTGGCCCGGTCCTCTTCAATCTGGCGAATCTCGTCTTCGCTCAGGCTGTCATTGTTCAGGCTACCGCGCAGATCGGCCTCGGACCGGGTACGGGCGTTTGCATCGTCCTCATCTTCTTCATCGGGTCGGTTACGGGGTTGCTCTACGATGATGTCCGGGCTGACGCCAAGCGCTTGAATCGAACGACCCGAGGGCGTGTAGTAGCGAGATGTAGTTAGACGCATCGCGCCATCGCCTCGAATTGGCATTACCGTTTGGACTGATCCTTTGCCAAAGCTCTTAGTGCCAACCACAATCGCACGATGGTGATCCTGCAGTGCGCCAGCCACGATTTCCGAAGCCGACGCTGAGCCGCCGTTTATCAGGACAACAATAGGCTTACCACCGGTCAGGTCACCGGGTGTGGCGTTAAACCGTTCACCGTCTTCCGGATTGCGACCACGGGTCGAAACGATCTCACCTTCATTCAAAAACGCATCTGAAACCTTGATAGCCTGCGTCAGCAAACCACCCGGATTATTCCTCAGATCCAAAACGACACCGTTTACATTTTCGATACCACCCGCCTCTTCAATTTGTTCTTCCAACCCTTCCTTGAGGTTCGGGAAGGTCTGATCATTAAAGGTTGTGACGCGCAGCACCACACTGGTGCCTTCAGTGCGCGCGCGGACGGCTGTCAGTTTGATTGTGTCGCGCACGATCGTAACATCAAAGGGTTCCTGCTCACCTTCGCGCACGACTGTGATAACGATCTCCGACCCTACCGGGCCACGCATCAAATCAACTGCTTTATCCAGAGTCAGGCCAAGAATACTTTCGCCATCGACATGGGTAATGAAATCACCTGCTTCGATCCCGGCCGCGTCTGCCGGGGTATCATCCATGGGCGAGACAACTTTGACAAAGCCCTCTTCCTGCGTGACTTCGATCCCAAGACCACCGAATTCGCCTCGCGTTTGAACACGCATTTGTTCGGCATCATCAGGCGACAGGTAGCTGGAATGCGGATCAAGCGACGTTAGCATCCCGTCAATCGCCGCTTCGATCAGTTCGTCGGTTTCGACTTCTTCGACATATTGGGCGCGGATACGTTCAAAAATATCGCCAAACAGATCAAGCTGCTCATATACTCCAGCCTTGTTTTCGGCCTCTTGCGCCAACAAGGGCCCCGCAATCTGTGTGGTTGCGATTAACCCCGCCACGGTGCCGGCCAGACCGGCGATCACAAATTTCTTCATACTCGTTTATCCATCCTTGTCCGTCCGGAACCATAATTCCGGGTCCACTGGGCTGTTATCTTCTCTTACCTCTATATAGAGCGTTTCTGACCGATCAGTTCCAGTGCCATCACCGCTTGTTGACATAATAGCGCCGATTCCCGGGGTTTCACCCGGCATTAAACCCACTGGAGTGCCTTCCGGGATCACCTCTCCCGTATTGCCATACACCTCTTGTAAACCCGAGAACACAAAGAGCAGTCCAGATTGAGGCTCAAGGATCACTAGGTTCCCCAGATCCAGCAATGGTCCTCGGTAGCGGATCGTTGCGGCTGTGGGTGACGTTACCAATGCGCGAGGCCGCGTTCCCAACACAAGACCGGCGCGCGTAACGCCAGCCGCATCTGTTTCCCCCGATCGGTGAAGAATGACCCCTTTGGTGGGTAGGGCGATATGGCCTTTCTGATCCGCGATATCGGCGTTTGTATCTGCGATTTCACCATCGGAAATCTCAGACAATCCACTGGCAAACCCGTCCAGCGTTTCGGTCGAAGATATCAAAATAGCGGTGCGCACGGGATCTTCGACAAAGCGGCGCGGTAGGTCAGTACGGTCCGCAATAGCCTCGCTCAGTTTCGTACGAGCATCTTGCACCCCCGTCAGACCTTTTGTCAGGGTATTGGCGGCATTCTGCTGGAGCTGGCGCAGCGTTTGGACTTCTTGCAAATCGGCTGCAAGATTCTGGGCTTGAGTGTTCAGGCCAGGCGTAACCTCTGACAGCATCATACCCGTTCTAGCCGCTCCCAATGGGCCGGAGGGGTGCAGCATCAGTACCGGTGGCGCGGTGGTCTCGATAGTCTGCAGAACACCAAGCAGCTGCGCCACCTCCTGCTCTCTCACCTGAAGTTCCGCCGTCAATTGCGCTTCTCGTAGGGCCGCACGACGCAGGCCGTCACGCATCGCGGTCAGACCAGCCTCGTACGCCTGAAGCGTTTCGGTCAGCGCTTTGACTCGATCACGTGCACTGTCAGCCTCGGTCAGAGCTATCGAGGCTTGCTCAAGCATCTCTGCCGCCTCTAGCGCCGCCATAGACGGGTTAGTTTGCGCGATGACAGGCGTCGACCAAATCAACGCTGCTATGAGGACCGGGCGAATCCTCATGTCAGCAGACTTTCTCCAGTCATTTCTGTAGGTTTTGGTAGTTCCATAAGTTCCAGCAGCGTTGGTGCCAGATCGGCCAGTCGCCCGTCGCGCAGGCTTGGATTTGCGGGGCCGCCAACCAATACAACTGGAACAGGGTTCAAAGTATGGGCGGTGTGCGGACCGCCGGTTTCCGGATCAACCATCATTTCACAATTGCCATGATCAGCGGTCACGATCATCGCGCCACCCACCTGCTTTAAGGCAGCTACGACTTGGGCCAATCCCTTGTCGACCGCCTCGCAGGCATCAATCGCAGCCTGTAGATCACCGGTATGACCGACCATGTCGGGGTTGGCATAATTTGTGACGATCAGATCATATCCGTCATGTATCGCCTCGACGAATTTACTGGTCACCTCGGCCGAGGACATTTCGGGTTGCAGGTCATATGTCGCCACTTTGGGCGATTTGGGCATGAAACGATCTTCGCCCTCTTCGGGTTGTTCTATGCCACCGTTTAGAAAAAAGGTCACATGGGGGTATTTCTCAGTTTCGGCCAGCCGAAACTGGCGCAAACCCTGTTTCGCAACCCATTCGCCCAGAGTATTCACGATGTCCCGCTTGGGAAATACGGTCGCCATATAGGCATTGTGGCCGTCGGAGTATTCGACCATGCCCAGCAATGCCGATAACTGTGGGCGCGAGCCAGTGTCAAAATCTGCAAAACCTGGTTCGCCAATTGCGCGCAGTATCTCGCGGGCGCGGTCGGCACGGAAGTTCAGACAGAAAAATCCGTCACCGTCCTGGATGCCCGAGTACCCGTTGACCACCGTGGGCGCGATGAATTCGTCTGTCTCGGATTGGGTATAAGCGTGATCAACAGCCTCATGTGCCGAAACCACGGTACGCCCCTGCCCTTTGACAATCGCGTCATAAGCCTCAGAAACGCGTTCCCAGCGATTATCACGGTCCATGGCATAGTACCGCCCGCAGACCGTGACGATCTTTGCCCCTTCGTGCAAACGATCCTCAAGCTCCGCAATGTAGGTAAAGGCTGATTTCGGCGCCACATCGCGCCCGTCTGTGATGGCATGCAACGCAACTGGAACGCCAGCATCGGTAATGGCTTTCGCCGCGGCTACGATGTGATCAAGGTGTCCATGTACACCACCATCCGAGACCAATCCCATCAGATGGGCTGTACCATCTGTCGCTTTCACCTTAGCGATAAAATCTTGCAGTGCTTCATTGTTGGAAAAAGAACCGTCTTCGATCGCCAGATCGATCTGGCCCAGATCCATCGCAACCACGCGCCCTGCCCCAATATTGGTGTGACCGACCTCGGAGTTTCCCATCTGGCCGCTTGGCAGGCCCACATCCGGTCCGTGCGTAATCAGTTGCGCATGTGGTCCTTCCGCCACAAGGGCATCAAAGGTCGGCGTGTTTGCCAGATATGGCGCATTGGCTTTGGTGTCGTCGGACAGCCCCCAACCATCAAGGATACACAGAACAACGGGTTTGGGGGCGGTCATGAGTGCTCTCCGATTTCGGCGTCGCCATCTTCTACCCCCTGCCCGTGCAAGGTTGAACCGTCTTTTGAAGCTACAAGAGCAGAATTAATCTGACGTGTAGTCGCCAAAGGGCCGTGCCTTACGGTTGCGATACTTCACAGTCAGCTCGAGCGGTATATCATTTTCGTCATAAATGCCGATCACTATGCCAGTTCCGCCGCTGGAACCGCGCATGTTTAGCAGTTGCTCTTCGGACCGGGTGGTACGCTGCGAAGGGCGGCGGGTCCAAGCAAACAAGTGGTCATACATTTCTGCAATGATGTCTGCGTGCTCCGCACTATCACCCAGATCGGTCAGCTCATTTGGATCATTCTCACGGTCAAACAAGAGCGGGCGAAAACCACCCTCGCAATGGATCAACTTCCACTTCTCGTTCGCGACCATAAACATGACCGCATCCCGAACCGAGACATTCAGCTTCTGAGCTATTGGCGATGCAGAGTAGTCATATTCGCAGATTGCCACATCGCGTGGCGTGCTATCGGCCTGACCATGCAAAATAGGCAGCAGCGAATGCCCTTCGAGGATGTGGCCTGCGGGCTCCCCGCCAGCAATCTCAAGAAACGTGGGGGCCAGATCGATGGACTCGACCAATGCGTTACAAGTGGTCCCGCGCGTGGAATCAGCCTCGGACGATGGATCGTAAATGATCAGGGGCATTTTGGTTGAAGCATCGTGGAAAAATGTCTTCTCGCCCATCCAGTGATCGCCCAGAAAATCCCCGTGGTCCGAGGTTAGCACGATCATGGTGTCCTGCATCCGCCCGGTTTTCTCCATCCAGTCGAACAGCCGCCCCATCTGGTCATCGGCTTGCTTGATTAGGCCCATGTAAGCAGGGATAACGGCCTCGCGTACGTCCTGACGCGAGAAAGTTTGGCCAATTTTCGTGTCCATGAATGCCTTCAGCACCGGATGCGCATTCTGGCGTTCTGACTCAGACCGAACCACCGGCAGAATGTGCTCGGGACCATACATCGATGCATAGGGTTCCGGCACAATATAAGGCCAATGCGGCTTGATATAGCTAAGATGACAACACCAAGGGCCGTCATGAGAATCCATGAACTCCATCCCACGGGTGGTCAAATATGGGGTTTCACTGTCTTCCTCGGCAATATTGGCCGCCTCGGACGAGTTTTTCAGAAACCACCCGGACAGAACATTACCATCCGCATCCAATCCCGAATTGGCAAAGTCGTGCCAGGGGTTGTCGCTCTCATACCCTTTGTCCTTCAGGTATTCGTTATACTTCTTGGCCCCATCCGGATCGTAAAAACCATCTGGTCCCTCGGCCCGCAATCCATCGTCACGCTCGAACACGTCAAACCCGCATTCAGCCACGCGCGCACCAATCACACTGTCGGGCTCCAATCCCAGCCGGGCCATGCCTTCGGCATCCGCAGCCATATGGGTCTTGCCGACCAGCCAGCAATCCATCCCCGCTTTTCGCAAGTGATCACCCAAGGTGATCTCTCCGACTTTCAGCGGGATACCGTTCCAGGACGCGCCGTGCGAATGCACATAGCGACCGGTATAGGTCGACATGCGCGAACTGCCACAAATGGGGGACTGAATGTAAGCGCGGGTAAACCGCACGCCGCTCGAAGCGAGCCTGTCAATGTTTGGCGTATGGAGATGTGGGTGTCCGTAGCAGCTGAGGTAATCCCAGCGCAATTGGTCGAACATGATGAAGAGGACGTTCTTGGCTTTGCTCATGCCAAGAGGACTATCCTAGCCTTCCATCTGTTGCAGCATCTTTTTTGCACGCTTGCACTGCAACTGATCACGCAGGGGGCTATCGGGGTCGATATCCTTTTGACAAACCACACATTTGTCAGCACCGGAAATTGCATTCAAGCCACCGCAACTGCCTTTGATGGTCTTACCCATCAGCATTACGCCCAACGACATCCCGACCATGATGATCAGTAACAATACGAATGCCAGAATAAAGGTGCTCATAGCAGTGCCTACCGATCAGTTGGTTCCCAGCGCATCCTTGAAAGCGCTGCTTTGTACGGTGATATAGGCTTCTTCCCCGCTTGTCACATCGCGCGAGATAAAAAACACGGCAAGTTTATTCTTTTCCGCGATTTCCATTCCTTTTTCCTGACCAAGTGCCAGCATCGCTGTCGCCCAAGCATCTGCCATCATCGCATCATCCGCCAGAACCGTGACGGAAGTGGTGCGATGAGTGATCGGCCGTCCCGTGACCGGGTCGATAATGTGCGAGTAACGCACACCATCTTGTTCAAAGAAGTTCTTATAATCACCCGAAGTTGCCATCCCCAGATTATCCAGCGGAACGATTAGTTGGATGGCCTGTGCGTCAGCTTCGGGCTTTTCGATGCCGATCCGCCAGCTTTCGCCCTTGTCGTTCTCACCCATGGCCACCAGATCACCACCAATCTCGACCATATAGTTCTCGATACCAGCGTCGCGCAGTTGTGCAGCAACCGCATCGATACCATAGCCTTTGGCAATCGCAGACAAATTGATCCCCACGCCTGCGTCTGATTTCGCAAGGGTGCCGGCTGCGCTATCCAATGTCAGTAGGCGGGCCTGACCCACCTGAGCTAACGCTGTTGCAATTTCAGCATCGGCAGGAACCGGGTCTTCGGGTTTGCGCGGGCCGAATCCCCACAACTCGATCAGCGGACCAAGGGTGACATCGAACGTACCACCAGACTTCTCATGCACCTCGTTCGCGGCTTCGATCACGAACGCAAACTCATCTGAAACCGGCATTGGTTCTGTGCTGTCTGTGGCCGAGAAGGTCGAAACCTCGGAATTTGGGTCCCAGTTTGACATCTTTGCGTTAACTTGTGCCAGTGTCTCCTGAACCGCCTGACCCAGTGCAGCTTCGTCCAGATCATCGCCGATAGCGGTAATGTTGAACGTGGTACCCATAGTCTCGCCGGACAGGCGCACCACATCAGGTTCCTTGTCAAACAGGCAAGCCGAAACAAACAACAACGAAGCCAAGGCAATCAACGGGCGCATGGGGCGATCTCCTGCGAGTAGTCTTGCCCGGCATATGCCAGCGGCCCTGTTCAGAGTCAAACCGGCGTCAGATCTTGAGCGGCAAAAACGCGAGGGCAAGAAGCCCAATCGTGGCTGGCACACCAAAGATCCATGCGCGTTTTTGCCAGCCTGAGGGTTGTTGTTTCCACACCATGCGGAAATTGTGACCACAGACAACGACAACAAAGAAGATCAACGCAGCAACCGGCGGGGTCAGGTAAAGCTCGCTCAAGAACTTGGAACTCCTTGTAAATTAGTCCGGCTACATCGGTTTTCGAATTTGCACCTATACAGCGCCTATCCCTGCGGTAAGGTAGAGAATAAGGACACTACCTGTGAAAGAGGAGACCGCCCATGGCCCCAAGCTCTTACCAGCCCCCGACCCGTGGCGACAAGGCCGCGAAGGCGACTCGCAGTCAGTCAGTTGAAACAAACCTGTCGCACACACAGACAACGGTTTCAAAACTGCTGGAAGGCAAAGGGGATGCTGTTTTTTCTGTCCGACCCAACGATACGATCCATTCAGTTGTAGATATCTTACGGGAAAAGCGCATTGGTGCGGTTGTGGTCACGGACCAGAATGGTTCGTTGCAAGGGATCCTATCTGAACGTGATATTGTTCGCCGAATGGCGGAAACACCCGGTCAGACATTACCTCAATCTGTGGCCGACCTGATGACGACTGAGGTCAAAACCTGTAGCCCAGACGACTATCTGAACGATGTGCTGAAAACTATGACCGAGGGTCGCTTCCGGCACATGCCTGTTTTAAGTGACGGCAATTTGCGCGGCGTTATTACTATTGGGGACGTAGTCCATTTCCGATTGAAGGAACTGGAATATGAAGCGCTTAGAATGAAACAGATGATTGTCGGCTAACTCTTAAGCCGATTCCCACTCGATTCCGGTGTGACTCGCCGAGATAAATCGGACAGAACCGGGTGAGATTTCCGCGGCGGTCAGGCGGTCGGTGACGAATGCACCGGTGTCGATAGATATGACGTCATTCTCAATCATGGGCTCGTCGACGATCGTATGCCCGTGCACTACCCATTGCCCGTCTTTTCGACGTTTCTTACGAAATTGCGGGTGTCCCCAGAGGCAGGTGCTGTCTTGCTGTCCGTCGACCAGCTGCGACGGGTCAAGCGCAGCGTGAACAACGGTCACATTGCCACTTGTCCAGGTCAGCGGACGATCAAACAGCCAATCCACAAGGGATTGCCCCATCGCGCCCCGAAGCGCTTCAGCGACGGCATCTGGATCGGAGAGGTCAATATCTGTCAGGTCAAATGAGGCCAAGGTCTGGGCACCACCATTGTGCAGCCAAACACGCTCCCATTTTCTTGGATCATCTAGAAACCCAAGCAACATGTCCTCATGATTGCCCTTAAGGCAGATCGCTTTCTTTTCCGAACGTGTGTCCAGGTGGTGTAACTGACGCAAAACCTGTGCGCTGTGCTTACCTCGATCAACGTAGTCGCCAACAAACACTGTAGGACAAGCACCGTCCAATTCAGGCAAAAGCATCTGCAGGAGGTCCAGCCTGCCATGAAGGTCGCCGATGGCATAGAACTTCTCTGTCGGTGCCAGTGAGGATGTGCCTATTACCTGATCAAGTAGCGCTTGAGACGCAAAAAACCTTTTGATCCATCCGGTTAGCATATCGCCTGTTACCTTCTGAGACAAAAACGGCGCAGCATCAGTCGAAAAATAGGGCACCGGGGTGCCTTTTGACTGATGAGCTCTGAGAAAAAAATCGGCTCCAAAGGGTGGAACCGATCAATACTGTTTATCCGCCGAAATCGTCAAGCATGATGTCTTCGCGATCCACGCCCAGATCCAGCAACATGTTGATGACAGACTGGTTCATGATTGGCGGGCCACACATGTAGTATTCGCAATCCTCAGGCGCCGGGTGGTTCTTGAGGTATTCTTCGAACAGAACGTTATGGATAAAGCCGGTGTAGCCTTTCCAATGATCCTCGGGTTGGGCATCCGACAGAGCGACGTGCCATTCGAAATTGTCGAACTCTTTGGCCAGAGTGTCGAAATCCTCGACAAAGAACATTTCTTTCTTCGAGCGCGCGCCATACCAGAAACTGATCTTGCGGTTGCGGTTCTCAAGACGTTTGAGCTGGTCAAAGATATGACTGCGCATCGGGGCCATACCAGCACCACCACCGATGAAGACCATCTCTTTCTCGGTCTCGCGGGCGAAGAACTCACCAAACGGGCCCGAGATTGTGACTTTGTCGCCCGGTTTCAGATTAAAGATATACGACGACATCTGACCCGGCGGGATACCTTCAGACCCCGGAGGGGGCGACGCCACGCGGACGTTCAGCATGATCATGCCTTTTTCATCCGGGTAGTTGGCCATGGAATAGGCACGTTCAATCGGCTCGGCCACGACGGATTTGTACTGCCACAAATTGAAGCGATCCCAATCTTCCCGATACTCTTCTTCGACGTCGAAATCCGTATAAGCCAGCTGGTGCGCAGGCGCTTCGATCTGGATGTAACCACCGGCGCGGAAGTTCACATCCTCGCCTTCAGGCAGGTCCAGTGTCAGGGCCTTGATGAAGGTTGCTACGTTCTCGTTCGAACGAACGGTGCATTCCCATTTTTTGACGCCAAAGACCTCTTCAGGAACTTCGATATCCATGTCCTGCTTGACGGCAACCTGACAAGATAGGCGATCACCGCAAGCCGCCTCACGCTTGGTGATATGGCTTTCCTCGGTGGGCAGGATAGATCCTCCGCCCGAATGCACTTTGACACGACATTGCGCGCACGTCCCACCACCGCCGCAGGCCGATGGGACAAACAGCTTCTCCGCCGCAAGCGTTTGCAGCAGTTTGCCTCCTGCGGGAACCGAGATTGTTTTCTCGCCATTAATGGTGATGTTGACATCACCGGTCGACACCAGCTTGGACCGGGCCGCCATAATGATGGCCACAAGCGCCAGAACGATCAGGGTAAAAAGGATTACGCCAAGGCTAAAAGTTTCCATTGCGCCCTCCTTACAGTTTCACGCCCGAGAAGGACATGAAGGCCATTGCCATCAGACCTGCGGTGATGAAGGTGATGCCCAGCCCTTGCAGGCCATCTGGAATGTCCGAATATTTCAGCTTTTCCCGAACACCTGCCATTGCGGTAATTGCCAGCGCCCAGCCAAAGCCCGAAGACAGGCCATATGTCGCGGCCTCGGCAAAGTTATAGTCGCGTTCAACCATGAACAGCGAGCCGCCAAGGATGGCGCAGTTCACGGTAATCAGGGGCAAGAAGATACCCAACGCGTTGTAGAGTGGCGGGAAGTACTTATCGAGAACCATCTCAAGGATTTGCACCATCGCGGCAATCACACCGATATACGAGATCAGACCAAGGAAAGTCAGGTCCACATCCGGGAAACCCGCCCAGGCCAGCGCACCCGGTTTCAGCAGATAACTGAGCAACAGGTTATTGGTCGGCACAGTGATCGCTTGCACGACCATGACCGAGATACCCAATCCCAGTGCAGTCGAAATCTTCTTGGATACGGCGATGAAGGTACACATCCCCAAAAAGAAGCTAAGCGCGAGGTTTTCGACAAAGATGGCCTTTACGGCCAGAGAAATAAGCCCTTCCATCAGTGCGCCTCTACCTGCTGGATTTTATATTCACGTTCTTCGACCTGGTTCGGCTTCCATGTGCGGAAAGCCCAGATGATCAGACCGATGATAAAGAATGCAGAGGGCGGCAGCAGCAGCATGCCATTGGGCACGTACCAGCCGCCATTGTTCACGGTCTCCAGAATGGTGACACCGAACAGCGATCCTGCCCCGAATAGCTCGCGGATGAAACCGACCAGCAGCAGGATCAGACCGTAGCCCATTCCGTTGCCCATACCGTCAATGAACGACGCAACCGGCGGGTTCTTCATCGCAAACGCCTCGGCGCGGCCCATCACGATACAGTTGGTGATGATCAGGCCAACGAAAACCGACAGGGTTTTCGAGATCTCGAAGGCGTAGGCCTTGAGAACCTGATCCACCAAGATCACCAACGACGCGATGATCACCATCTGCACGATGATCCGGATCGATCCGGGGATCTGGTTGCGCAGGCATGAGATAAAGAACGACGAGAACGAGGTCACGAACATAACCGCCAGCGCCATAACGAAGGACACCTGCAGCGAAGAGGTCACCGCCAGCGCCGAACAGATGCCCAACACCTGCAAGGTAATCGGGTTGTTGTCGACAAGCGGGTCGACCAGCATCTCTTTCTTGGTCTGAGACATCAGAACTCTCCTGCTTGCAGTTTGGCCAGGAACGGAGCGTAGCCCGCATCACCCATCCAGAATTTCACCAGGTTATCGACACCAACCGAAGTCAGTGTGGCACCGGCCAGCGCGTCGACATAGAAATCAGGACCTGCGGCGGGTTGTGACTTAGCAACGGTGATTTGCAGATCGCCCGCGTCATCGCGCAGTTTCTTGCCGTTCCACAGTGCTCTCCAGCGTGGGTTGTCCACCTCAGCTCCGAGGCCCGGTGTTTCACCGTGCTGATAAAACTGCAGGCCAAATATATCGTTGCCGTTGTTTTCCAGCGCGATAAAGCCATAGAGCGTGGACCACAGGCCATAGCCGTGCAGCGGCAGGATGACCTTATCCAGATCACCAGCGTCATCGCGCAGCAGGTAAATTACGCGATACTTGGCCTTGCGACCGATCCCGGCCGGGTCATCGTCCAAAGCAACGCTTAGTTCCGGATCACTGGCGGCAGCGATGTCATCAAAGGTGGCGGGATCGAACTGATCGTCTACAAAATCACCTGTCGCAAGCTCCAGCACATGCGGTTCAAACGCGGCGAAGGCTTCGGTTACATTTATGCCGGGTTCGTAAACACCCGCGACTTGCAAAACATTGACCTGTTTGTCCTTCAGCTTGTTCGCTTCCTGCACAGGGCGCAGGCTGACCGCGGCTGCTGATACGACCATCGACGCAACTAGGCATACAGCCACAGCGACGAAAATCGTCTTGCCAACAGAATCCGGCGAGGCCGCAAGAAACTTGGCAATCGCGCCTTTTGGTTCTTGGGATTGCGGATCAGACATGGCGACGCGCCCTCCGTTTGATATTTGCCTGGACGACGAAATAGTCGATCAGCGGTGCAAAGACGTTTCCGAACAGGATCGCCAGCATCATGCCTTCGGGGAAAGCCGGGTTCACCACACGGATCAACACAACCATGACACCGATCAGCGCCCCGTAGATGTAACGCCCAACATTGGTGTGGCTGGCAGAGACGGGCTCGGTGACCATAAAGGCCAGCCCGAAGGCATACCCACCCAGAACGATGTGCCAGTACCAAGGCATGGCGAACATTGGATTGGTGTCCGACCCAATCACGTTCAGCAGCAGGGTAAAGCCGATGGTTCCGGCCAGACATCCTAAGATCAACCGGTAGTTTGCGATCTTGGTCAGAAGCAGGAAGCCCAAGCCGATCATACAGGCCAGTGTCGATGTCTCACCGAAACTTCCTTGGATGGTGCCGTAGAATGCGCTGGACCAAGTGATGCCTTCGGCGGCCAGAGCCTGAACCCCCTCGGCTGCGGAAACGGCCAAAGCCGTCGCACCCGAGAACCCGTCAACCGGTGTCCAAACCGAGTCGCCAGACATCTGAGCCGGATACGCGAAGTATAGGAACGCGCGGCCCACAAGCGCGGGGTTGAGGAAGTTCTTGCCGGTCCCGCCAAAAACCTCTTTGCCGATCACAACACCGAATATGATGCCCAGAGCCACCTGCCACAGCGGTGTCGTTGCCGGCATGATGAGCGTGTAAAGCATAGAAGTAACAAGAAAACCCTCGTTAACCTCATGGCCCCGCACTGTCGCGAAGATCACCTCGAAGATACCGCCAGCAACCAACGTCACAATATAGATTGGCAGGAAGTAAAGCATCCCGTGCGCTACATTGGCAAAGATACTGGACGGGTCCAGCGAGATGCCGAACATCTGCAAAAGGGCGATCCGCCAGCCTGTGGCCGCATCAGGTCCAAGCGCGGCAATTGCCGAGTTCGCCTGATAACCGGTGTTCCACATCCCCCATAGAATGCAGGGGATCGTGGCGATCACGACATAGGTCATGATCCGTTTCATATCCACATAAGACCGCGCGTGAGGGGCAACGGAAGTTACGGTTTTCGGAGTGTAGATGAAGCTTTCTACCATCTCGTAGATGGGAAAATACTTCTCGTACTTGCCGCCTTTGGTAAAGTTCGGCTCGATCCGATCAAAGAAGCTGCGCAAACCCATTCGGCTCAGCCCTCCTTTTCAATCTTGCTAAGGCAGTCGCGCAGCGCCAACCCGTATTCATATTTCGCCGGGCAGGCAAAGCCCACAAGGCCCAGATCTTCTTCGTCCAGTTCCAACGCGCCCAGAGCTTGAGCAGTGTCGGTATCCATTACCAACAGAGCGCGCAATAGCTGTGTCGGCAGGTAATCCTGTGGCATCAGCTCTTCAAACGTGCCGGTCGGAACCATGGCGCGTCGTCCGCCATTCAAATTGCTGGTCAAGGCATAGAGTTTATTGGCAAAAGCAGACCCCAGGACCGGCTGAACGGCAAATTTCGACGGCATGGGGAGAATCCAACCCATAGTGATCTGGTCGGGATCTTCGCGGATGATGGTGATCTGACGTGCAAAACGACCAAGATACGCCGTCGGGCCTTCAGCATGGCGTCCAGACAGGATCGAACCCGATATGATCCGAGCGGCTCCATCGACATTGACCTCATCACGGATCAGATCGTCAGTTGAGGCGCCCATGACCGTACGGATCAAACGTGGTTGCCGCGCACCCGGTCCGGCCAGTGCGATCACAACATTCGGATCAAGGTGACCGGATTGCATTAGGCGTCCGATGGCAATCACGTCTTGATAGCCAATTGTCCATACCTGCTTGTCAGCGGCCAAAGGCTCTAGAAAGTGAATATGTGTCCCGGCCAGCCCGGACGGATGCGGGCCCGAGAAAGCCGCTGCCTCAACCTCGGGAAGATCAGCACCTGGGATGGCTTCTCCATCTTTGTAGCAAAGATAGGTTTTTCCTTCAGTCAGATGTGAGATTGCGGTCAAACCTGCCGTAAATGCCTCTGATGCATCGGCGATTACCACGGCAGCATCTGCAGCCAGTGGATCGCTGTCCATCGCGGTGACAAAAATCGCTGCTGGTGTCGTCCCCGGTTCGGGCATCTTCGAATAGGGTCGCGTGCGGAAAGAAGTCCACAGCCCGGCCGCACACAGCTTGGCGGTGACACCAGCGCCTGAGACCGCATCACCAACGCCCGAGAAATCAACCCCGGTATCATTGACGTCGGATACTTCGATCACGACGCTTTGAAGAACGCGCCGCGCACCACGGTTAACGGCAACAACTTTCCCGCTCAGCGGTGCGACCATCATCGCCTCTGGCGCGTCCTTGTGACAAAACAGCGGTGTACCGCGCTGAACATCATCACCTTCCTGAACCAACATGCGGGGTTTTAGACCTAGATAATCCCCCCCCAGAACGCCAACACTGGAAAACTCAGGCCCCGGTTGGATGTTTTGCTCGGGCGCGCCTTCAATCGGCAAATCCAACCCTTTTTTTAGTTTGAAAGTTTGCATGTCGCTACGTTCTTCCAAGCCTCTGTCCTGCGCCTGCTGCTTGCCACCTTACAATGATGGCAACAAATATCACGATTTTTCCGATCAGTCCGGTCGCAAAAGCACCACAAACCGACCAGAATCCGCAAGCGTAATTCCGATCAAAGCTCCTTTACGCGGGGATGCACGCAAACGCAAACCTGTTACCGCTCAATTTCGAACCTGAAATTCACATTCTTATGATTCAGTTTAACATTGAGTGGATTTTTGCTCTCAATTTGTATGTCGCACCTAATGTTCATCCGGTGTAAGCAGCCTGAATGAAAGACGAAGATGATCTCGAGATTTTTTTGATCGCCACGCCCGGCCTCGAAGCGCCTCTTTATGCGGAAGCGATCGAGCGGGGATTTGGCGGTCCGCAAAAGCTCGCAGGTGGTGTTGTTTGCCGTGGGGGCTGGCGTGAAGTCTGGCGTGCGAATCTTGAGCTAAGGGGTGCCAACAAAGTTCTGGTGCGACTGGGCAGTTTTCCCGCAGTCCATTTGGCGCAATTGGACAAACGGGCACGCAAGTTCCCTTGGGCCAAGTTCCTGAGATCCGATATTCCGGTAAGGGTCGAGGCAACCTGCCGTAAATCACGCATCTATCATGACAGGGCGGCCCGCCAACGTATTGAACGCGCCATTTCTGAGACACTTGGCGCGCAGGTCTCATCTGATGCCACTGTTCGTGTGCTCCTTCGGATCGAAAAAGATATTTGCACTCTGTCGCTGGACAGCTCCGGTGAGCCATTACACAAACGCGGCCATAAACCCGCCATTGCTAAGGCTCCGATGCGGGAGACCATGGCAGCTATGTTCCTGCGCGAATGTGGTTATGACGGATCTGAGCCGGTCTTGGACCCGATGTGCGGCTCGGGCACGTTTGTAATTGAGGCAGCTGAGATAGCGCTTGGTCTGATGCCTGGAAGATCACGTAAGTTCGCTTTCGAGAACTTTGCCAGCTTTGACCACGATGCTTGGCACGAGTTGCGCAAACGGGCTCAAACGCACGAAACCGAGTTGAAATTCTTTGGTTCCGATCGGAATGAGGGCGCAATTGAAGCGTCGCGTTCGAATGCAATGCAGGCAAATGTGGATCAGATAACCCAGTTTCAACACCGTTCGGTCAGTGACATAAAACCTCCCGCCGGGCAGACGGGGCTGATCATCGTGAACCCCCCTTACGGGGCCCGCATCGGTGACGAAAAGCGCTTGCGCTCCCTATATGGCAGCCTTGGCAAAGTACTCGCCAACCGCTTTAACGGCTGGCGTGTGGGCATCGTTACCACGACACCTGGACTTGCTCGCGCAACGCGCCTGCCTTTGCTCCCGCCCGGTCCGGTCGTCGATCATGGCGGAACCAAAATTCGGCTGTTTCGCACTGAACCACTGAAGTGAGATGCGGTCCAGATCCCCACCTGGACTTGTTGCGACGGTCGCCATTCTGCCCCCGTGGTTTACCCTATACCAATCTCAGAAATCCTCTTGCACATCCAAATCGCGAGGTATAGATCACCCGCCACGGTCGGAGTGTAGCTCAGCCTGGTAGAGCACTGTCTTCGGGAGGCAGGGGTCGGAGGTTCGAATCCTCTCACTCCGACCAATATTTTAAGGGCATTCTGCCGTTTCAGCTTATGGTCAATTTGCTGGATTCTATTAGCCCTCACACTTTCAGCGATAAGCCGGTATGGATCCACTGCCCTTTTGTTGATTGGATGCCCCCGCCGCAAGATGCAAAGCGGCAAATCGAAATGTCAAAAACCCTCCAGACAACCACTGGTTTCTGCAGCTGGATTTCCCAAATCACCGATTTACAGACGGACTGTATATATATCACCCGCGATGCAGTGGACGTATTTGGTCCAACTGACTTCGCATTCAAAAAATTTTAGAGTGCCAAAAGGTGCTGCACCAGAGAACAGCCTGGGCGAATGGACGGCGATCAACGATGCGCTGTCTACAGCCGAGGTTGTGTCGGTGCGATGCATGGGATAAGCAATCGCGCCATCTGCAATTGCGGGACCTACAGCGTGATTGGCCAAAACAATGTTCAACCGCTGAGAAATCTATCCAAGAAAGGCCTTCATGATGCTTGACCTCACCCGCTTTCGTCGTGACTTGCACACACACCCAGAGATCGGCTTTGACCTTGTCAGAACACCCCGCCTGATAGGCGAGCAATTGGAACAAGCTGGTCTGGAGGTCACGCGTGGCATAGGTAAGTCCGGCCTTGTTGCGACGCTGCGCCGAGGTCCTGGGGAAACCGCGTTTGGATTTCGCGCCGACATGGACGCGCTGCCAATAGACGAGGCCAATACGTTTGCGCATCGTTCAGAAACCCCAGGCAAGTTCCATGGATGTGGTCATGATGGGCACAGCACAATGCTATTGGGTGCGGCCTTAAAGCTTGCGGATGACCCGACGCTTAAGCGAACCATACATTTCATATTCCAGCCCGACGAAGAGAACGGAAATGGAGCCGCCGCGATGATTGCGGATGGACTTTTCGACAGATTTCCCATGTCCGCGATTTTTGGACTGCATAATATGCCTGGTATGCCGCTTGGTCATTTTGCAACGCAATCCGGAGCGTTTTGCGCGTTCGAGGACAATTTTGAGATTCAGATTGCTGGCCAAGGCGGTCATGCTTCGATGCCGGACAAAGGAATTGATCCTATCGTGACGGGCTCGGCGATTGTGCTGCAGCTACAATCGATCGTATCTCGGTCGTTACCGGCAAGTGAACATGCGGTCGTTTCTGTCACTGAATTCCTCACAGATGGAGCACGTAATATCCTGCCAAGCAACGTGGTGTTGCGGGGGGATTGCCGTGGCTTTTCCAGCGAGGTGTCTGCCACTATCGAGACCAGAATGCGTGCTATTGTGGAGGGCGTGTGTGCCGCGCAAGGTGCCGCGGCAACGCTAAAATACTCAACATCTTTCAGGCCGCTCAAGAACAACCCTGAAGCCACTGCAACCATCGTCAGCGCTGCGCGCGAGGTAGGTTCGGTAGATGCGGAATTTGGTCAAGTAGGTTTCTCTGAAGATTTTGCCGAGTTTCTGACACACCGCCCCGGCGCGTTCATCCTGATGGGTAACGGACTGGACGGCCCGGCTGCGATGCCCCTGCACAACGCGTCTTATGACTTTAACGACGATGCACTGGATCACGGTGTCGCGGTCTGGGTCAATCTCGCCCATCAGAGCACGTAATTTGATGGCGTCTTTTTAACAAGCCGCCACCCTTGGCTTGTGCTGTTCGACATCCTGACAATTAACGTATTTGGTTACGCTTGCGGATGTTCAGCCCGACCGCCTATTGGTAACGGTTGGGCTGTTCATTGGATCACAGGCATTCAGCCAGTGAGTTTGCCAAATTGCGAATGACTTGCGGATAAAGCTCAACTCCGGGATCAAGGTCAGAGCCCAGCGGGTCAATTACGGCAGTCTTTGCTTCTGTACCGTCTAAAACAGTTGCAACAATTCCTGGGTTGAATTGCGGCTCAGTCAAAACGCAATCAATACCTTCTTCCCGGATACGCCCCTGAATGTCTGAGATACGCGCCGGGCTGGGATCGGTTGCATCGCCAAGAGAAATTGCGCCAGAAGCACGGAAATCAAAGGCGTCCTCGAAATACTGATAGGCGTCATGGAATACGATAAAACGACCGCCTTGAACTGGCTTCAGTGTTTCAGCTACCTCATCTGACAATGCTGTCATATCTTCGCGCGCTGCAGCCGCATTTGCAAAATATGCACCAGCGTTGTCAGGGTCAGCGGCAGAAAGCTGGGCCGCAATGACATTCAGCCAGATTTCTGCATTCGCCGGTGAAAGCCAGGCATGAGGATCATGCTCGCCGTGCCCGTGATCGTCATGATCAGCATGATCGTCGTGATCTTCGCTATCGTGATCATCGTGGCCATGATCATCATGTGCGTGCTCTTCTTCATGATCGTGCTCATCGTGCTTTTCGTCTTCCGCATGATCATCATCATGACCATGGTCATCGTGATCCCCATGATCATGTGCTTCGAATAATGTGTTCTCACGGAAATCAAGCAGAACCGTTCCATCCGATTCCAGAAGCGTTGTGACCGTGGCACCGTCGCTGAGTGTCTCGACAGCGCCTTCCAACCAGGGTGTCAGATCCTCGCCAATCCAGAACACCAGATCAGCCTCTTGCAGTGCAGAGGCTTCCGAGGGACGCAGGTTGTATTCGTGTGGCGATGCGCCCGCTGGGATGACCAGATCAGGTGTTCCAACACCTTCCATAACACGGGCTACCAACGAGTGGACGGGTGCAATGTCGACGGCCACCTTTGGGGCATCCGCCATGGCTGTTCCACCCATTAACGCAGCGGTGATCGATTGTAAGAGCAGCTTTCTGGACATCGGACCCTCAGTGTGATTGTATAACATTGCGAGCGACATACATGATATGGAATAACATGACAAGTGAAGCCACTCCCAATCCTGTTTGCGACGACGCACTTGTTGGGTTTCATAAACACGATCACAAAAATTGCGTTGAGACTGCGCTGACCACAGCCGAAGCTCGGTGCAAAAAAGAAGGGTTGCGGCTAACGCCTGTGCGGCGAAAAGTACTTGAGATGTTGCTGCAGGAGCATCGAGCCTTGGGGGCCTATGCAATTCTTGATGCGCTGCGCGAGGAAGGGTTTGGTTCGCAGCCACCAGTGGCTTACCGTGCGCTTGATTTTCTTGTCCAAAATGGATTTGTTCACAAGATCGAACGTTTGAACGCATTTGTCGCGTGTTCTCATCCCGGAGCAGACCATTCGCCGGCGTTCATGATCTGCCGAAAATGTGACGCTGTGGCCGAAGCGCAGTCTGCACCAGCCAAGGGGATACTTGGCGCAGCTGCACGTGCAACGGGTTTCGAAATAGAGCGAACGGTTGTAGAAGCCGAAGGGCTTTGCCCCAGCTGCACTGAAAAGGCGTAGAAATGAGCTTGATCTCCGTTGACAATCTCAGCGTACGTTACGGCGCGAATACAGTTCTGCGACATGTAGATATGGTTGTCGAGGCCGGAGAGATAGTAACCATCGTCGGTCCCAACGGATCAGGCAAGACCAGCCTGTTGAGGGCGATCATTGGCGCAACAAAACCAGCCGCAGGACAGGTTTCATTGAAACCAGGATTGAAAATTGGATATGTGCCTCAAAAACTGCACATCGATCCGACACTGCCAATCTCGGTCGAGAGGTTCATGCGGCTGACCGATCGCGTTTCCAAAGCAAAATGCGAAGAAGCGCTTGAATCTGCCGGAGTGCCGGATCTGCTGAAACGACAGATGTCGCAATTGTCAGGTGGGCAATTTCAGCGCGTGCTGTTGGCGCGGGCCCTGATAAACCAACCAGATGTATTGCTATTGGACGAGGCAACACAAGGACTCGACCAACCGGGATCGGCTGCGTTTTATCACCAGATCGAAGAAGTCAGGCGGGACACCGGATGCGCCATTCTGATGATCAGCCACGAATTGCACGTGGTCATGAGCGCTTCAGATCGCGTGGTCTGCCTGAACGGGCACGTGTGTTGCGAAGGCTCCCCCGCTGTGGTGGCCTCGGCCCCGGAATACCGCGCTCTGTTTGGGACAGGAACAGGCGGTGCGTTGGCCTTATATCGGCATGATCATGACCATGATCACGATCACTGTGAAACCTCTCAAGAAGCGGCAGAATAATGCTTGATGATTTTATGACACGCGCAACGCTGGCAGGCGTTGGCGTGGCTTTCGCCGCAGCCCCGCTGGGCTGCTTTGTCGTGTGGCGTCGGATGGCGTATTTCGGAGATGCCACAGCGCATGCCGCAATCTTGGGGATCGCGCTTTCGCTGACATTTCAGTTGTCAGTCTTTACTGGGGCATTGGCTGTTGCGCTTGCTATGGCGCTTACCGTAACACTGTTGTCCGGGCGCGGGTATGCGATGGATACGTTGCTAGGTGTTATGGCGCATTCCGCCCTCGCATTTGGCCTCGTCGCCGTTTCCTTTCTGTCCGGCGTACGAATTGACCTTATGGCCTACCTCTTCGGCGATATCCTTGCCGTATCGCGTACTGATCTGCTTGTAATCTGGGGCGGCGCCGTCCTTGTCGTAGCGCTGATCGCGTGGCGCTGGTCTCACCTTCTGACGGCCACGTTAAACGAAGAACTGGCATATGCCAGCGGCTTCAACCCCAGACGCGAGCAGTTAATCCTGACATTGGCGCTTGCCGTAACAGTGGCAGTGGCAATCAAGGTGGTGGGTGTTCTTTTAATCGCTGCAATGCTGATCATACCTGCTGCAGCGTCTCGAAGTTTGGCGCGATCACCGGAATCGATGGCATTGATCGCCGCCGCTATTGGCGCATTCTCGGCGGTCACTGGTCTAAGGGCGGCCTATATGTTCGATACACCTGCCGGTCCGTCCATCGTCTGTGTCGCCGCAATTCTATTTGCCTGCCTCAGCGTCGTCGGATTGCAAACACGCGACCGATCCAAGCTCAATTAGGTTCGACGCAAGATCTGCGCAGGCTTTTCATTCCTTTAGTCATGGCGGACATGATGTATCCGGCACCCACATTCTATAGAATTGCCCTACCGTAAAGAGAACTTAGTCAAAGCCTGCCATTCAGGTCTGATTCAGGGCTATAGATGTCGGATTTGAGAGTATCCAATTCACCAAAATAAAGCGATTCTTTGGAAAAAGGTCTGATTCATGCGATATTCTGGTTTCACCGTCATCAAAGAAGCGCTTCGCGGTCACAAAGGATGGAAACCGGCGTGGCGTGATCCCGAACCCAAACAGAAATATGACATTGTCATCATCGGCGGCGGCGGTCACGGTCTGGCGACGGCCCATTACCTTTCCAAAGTGTACGGCTTTCGCAATGTTGCTGTGATCGAGAAAGGCTGGATTGGCGGCGGCAATGTCGGGCGCAATACGACCATCATACGTTCAAATTATCTGCTGGATGGTAATGAACCTTTCTACGAATTCTCATTGAAACTGTGGGAAGGTCTTGAACAGGACCTGAATTACAATGCAATGGTCAGTCAGCGCGGGATTATCAACCTGATCCACTCGGACGCACAGCGCGACGCCTTCACGCGACGCGGCAATGCCATGATCCTAAACGGCGCGGATGCCGAACTGCTGGATGCCGAACAGGTACGCAAGGAGTATCCGTTCCTCAATTTTGACAACGCGCGTTTCCCCATCAAAGGCGGTCTGGCTCAGCGACGCGGCGGCACCGTTCGTCACGATGCCGTAGCATGGGGCTATGCGCGCTCGGCGGATAGTCACGGCGTCGATATCATTCAGAATTGCGAAGTCACCGGATTCCGCATCGAAAACGGCACATGCGTGGGCGTTGAAACTTCGAGAGGATTCATTGGGGCCGGTAAGGTTGGCTGTGCCGTTGCTGGGAATTCGGGGCGTCTGATGGGAATGGCGGGTATGCGACTGCCGATTGAAAGCCACGTGCTACAAGCGTTTGTCTCCGAGGGTTTGAAGCCGCTTCTGCCGGGCGTCATCACTTTTGGTGCGGGACATTTCTATGTCAGCCAATCCGATAAAGGCGGCTTGGTATTTGGAGGCGATATCGACGGCTACAACTCTTACGCTCAGCGCGGAAACCTGCCAGTAGTTGAAGATGTCTGCGAAGGCGGCATGGCGCTGATGCCAATGATCGGCCGCGCGCGACTGCTGCGCATGTGGGGCGGGATCATGGATATGTCCATGGACGGGTCGCCCATTATCGACCGCACACATATCGACGGGCTCTATTTCAATGGCGGCTGGTGCTATGGCGGCTTCAAGGCCACTCCTGCATCGGGCCATTGTTTCGCGCATCTGCTGGCAAAGGACGAGCCACACCCAACAGCGACCGCCTATCGCTTTGACCGCTTTCGCACCGGTCGGATGATTGACGAAAAAGGTATGGGCAATCAGCCCAATCTGCACTGAGGAAGCCAAAAATGATCATCCAACATCCATTGCTGGGTCCCCGTGACAGTTCAGAGTTCGTGTATCTGGGCGACGCGTCCTTGATAGACCGTCCCGACTGGCAAGCTCAAAACGCAGTCGAGACATTCTATGATTACGCCTATCTGCGCGACAATCCAGCGGGCGAACACCGTGAGCTGTGGTTTCACGAAGGGGGGGATCGATCCTGGCTCGTCGTGACACGCAATACGGTTACGCATGAGATTTCGAAAGTGGAATTGGCCCGTGATGTAGCCCGGATGCAAGGACGTTCCAAATGACCCAAGTCAACCGGCTGAACGGCGGTCAGATCGACCGCACCAGTACTCTGAATTTCAAATTTGACAACCGCAACTTCACGGCGCATCCGGGAGACACTCTGGCATCCGCCCTTCTAGCCAACGGCGTGCGCCTGATTGGGCGATCATTCAAATACCACCGCCCCCGTGGTATTTTGAGCGCCGGGTCTGAAGAGCCCAACGCCTTGGTTGAACTGCGTACGGGCAATCGAAAAGAACCCAACACACGGGCCACGACGATCGAGATGTTTGACGGGCTCGAAGCGCATTCTCAGAACCGATGGCCAAGCCTCAGGTTTGACGCGATGGCGATCAATGATCGGTTTTCAAATTTTTTGACCGCAGGCTTCTACTACAAAACCTTCATGTGGCCCGCCGCATTCTGGGAGAAGCTCTATGAACCTGTTATCCGCCGGGCTGCAGGGTTGGGCACCATGTCGATGCAGGAAGACCCTGATGAATATGACAAGGGATTTAGGCACTGCGACCTTCTAATTATCGGCGCGGGTCCAGCAGGATTGATGGCAGCGCTAACCGCCGGTCGTGCGGGGTCCGAAGTGATACTGGCGGATGAGGATTTTGCCCTCGGTGGTCGTTTGAATAGCGAAACATACTCGCTGAACGACGACATCGCTGAAAGCTGGATTGCACAGACGGTGGCAGAGTTGTCCGCGATGCCGAATGTCCGCCTGATGCCGCGCACAACCGTTATCGGTGCTTTCGATCATGGAATTTACGGGGCGGTCGAACGGAAAGGCGATCATCTGTCCGCTCCATCCGAGGGTAAACCCCGTCAAATCCTATGGCGTATCTATTCTGGGCGCGCACTCTTGTGCGCTGGCGCAACCGAGCGCCCGATTGCCTTTGAAAACAATGATCGGCCTGGCATCATGCTGGCCGGAGCGCTGCGCAGTTATGCTAACCGTTTCGCCGCCACCCCCGCGCAACGCGTGGCTATTTTTACCAACAATGACGATGGCCACCGCACCGCAGCCGATCTGCATGCCAAAGGGGTGAAAATCGCGGCCGTTGTTGACGTTCGGCCCGAGGCCCCACTGAACGGTGACTATGAGGTGCTGCGCGGCGCCGAGCTGATCGAGACCAAAGGGCGTCTTGGCTTAACTTTCGCCGAGGTCAAATTGGCCGACGGCTCAAACCGGATATTGGATGTTGGTGCGCTTGGTATCTCAGGCGGATGGAACCCGAATGTGCACCTGACCTGCCACCAACGCGGTCGCCCGGTCTGGAATGAGACCCTGTCTGCCTTCGTCCCCGGCGATACGTTGCCTCCGGGCCTGACAGTCGCCGGAGCCGCAAATGGCATCATGTCCACTCATGGTGCCTTGAAATCCGGTGCCGAAGCCGCCACCCACGCACTTGACTTGAAAAGCGATGCCATCGCGATACCAACGGCCGAAGATGCTCCGGTCACTCAGACGCCATTCTGGTATGTCCAAGGTTGTTCGCGGGCATGGCTGGATCAACAGAACGACGTAACTGTCAAAGACGTAAAGCTCAGCCATCAGGAAGGCTTCCAGTCGGTCGAGCATCTCAAACGTTACACCACGCTGGGCATGGCAACCGATCAGGGTAAGACTTCGAACATGGGCGGCTTGGCAATTATGGCCGAGATCGCCGGGAAATCCATTCCGCAAGTCGGCACCACTATCTACCGCCCGCCCTATACGCCAGTGCCAATAGCAACCTTTGCGGGCCGTATGAGGGGGAAGGAATTTCACCCCACCCGTCTGACACCATCACACCACTGGGCCAAAGAGCGCGGTGCCGTGTTTGTGGAAGTCGGCAACTGGTTGCGCGCTCAATGGTTCCCGTTACCGGGAGAAACGCATTGGCGGCAATCCGTTGACCGCGAAGTGCGCCAGACTCGTGCCTCGGTCGGAGTGTGCGATTGCACCACGCTGGGCAAGATTGATGTACAGGGCACTGATTCTGCGGATTTCCTGAACCGGATCTATTGCAATGGTTTTGCCAAGCTAGCCGTCGGCAAAACCCGCTATGGGCTTATGCTGCGTGAAGATGGCATTGCAATGGATGATGGCACCGCAGCTCGGCTGGCCGAAGATCATTTTGTGGTTACAACAACGACGGCCAATGCGGTAAAAGTTTACCAGCACATGGAGTTTATCCGGCAATGCCTGTTCCCGGACATGGACGTGCAATTGATCTCGACCACCGAAGCCTGGGCACAATACGCCGTTGCTGGCCCGAATTCACGTAAGTTGCTGCAGAAAATAGTGGATCCGGAATTCGATATCTCGAATGACGGTTTCCCCTTTATGGCCTGCGGCAACATTACCGTTTGCGGTGGATTACGTGCTCGTCTGTTCCGGATATCATTCTCGGGTGAATTGGCATTCGAGATCGCGGTCCCATCCCGCTATGGCGATGCCCTCATGCGACGATTGATGGTCGAAGGCGAAGAATTCAACGTGGTGCCCTATGGCACTGAAGCACTGGGCGTTATGCGGATCGAAAAAGGTCATGCGGCGGGCAACGAACTAAACGGGACCACCACCGCACTGAACCTTGGCATGGGTCGGATGGTATCAAAGAAGAAAGATAGCATTGGCTCAGTTCTGTCAGAGCGTGAAGGGCTGAACGAGGCTGATGCGTTGAACATGGTCGGCGTCAAACCCGTGAACAGCGCGGATAAGATCACCGCTGGCGCGCATCTCATGGATGCATCCGGTCCGGTCGATGCAGCGCATGATCAGGGCTATGTCACCTCAGCCGCCTTCTCGCCTTCTCTGAACTGCTATATCGGTCTGGGCTTTCTGAAGAACGGAAGTGACCGTCATGGCGAAAAGATGCGCCTTGTGTCGCCGCTAACCGATCTGACCGTCGAGGTCGAGATTGTTTCGTCCCATTTTGTCGACCCTAAGGGAGAACGGCTCCGTGCATGATCTTATCGCGTTAACCGCACTTGGTGGAGCAAACCCGGAAACCTGCACTATTGGCAGCGTAACCTGCAGTGAAGTCCCCGATGTTGCGCTGGCTTCGGTCGCGGCGCGCTTGGGGCGTGAAGGCGAAACTCATTCGGCGTTGGCCGCTTTGATCGGGCAGAAGGCACCTGGTATCGGTCAGTTTTCAGGACAAACCCTCATAGCCTTTTGGGCTGGACCCGAACAATGGATTGTCGAGGCTCCCTTCGAAAGTCATGAGGGTCTTGCGGAATTGGTGAAAGATGGCACCAAAGATGCTGCTTCGGTGTCCGAACAGACGGATGCCTGGGCCCGGTTTGATCTAAAAGGTCCCGATGTTCAGTCGGTGCTGGAACTGTTGTGCAATCTGGACTGCAGAAATTTGGCGACAGGGGGCGCAGCACGAACCTCAATTCACCACCTGGCATGCTTCCTCCTGCGCCGGTCAACCGATTTGTTCAGTATATACGCTCCGCGATCTTCAGCCCGATCTCTGCAACATGCGATTGTCGCTGCAATGAAATCCGCACTGTGACACGCAGTTCAGCTTGAGGGCAGCGGAGCATTATCCTCAACTCGAAAGCGGTTGATCCGACGGCGGTCCTCGCTTGGGCTCAAGCCGAAGGCCGCGCGATAATGAGTCACCAACGGTGCGACAGAACTATATCCGACTGCTGCCGCAATTTCAGAGATTGGGTCTTTTGTATACACCACCATCTGCCGCGCCGCCTTCATACGCATCGCGCGAAAATAATGGCTGGGGCTTTGTCCGGTGGCCTGCTTGAATGCGCGTTCGATCTGACGCGGAGTGACACCCGTTTGACGCGCGACCTCGGTGATCGAAATCGGCTGACCGACGCTGCCCGCGAACAACTCGATCGATTTGGTAACAAGCGGCGGCAATCTGTCTCCGGAATCCGATTGACGGACATTCGGAACCTGTTGTTTTACACTCGTTCCACGCATCATCGGGTGCTGGAACCAGCAAGCCACTTCATGCGCGACCTCACTACCCAATCGATCTTGGATCAGATGCAGGGCCAGATCAAAGGCTGCGGCTGCCCCTGCCGCGGTATAACGATTGGCAGCAGATACAATCACCTCGCGCCGAGCCTCGATATCTGGAAACTCGGCCTCAAAAGCAGCCTCATAGCACCAATGTACGGAAACCGGACACCCAGTCATGACCCCTGAGCGGACCAAAGGGAAAACGCCACCACTGATACCCCCAAGAACTGCTCCATGTCGCGCGAGCGCGCGCAATGCACCATTGCCCTGCTTTGGGTCCCGGAACCCGGCGACGGGACTGCTGAGCATGAAGAGGATATCGATGGATTGACAATCAGATAGAGGCCGGTCGGCCTCGAACCCGACATTGGCGCTGGACCTGACTTTCTGCCCTGCCTCAGAAACCAGATGCCAGCAAAAAGCCTCCTGTCCCGCTATCTCGTTTGCTGCCCGCAGGGGTTCAATCACCGAGGTCAAACACGCCATCGGAAACCCATCAAACAGCAAAATGCCCAACTCGATTGTTTTTTCAGCCAGCATGATATTTTCACTATCAGAATATATTGTTGATATGTTAGCCCGTATGGAAGTTGCGATGCACGGTACATGTTCGCAGAAACAGGCAACTCAAGTATAGCAATAGGCTGAATGTCCAGAACAGAAAATCGCGACACCGAAATGCCTACCAATCTGACGCAAAATCCGCATTCCTTTCGGGCAGGCGAACGAGAGAAGGTGTTAGAAGTTGCGATCGGGCGCGAAGTTCGGGCCTTTCGCAAACTGCAAAACATCACTGTTGCCTACTTGGCCCAATTAACCGGTTTGTCGATCGGCATGTTGTCGAAAATCGAAAACGGCAACACCTCTCCTTCATTGACGACCCTGCAATTGCTGGCAGATGCGTTGTCGGTGCCGCTGACAAGTTTTTTCCGACAGTTCGAAGAACGCCGAGAAGCCGTCCACACAAAAGCCGGAGAAGGGGTGGAGCTTGAACGCGAAGGGACACGCGCCAATCACCAATATACTTACTGGGACACTTGGGTGCGAACGGATCGGGCGTAATCGTGGAGCCGTATTTGATCACGCTCACTGCCAAATCCGACATTTTTCCGACATTTCAACACGGCGGGATCGAAACAATTTACATGCTTGAGGGCGAACTAGATTATCGCCATGGGGATCAGATCTATCCGCTGAAAGCTGGCGACACCCTGTTTTTCGACGCCGACGCTCCACACGGACCAGAAAGATTGGTGAATCTGCCAGCACGTTATATTTCGATCATCAGTACCCTCAAACAAACTGAACAATGGCATTTTGTGAAAATATCGATGCGTCCTGAGGGCAGTTTGCTATCAGGCGGCCACGCCCCTTTCTCGCGACCATGCTGATCGCGGTACGGCGTGCCTTCAGACAAGTCGCATCAATCATCATGGTTTTTTTCTTCGCCGTGTTCGGCAACTAGGCAAACCATCATTCGGACGCAGATGCACTTCTCACGCCAACGTTTTCAGAGGCTATAGAGCGTTTTGTGCGGACCGCAGGCTTCGGGCGCATCTCGCCACTTTAATCCATTGCGGTTGATGAAGATAATCCCGCCTAGTATCCTTCTATCATCGCCCCATGGCCCGCCGTGCGACTTCGGGTAAAAAGCGGAAAACTTGGCCATCTGCTCATCGGTCAGTTGGAAAAGGTCGTTTATATCACCACTCCATTTCCGAGCCGTGAATCATGCAGCGCGTTGAAAATCAATGCATGCGGACCCTAATAGCTTCGGCATAAATCAGGTGGTCAGGAAGCTTTTAGTAGTGAGCGATACACTTGAACTATAGCCTTTGCCTCGCTCTCAATTCTAAAATTCTGTTGGACATGGCATCTGGCAACACGACCTTTGGCCGTTAGTCTGTCGCGGTCTGAAAGCATTTCTCTAAGCGCGTCGGCCAAAGCCTCGGCATTGTCCTTCTCCACCAGCCGTCCTGTCTCACCATCTTCAATTTGGGCATTAAAGGCGCCTACCCCATCGCAAGCAATGACGGGAACACCTGAAGCCATTGCTTCCAAAGGAGTCAGTCCAAATCCTTCGTGCCGAGCAGGCGCAACAAACAAGTCCAGTGCACGGTATAATTCGACGAGTTCGCTCCATGGGCGTTCACCTAAGAAGTGCACACGCTCCGCCAAGCCGGCTGATTGCAATTTTTTCTCTTGCTGTTGTTTAAACTCGATAAACTCTTTTGTTGTACGACCTGTAAATACAATTTCGACATTTGGAAACGCAGGCAGCACTTCAATGGCTGCATCCACCAATAGGTCGACACCTTTTTGGGGGCGAATACGGCCGAAGCAACCAACCAATGTACAGTGAGGAAGTCCAAGTTTGTTTCTTAGAGCTCTTTTATCATCCTCAGGATGGAACAAGTTAGTGTTTACACCATGCATAATGACTGTTGCGGGATGATCTAGGAACGATGCAGCCTGAGGAGTTGTTGCGATCAGTGCATCCATTTTTGATATCAGCCATTTGGTGTAAGCAGAATGATTGCGTTGGGCTGCTGACGTAAACAGCAGTTTGAAGTTTCGCCGGAAGATTGTTGTCAACACCAAGCCCATCAACATTTCAGCATTTCGACGCGCGTGCCAGACCCGCTTAACATCGCGAGACAAAAATAATGTTCTCCAGAGCCTTATATGTGGGATGTCCTTCGGAAGACCCGGTCCGGTCGCAAAAATGCCGATCATCTCTTTTTGAATTGGCAGTAAGCGGACAATGGTTGTTGTCACCCCCGAAAGACTTCGCTTCAGATTGGGCGCAATGACCTCAAGATTATGCACTCTATGCTCCTGCCTGAATCTGCTTCAGAGATGGTTGCAATATTTTGGGCAATAAAGCGATTCATTAGGTCGATGACAAGAGCGAGCGGTTCCCCGTATCTATTTGACACAGCCGTAAAAAGCCCCACAGGACGAAATATTTTTTATTGGCAGCTATCGTTAGTTTTTTGGGTTCTGTCGCAAAATTCGCCCCTACCTGTCAGATCGAACACAGTTCTGCTTACGCATTCTGACATGACAGGAGCAGACCGTGATTATCTTTCTTAAAGGCGCGCATTTTCCGAAAGACGTGATCCTGCACGCGGTTTTCTTCTACCTGCGCTACGGTGTTTCATACAGGGATCTGGAAGAAATCATGGCAGATCGTAGCGTTGATCCGGATCATGCAACTCTAAACCGTTGGGTCGGTCGATATGCAGACCTTATTGCTGAAACAGCGCGGTATAGAAAGCGTTCGACAGATCGTTCGTGGCGCTCGGATGAAACATATGTGAAAGTGAAGGGCGAGTGGATTTATCTTTACCGAGCGATCGACAAGTTCGGCAAGACGCATGATTTCATGTTATCCGAGCGCCGGGATAAAGCCGCAGCGACAAAGTTCTTCGCCCGCGCGCTCGAAATCAACAGGCTGCCGCGTAAGATCGTCATCGACAAAAGCGGGGCCAACACCGCCGGCATCAAAGCAATCAACAAGATGCTGAAGGGCTTTGGTTGCCCAATACCGATTGAGATGGTTAGGCGGATGTACCTCGACAATATCATCGAACAAGACCATCGATTCATCAATCGACGGATAAGGCCCGTACTCGGTTTCAAATCTTTTGCTTCAACCGCATCTGTCCTAGCAGGTATCGAATTGGTCAACATGATCCGCAAAGGTCAATTCACGCCCTGACTCCGCCCGTTTAAGCAATTCGCCGAACTTGCTGGTAAGCTGTTCACCAATTTCAATGATGCTTTACCATCCAAAATGTTTGCGACAGAACCCTCCGTCTGACAGATGGAATAAAGTTTGCGACAGAAGCCTTTTGAACATCTAACAAATCATCAACGCGTCTTAATAGTCAAAATATTCTACTTATGACCACTACACAAAAGCCTAGTTTCGCTAAGAATTTGAGTTTTTAAACCAAGTACATTAAGATATCAGTCTTTTTAGCCCTATTTCCGTTGATCGGCGCGTCGTAGCCAGAGCAGACGAATAGTTTCAGTTATCTTCACCACTCGAAGAACATAATGGACACCCCAAACTCCAAGGGCTTGTCGGGTCGATAGATCGGATTTTCTAAGAAGATTTTTCAGGGTCTTAAACGACGGGATCAGCTTTTGAACGGGTGGTATGTAATTCACAAATCCACGCTTCGCGTTCCTGCGCAAACGCGCGCCCTCAATCCGGCGGGCTTTGGTGATGTGTTCACTAAGACTTCTACGCGCTGGATGTCTTACGATGGCATCCGCAGCAAAAAGGATAGGTTCGCCTGCAGCTTTTGCGCGATCGTTCCATTCCATATCACCACCTGACAAAACCTTGTCGTTGAACCGACCCACTTGATCTATCACAATGCGACGCAAAATCAGGTTGGCAGTAACAGCTCTTCCACGCTCAACCCACTTCTGCTGCTCCAGACCAAGATGAACGTCATACAATTCCGTTGTCGTCCATTCTTCCGCGTTAGGGATCAGAACAACATTGCCTCCGAACCGCCCAACCTCAGGGTGATCCTGGGCTATCTTCAATCCAGCTTCCAGATACTGTGGGTCAGGCTGACAATCTGAATCGGTAAAGAAAAATAGGTCGGCATTCGCGTCATCGATACCGCGATTTCGTGCCGCGTATGAGCCCGGCTTTATCTCGCTCAATATACGAGCGTTTGCAGGCAAACGAAACTCAGACGGAGTTTGGTCGGACGGATCATTGTTTACCGCAATAATCTCAAACTGATCGGCATTCAGGGTCTGGGAAGCCAAACAGTCCAGACAGATCTGTAGTTGATCCCAACTGTGGTAAGTTGGAATAATGACGGTCGCGGCCAGTGGTTGCCGCGCCGGTCGTCTTGCAGATTGCTGCGTCAAACCAAGCTCACTCTGCGCTAACTGCGTTAGAATACTGATGGTCGTACAAGGTTTTGAAAGGGCCTTGTTCTTTCAACAAATGTTTGGCGCTCCCTTGCTCCAACACTTCTCCACTTTCAATCACAACAATCTTGTCCGCGTGCATAATCGTTGAAAGGCGGTGCGCAACGATAATTGTTGTACGCCCTTCCGTAAGCCTGCTTAGCGCTTCCTGCACCAGATGTTCCGACTTTGAGTCCAGCGCACTCGTCGGCTCGTCCAGCAATAGAATGGGGCTATCGCGCAACAACGCGCGGGCAATCGCAAGGCGCTGTTTCTGACCGCCAGATAAGAAGGCTCCGTTTTCGCCCACCATGGTGTCAAAGCCCTGCTCCAAAGTCATAATGAAATCATAGGCGTTTGCGGCCTTGGCGGCCTCGATCACGTCCTCTTGTGTCGCCCCCTCTCGGCCAAAGCGAATATTGTCGGCGATCGACGCTGAGAAAAGAAATGTCTCTTGGCCGACAAAGGACATATTCTGACGCAACGTCTTGAAAGAGGTGTATTTTATGTCTTGGTCATCGATCGATATCGAACCACTATTCGGATCATATAGGCGCAATGCAAGGTTTAAAATGGTCGACTTTCCGCCACCAGATAAGCCAACCAAAGCGGTCGTCTTGCCGGCCTCAAAGGTCAACGATAGCCCCTTCAAGATCGGATCACGCCGGGCGTAGCCGAATACAACATCGTCAAACACGACTTTGCGAGGCCCATCCGGCAACGCTTTGGGATTAACTTCCTCAGGCAGGGTTTCCGGTTCGTCCAGCATGCTGAATAGCATTTTAACACGCCGCAAACCCACTTCCATCTTCACCCGCACCTTGGTCAGACGCTTCGCAGGTTCATACGCCATCATCACAGCGGTAACGAATGACATCAGTTCGCCCGGGGTAGAAGCCGCTGCACCAAACAACTTACCTGCACTCAGCCCGATGACCGACGCAATCGCAAATCCTGCCAGAATATCAGTCAATGGGCTGGTTGCCGCTTGCAAGCGAGCAAGCTTATTACGGCGTTTTTCGACGCTTTTAACTGCCGAATTCATCTGTTCGGCCATGCGTTCTTCTAGTCCAAAGGACTTGACCACCCGAATTCCGGCCGACGTCTCCTGAATGACTTTCATGATCGCGCCCATCGACTGCAGTTCCATATCCGCAATATCGCGGACCTTACGAAGCAGCACCCGAACCCCCAGAATCGCCAGCGGGCCGACTATTAGTGTAAAGAGGGACAAGACTGGTTGCTGATAGAACATCACGGCAAGCAAACCAATCAATGTAAGCATGTCTCGAACGGCGGTCGTGACCATTATTTCGATAACCGTCCGCGCAGCCTGTGCTGACTGTGTCACTCTCAACAGCAAATCCGAGCTTTCGGTCAGGTTAAAGAAAGATACGCCCTGCCGCAAAAGCTTGTCATATAGCTTGATCTGCTGTTTTGAAACGATCCGGTTCCCAGCGCGGGTCAATGCTACAACCTGGACGTAGGTGGCGACACCTTTAACCAAGAAAATAGTGAACACGGCCATCGAAACGCCAAAGATCTTGGCCGAATTCTCACTGTCGAACAGAGAGTCAACGACATCGCGCATGATGAACGCGATACCAGCTGTAGTCCCCGCCACAAACACCATCGCGATAATTGCAATGGTATACGGCAGCATTTGCTCCCGCATGTTCTCTGACAGCAAACGCCACAAGACGGAATCGCTTAGTACTGCCGCAAACTTTGATTTGATCTTTTGCAATGCACATGCCCACTGTGATCAGGATCGAGACATGTCTGTTATGACAGACTCATAAATCGTGTCCGCTAGATAGTCGCCCGCTCTCTATTGGGCAAGCCCACGCGATATTCCGCCTTATTCCACGGTTTCGATGTGCAATGTCCTGATCGGTGGGTCGACACGGGTATTACCCTCCAAAACCCGCCCCGATCACTTATAAGCAATGTAATGGGCAATAAACGAGAAGGCGCGACAAGCATAGCCTGGGCCCCTACCCTTTCGGCCTCGTTCAAATGTTGAAACCAACTGACCCAAATTTCTGGATCGCACCCATGTAAGATGGTCTGAACTTGCGCCCAGACCCCCCTCCCCTAGAGACGGAGAGTTAGCTGGTTTTGATTAAAACGCGACAATATTGTTGTGCTGATCGGGTTCATGTTGCATCCGATTCTGAAAGTCTGATCCGAAAATGGGCTCACCTCAACCGTACCAAGTAGAATCTGTGGAGCTGTCGCAAACATAGCAGAGAAATAAAGCTATCACTCTGATTAGGTTCAATTATCCAGCGAGCTCTGCAAATGAGCGGAATCCGCGTGTCGAACGTCCCAGCGGCCTCTTACCGATCAAATTTGCTGTTTCGATGTCTGCAACAACCGGGGTGAAGCTTTCAAAGCGAAGCATGGGCCTCGTAAGCTGCTTGATGAGCCGGTGATCCTGCTTGGAGATTTTGTTCTCTTCTTTGATTTGCGACCCGCCAAGGATGAATACATTACTAACCAGCTGTTCATCCTCGCATGTTCGACCTTAACACTACTTTCAGCCGGTATTTCTTCTAGATCACGATAGGAAAAGCCGTTTCGAACGCAGAAGTAGACCGCGAATAGGATCACAGATACTGTGTAGAGCGCGCCATTGAATTAGATCACAAGACTTTCCCAAATATCATTGTAGACCAAGCCTCAATTGGAATAAACACACGAAGTTGCAACATGCCGACCAACGACTGCGATAAAGAACGGATCCCTACTAGTTTCAATCTGCAAATCTGACTGGTTTAATTCAAACAAATTTAAGCAAAGCAACGGCATGGTCCAGTTAGCCTATCAGACGCACCTTCTGAATTCGCCCAAATTCAAGTTGGATAGCCCCAAGCAAAGGTTTCAAATGGTGAGACTGAATGTACTGTGCAATGAACTTGCTTGGCGCACGCAAGGTGATCGTCTGATCTTGGGTTTCAACAAGTTGAAGGTCACGATACCAGCATTTGAACAACAACATTTCTGACTCTGACAAGCGTTGGAGCGCCCTACCCCACGGACTTTGAAGATCTTGCCTCTCAGGTTCGACTTCTAATTGTTTTTCTTGACCAAATTGTACATGAACGACCTTTTCGGATGGTTTTGGTACTTGCATTTCCATGCGTGATACAAAATCAGAACCAACATTTTGCCAAACTGGTTTGCTTAGGCGATAAATTTCCGCGTAGTTGAGTCGGTACGCCGCAACACGGCCTCTAACTCCGGGCCTAAGCTGAAGAAGCATATTATAATTCGTCAACCGCTTAATTTCTCGCTTGACGGTTCGTTGGTCTACGGCCCAGAGGCGGGCCATTTCTTTTTGTCCGACCGTCAGCTCATCAGTGCGCCAATTGTATCGGGCGGTTATCAACGCAATGAGTCGCATCATTGAATTTTGAAAACCGGGTGTACCACATAATCCCGCAACAGAGATTGCAGTTAGTAGATCGTACTTCTGTGAACCGGCCTGATGTCCTGTAAATCGTTTTATTTCCATTTTTATACTGCCACTGTGCCTCGAGCGGATCGGTCTTGCTATCCGATTCCATCAATTGGGTTCAGTGTGATGAAATCCCGTAGTTTGTCAACGAACTTTGAAAAGCAGGATACCCACTTCATTTTTCAAAATCAAAAGAAAATTCGGTTAATAGGTAATAGGTGACATGCAGGATGACACCCTATTAGAGGGTGAATGTCACCATATATCTAGTTAGTGATTGATGCTTGTCACCAAAACTTAGCCTGGCATTCGAATTTCTTCCCGTATTTAACGGATCATAGGCAAAAAAGCGGAATTTCTATTCTTTACGTTTTGCAGTTTCCGAAAATCGCGTTATTAAAAGACAACCGTCTTATAACAAGAGCAACATCATGCGTGACCACACCGACCTTCAAGCTATGAACGAACGAAGCCTGGCTCAACAGGCTGCCGTCCGCCGCGCTACTTTCTCGCCTGCAGACGAGAAAGTTCTTCGACCATTCTCAATCTGGGAAATTAGCCAGTTCATGTTTGATGTCCCGGCCGACACCTTGAGAAAGAAGTTGGCCGAAGACCCGTCTCTTCCGCAAGGTGCGACTGAAGATGATGGACGGCAAAGATGGTTTTCTCTTGCTGAGATTAATGAGCTGAGACGGCGTCTGAGATTTAGGGGTAAGAGCCTTCTGCCTCAAAGGCCGGCAGGCCGGGCTATGAGAGTGGCGGTTTCGAACTTTAAGGGTGGTGTTGGCAAAACTGTCGTTGCTCAGCACTTGGCGAATGCGGCTGCGCTTGATGGTTATCGTGTTTTGGTGGTGGATTTTGACCCCCAGGCGACACTCACTCATTCAATGGGTCTGGCTGAAGTAAGAGAGTGGAATACTGTCTGGGGCATTATGTGTCGCGACCTCTGCCGTGAGGCGAACCGGATCGCGGACGAATATGATGATCCTGCAGATTGCCCCTACCCTACTGCCGACGAGTTGCCAGAAGATGTTCAGTCGATCGGCGCACAGCGTGTTCAGGATTTCATTCAAAGAACTTCATGGTCGACGATTGACATCATTCCGAGCTGCGCGAACGCCGCCTTCGTTGAATTTGCTTCCGCCCAATATAGGTCCATTCATAAGGCATGGAGTTTTTTTGGATGCGTCGCAAGATATCTCGATGAGTTGCCAGACGACCAATATGATTTGATTGTTTTCGATTGCCCGCCTGCAATTGGATACCAGTCTTTGAATGCAGCCTTTGCCGCTGATATCCTCTATATTCCGTCTGGTCCTGGTTATTGGGAGTATGACAGCACAACGAGTTATCTTGGTCAGCTTGGCGACGCTTTAGAAGACATAACTAACGGTTTCGAACGTATTGCACAGGATGCTGGTATCACTCTTCCTAAAAGGTTCGATGACATACGTGTTCTCATGACTCGCTTTGAGGCCAGCAACTCTCTGCATGTGGCGATGATGGACGCTTTCAAAAATGTCTTCGGGGCCGATGTCTGTCAAAATCCCATCGAAATGACACGTGCGGTCGAGCAATCTGGTAGGTTCCAGATGTCTGTCTACGAGCAGGACTATAGGCAGATGACTCGGGACACATGGAAACGGGCGCGTCTGTCCTTTGATAATGCATACAGTGAATTTAAGGACGTCGTCCTACGGGCCTGGGAGGCGCGTACTAAAGTAGAGGAGCGGGTAGAATGAGCGGTAACAAATTTGGCTTCACTCCGATTGATGAAGATGACCTCAAGAAAGCACGCCGCCGCGAAGTGGGCCCAATGGGGGCTGCGGTACGCGAGACAGCAAACAGTTTAAATGAAAGCACTGAGAACCGTGTCGAACAGCGACGGCAAAATGCCTCCGATGCCAAGGAGTATCGCAAAGCTCGTGACGAGGGGCGAGTTTTGGTTGCGGTCAGCATCAATGAAATTCTTACGACAGATCTTCCAAGAGATCGCTTGGATCTATCGGCCGTCGCAAGTTCGGATGAGATGGATGAACTCAAGGCTTCTATTCAGGAACGCGGCCAGAAGGAGCCCATAGAGCTTTATAAGGATTCAGATGGTCGTTTCCAGCTCAAAAAGGGTTGGAGACGAGTAACTGCTCTTAGACAGCTTTATGAGGAGACTGGTGATGAACGGTTTTCCAGTGTTACAGCTCGAGTTGCCGAATCCCAGAGTGATCGCATCGACCTTTACATTGACATGGTTGAAGAGAACGTTGTTCGAGAGGACCTGACATTTGCTGAGATGGCGCAAGTGGCAATTCTTGCTTCCAACGATTCTGAGTTGGGGGCAGGGGATGCAGAAGCTTTGGTCGGAAGGCTTTACTCATCGCTGCACAAGATGAAACGCTCTTATATTCGTAGCTTTGTTTACCTGCTCAATGAACTTGAGGGCGCGTTGCCGTTTCCTAAGAGTGTCTCCAGAAACCTTGGCGTTGAAGTTGCGCGGAAACTTCGAGCTTCGTCGGGTTCAGCTGCTGTGTTAAGAGATGTGTTGGCGCGCGCATCCACAGTTCATGAGCAAAACGAGGCACTTGATGCTTTCTTGGCAGATACTGATTCTGAACGTGGTAGAGGCAAGCGACGTGAGAAAGTCGAGAGCGTGAAGTATGAGTTCCACGTGGGCGCTTCAAAAATCACTGCGCGAAAGGGAGAGTGCAGAATATTGTCTGGTCAAGACTTTAGTTCGATTGACCGTTCTAAGCTCCAGAGAGCGGTTGAAGCTTTCGAAGCTGTTTTGAACGAGTAGTAACCCGCGGGTTACCCATGCTTACATTTCTTGATTTTAATGGCGGTAACCCATGGGTTACCGCTTTTTTTCGTTTAGCTCCAACTCACCCCAACAGATCTGTGGCTGGATTCTCTGCAATATCGACGTCATCGTAGTATTTCTGTGCCTGGGCCAGGGAGCGGTGCAGAGACAGGCGCATGGCGGCTTGGATCGGGGCGCCGTCAAGGGCGGCCTGGGTCAGAAACCCCGAGCGCAGCCCGTGGGGCGAGGCAAAATCCTCGGGCAATCCGGCTTGTTTCAGGCGGTGTTTGACGATCTGATAAATCGCATCCGGGCTCAGACGACGTTTCAGCACACGATCCGCTTTCGAGACAGGGCGGAACAGCGGTCCATCCTCAATCCCGCCAACCTCGATCCAATGCACCAAGGCTTGCGCGGCGCGTCCCTTCAGCACCAGTCGCGGGGTCTCGCCCTTCTGGGTGGTTTTGGTTTCCAGCAGCGAGAGCCAGACGACGCCGCTCTTGTCGAATTCCTTGAGCGAGACATCCACGCGCATCAACCCGGTGATCTCCGAGCGCCTCCGACCGCCCGAAGCCCAGCCGAGCATCAACAGCGCCCGGTCGCGGCCATCGCGGCGCGTGCCGTGGCAGGTGGCCAGCAGCTGCTCCAGCACATCGCGGGTGATCGGATGCTGCGACTTCGGGGCAGGGGGCCGGGCAGCGGCGCGGCGGGCTTTGGCACGGGCTTGCTTGACCTGGGGCGCGTCGAAGGGCGAAGTCAGGTTCTTCATCCGGTGAAAGGCCAGCAAGGAGGCGATGCGCCGATCGAGCGTCGACGGGGCCGGGCAGGAGAGGGACTTGCGCAGCCCTTGCGCGATCAGCGTTTCTGCGCTTTCGCGCGCTACATCCGTTTCTGGTGCGTCGTTCAGATCGCGGGCGTGATCGAGAATAAAAGCCAGCGCGATGGCCTCACTTTCAGGCCAATCCAGGGCTGACCCGAAACGCGCGGCTTTCCATGCCGTCACGTAGAGCAGATCCCGCTCATAGGCGCGCAGCGTATTGGCCGGCGTGCCGCGCACATACAGGTCGGTCAGCGTTTTCTGATCCGCCTGCGACAGGGCAGGGGAGGCAGCTGGAAGATAGAGGGCAGGCGGCTTCATGGGGTACATTCTGCACCGCTTCGCGGCAAATTTCAATCAATCATGATAAGCGATACTTATCGGATGTAACTGAATTTTAGCAAAACAGAAAAGGTAATGCGCAAAAAGTTTATATTGTGATCTTCAGCTGGCAAGCATGCCAGCATCATTAATGAATTCGACGCCCACGCAAGGTTAATTTTCGAGGTGCCGTTGCAAAGTGTACAGTTGTTCGGAAACCTGCTTTTGTGCCGATGGGTTAGACCGCCAGTTCTGCGAACTGTAGAAATGGACAGAGTTCGGGCGTGAATTGACCTTTGCGGATCATGTGCGCGACAGCTGTTTCAACAAGATCGACCAAATCTGCGTGATCTAGAGCGCTTTGACGTTGTCTATCTCAGCGGTATTACTCTTGCCATTCTTGAAAATAATCAAAGAGAACGACTAATCGAGACATGTGAGGAGTTGCGAGGCAGAGGCACAGTCATTGCGTTCGACACCAACTACAGATCAGTGCTTTGGGGCACAGTAGCTAAGGCGCAAACCCACTATGACGCTATGTTTTCGATTACGGATGTGGCCTTTCCTTCGGTGGATGACATCGATGATATCTATGGGAAGGTTTCAAAATCCCAAGCCTTGGACAGCCTTCATTCCAGAGGCATTCAGGAAATCGTTCTGCGAGATGGCGCGAACGGAACCACTGTTCGCAGCCACGGAGAGGGAGATACTTCGCTTGAGCCTGATCCTGTCGATGTTGTTGACAGTACCGCAGCTGGAGACGCATTTAACGGAGCATACCTCGCGGCTCGACTTTTGGGCTGTGAAATATCTGCCGCACTAAAAGATGCTCAAGATCTTGTGTATCAAGTCCTTAGTTTTAAAGGCGCGGTTGTTCCTAAATCCAAATTTGATGATTGTTGATTCTAGTGACCTACAGATATGGTCTTATCGCATTTTCGGCACAAACGCCTTTCCTATTGAGCGAACCTGACTTGGCGAGAATTACAGTGCTACCTTGAAGTGTCCGGAATGAATTAAGTTTGGTAACTTATCACTGCATAAATGAATGCTCGCTTTACTCGAATTGTGGGGAACAGTAATGCCCAGTCTATTGCGCTCTGAGTGAATTCCTTTTGAAGTTAACTTTACAGGTGCAGGAATTGGAAGCTTCAATGGGCAGCAATGTGGCGTCTGGATGTGGTAAGCAACTGCGGGTAATGCTAAATTTTGCATAGATGCCGAATATTCGTTTGCAACTATGGCGAACCAAGACTGCCGATTGGAATTCGCCTCAGAGAGCTTGGGATCGCCGAGAAAGCCGTCATCGAGATGTTATGGCGGGACGTTCGAGTCTATCTGCGTATCTGGTCGCAAGTCGTTTGACGGCTTGTTCGAGAACATCCACGGCTGCGTTCATGCTGTTGGCATCGGCGTATTCGTCCGGGCGATGGCTTACACCCGCGCGGCAGGGAATGAAGAGCATTGCAACCGGACAGATATCAGCCATCGCGGACGCGTCGTGGGTAGCACCTGACATCAAACGCAGGGCTGCGTGGCCCGTGTCCTCAGCCGCTTCCGATAGCGTCGTCATGAGCTCGTCGTCGCTGGGGACAGCGCGCTGTTCGTAAGTGCGCGTGATCGAAAACTGGAGACCTGTTGTGCTGCACCAGTCATCTGCGAACGTTTCCACTTCTTCGGCGAATTGATCGCGACACGTGTCTTCTTCGGCGCGCACTTCAAGGGTGAAATCGACACTTCCCGGCACTGCGTTCACTGCACCAGGACTAATCGATAGCGTGCCGACGGTTGCCCTGAGATTTTTCTGCGCCGTCGCGCGTGCGTTGATTTCACTGATCAGGTGGGCAGCCCCTACAAGCGCGTCACGGCGGCCCACCATCGGGACAGTTCCCGCGTGACCGGTTTTTCCAGTGACCGTAACGTTATAGCGGGCAATGCCGCATATGGCCGTGACAATCCCTATCGGGACGTTTGCATCTTCAAGAACCGGGCCCTGCTCGATATGTGCTTCGAGATACCCCACAATTGACTTGGGATTGCGCTTAATCGTCAACGCCTGCTTCGGGTCGGCCCCGAAAGCGCGCATGGCGTCACCCATCATGATGCCTTGCCGATCGGCCATTTTGAAAACAGTTGGGTCAAGCGTACCGGCCAGCGCCCGCGGACCGATCAGAGCTGTCGGAAACCGAACGCCTTCTTCGTCGGCAAAGGCAAGGACTTCGATACCGACGGGAAGCGCGTCCCATAGGCCCTCGAAGCGTTTTGCCACAAGACAGCCGAGGGCGATCCCCATTATCCCGTCAAACTGACCGCCGTTGGGAACACTGTCCTGATGCGAACCCATTAGAATGACCGGCTTGCCTGTTGCATTTGGTGACCGCCCGACGAGTGTACCTGCGGCATCCAGTTCGGTGGACAGTCCTGCATCCTCCATCCAACTCTTTATCTCGTCCAGCGCGGCCTTATGCTCGGGCGTCCAGGGCAGGCGCGTAACGCCTTCCTCTGTTGCGCTATGTTTGGAAATGGCCGAGAGACGCTTGGCGGCGATGTCACCATCCATGATATTTTCCTTGAATTTATCATGATAAATTGATTCCATGGTTTAACGGCGATCACGCCGTTAAGCTACAAAAAAACGTGAGGAGCGCCTTGGCTTCGCAGAAAACACAGACGAAACGGAAGAGATCGCGCCCCATTCAAGTCGCCGATGAAATCAAGTCGTGGGTGGTTGAGCAGGGACTTCAGCCGGGAGATCGCTTGCCCAGCGAGCCTGAACTCATCGAGCGGTTTCAGATGTCCAAAGGGACAATCCGCGAGGCCATGCGACTGTTGCAAGCGCAAGGTCTTGTCGCCACGAAGACGGGTCCTGGTGGCGGCAGTTTTGTCGGCGAAGTGACGACAGAGCGCGCGCACGCGCTGCTTGCTAACTTCTTCTATTTCAAGAACGTCTCCATCGACGACATCTATCAAGTGCGCGTGGCGCTAGAACCGGAGAACGCTGCGTCGCTCGCTGGGCGGTTGTCAGCGCTTCAGCTTCAAGAGCTTCGCGAAATTACGATGCGCTATGATACCCCTGCAGAATCAGCCGAGGAAGAGCGTGCTCAGCATGTCGACTCACTTCTGTTCCATGCCAAACTGGCGGATTATGCTGAGAACCCGATCCTAGGGTTCATGATAGGGTTTCTTGCAGAGATTCTGACCCAGTTGACGGTCTACAAGCGCCTTTATTCCAAGCCGAACCACAAGCTTTGGCGCGAAGGCCGAGACCACCAGATCGCGCTGATCGAGGCGTTGCGAAAAGACGACCCTGACCGCGCGAGGGACATCATGCTGGAGCACATGAAACTCGCCCGCCGCCTAATGGAAGATCAGGAGGCCGTCGTTATGAAGCGGTTCATCGCGGAGTGATTTCAACCACGTTTGCCGGTTTAAAGCAGATTGCCGAGCAAGGGGTCGCTGAAGCAATTGAAAAGGCCGATTGGGGGCAGGTTGCGACCTACATCCCCGAGTTGGCCTCGATCGCGCCTGATCAGGTTGGGGTCGCGATCGCTCTGCCTGACGGTGCGGTAGTGCGGGCAGGGCAAGCCGAAACGCCTTTCTCTATACAGAGTGTCTCAAAGGTATTCGCACTGGCTGCGGTTCTGGGCCGGGTCGGCGATGATCTTTGGTTGCGCGTAGGGCGCGAGCCCTCTGGCACAGCTTTTGACAGCGTAGTGTTGTTGGAACGAGAGGATGGGCGTCCGCGCAACCCGTTCATCAACGCGGGAGCGCTTGTCACTACGGACGCTATGATTGGTGGGCGAGAGCCTAAAGATGCCCTCGCCGAGCTTGTTTGTTTTGTGCGCGCAGCGGCGCACGACGATGACATACACATCAACAAGCGTGTGGCGGAGTCGGAAAAGGCCTCAGGGTATCGGAACCTAGCGCTCGCTCATTACCTGAAATCGCATGGAAATCTGTCGAATACGCCCGAGCGGGTTTTTGGCACCTACTGTCACCAGTGTGCGATCGAGATGAACTGCGTGCAACTCGCCCGTGCGGGTTCGGTTCTGGCGCAGCTTCCTGATGCCACCGGACTAATATCAGAAAAGCGTGCGCGCCGGATTTGTGCGCTCATGATGACGTGCGGCCACTACGATGGTTCGGGGGAGTTTGCGTTTCGCGTCGGTCTGCCGGGCAAAAGCGGCGTAGGTGGTGGAATCCTGATTGTCGCACCCGGGCGGGCATCGATCGCCGTCTGGTCGCCCGGTTTGGATCGCTATGGCAATTCGAAGGTCGGCACGCGGCTGGCCGAGTATCTTGCGGATCAGACGGGCTGGTCCGCCTTTTCAAGGTAAGGCTCTGCGCGTTCGGGGTCGTCAAGCGTTGGGACGAGCATAGCCCAGTCCGCGTATGTGCCGGACGTAGCGGCCTGGTGCAGGGCGCGCAGGTCAGAAAGCGGTGTAGCGCTTTTGTCGACGCGCAGGGTCAGCGGAGCTGTGCTGCGGTTGACAATCAGCAAAGCGGCGGACAGCAGCCCCCGACTGTCACCGCCTTCTAGTGAAGCGGCCTCGAGCGCGGTCAAAAGTCGTTCGGCAAAAGAGCCTTCGGTGGCTAGAAAGCCGTTGAAACAGGCGTCAATCACGTCATCACTCTTCAGAAGATTTCCGGCTACGATGACGTTCGACCCAGAACGGCTTCTCGCCGCAGGGATGCTGTCTTCCCCGGTGAAGGCGAAAACTCCACCCTTCGGATCGAGCGCCGCGAGTTGCCTCTGCGCTCGTCCCGCGTCGGCGTTTACGACGCCCAAGACCGCATCCTTGGCGCTTTTCCCGGCCCGCATGGCGGCGAGAGTATCTGTCCCCCACATCGTCGAAGGCAATGATCCCTGCGATGCTGAGAGGCCTGATTCGGCGTCTCCGCGGAGCACCCACCCCCCTACGCAGAGGCTTCCCGTAGTTGCTGCACCCCCGTAACTGCCTGTTTCTTTGTCAAAAGCCAGGATTGAGATCGTCACTTGGGCACCTCCTTGCGAGTGGGCTTGAATTTATCATGAAAATTTGGCCTGATGCAATTTATCATGAAAAATAAACTAAGAACATCACAACGGAGGTAAAGCCAATGTCGCTCTTTTCTTTCACACGGCGGACACTGCTGGCTTCGGGTGCGGCGATAGCGCTGGCCCTCGGAGCGGTCAGTGGCGCCACAGCCCAAACGCCGCCCGGCGTCCTTATTGTCGGGCAGATCGCGGAACCAAAAGCGCTCGATCCGGCGGCGGTCACCGCGGTCAATGATTTCCGGATACTGATGAATGTCTACGACGGACTTGTCCGCTACAAGGATGGCACGCTTGAAGTTGAGCCCGCGCTTGCGACGGATTGGGCGATTTCCGAAGACGGCACGGAGTACACCTTCAACCTGCGCGAGGGCGTGACCTTTCATGACGGTAGCCCTTTCAACGCTGAAGCGGTGAAGTTCAACTTCGACCGTATGCTGGACGAAAGCCATCCGTATCACGACACCGGCCCGTTCCCGCTGGCGTTCTTCTTCTCGGCTGTCGAAAACGTCGAGGTGGTCGACGACCTCACGGTGAAATTCAAACTGAACGCTCCATACGCGCCATTCCTGTCGAACCTGGCCTACCCAACCGGTTTGATCGTTTCGCCCGCTGCCGTGGAACAGCACGGCGCCGATTTTGGGCGCAATCCCTCTGGAACAGGTCCGTTCACCTTCGCCGAATGGCGCGCCAACGAGGCGGTGGTAATCGAAGGCAACCCCGATTATTGGGACGGCGCACCCTCGCTTCAAGCGGTCGTCTTCCGCCCGATCACGGATGCCAACACGCGGACAGCAGAGATGCTGGCAGGCGGCATTGACCTGATGGTCGAGGTGCCGCCAGTCGCGCTGAGCCAGTTCGAAGGCGATCAGTACACCGTTCATGAACAGGCTGGACCGCACGTCTGGTTCCTGATCCTGAACGCGAAAGAAGGGCCGTTTGCCGACGTCCGCGCGCGCCAGGCCGCGAACTACGCGATCAACAAGGAAGCCATCGTCAACGACGTTCTGGAAGGCACGGCTGATGTTGCGGCAGGTCCTACTCCGCCGGCATTCGCATGGGCTTATAACCCCGATCTGGAACCGTACCCATATGACCCCGACAAGGCACGCGAACTTATCGCCGAAGCCGGTGTCGAAGGCGCAGAGCTAACTTTCTACGTAACCGAAGGCGGCTCGGGTATGCTTGATCCGGTGGCCATGGGCACCGCGATGCAGGCCGACCTGGAAGCCGTAGGGTTTGATGTCAAGATCGAGACCTACGAGTGGAATACCTTCCTCGGGAACGTGAACCCTGGCCTCGAAGGCAAAGCTGACATGGCGCAGATGGCTTGGATGACGAACGACCCGGATACGCTGCCATTCCTGGCACTTCGCACTTCGGCCTGGCCGGAAGAAGGCGGGTTCAACTCGGGCTACTATTCCAACCCGAAGGTCGATGAATTGCTCGAAGCGGCCCGCGCTGCGACCGATCAGGACAAACGCGCAGCTCTCTACAAAGAGATGCAAACCATCGTTCAGGAAGATGCGCCTTGGGTTTTTGTTGCGAACTGGAAACAGAACGCTGTCACAAGCGATCGAGTCGAAGACTTTGCGCTGCAGCCATCGTTCTTCCTCCTTCTCGACGACGTTACAAAAAACTGATCCTCCCTGGGGGGCAAACATGCGAGTTTGCCCCTCCACATTTCTCCTAAAGCACTCGGGGTGAGCGATGGCGGGTTATATTCTGAAACGACTGCTTTCAGCGATCCCTGTGCTGTTTGGTATCACAATCATCGTTTTTCTCATCATGGCGTTGATCCCAGGTGATCCGGCGACGGCCATCCTGGGAAGCTATGCCACGCCCGACAACGTCGAAAAACTGAACCGCGATCTCGGCCTGGATAAGCCTTTAGTGCAACAGTATTTCATCTGGCTCAGTAACATGATGACCGGTGACTTTGGCACCTCGTTCGCGCTCAACCGGCCGGTCATCGACGAGGTTCTGGAGCGGTTTAACGCAACGCTGGTCCTAGCCGGAACCGCATTCGTGCTTTGCTCTATTTTCGGGGTCGCCGCGGGCGTCATTTCGGCGGCCAACCAGTATGGCTGGGCGGACAAGGGGATTACCTTCGTGGTGCTTTTGGGCATTTCGATCCCGTCGTTTTTCCTTGGGATGATGATGATCTTGTTTTTTGCCGTGAACCTCAGGTGGTTCCCAGTGTCAGGCATGTGGCCAATCTATGGTGACCGAGACTTCGCAGCCCTCATTTCGCACCTGACGCTTCCCGCCATCGCCCTTGCGGTCGTTGCCACCGGGGTTATTGCCCGTCTGGCCCGGTCAGCAATGTTGGAGGTCTTGCGACAGGACTTCATCCGCACCGCTCGAGCAAAAGGCGTGGCCGAAGGCGGCGTAATCTGGCGTCATGCGCTCAAGGCCGCGATGGTCTCGATCATCCCGGTGCTGGGCATTCAAGCAGGCTTTGTCCTATCTGGCGCAGTCTACATAGAAATCGTTTTCCAGTGGCCGGGCGTGGGGCGCATGCTGGTCGATGCCATCCTCAAACGTGACATCCTGTTAGTTCAGGGCGGGGTAGTCTTCGTGGCAGCCTGCTACGTGCTTTTTAACATCGCCGTCGATGTCGCCCAAAGCCTGCTTGATCCGAGGATCAAGACATGATGGCGTTTCTCAACCTGCTCGCGCGGAACCGGCTTGCTATGGCGGGTGGGATCGTTCTGTCGCTTGTTATCCTGCTGGTTCTATTGACACCGCTACTGCCGCTGGCCGACCCGGACGTGACGGACACCGGCAACCGTTTCAAGCCGCCGTTCTCCGAGGGTGCGCTCCTTGGAACCGATCATCTCGGGCGCGATCTCCTGTCGCGCCTCCTCTGGGGCACTCAGCTTTCACTCGCCGTTGGTTTCACCGCGGCAATCATCGCTGCGACCATCGGGGCCGCCATCGGAATCGTCGCAGGATTCTATGGTGGTCGAACGGACAACATCATCATGCGCGGCGTCGATATGCTGATGGCGTTTCCTTATATCCTGCTCGCGCTCGCCATCGTCGCGGCCCTGGGACCGGGCCTGTTCAACGCGTTGATTGCCGTTGCTGCGGTGAATGTGCCTTTCTTTGCCCGCAACATTCGCGGCATCACCGTCGGCATTGCACACAAGGAATTCGTCGATGCCGCGCGGCTGGCGGGTATGTCGAACGCCCGGATCATCCTGACCGAAGTTCTTCCCAACGTCATTCCAGTTATCATCATTGCAATGTCGACAACAATCGGCTGGATGATCCTTGAGACGGCGGGCCTGTCATTTCTCGGCCTCGGGTCGCAGCCACCGCAGGCTGATCTCGGCTCGATGCTTGGCGAAGCGCGCTCGGCACTGATTACGAACCCACACACGTCGATTGTGCCGGGGATCATGATCCTGATCATCGTGATGTCGATCAACCTGCTTGGCGACGGCGTCCGCGACGCGCTCGATCCGCGCCTGAAATCCGGCGCGCTGTCGCGGCCTTTGGCAGCGACGATGGTAAAGCGCGATGCACCCGCCCCTGCGTCCGAAGATAAGGGGCTGCTCGAAGTGCAGGAGTTGCAAACGCAGTTCCATGTCAAGCACCGCGTCTATCGTGCTGTCGGTGGCGTCTCGCTGCATGTCGAAAAGGGCGAATGCCTCGGCATCATCGGCGAGTCTGGGTCCGGCAAGTCCGTCACCGCTCTTTCCGTCATGGGCCTCGTCGCTTCGCCGCCAGGGGTCATCACTGGCGGCGCGGTCCGATATGAGGGCAATGATCTTATTGGTGCACCCTACAAACAACTCCGCGACATGCGCGGGCGCAACGTCGCCTACATCTTCCAAGACCCGTTGGCCACACTTCACCCGCTTTACCGTGTCGGAGAACAGCTTGTCGAAGCGATCCGTTCGCATCGGCAGATTGGCAAAGAGGAAGGCCGCGCGAAGGCAATTGAGTTGCTCGAAGCGGTGCGTATTCCAAACGCCGAGAAGCGGATCAGCGATTACCCGCACGAAATGTCCGGTGGCATGAGGCAGCGTGTCGGAATCGCCATGGCGCTGGCCAATGATCCCGATGTCATCATCGCCGACGAGCCGACAACCGCGCTCGATGTGACTGTACAGGCGCAAATCCTTGCTCTTCTCGACGACCTCAGAAAATCTCGCGGGCTTGCCATCGTCTTTATCACCCATGACTTTGGAGTCGTAGCGCAACTATGCGACCGTGTCGCCGTCATGTACGCGGGCCGCATCGTCGAGGAAGGCCAAACCAGTGATGTTCTCGACAACCCCCGCCACCCCTACACCGCGCGCCTGATGGCTTGCGTTCCCGAGCTCGGCGAAGGGAAACGACGGCTCGAAGCCATCCCGGGCCTGCCGCCTGTGGTCGACAATTTACCTGCCGGCTGTGCCTTTGCTGACCGTTGCCACAACGCAAAGGATGCGTGTCGCCAAGGCGACGTGCCGTTAGAGCGCGACGGCACACGTGCCGTACGATGCCTCTTCCCCGAAACGCCGTTTAAGGAGGCCGCGGAATGAGCGATGCACTGACGCTCGACAACCTGTCGAAAACGTTCCCCGTGGGGCGGAGCCTTTTTGGTGCAGCCTCCGGTTGGGTGAAGGCGGTGCACCCCATCACACTTTCGGTCACGAAAAACGAAACCCTCGGCATTGTTGGCGAGTCGGGCTGTGGAAAGTCTACGCTTGCGCGAATGCTCGTCGGCCTCCTGCCGCCGACCACTGGCACGATCCAGATTGAAGGCGCAGCACTCAACAAGGCGGACCCGGCGGATTTCGGTAAACGTATACAATACGTGTTCCAGGATCCGATTTCCTCGCTCAATCCAAGAAAAACGATCCGCCAGATTATGGAAGCGCCGCTTAAGCAACTTCACGGCATGGCGAAACCCGAGCGTGACAAGCGGATCGCCGAGATCTTCGCGAGCGTGAACCTGCGAGAGGAGTTCCTCGAACGCTACCCACACGAGTTCTCGGGTGGACAGGCCCAGCGAATCGGAATCGCGCGTGCCCTGGCGGCAAATGCTCGGATTCTTATCCTCGATGAACCGGTTTCGGCGCTTGATGTTTCGGTGCAGGCACAGGTTTTGAACTTACTTGCCGATCTGAAGAAAGAGTTCGATCTGACCTACCTGTTCATCAGCCATGACCTAGCGGTAGTCGAAGCGGTAAGCGACCGGATCGCGGTGCTTTACTTTGGATCGGTTGTGGAACTTGGCCCCGCCGAGGTGGTCTTTGCCAACCCGCGCCATCCTTACACCAAGCTTCTCGCCGACAGCGCGCCGGTGGTCGGTCGCGCATTGACTGCGCCGGAGGCGAAAGGGACAGAACTCCCGAACCCGCTAGACCCACCGCCCGGATGCGCCTTCGCGGCGCGGTGCCCATACGCAACCGATCGCTGCCGATCTCAGGTGCCTACCTTGGAAGACGCCGAAGGCGGAGCCACAGTTGGTTGTTTTCATCCGCTTGCTGATGTTTGAACACTAGTTTTCGATAACCAAGTCATGATCGTCGCCTGGCATCTTGCAAAATAAGTTGCGCAAGCAGCGAATGGCGTGTGTGGATGGCTCCTGCTTGGCAAGACATTTTTGATCCGATTTGTGCATTCGTCAGAAGCAGTCATGTGT